>JACPWG010000184.1 GCA_016197205.1 Planctomycetota bacterium
ACTGTGTTATTACGGGAAGTAGTAGTGATTTGCGAAAACTGGCCTTTGCAAAATTAGACAAAAATAAACAAAATGCATATCCAAATTTTAGAACCGGCGTAGATCTAAATAGCACAAAATATTCTGCTCCCGCAGCTCGTTCAGGCAGAGGTTCACCACGATCCGGAAGAGCCAGGTCCCGAACTTCGCGGTCGGGGCATACCGTTCCCGCGCATTCCAGACGCGCACGAACACGTCCTGCCCGAGGTCCTCGCAGGCGGCCCGGTCGTTCGTGTACCGGTACACGGTGTTGAGCACGCTCTTCTGGTACTTTTCGACGAGCTTCGTGAAAGCCTCCTCGTCGCCGCGCTGGAACCGGAGCATGAGGCCGACGTCGGGGTCCTTCGTGTACTCGGGCATCTCGGCCTCATCCGCGGTGCTTCGGATGGAGGCCCCTGCGGCTCCCCTCCCGGACGGTGATCCCCTGCTCTTCGAACCAGTCCGAGAGCGGGATGACGTACTTGCGGCTCGTCGCGAGCGCCGTGCGGAAGTCCCCGGAGATCACCTCCCCCTTCTCCTGGACATCGTCCCACGTCCACCAGGAACTGGAATGTGTCAACTATCCCTTCACGAAGCATCCTCTACTCGTCTTTTTTCCTTTCGTAGCTCAACCCGGGCACAACGGCGCTTAAGGCTCACGTCCCACAGGGCACTCAGCGTGGCAGCGCGCCATTTGAAGTACTCCCGCCGCGTCTCCGGCTTCCATGAGAACGTACCACCAAACGGATCAGCCAAGAAGTCCGCGAAACTACTCCCAGGCGTCGGACGACGCCGGTTCCCGTCAGATTCCCGCACCAGCCAAATTTTCTTACGACGCCCTCCGGGGTCTGGCAGTGGGAGGAGAAGGGTCAAGTAGGCGCGACAGAGCGTGCTGACAAAAGTCAACTGGCTTTCGTCATTAGGATTGAATAGCGGCACTTCGCCCCTCTGGATCAGGGCACGCTTCACCTCAACCCTCATGCTCAACCTTGCTGTAGTCGCATTCACGTCTTGGGTCTCATAGGCAGCTTCGAAAGCCGAATTGGCCATGTTCGCATACGAGGACACGAGGTAGTTTAGATAAGGGTTCGACATGGGCCTTTGGAACGACGCCGCAACCTCGGCGCTCAAGAAAGGAAGGTGATGGACAGACTCCAGCCAGTCACCCCAGATCGCTACACCCGTCGCAGGTCGAGAGAGGCACACAGCAAGACACAGACGGAGCAGAACAGTCATGGACTCGACGGGTCTTACATGTTCCGGCCCGTCATTTGGCAACAACTCGCTCCCGCTCGCTAGCGCGGACCGACTCTGAAGAAAGTTGAACCAGTAAGCGTCAAGGAAGAGCCGAGCGTCAAACCCAAACATGACTGCCAGGTTGAAGACATCCGCAGCGACTTCCCTCAGGAGCCGCTTTGTCAAATTTACTCTCACCCTCCGGTCACGCCCGATCTCCATGCTTAGTTCTCTTAACGGAGGAGGAACGTCTTCAAAGGACAGCGGACTCTCGGGAAGACAATACTCAATCCAGGTCTCCATCCTATAGAAATTCTCATAATATACATGGCCAACTTCGTGCCCCACCACGGTCGCAAAAGACTCTGGATGAAAGGCATCCCTCGGGCTCAGCTCGAGAGCAAACCGGTCCGACATTACGTCCGCAGTTCCGGAGATTGTCGCCAACATCGGCGGAATGCCGAGCTGCTCCTCCCAAGGGGCAGGCCTATGGAATGGAGCTTGGCAAAGGATGTCATAGGCACCGGTCAGAGCCGTGGCGACTTGCTGAACGGCCCCGCGGAAGAGGGGATTAACGTCACGCTCCTGTGAGAATCGGGGGCTCGTATGAATCCTGTTCGCGTAGGCGTGGCCCCACCTTCGCAATGCTTCGTCCAATTGCTCGACAAACGCGTCGCGCTTCGAGCAATCCCGCAGGCGGATATCCTCGGCCAGACGGTCGACAAATCCGGCCAAATCCACGAAATCCGCATAGAGCAATCGGTCGTCAATCCCATCGTTGTAATTGGAGATCACACCGAGGAGCCGAGTTGTTACCGTGTCCGGAAGCGCGAGTTTTCTACAACTGTTCCGTATGGACTCTCGATCCTTGCTTGAAATGCGGAACAGCGGTAGGATCATTTCACGGTGGTAATAGTAATGGTCCCCAGCAACAGGAGGCAGCGGGCGCCCATATGGAAGAAACTGCCCGAGCAACGAATAGGTCTTGAGGGCATGATCTCGAATTGTCGCACCACAAGCCTTTGCAACAAATTCTGCAATGACTTCCCTCGACGACATTTCGCGCATGGCGAATTCTGGATGAATGAAATCAAACTTTCCGAGGGTTAATCTAACCTCTGGCTGCCCCCTCGGGTCCAGCAAGGAGCCGAGATGTCCCGGCCGGCTCGTCCACAGAGATGTGAAGTGGCATCTGTCTTTCTCGTCTGGCGGAGCTATCGGCTTGCCGATTGCACTGAGTTTGACAACTCGGTCCTTGTGCGAAATATTCAGCCCCACAGCACCCGCCTCTACGGCTATGCGCTCTCGCTCGTTCTCCTGGATCCACCTCTCGAAAAGCTCAAACCGGAAACCTGCCGTTGTCCAGGCTGCGTCGAAAAGGTGACAATTACGGGTGCTGTGATCAAAAACGCTGTCCACCCAGTGGAGCGCGGCTGCCGCTTGTGCATGCGAGGGCCACCCAGCAAACAGAGAATTCACGGATTCCTCGCGGAACTGATCAAGGACGCTCATGGACTCGGCGAACGACTTGCTCGCGATCAGCAGGGTGATTTCGTTCCATCCCATGCTCTGCAATTGGAGGAAAGAGCAAGGAACGGCGCCAGCAGTGGCCACCTTGTAGTTCAGCCACAACTGCACCCATCGAAGGAAATCGAATCCACCGCGCATCATCAGAACGGGGTTCAGCTTGAGCTGCGTCATGGTTAGGATTGGTAGCTGCTCCGCAGTTGCCAGGAAAGTCTTCACTGCCGTGAGCGCGTCCGGTGGTGGAGCTCCTGGACATTCTCTATTCGAGGGCAGGAGTGGGACGAATCCGAAAAGTGACTGGTGCTGAAATCCATGGTCTTTTTCGGGGTCCGAGACGAATCCATTGAACGCATTGAAGTCCCTGAGGGCGAACGTTGCTCCATCCAAGGCCGCAACAACAAGCAGATCCCAGTCAGAGAAAATCGAGTAGATGTGCGGTACGTACAAACCGTCATCCAACGGGGCGCTGATGGAGGCCTCTAGGTTCGTTCGTCGGCGATCGAATAGCGGACGCACAGCTTCCTGGACCAGGGTCACCCGGTCCCGCCCTACTGGCGCCGTTACAAGTCCCACAAATACGCCCACGTCGCCCAGCCCAATCACAGGCATGTCCGAGTCTCCACTTCAAGGAGGCCCCCGCCGCGTGCTGGAACTCCAGCGCCATCGTCAAGGTGGCGTCGTTCCAACGCGAATGGAGTGTGGCTTCAAATGTCGAGGGGCACCTTGCCCCCCCGGGCTTGACACCCATGTTCATCCGGACGAGGTGGGTGGGTTCGAGGTGTTCGCAGGCAGACCACCCAACGGTCTCTTCATGAACAGTCCCGCGTTGCCATACGCCCCTTCCCCGAGAGCCTGGAGGGTGTCGTGGATGATGTCCTCGTAGCGCCCCATCTTGCTCGTCCACCTCCCATCCGCTAGCTGTCGGGCTACATGGACGGGTCTGAGGAGATTAACGAAGACCGCGATCTTCTCGAATCCCGGCTCAAGCCCCCCATCAGGACACCTAGAATAACCCAGAGTGGCGAAACAGCATTCGAAGGTATCCAGACTCTCTTTGCACGGGCAACTTTGCGGCCAGTAGTAATTGCCGCTCGGGTGGGGCCACCATCTCCGCGTCGTGTCACACGCGGCCCATGCGACGCAGTTGTACCGGTCATCCGGCGGGCTCGTCACCGAGTAGCTCGCTGGAACCAGCAAGGGGAAGCTCGCAATGAACCGCGCTAAGCACACTTAAAGGAACCCAGCCTGTTTGCCCCAACTGACCCAGCACTTTCGCATTTCCTCAACCTGCCCCGCCTGTTCGGGCGGAACCGGATTCTTCTGCGTAATCTCTACGAGGGCGTCGAACCACAGTCCGCCGAACGACTCCAGGTCCCGGAGCAAAAGTGGTACGATTGCCCAGCCCATGTCGACGATGCGCTTGTATGCCGGATGACAGGCTAGGCGTGCAGGTGATGACTCAATCCCAGTCTCGTCCTTCCAAGTTTTCGCAAGCGAAGCGAACTTCTCTGCAACTCCAGGTTGGCTGAACTTAGCCGGCGCAAGGCTAGGAAGCGAGGGGTCCGTTGGGACGGGACAAAAGATGGGCGCTGGTGGAAAGTTCGGGCGCTCTGCGAGCCGCTTCAAGATCTGCCCTCGCGTCTCGGAGTCCCTGTCGTCCCAACCTAGCCGAATTCCTCCGGCGGCGGTCTCCTCAGTGGGATTCTCTTTCTCCTTGGGCATCTCGGTCTCCCACATGGCACATGCTGGGGTACGATCCCTCCTTCTTGGGTAGGAGGGCATGACCGGCCGGATTATACTGATCGCGGCCGAGGATGTCAACCCTCGCTACAGCGCATCCGCAAGTAAGACATTTCGGTCGAGGACAGACGAATAGCGCCGACACCCAAGGGGCGTTCGGGCAGCGGGTCGTTGTACGGTCACTTCAAGCGTTGGACAACTTGCCGGTCGCCTGGCTCCAGCAGCCCGCCGCGCCTTCTTGGTCACGGCGAAGTGAAGCATGGGCACGGTCGGCGCGCCCCGCAGGGCGCTGCCCGGGTCCGGGGCAGGACAGGGGGCGCTGTCAGCGGGACGATCCATCGTGGGCGGCTCCTGGACTAGAAGAGCAGCCGCCGATTGTATCCCGGACGCGAGACCGGGGGCAACGAAAAGTGCTGCCGGCGCCGAGCCGGAATCAACCCTGCGGTCGCCCTACGGGGCCTCGTCCAGCTCCAGGTACCGCGCCAGCAGCCGCTTCAGGCCCTCCCGCCCCCGAAAGAGGAGCGACTTCACCGCCGGCGTGGAAAGCTCCATCCGCGCGGCGATCTCCTCGTACGACAGCTCTTCGTATTTGTCCAGGATCAGCGCGAGCTCAGGCAGAGGTTCACCACGATCCGGAAGAGCCAGGTCCCGAACTTCGCGGTCGGGGCATACCGTTCCCGCGCATTCCAGACGCGCACGAACACGTCCTGCGCGAGGTCCTCGCAGGCGGCCCGGTCGTTCGTGTACCGGTACACGGTGTTGAGCACGCTCTTCTGGTACTTCTCGACGAGCTTCGTGAAAGCGTCCTCGTCGCCGCGCTGGAACCGGAGCATGAGGCCGACGTCGGGGTCCTTCGTGTACTCGGGCATCTCGGCCTCATCCGCGGTGCTTCGGATGGAGGACCCTGCGGCTCCCCTCCCGGACGGTGATCCCCTGCTCGTCGAACCAGTCCAGGAGCGGGATGACGTACTTGCGGCTCGTCGCGAGGGCCGTGCGGAAATCCCCGGAGATCACCTCCCCCTTCTCCTGGATCTGCTTCACGAGGAGCTCGCGCGCCTTCTCGATCGCCTTCTGGTGCAGGAGGATGTCGTCCTTCAGCCGGATGATCGTCCCCGACTCCACGAGGATCCGCAGCACCTGCGCCGCTTTCTCCGCCGTCGCCTTGAGCAGCCCGGGCAGCTCGTCCGGACGCGGCGTGTTGAACTCCGTCTCCAACAGGAGCTGCTCGAGCTGCCCCGACAGCCGCCGGAACTCGTCGTTCATGCGGACCTGGAAGTTCGCGGCCCGCAGGAAGGCGTTCTCCTCGACCACCGCCGCCGTCCGCAACAATTCGCCGAGGACGAGGTCGTACGCTTCGTTCTCCAGCTCGAGCCGGTTACGGAAGGCGATCCGCTCGATCCCCGCGCGGAGCGGGTTCTCGGCGTGAAAGGCCGCGAGCGAGGCCAGCGCCTTTTCGCGGGTCTTCGCGAGCGCGTCGACGTGGAGGAAGCGGTTCCCCTGGTGAATCGGGATGAGCCGGCCCTTGGCCACGAGCGCGGCCAGGAGCTCCGCCGTCCGCTCGACGGTGAGCCCGGTCTCGTGCGCCACCGGGTCGCGCGCGAGCGCACGCGCGCCGGAGGCCTTCACCGCATACTCGACGGAGGGCTCCGCGTCCGTCATCACGCGCTCTCGCTCGGAGAGGTCCTCGAGGACCTCCGCGCGGTTGCGGCGGAGCTTGCGCCCAAGCGAAGCGATGATCTTGCCGCCGCCGATCGTCACCGTCGGCGACTGGTGGCGCACGACGAAGTAGTCGCCGGGGGCGGCGACCACCGGGTCTTCCAGGAGGAACTGCACGAGGACCTCTTCGCCCGGGGACGCCTCTTTTCGATCGAGCAGGATCATCTTCCCCATGACCTCGGCCGTGCCCGTGTGGAACCGGATCGGCAGGTGGGTCTTCAGCGGAACGGTGAAATCGCTCAGGTAGCTGAGGCGCGCCTCGACCGTCGTGCGCGCCTGGAAGTAGCCGGGCGTGGCGACGACGAAGCCGCGGACGACGAGGTTGTGGTCGACGTCGCTCACGTTGAGCGCGGAGGAGTGGCCGGCACGGACCTCGTTCACGTCGCTCTTGTACGCCTGCAGGCCGCGGATGCGACCCGTCTTGCCGAGCGGGAGGAACTCGACGGTGTCTCCGAGCGAGGCCCGGCCCGAGAGCGGGATGCCGGTGACGACCGTGCCGAAGCCTTTCGCCGAGAAGACGCGCTGGACCGGCATGCGGAAGGCGCCGTCCGTGCTCTTCGGCGGCGTGGCGGCCACCATCGCGTTCAGCGTGTCCCAGAAGTGCGGGAAGCCTTCGTCGGTCACGACGGAGATCGGGCAGAGGGGCGCGGTCTCGAGGAAGCTCCCCTTCACGAGGTCGCGGACCTCTTCGATGACGACCTCGGTCAGCTCGCGATCGACCATGTCGATCTTGGTGACGACGACGATGCCGCGCTTGACCCCGAGAAGGGACATGATGTGGAGGTGTTCGCGCGTCTGGGGCATGACGCCGTCGTTGGCGGCGACGAGGAGCAGGACGAGGTCGATCCCGGTCGCGCCGGCGACCATGTTCTTGACGAACTTCTCGTGCCCGGGCACGTCGACGATGCCGATGCGGCGGCCGTCTTTGAGCAGGCAGGGCGCGAAGCCGAGGTCGATGGTGAGCCCGCGCTCCTTTTCCTCGGGCAGCCGATCGGGATCGATCCCCGTGAGCCGGCGGACGAGGGAGGACTTGCCGTGGTCGATGTGGCCGGCGGTGCCGATCACCACGTTCACGATGGGGGGGGCGACGCGGGGCATGGCACGGCTTTCCAGGAGGGGCCGGAGATGCGGGGAACGGGGGCCTTCGACCGAGTGCTTGCGGCTCGTTCGCTGCGTGCGGCGCCGGAAACCGAACCGCGACGGTCTGGGAGCGGTCTCGGCCCGTCCTCTCACGGCCCCGGGTTCAAGCCCACCGACAGCCGGAGGACGGTCCCGGGCGTCGATGCGCAAGAGTGGAGATTCTAGAGCGGCGGCTTCGAAGATGCAAGCGACGGACGCTACCGGTAGAGGCGCAGCACCGCGGCCACGCGATTCCGTTCCTCCGGCGACGTCGCGAGGATGAGGCTGTCGGCGCGGCGGGTGAGGTCGGCGGGGAAGAAGTCGCGCCCGCGCCGGTCGCTCACGACCAGGCCGGCCGCGGCCGCGATCTCGGAGGCGAGCTGACCGTCGAAGGCATTGGCGAGGCCCGCGTAGGCGGTTGTATCCCCTTCGAAGAGGCGCCAGAGCGTGGACGGGTGGGAGGCAGCGACGCGGTACGGCAGGCGCGCCGCGTCGAAGTGGGAGGCGCGGTTGCCGTCGAGGTCGAGGAGGCGCGGGGCGAGCACGACGCGGGACGGGCGGTCGCCGCCGGCGACGCGCAGCGGGCGGCCGTTCCTGAACGCGCGACCGCCCACGGAGTGGTAGACGATCCCGAGCGCGGGCAGCGCGCAGACGGAGACGAGGCCGGCGCCGGGGAGTTTGACGCCAGGGACCTGGGCGCCGAGCACCACGCCATAAAGTTTGGGGTCGATCCGCGATTTGATCCTGGCGACGGCGTCGGCGGCGAAGCCGACTCCGATCGCGGTGTCCTCCCACGCCATGGTGCCGACCGCGTAGCTGAGCGTGCCGTCGATGGGGTCGACGAAGAGGACGGGCGCGCCGTTTCGGGGGCGGAACTCGGCGAGGGAAGGCGACTCCTCCTCGGCGTGGACCTTGCATTCGCGGAGACCGGCGGCGAGGAAGCGGGCGAGGACGGCCTCCTGGGCCGCGAAGTCGCCGGAGGTGAGGATGCGGCGCGACATGAGCGCATGCGGGTTGGCGCCGGTGGCGGCGGGCTTGAACGAGACGGTGGCGAACGTGCGCTCGTCGGCCGCGGCCTCGCCGGCCGCGCGCGCGGCCTCGAGGAGGACCTGGACGAGCTTTTGGACGTCGATCGGCATGGGTCGGCGCGCCTCCCGGAGGTGAGTGACGCGGGGAGTGTACCGGAGCGCCGCGGGGAAGTCAACCGTGTGGGGGGAGTGGCCAGCTCAGGGCTCCCCGTGCCGGCTAAACGCGGTCGAAATTTGAAATTTGAAATTTGACTTTTTGCAATTTGAAATTCGGCCCGGCCGTGTGGGTCGAATGCGAGACTTTTACACACAGACGCGGAGACGCAGAGGCCGGGCGCTGAGTGCAGCGTCGTCTACCGGCACGGTTCGATCATGCCTCGATGGTCCTTGATCGCGCTCACGCGGAAAGCCTAGAATGAAGGAGATGGTCGGCCCTCAGACTGGAGTCGAGTCATGTCGAAGACCTTGCACGAAGACGCGGTCGGGAGCGATCCCTCGGGGCTGGGACCCCCAACCGACGTGGGCGAATTCATGGCGCAGCACGGACTCACGGCCTCTGCCCAAGTGTGCCTCGCGCTCGTCCGCAGCAACTTCACGGATCTCCTCAGCTCTTCGCTGGCGCTTCGTGAAGATCCGGAGACCGGTGATCGCTGGATTGCCTTGGAGATCACGCTCGGCGGCGCGACCTCCTCTTTCATGGAAGCCTATCTCGCCTACACGCGAGAGTTCCTCGTCGCGATACCGCCGGCACTTCGTCCGCTCCTTCGACTGTCCTACAACGCGGCCTGAGGGCGATGAATCCACGCGACCTCCACCGGCTCGCCTCCCTTCTCTGCTCGCAGGCCCACGCGGGGCCCGCGGCCTCACGCACGGCGATCAGCCGATGCTACTACGCGGCATTTCATGTCGCCGCCGAGTTTCTTCGCGGGCGGAAGATGCCTGTACCCCGCAACGCCGGAGGGCATCGCGAAGCGCTTCTCCGCCTCATGAGCCTTCCGGAGCCTGACATCCGACTCGCGGCCGCCCTGATCGGAGACCTTCAGACGAAGCGGATCGAGGCGGACTACGACATGTCGCATGTCGGCGTGGAGCGGATCGACACGGCAAGGCGATGCGTCGAGAGCGCCCTCACGGTGATCGGTCTGCTTGACGGGAAGTGTAGATGCGACGAACTTGCCGGAGCGCATGCGCTCATGGATAGGGCGCCACTGTCGCGCCGACGCACTTCTTCGTCGTGAGCGTTTTCGAAAACGGGGCAAAGTGGGGGACACGTACTACTTTTTCTTCGGGCTCCGCGACGTTTGCTGCGAGGTGGACTCGGCTGCGCGGGGGCGACCGCGCGGCTTCGGGGGTGCATCCCACTTTGGGGGTCAGGTGAATCATGCAGATTTCCGAAGCCGCGGGCTGTCCCACAACCGCCCCCATTGCCCGGTCAGGTACAGCGTCCGCAGGCCCATTACATGCTCGGCACCGAGCTCGCCCCAGAACATGCCGGGGCCCTTCATGCGCATGGAGAACAGCTGTTTACAGAAACTCTCGATGGCTCCGGATCCGATGCAACGGCCCGCTTTTCGGTTTTGGGCGTAGCGGGTCAAGCCATGATGGTTGTCCAGGTACGTAGCGAGCTTGTTCAAGGCCTCAAGCTTTTTTGCCGCGTTCAAACCTCGTGGCTTCATGCGGTCCAGGGCGAGAATCGTGCTGGTGTCCCATCCTCGCCAGAGCCTGGCCATCATGCGGTCCACCCAGCACGCAGCGGCAGAGGTTTCCTCCCCGTGTAGCGCCTTGGCGGCCTCCCAGACATGCTCCTTCAGGTGATAATAGTCGAGAATGTGCACGGCCCATGGGTACTGGTCGGCCCACTGCCAGATCCACTCGGCCCCATCGGCGATGATGATCACCTCCCAGTCGGTCCCCGGTGCCAAGCGGGTCATCCAGCGATCCAGTACACTCAGCACCTTGGACTTGTCGAGAGGATGGCTGATTCCCCGTTTTTCCCAACCACCCTTCTCGTTTCGCCACAGGACGAGGGCGGTGCAGGGCTCGCGCCACTCGCCGCCGTTCTGACGCGTGCGGATGCGTCCGCCATCCATCATGACATAGACCTGGCTTCCTTTCGGAGGAAGACTCTTCGCGGAGTCCGCCGGCGCCTCTGCCATGGCCTCCTTTGCTCGCGGTCCCAGGGCGGCGATGGTGCGCTGCACACGATTGTCGTCCACCGTCAGGCCCGACATTTCCTCCACAGCGGCCTGGGCTTTCTCGAAGGACAGGTTGACACCCGCGATGGCGACGGCACTGGCGCAGGCCGCGCTCATGTGATTCACGGCCTGAAGTGCCTCCTGAACCGCCCCGAGATGCCGTCCGCACTTCCGGCATACGGCTGTCCACTCTGGCACCCTGATGCTGCCCACGAGCAGTTGCAAACCGATGACTTTCATACCCTTGCCCTTCAAGGGGCCTTGGCAGAGCTCGCCACTCGGATTCGAGTGTCCTCGATCGCGTAGCGCCTTCCGAAGGTCCGGATCGGCATGCTCAAGAGCACTAATGGCGAGCGATGCTCCGAGCGACTGTAGCGAGATACGGAAACGCTGCTCTGCTTTGAGGGCAGAGAACTTCGGACCGATGCCTCCTAGGAATTCCGTCACAGCGTTCACCAAGTTTCCAGCTTCTGCTTCGATTGCTTGCCGAACGACTGTATCCAGGGTATGCTGGTCCACCGTGGTATCCTCCTCTGCGCGGCGGGCTGGGCCTGCCGCATGGTTAATTCGGAAGCAGGGAGGATACCACAACTTTATCGGCTGTAAAGATTTCCTACGTTGAATGCCGGGCCGTTAGGCTGGGATGCACCCGGCTTCGGGGCGAGCGTGCGGCCGGTCATGCGTTCGGCGGTGGCGAGAAAGGCGTCGCTGCCGAGCGGACCACCGGTGCGGGCGTGGCGCCGGAGGAGGTCGAACTCGGCCTCCCCGGGGCTGTGATGCAGGAACTCACGCCAGAACGCCGCGGGTTTGGCGAGGCACGTGCCCCGAACGATGCCGTCCTGGATTCCCCGCAGATGGGCGTGGTGTCCCCTATTATAGCCGCGCGTCCGGCACTCGGTGGCGCACCGCACCCAAACCTCTGCGCGGGATGGGGAAAATCGGGCATGCTGGCAGTCCGAGTTGCGATCTTTGATGGGCAATTCTCGGTAGGGGCACGCCGGTGCCGTGCCGACGAAGCGAGAAGTCGCATCGGACTTGCGCGACGGCAGCGGCAGGTTGAACCATGCCCGAGGATAGGCGCATCGCGACTCCTCCCGGTCAGGGCCTCGGCCCCTGCGGATCGCCGGTCTGCGTCGGCGCCTGCCGGATGCGGCGTTCCAGGTCGTGGCCGCCTTCGAGGGCGAGGATGACGAGCTCGGACCCGGCGGCGCCAGCCCAGCGGCGGACGGAGAGGGAAGGGCGGAAGGCGAGGGGCCACAGAAACTGTGGAAACCACGCGACCGCCTCGCGGGTGTCCGCGCGTGCGAGTGCGAAGCCGACAAGTGCGCCCGCCGACCGCCATGGGACCTGCCTGTGGCCGTAGGCGACGGAAAGGGCATCCGACGATCCGTCGATGACCTGGAGGCACTCGCCAGTCCCCGTGTCCCAGACGACGACGGTGTCCCCGGACAGGCCCGCGATGCGGCCACCATCGGGCGAATAGGCGAGGCTCGTGACAGACCGCCCATGCCCGCGGAGGCACGCGATCTCCCGGCCCGTCGTCGCTTCCCAGACGCGGACGGTCTTGTCCCAGGACCCGCTCGCGATCCGGACGCCGTCGGGTGAAAACGCGACGCTCCAGACAACCTGCTCATGCCCGGGGAGGCACGCGATCTCCCGGCCCGTATCCGCTTCCCAGACGCGTACTGTCCCGTCGTTCGCTCCGCTCGCGATCCGGCCGCCGTTGGGCGAGAAGGCAATGCTGTTGACTTGGTCGCCATGCCCACGAAGGCAGGCGACCTCCCGGCCCGTCTCCAATTCCCAGACCCGTACCGTGTTGTCGCACGACCCGCTCGCGATCCGGCCGCCATCGGGTGAGAAGGCGACGCTTTCGACACTGCCCTCATGCCCGCGGAGGCAGGCGATTTCCCGGCCCGTCGCAGCGTCCCAGATGCGCACGGTCTTCTCTAGCGACCCGCTCGCGATTCGGCCGCTGTCAAGCGAGAATGCGACGCTCGTGACTTCTTTCTCATGTCCGCGGAGGCAGGCGATCTCCTGGCCCGTCGAAACGTCCCAGATGCGCACCGTCTTCTCCCGCGACCCGCTAGCGACTCGGCCGCCGTCGGGCGAGAAGGTGACGCCGCAGACCCAATCATTAAAAGTGCGGACGCAGGCTAGCTCCCGGCCCGTCGTCGCGTCCCAGACGCGGACGGTCTTGTCCCAGGACCCGCTCGCGATCCGGCCGCCGTCGGGTGAGTAGGCTACACTCTCTACACTGCTTTCGTGCCCCCGGAGGCAGGCAACCTCCTCGCCCGTCTCCGCTTCCCAGACACGCACAGTGTGGTCGTACGACGCGCTCGCGATCCGGCCGCCGTCGGGCGAATAGGCCACACTCGTGAACATGCTCGTATGCCTGTGGAAGGGGATCTCCCTGCCCGTCCTGACTTCCCTCTCGCGCATGTCCTGGTCGTACGCCCCGCTCCACTTCCAGCCACCGTCGGGCGAGTAGGCGTCGCCTTCCACGAAGTCCTGATGGGGGCGAATGCAGGCGACCTGCCGGCCCGTCTCCGCTTCCCAGACGCGTACTGTCCGGTCGCACGACCCGCTCGCGAGCCGGCCGCCGTCGGGTGAGAAGGCAACGCTTTCGACACTGCTCGCATGACCGCGGAGGCAGGCGATCTCCCTGCCCGTCGCCGCGTCCCAAACGCGTACGGTCTTGTCGCGTGAGGCGCTCGCGATCCGGCGGCCGTCGGGCGAGAAGGCAACGCTCTTGACGGAGAGTTGATGCCCGCGAAGACATGTGACCTGCCGGCCCGTCTCCGCTTCCCAGACGCGTACTGTCCGGTCGCACGACCCGCTCGCGAGCCGGCCGCCGTCGGGTGAGAAGGCAACGCTTTCGACACTGCTCTCATGACCGCGGAGGCAGGCGATTTCCCTGCCCGTCGCCGCGTCCCAGACGCGCAGAGTCTCGTCGTTCGAGCCGCTCGCGATCCGGCCGCCGTCGGGCGAGAAGGCGACACTCGTGACCGAGTACTCGTGCCCGCTGAGGATCAACTCCAGCGGGGAGTCCACGGCCGTCGCGGGGGGCCGGATCGATCGCAGCCATGGGAAGTCCGGCGTCCGGCGCTCCTTCGCCGCCCGCCACGCCTCCAGGAGCGCGCTTAATTTCGGGCCCTCCCGCTCCCAGGGCGCACCCCCCGGCCCCCATCCGCCTTCCGGCGGGTCATAGTGCTCGGCGGCCTCCGCGCAGTCGTGCCACCAGCACGAGTTCCACAGGCACTGGAAGAGCGCTGTCGGATGGAGAGCGACGAACGCCGCGTCCCGCGAGATCGCCTTCCCCAGGAGCCGCACCCGCTCGCGCCCCGGCCGGTCCGCCTCAAGCACCCGCTTCGCCTCGGTGAAATCCCCTACCAGCTCTAGCGCCCGCCCGGCCGCCGCCTTCACCTCCAGGTACACGAGGTCCGTCAGCACCGCCTCCAGATCGTCCTCACGCCCCGCCCGCGCGAGATGCGCGGGCAGATGCGCGATCATGTACGCCGACATCCGCTCCGCACCCCGCCCGTGCTCCCTCATTCCCTCCTCGGCCAGCCGCCGCTCTCCATCCGCCGCGTCGACGGCGTACGGGCCCGCTAGGTGCAGACCCGTACGCCGGTCCTTCGTCGTCAGCCAGTCGCTGACAGACTGGTGGAAGGGCGCGACGGTCTCTGCCTCCTCCTTTGCGGTCGTCCCGGTCGCGGCCCGTCGGATCGGGAAGAGCGACCCCAACTCGCCGAGCTGTTCCCGCAGCTCGAAATCCGAGAGCCCCGCCGCCGCCGCCGCGATGCCCAGCGGAAGCGGCCCACGCTGCGCGCAGATGGCACCCACCAGCGACCGGGTCCCGCGGCCGTACTCCTGCACCTCCGGGAACTGGCGCTGGAAGAACTTCTGGTAGTACCCCGCCAGCCCGACGGGGAACTCCTCCGGGCGGTCCAGCGAGAGCCGCCCCACGACCAGCTCCTCAAGCACGACCTTGGCGTAGAGGAACACACCCTCGCTTCGTCTCACGACCTCGTCCACGGCCACCCCGCGCGGAGCGAACCCACGCGCGGTCAGCTCGCTCCACAGGTAGTCCCGTATGTCCTGCAGGTTCTCTGCCCGCTCCGCCTCGAACACGTAGGGCGCCAGCCCGGCCAGCGTCGACATTACCCCCGATTCGGGTCGGCTCGTCACGAGGAGGCGAAGCCAGAGTGGCGTCCTGGGCCAGCAGTCGCGCACCACCTCCGCCAGCTCGTTCCGACCGTTGCGCGTGCTCTCGTCGAGCCCGTCCAGGATCACCAGCCGTGGCGTATCCGGCGCCGGGAAATCCTTCCCCAACGGCTGGACCCACAGGGTGTCGAAGACCGTGTACGCGTTCGCCGCGGCCTGCGCCTCCACGTCCAGGGCCTGCAACCGCCGATCGTACTCCGGCAGGTGCTGCGCCATCTGGTACGCTAGCGAAAGTAGCGCCTTGCGCGGGTCGGCCTTTTCATCGTGGCCGTGCACGCAGAGGTGATGGGCGGCGACCCGGCCGTGGTAGTGCGCCAAGTGGGCGGCGAAGGCGGACTTGCCCACGCCCGGCCCGCCGACGAGCCAGAAGATCCGGCTCGCATCCGTCGGGCCCGCCACGGGCGGAGCGCCCGGAGCCGCCTGAGCCACGGGAGCGGCAGCCGCGCTGGTCGCCCCGACCTCGCCGGCCAGCCAGCGATCCACCTCCGCGCGGAGCCAGTGCCGCCCGGTGAAGGCCGCCACGTGCCGGGCGATGTCCGCGTCGAAATCGAGCGGCCGGAGCGCTCGTTTGAGCCGCGCCTGCCCTCCCTCGAAGTCCAATTTGTCGCACTCCAGGGCGTCCAGCAGGCGCTTGAAGCGGCTCGCGTACTTCTCTGCCTTCTCCTCCGGAGGCAGGCAATCCCGCAGGTCCAGGTATTGGATTCGGCAGATCGATATCGGCGGTCCGTTCGCGAGCCCGGCCACGAGCACGGGGATGATCAGCATGTTGCGCTCCAGGGCCTTCGCGATCTCGTTGAGGCAGAACCCGTCCGTCGAGGACGGATCACGCGGGTCGCGCCGGCGCACGGAGTGCGGCGTCATCAGAAGGAGCATTTTGTCGCAGCTCCTGAGTCCCTCCTCGATGTAGGCCGGGAAGTCCTGCCCGAGGCGGAGCCGTTCCACGTCGAACCAGACTTTGTGCCCGCGCCGTTCCAGGTCCCGCTTGATCCGCGACGCGACGGGCTCGTGCTCGTCGTGCCCGTAGCTGAGGAAGACGCGGATCGGCCGGTCGGCGGCCGACGGTGAGGCAGCGCCAGACTCGGGTCCAACGGCCGGACTCGATGTGCCCATCGCCGCGGTCGCCGGCGTGCCCGCGGTCAGGCTGACGGTCGTAGCCACGGTCGCCCGCGTCGAAGACGCCGCGCCGGGTCCGAGCGCGTCCTTCGCGCGCAGGATCGTCATCCGGTGGCCCACGGACGCGACGCCGATTTCCTTTAGCAAGTCGTGCGTCAGGTCGCGAAACGGCGCGTCCGCCGTGTCGCTCAGATGATTTGCTGCGAAGGCCTCGGCGTATTGCGGCAGCCCGAGCTCGGCCAGCCATTCGCGAATGTCCACCCCGGTCTCTCCGATCACACAGTTCGGGACCGTGTCAGAAGTCCGAGCTCTGCGATACCCCAGAGCAGCCGATGGCCGCAACCAAAGGGACGAGCCACCGAAGACGCCGAAAACACCGAAAGACGAACCGCGAATTGCGCCGACTGCGCGAATTTTCTCCTGGGAATTCGTTGCCAAAAAAACAAGCTTTTCGGCTATTGTGTCACAGTCCTGTGCAATGCAAGAATCAAGGCGCCGGCTCGCCTCGTCCCCTCGCCCTGGTCAGCCGTGAGCACACCCACGCGCTATTCACGCACGCCTGCGATTTTCGCCAGTTCGCCCGTGTATTCTTGCAGGTCACGCTGCAGGATCTTCAGCTCTTCGCGCAGCCCCTGCGCCCCTTTCCATGCCTGCTCGTGCTCGAACGGACTCACCGCCGGCCCGCGACCTGCCTCCCAGTAGCCGAGCAACGGATGCCACTTTGCCAGGAACGGCCGCACGCGTCGATTGAGGACCGCCAGGGCGATCCCGCCAACCGACTGCTTCGAGATCCCGATGTCGGGTCCCGCCTCACGCAGGATCTCGCGCGTGGTCTTGAACAGGCTGTAGAGCGAAGTGAGCGCCTCTCGCAGGAGTCCGTGGTCGACCGCCAACGGTTCGGTGGAAACGCGCGTGGCCAGCTCCACGTAAAGCGACCAGGCTGCACGGCGCTGCGTCGGGTTCGCCTCCCACTTCGCATCGATATCGAGAAAGCCGAGCTTCAAGCTCACGCCCACGCTTTTCAGTTCCGCGGGGTCATCCTGGGAAATGGCGGTTGTCCTCCCACAGGTCGGTTCCGAGGATAGAAGCCCGCTGCAACGCCCTGCCTCCGCTTCCCAGGAAAGCTATCGCGCCGCGGGCGGAGGGGTGCTTTCCCACACGCGCGACATGCCCAGGAGCAGCAGCTCCACAATGCGGTCGAGGTCCCGGGTGCGGAACAGTTCGAGGTTCTCGGCCACGGAGAGTCCGTTCGCCCGCGACAGGCCTTCCACGCCTGTTTCTCGCAGGAAGGCGGTCATGTCCGGGTAGTCCCACCAGGCAACGCCCTGCTGCTCATAGATGCGACGCATCTCCTCCGCATGAGGCGCCTGCTTCTGGTAGTCCCAGGTGAATTCCTGCCGAGGGCGTCCCTCCAGGAGCTCGACGAGGACGGCGCAGGCCCCGCCGAATGCGCCGCAGACGTACAGGGGGCGGGCCGCCCGCACGGTGAGGAGCGCCTCTTCGAGGACGCCGGGGATGCGCCCGCTGTACCACGCTTTCTCCCGGCCGCCATCCGGACGCGCTGTCATCGTCGGGCCCACCTTTCCGCCGATGACGACGCGCGCGTGCACCTCGGCGACCTGTCGCTCCCGCATCGCCGTCATCCCCCGAGCCCACGCGTACCGGCGCACCGGACTCGTCGCCGCGAAAAACACCGGTTCCGCAACAAAGGTCCCGGGTTCGAGCGCCTCGACGCCGGGGGGGCGCTGCGTGCGGATGAAGGTGGCCAGATTCTGGAGCTTCGCGCGCTTTTCCTTGGGCAGCGTGTCATACGGCAACGGCCAGCCGACATAATTCCGAATCCGCTCAACGGGCGGCAGGGTGCTCAGCGACTGATGGGCGCGGATAAGATCGCACAGCGCGACCGTGTAGCCTTCGCTACCCAGATGGCCGCCGTACGCGAGGCCGGCGCCCCTGACCAGGAGATGCCGAGAGACCTCGAGCAACGCCGAGTCGAGGTGCTCGCGCAGGACGCCGTAGCGCTCGGGGTCGTCGCTTTCTGAAACCGACACCGCGACGGTCCATTGCGAGAGCTTCTTGTCCTTGCCCGCGCGCTGAAGGGGAGTCTCCACCCGATGTCCGAGCGGCCCGAGCACCTCCAGCTCCTCGTCCCCCAGAGGAGGGTCCGGGTAGAGGACGCTGCTCTGGGGCGGGAGCCGGACCAGCGAGGCGAGCTCCGGCGGCGAGCTGAAAACGAGATCCTCCGGGCGTTTTTGCCCTGCGAGGACTTTCGAGACGTGCAGAAAGCGAAGCGTCTCCTTCAGCAGGAGGTCGATGGCGCGTTGCGCACCGGCGTTGCGGTAGGAAAGCACGGGCGCGTTCCCCAGGTACGGGAAGCTGCGCGTGTCGAGACCGGCGAGGGCATCCACGACCACGAACGGCCGCTGATGCTCCTTTGCCAGGAGCACTTCGCGTCGACACCAGGGGCGCCCGCCGTACCGCGTGGTTGCCAGCACGAGCAAGGCGGAGTCGCGCACGCCCCGGCTGATCTCCTCTGCGAACTCGGAACCGCCGTCGATCCGGGCGCTATCCACCCATGCCTCGACGGGCTGCGTGGCGTTCAGGTGCTCGACCACCGCGTTGAAGACCCGCGGCTTCTTGTCGATGTCGAGCTTTGTGTGGCTGACGAACACCTTGAGCGGGACGCGCGGACCTTGTTCGAGCCCCATCAGGAAACGGCACAGCGCGATGACTACGCGACGCTCGGTCCAGGCGGTGCGTTGGCCCCATGGCTGCGCATGAGCTTTGACAAAGCTGGTTCCCTCCAGGCGACGATCGAGCGGCCATGCGGACTCCGAGAGCTGGATCGGCAGGAACTGGTGCCGACCGTCCCGGCACCGCTCTGCCAGGTCGCCGACAAACGCGGGCCACGCCTGCCGTCCCGGCGGCACTTCGGCCGGTTCGAGCACCATGTCGCTGTCGGCGAAAACGACGACGAGGCTGTGTTCCGCCTCGTCAAGATCGTGGCGCGCGGGGGGGAGGCCAGTGCCATCCTCGGGCAGAACCACGGTCGGCACGCGCAGACCCGGCAGCGCGGGATCGTCATGCAGCGCACGGTGGATGGCGACGGCGAGCTCCCGCGCGTCGGTCGAGTCAGGGTGAAAGACGAGGTGAACCAGCAGGGGCGTCACGACCGCCCCCTCGGCGCGGAAGAAGGCCCGCCGGGCGCCGGCGGCGGGGCCGCCGGGCCGGACCCGCTCCCCGCCGGGGTCGCCGGCTTCGGACCGTCCGCGCCGCCGCCGCTCCCGCTCCCGCCGCCCGCGCCGCCGAACCGCTCGCGCAGCGCCTGCAGCGTCGGCAGCACCTTCGTTCCGCCCAGCACTTCCGAAAGGATCGTGCCGACGTCCTTCCCCTTGTAGAGCGAGACGAGGTTCATGTTCGACGCGACCTCGCCCAGCATGATCTTGTCGCCGAGCGCGGTCATCGCCTCCACCAGCCCGCGCTGGATCGCGTTTCGCTCCGCGACGGTCGCCGTCGATTGCGCGTTGATCAAGAGCACCTCCAGGTCCCGCAGCCGCGCCGCGCGCTCGACCTCCGCCGCGGCCAGCGTCCGCTGCGCCTCGGCCTGCACGCGCGCCTCCTCCGCCGCCCGCTTCAGCTCCGCGGCCTTCGCCTCGTCCTCACGGGCGACCCGGGCCTTCTGCGCAGCCGACTCCCGCGCATCGGTCAGGTCCTGCCGCTCCCGCTCCACGCCCTCGCCGCCCCGCAGCTCCGCGAGCCGCGCCTCGTGACCCAGCCGCCGCACGGCCTCCGCGACCTTCGCCTCCCGCTCCTTCGCCTCCTCCGTCAAGCGCGCCATCTCCTTGTCCAGCTCGGCCCGCAACTTCGTCGACGCGAGCTCCTCTTGCGCCTTCCGGTCGCCGATCTGCAGGGTCACCCACTCCGTGTGCACGCGCTGCATCAGCTCCGCCACGTCGCGGTTCTCGATGACCGCGGACAGGACCTCCACCTCCGTCACGACCGAGCCGTTCTCCGCGAACGACCGACCCGGGCGCCGCCCGTCCTTCGGCTCGCCCAGGACGGTGTCCCGCACCAGCGCGGGGAGCTGCGGCCAGAGCTGCGTCAGCGAAAGCGCACGGCTCCGGCTCCGCACGAGCGACCGCAGGTGCTCGCACATCACCTGGACGTAGTTCTCGTGGTTGAACCACTTTTCCCGCTGCTCCGCCAGAAAGGTCACGGAGTACGAGACGCGGATGTTCACCTTCACGAAGTCGAACGTCTCGACCGTAATGACGTCCGAGACGCGATTGCCGAGCGTGCGCAGGAAGCAGGTTTTGAGCAGGCGGTCGTCGGTCTTCGGCGTCCCCATCGAAAGGGAGATCGAGCAGAGGGTCTCTTCGTACCCGAGCAGCGTCACGCACGGGCCCTCGACGACGCGCCGCGCGTTCGCGGACGTGACGAGGATCGCCGTGTTGTTCGGCACCGTGATGGAGAGCGCCCACGGGGTCGTGATCGCAGTCGCGGTCCGCTTGTGCGGCTCGTTCGCCGCGATCCACAGGTTCCAGTCGTCCGCGGGGACGATGCGCGTGATTTGCACCTCCTTGCGCGGATCGACGAGGTACGACTGCTTCCCGCGAATGAGCCGCACCTCGCCGGTCGTGAGGTCGCGGACGTAAATGCCGCTCTTCTGGTCGATGCCGACCGCCTCGATGAAGATGCGGGCATGGTCGTTGCCGACGACGGCCTGCCCGGTCTCCGGCGACAGGACCTCGATCTCGTTGAACGGGAAAAAAAAGGTGGAAACGCCGGTGAGCAAGAGCTCGTCGCCCGGGAAGTAGGCGTCCTTCTCCAGCACGAAGGCGCGGGGAAGCCGCTGGGCCAACTCGGCCCGCGCGATGGGCGAAATCACGCGGAGCCAGAGGGCGCGCTGCGGCAGCAGTTCGTACGCGTCGTACACGCGATTGCGCGAGCCGACGCTCATGAACGTGTCGTACGGGCCGGGGAAGACGCGCGCGGGCCCGACCTTGATCTCGCGCTTGCCGTCGGCGTCGATGAGCACGCAGTACTCCTTCTCGCCGAGAACGACCGCGTTGCGGACGAGCCGGGCCTGGCCGGCCTGCTTCTCGAGGGCGCGCCGCAACGTGGGCGAGGCGAGCACTTCGGCGAGCGAGGGCGGCGCCGCGGCCGCGGAGGCCTGCGCGGCGAGATTCGCGCCACCGGCGGCGCTCCCGGCCGGGAAGGCGCCCTGCACCGCCTGGAACATCGCGTTGGGCGCGGCGGCCGCCGACGCGGGGGCGGGCATGCCGGCCGGGGGACCGCCGGGGGACGGCGGCACCGGGGCCTTGCGATGCCGTGCGCGCGCCGACTGGTCGATGTAGACGTCAGCCGCCTGCTGCGCGCGCCTCGGGACGCCCTGCGCCTCGGCCTCGCTCTGCGCGCCCCCCTCCTCTGCGACCTGGACCTGCTCCGCGAGGGCGTCGATCGCTCCTTGCGCGACGGCCCGGCGCTCCGGCGCCTCCTGCTTGAGCTGCGCCAATATCTGACGCGCGGCCGCCGCGCCGAGCGCCGCCCCGGTCCCGTCCACGGACGTGTCGGGCACGATGTCGACGCCGGTCGGCGGGATGTAGAACTGGGTGTCGAGGCCGCGGATCACGATGAGCTGGCCCCGGTTCAGGTCCACGGGCTTCGGCGGCGCGGGCGAGGCGCCCGCAGGGCCGCCCTCGGCGAGCCGCTCGGCGGTGGAACGGGTGATCGTCGCGGACCGGGCCGTGACCTCATAATAGGGCGCGGTCGTATCGACCGGGCCATACACCTCGACGAGGAGGTATTGATTCGAGGCGAGCTTGTGCGCGTCGCGCACCTCGACCCGCTGCCCCGGTCGCAAATAGAAGCAGCACGGGCCGGGGATCATGGAGCGGGTCCCGTTCCGGAGCGGGCGCGACTCGTTGCGGCCGGGACGGAATTTACCGTTGGGCCCGCCGTCGCTTTCGAGAAGAGGGTTGTAGAGCACGGCGTACTGGTTGTCCCCCAGCTCGACCATCGACTGGGGCTTGCCCGTGACGTCCTCGCGAAAGCCCCCTTCGCCGTCGTCGACGACGACGCGGTCGGCCGCGGTCGGGGAAACCATGGTCGGGCCGACGTGGAGCGTGACTTCCCCCTTGTCGTCGTCCTGGACCCACAGGAACTGGCGATCGGTGACCGGGATCTTGCGGCTGGTGCGTTCGTTCATGGTTGTAGCCTCCACGTCAATGCGCGAGAGTCAGTGCCCGGACGCGCAGAAGAGTCAAATGCGGGTTGTCGGGGTCTTCGCAGGCGCTTTTTTGCGAACGCCGCGGGACCGCTCGCTAACGCTCGCGGTTCGGTGGGGCCCGCCCCTTCGACAGGGCTCAGTAGCCGCCGGAGGACGCGTCGACCTTCGGCGCTGGGTCGACTGCTTCAGCGGCGGGCTGGTAACAGATGAGCGCCCCCGCGACGAGCGCGAGCAGCACGCCGAGCAGGTTGATCGGTCGCAGCCGCTCCCGGCCCGTCGCGACCATGAGGAGCAGCGTCACGGCAGGGTACAAGGCCGTCAGCGGGATGACGCGGCACGCGTCCGCCCGCTCCAGCGTGGACATCCACACGACGAACGCCACCCCCGCGGTCAGGGCGCCCATCCCGGCCAGGGCCACGCCGCGCTCCCAGCGGATGGTCACGCCGCTCCGGAGCAGCCACCCGAGGATGAGCACGTTCACAAGGGTCGTGAAGATGCAGCTCCAGACCACGGCGGGCCGTGCCTGCAGCGTCTGCGCGGCGAGCTTGTTGAAGAAACCCCAGAAACCCCAAACCACGATCACGAACAGGCACGAGCGGGCCAAGGCCAGGTTCATCGCAGGCTCCTCGCAGGGCGGCACCGTCGCTCGACATGGAGGGCGGTCGTCCGCGGGTGGGCATTCACCACCGAGACACGGGAGCGACACGGAGAACCTTCGCCCGGCTCGTCCACCTCTCCGTGCATTCTCCGTGACTCGGTGAGTCCGTGACTCCGTGGTGAAGCGGTCGGGTCTCGAAACGGCTACCTCCGCCTCACGCTTCCTTCGTCCAGCCGAGAAGGAGCTCCGCCACTTCTCTCTGAAACCGGCCCTCGACCTCTTGCACCTCTTCGCGGGAGAGCTTCCCGAGCCGGTGCATCTCCGCGCTCACCGCCGCCGCGCACTCCCGCGGCAGACCCGCCATGAGCTTCGGGGCGGAGAGCTGGTCCAGCGTCATGAGCGCAATGGCGACCTTGCGAATTCCCGACATGCTTCCTCCCGCCGGGCGTCAAAGCCCGTTAACGTAGGCCCGCCACGCCGTCTGGACTTCCCCGACCGCGTCCCCGAAGGACTCTCGGAAGCCGTTCCAATCGGCCGGGAGCGGCGCAGCCCCGGCGGCAGCGCCGCGGCACGCGCCCTCGTACATCCGGAAGCGGGCGTGGTCGTCGCTCCGGGGGGAGTTCTGGAGAAAGTGGTAGAAGGACCAGCCCGCCGCGCGCAGGCGCCGTCGCGCCAGAAGGGGCGAGGCGCCGCCCGCGAGAGCGGGGTCGAGCTTCACGACGGCCTCGAGCCCGGGGAGCGGCCCTTCCGAGAGCGGGCTGCGCAGCCATGCGAGCAGGGGCGAGCGGGCGACCCCGAGCGTGAGGATCCCGCTCTCCCAGGTCGAGGCCGATAGGTAGTCCGCATACGCCTGTCGATACCAGGCCGGGGGGCGCGCCTTCGGAAAGGTCCGCGCGAAGAAGGCGCCTGCGACCGCGCCGAGCACCGCCGTGCGCCGGTCCTCGTCGCCTGTGCCCGGGTCGTACGTCGCCGCCAACCCCTCGCCGGGGAGCACCACGCCGTCTTCGAGCAGCGAGGCCGCGAGGTTGCGGGATACGCAGAAGCGTCGATAGCCCTCGAAGTCCCGGAACACCCAGAGCGCGAGCGGTCCGGGGCCGGGCGCCTCCCCGACGTGCCGCCGGACTTCCTCGTGGGCGGGCCCCAGGAGGAGGCCCAGCTCCTTTGCGAAGTCCGGGCCCACGTTCGTACGGAAGCGCCATTGCCCGCCGTCCCCTTCCCAGGCGAATTCCCAGTCGCGTCGCTTGCGTTCCAGCTCCGCCGGCGGATACCAGCGACCCTGGAACTCGACCAGCCCCGCGGCGACCCGCTCGTCCTGGGAAGCCCGGGTCCAGGCGCCGTCGCGCAGGACCTGGCCCTCCTCAAGCTTGCGCACCGACTCCGGCGTCTCCCACCCGGTCCCGTAGGGCACCCGTCCTTCCTCCATCCGGGCGCGCTCCTCCTCCGTGACCAGCCGCCGCCGGCAGGCCACGAAGCCTCCGACCGGCACGGGCGCGCCGCACCAACGGGACACGACGAGGTCGGCGGCACGCGCGAGCGAAGCGTCCCGGTTGCGCGCGAGGACGAGCAGCGCGTGTCCGTCCTCCAGGTCGCCGAAGTCGCCGGCCAGCTCCGCCGCGGCGAGCTGTTCCGCGGGCGAGAGTTCGAGGGCCTCGAGGAGGTGGACGAGCTCGGAGGGGAGAAGCTGGAGCCACGGGACCTCCGCGGGCGCCCCGGCGCGCGCGCGGTCGAGCGAGACCCGCTCCGGATCGGCGGCGCGGACCTGCACGCCGGCGTCGGCGTGAAAGGCGTCGCGGAGGGCGGTCTCGGGGAAGCGCCCGCGCGGCAACTCCTGGAGCAGGCGGCTGAAGAGAGCGGCGAAGCGATGGACCCGCTCCCTCGCCTGCCGCACGCGGTCCCGGAGCGGTGGGGAGAGCGGCAGGGCGAGCAGCGCGTCGCAGGTCGCGCGCGCCTCTTCGAAGCGCCAGGCGCGGAGAGGGCGCTCGAGCTCCGCAAGGACGCGCGCGTCCTCGACGGGCGAGCGGGCCGGCGCGGCGGCCGGCGTGCCGGCGTCACCCGGCGGGGCGCCACCGCCGGCGCGGCGGCCGGCGCCGGGGCCCGGTCCCGGCCTTTCCGTGGCGCCGTCCCCCGTGTCTCGTGCGCCGCCTTCCCCGGCGCCGGTCCCGGCCTCGCCGCGGCCCGCGCTTCCCGAGCTTGTGGACGGCGACTGGCGAATGAGCAGGAAGCCCGCCACCACGAGCCCGGCGACCGCGAGAGCGATGCCCAGGAGAAGCGCCAGCGTCGACTGCACGTCAGACGAAGCGGCCTCCGGCTCCTCCTCGAGGGAGGCCCGCCGCCGCTCCTGGAGGTTCAACGCCGCCTCGAGCTTGCTCGCGTCCAGGAAACCCCGCAGGATGAGGACCTCGCCCAGCTTCCGCTCGATCCCGAGCTCTCGTAGTTTTTTTTGAAGCGAGAGCGCCTCGCCGACGTCCTCTTTGCGGACGAATTTTCCGGCTTCGAGTACGGCGCCCAGGCGGTCTTCCTGTTCCTGCGTGACCTCGGGGAGATTGAGGGAGAGGGTGAGGCCGGCCGATTTGCGCTTGAGGTGTTGCACTTCGAGGAGCAGCTCGATCGCGCGGCGGGTGATGTACCCCTTCTCGAAGAGGACCTCGCCGAGCCGTTGCTCCAATCCCGTCTGCGCCTGGATCTCGCGCTGGAGGTGCAGGCACTCCTGGACCTGGTGGGGCGTGGCGAGGCCGTTCGAGATGACCAGGCTGCCGAAAAGCAGGTCCTCGGGGGTGAGGATCGTGCCGGGGACGCGGACGCCCGCGCGGTCGCGCACGAGCAGCGCGCGCTGGAACTCCACGAGGCTTTCGAGCGCGAGCGCGTCGAGGGCCCCGCGCGAAACGAGGATTTCGCCGAGCAGGCGGCGGGGGCCGGCCGCGGCCTCTTCCTGCTGGACGCGGAGGGCGTCGAGCAGTTCGTCGGGCGTGACGAGGAGGTTGTGGACCGCGAGGCTGCCGATCCGGCGCTCGTCGTCGCGCGCCGGGTCGAGCGGGCGGACGCCGGTTTCGAAGCGCGGACCGCCGCCGGCCGGGGCCGGAAGGTTCGCCACCGCGGCCGCCGTCTCCCGCGTGAGCGTGCCGAGATCGACGAGGACCTCTTTCAGGTTGAGGTGGAGGCCGAGCCGTCGCGTCTCTTCGAGGATCCCGAGCGCGTGGTCGAGGTCCTCTTTCGGCGCGAGGTGGTTGTGGAGGACGGCTTCGGCGAACTGGAAATCCGCGGGGGTGGGCGGCATGTCAGCGCTCCCCGGGGGAAAGTCGGGCGGCAAGGACGTGCTTCTGCACCTTGCCGGTCGCCGTGCGGGGCAGGGCGCCCAGTTCGAACCAGCGACGCGGACACTTGTAGTCGGCCAGGGCCGCGCGGCAGAGCGCCTCCAGCTCGGCGCGCAGAGGGTCGGCGAGCGGGGCGGGCGGCTCGGCCGGCGGGCGCGCCGAAGAGCGCGGGACCACGACGGCGCCGACCTCTTCCCCCCAGACCGCGTCGGGCACGCCGACCACGGCCGCCTCGGCCACGCCCGCGTGGCGGTGGAGGACCTCCTCGATCTCGCGGGGGTAGATGTTCTCCCCTCCGCGGATAATCATCTCTTTTTTTCGGCCCGCGATGAAGTAGTAGCCGTCGGCGTCCACGCGGCCGAGGTCGCCGGTGTGGAGCCGGCCGCCGCGCAGCGTCTCCGCGGTCGCGGCCGGGTTGTTCCAGTAGCCACGCATGACGTTCGGGCCGCGGACCACGATTTCCCCGACCTCGCCGGTCGGGACCGGGCGGTCCTGGTCGTCGACGATCGCGAGTTCCTGGCCGGGCAGCGGGAGGCCGATCGAGCCGATCTTGCGCGGTCCGTCGAGGGGGTTGACCGAGGAGGCGCAGGTCCCTTCGGAGAGCCCGTACCCTTCGAGCAGGAAGGCCCGGAAGCGTTTCTCGAAGGCGGCGAAGACCTCGACGGGCATCGGCGCCGCGCCGCAGACGCAGAGGCGGAGGCGCGAGAGGTCGCGCCGTGCGTCTTCCGGGAGGGCGTTGAGGATGGCATAGACCGTGGGGACCGCGCTGAACGCCGTGGCGCGGTAGCGGTCGAGCGCGTCGAGGAATTCGGCCGGCGAGAAGCGCTCCAGGAGGACGAGGCTGGCGCCGGCCACGAGAGGCGCGAGCGTGGTGACCACCTGGGCATTGACGTGGAAGAGGGGGAGGATGCAGAGGAACCGGTCCTCGGGGGTCATGCGCACCCAGGCGGCGATCGCCGAGGCGTCGTAGAGATACGAGGCGTGGGTGAGCATGACGCCTTTGGGGCGGCCGGTCGTCCCTGAGGTGTAGATGATGGCGGCGAGGTCGTCCGGCGCGGGTCCGGCGGCCTTGCAGGCGGCGCGGCCGGCCGGCGACGGCTCCGGGAAGCGCAGCGTCGGGCCGGCGTCGCGGCCGTCGGCGCCCTCGACCGCGGCGGCATAGAGCGTGCGGAGGGCGGGGCAGCGGGGCCGGACCGCGGCGGCGACCGGGAGGCGCGGGCCATCCGCGACGAGGGCGACGCAGCCGGCATCGGCGAGGATGAACTCGACCTCCGGCGCTTTGAGCGCGGGGTTGACGGGGACGGCGATGGCGCCGGCGCGCTGGGCGCCGAAGAACGCCGCCAGGAACTCCGGACAGTTGCCCGTGAGGAGCGCGACGCGGTCGCCGTGCTGGACGCCTGCGGCCTCGAGCGCGGCGGCGAAGGTCCCCGCCCATTCGTCGAGTTGGCGGAAGGTGAAACGCAGGTCTCGAAAAAAAAGGAAGTCCTGCGCGGGCCGTTCGAGCGCGCGGAGGGCGAGCAGGCGGGGCAGGGTTTCCATCGGGGCTCCGGCGAGGCGGAGGAAGGGAGAGGGTACCCCGGCTATTATAGGGGGCGGGAGCGGTGCGTCAACGGGATTCGGACCGGCGCGAGGCCCTTGACAGGGCCTGAAGCGCTTGCCTATAATCCCGCTTCGGCGAAGGGGCTCGTGTCGGATCGGGGAGTCCCGCGATGATGATGGACGAGGAAAACGGGCCGCTGAAGGCCGGCATTCTGCTTCTGGCGCTGCTCGTGCTGGTCGTGCTTCTCGGCTTGGTCTACAAGTCGGTGGCGGGCGGCACGCAGATCGATCCGGAGAAGGTCCAGAAGTGGAAACTGCGCGGCGCACGCGCTCCGGCAGAGGGTGCGTCCAGCCAGCCCGGCGGCGGGGCCGTCGGAGGGGACACGGTCCCGGGGACCGAAGCCGGAGCCGGCGCCGGCTCCGGCGGCGCGGAGCCGCAGGCGCCTGCGACCGGTTCGTCCTCCACGGAGCCGGCGGCCGCGGAAGGGGACACGTCCGCGGCGGCCGCCCAGGAACAGAACATGAAGCGGTGGATGGACGCACTCCGTCGCGCCTCGAAGCCCCGCCCCGCCGAACCCGCCGGAGGCGAGCCGCCGAAGGCCCCCCCGGCGAGCGACAACCCGCCCAAGGAGCAGCCTCCCATGGATGCGCCGGCCCCCGGTCCGGACGCCTCCGGCGGCGGCTCCGCTTCCTCCACGCCCGAACAGGTCCCGGCCGGCTCGGACTCGCAGTAGCACACGACCCCGCAAGTGCGAGGACGTATGCCTGTTTTCCGTGGCTCCTTCCCGCACCCAGCATCTGCTGCCCCATTTTGCGACCGTCGAACAGCCCTCCCCACCTTGAAAGGGCTGGGCGGTAGCCCTCGGAGGCCGAGGCACCGTTCGTAGTTCCGCGTTCCGGCGGCGCGTCCGTCGGCTTGGCAGGGGACCGCCGAGCCAGCGTCGGAAAGTTCAGCCGGCACCACTTCTCGCCCTGGCTCGTTTCGAGACGAAACCCGGTTACGTTTCGAAGCGCAGCGGCACCCCCGCTCCCTATCGTTCCTCGTTCACGGGCTCATCATAACTCAAGCGTTCAATTGTACTATCTGAATAAGAAGTACCACGTGGTGGCCTGGCACTTCGCTTGCGGGGACAGCTTCCTCGACCGCAGCAACCTTTGCCCAAACCAGGGCGAAGTCGATAGCGGCCCGCGCAGGACCGGCAGATGCGAGAAATTCATGGCACCCTACTGATCGAGGAACAACCATGGACACGAATGCACCGAGCATCGACCTGGACGGGATTCGGATCGCGTCTCCTTGCAAGGTTTCCTGGGCAAGCATGACCGGCGATGATCGCACGCGCTTCTGTCAGCAATGCCGACTCAACGTCTACAACCTCGAAGGCATGACACGGGACGAGGCGCGCACGCTCATCGAGAAGAGGGAAGGACGACTCTGCGTTCGCTTTTTCCGTCGCGCCGACGGCACGATCCTCTTTCGCGACTGCCCCGTGGGGCTCCGCGCAATCCGGCGACGCCTGGCACTCCTCGGCGGTGCCGTCGCGGCCGCACTATCCTGCCTCGTCGGGGCGGTGGCGGGCCTGCGGGGCGGCGGGTGGCCACTCGGCGGACAGCGCGCGGGTGCCCGCCGGCCCCTGAACACGGGGTATAGGGCGGGGGGATGCGAAATCGACCCGTCGTCAGCCCCTGCATCGGTTCCCGCCCCCTCCCCGGGCGCGTCCGCAAAGGCACCGGCCGAACCCACCCTCGGCTACATGGGAGACTACGCCGAGCCGGCGCCGAAGAAGTAGCACCCCTCCGAGCCGGCGGGGAGTGGCGGCGAGGACCGCTCTCCCCGCTCGGCCTTCGTACAGCCACACGGCATGACACCCTCACCCCTGTCGTGCCATGCCGACCGCAACGGCCGAAACCGCGACCCTCGCTTTCGCGAGCGCCCTTCTTCAGCGCCCACGGCCCTTGTGGTGCAGGGCTTTCGCCCTGCACCGACGGGCCAACCAGCGTGGAAGTACCCGAGCCCGTGGCGTGCGGGGGCGACTCCGGGGAATATCGGTGACGTGTTCTGACCGTCCGCACGCCGGCGGGCGCAGGGCTTCCGCCCGTCGAAGGCCCTTGTCCGGCGACGCGAGGCCTGCTAGGATACGGGCGTCGTTCTGATGGAGGACACGCCCATGCGAGCAGCACGCCCGTCGGTTTCCGCACCGGCGCCTCGCGAGTGCGAGGCGTACCGGGATGACCGTTGGGACGAGATGTGGGATGGGGAGCTGCACATGGTCCCGCCCCCGGGCTTGGATCATCAAGACATCGTGACGGGTCTCGCAGAATTCCTGCACAGCGAATGCCGGCGCCGCTCCATGGGCACGGTGTACGTCCAGGCCGGGGTTCACGACCCCGAGGCCCCTACCCGAAACTACCGCATCCCCGACTTGTCGTTCGTGGCGCGCGGGAACGAGGGCGTCCTGCAGCCGCGCGGCATCGTCGGCGCCGCGGATAGCGTGATCGAGGTGCGCTCCCCGGACGACGAGAGCCGCGCGAAATTTCCCTTCTATGCCCGACTGAAGGTCCGCGAGGTCATCCTGATTGTCGCGCGCACCCGTCGGCCGGAGGTGTTTCGTCTCGAAGGCGAGCGCTACGTCTCGGTGCGACCCGTCCGGGACGGCGGTCTGCCGGCCGTGGTACTCGGCGTGCGCTTTCGCTACTTTGCCAGTCGCCGCGGGCTGCGCCTGGAAGCGGCGGACGACGCTACGCACCAGCTTGAAGTATAGCCGGCGCCGCCTCGCCCGCCATTCCGCCCGACCTCACCCGGCCGCCGCGAACCGCACAGCCTCCCCCGGACTCGTGCCGCCCGCCGTCCCCGCCCCGCTCGCGGCGCCGGCCTCGCCGCCCTGGCCGCCGCCACCCGTGCGCACGACCGTGCCCGCGGCCTCCATCACTTCCAGGTGCCCGACGACCTCCGCGAAGGCGAGCCACACCTGCGACACCGGAAGCTCCGCGAAGATCCGGCCGCTCACCTGAAACGCGTCGAGTGGCCCCTCCGCGCGGAGCAACGCCAGGATCCGCCCTTCCCGTTCCGCGTGGTGCCGCCGTGTCGACGCGAGCACGCCCGGCAGGTCCTCCACCACCGGTCCGTGCCCGGGTAGGGTCTTCACCTGACCCAGCCCCTCCAGCCGCCCGAGCGATTGCAGGTACGCGCCCAGCCCCATCGAGCTGTTGTGCGAGTGGCCGCCGAAAAACGGGTTCGGCGTGATGTCGCGCAGCACCGTGTCCCCGGACAACAGCAGCCCCAGCTCTTCGTTCAAGAGGCAGATCGAGCCCGGCGTGTGACCCGGCGTGTGCAGCACACGCCACTCCCGCCCCCCCGCCGGCACCAGGTCCCCGTCCGAAAGCTCCACGTCCACGGGCACGCCCTCGGCCATTTCGAAGGTGCGCGCGTACGCTGTCTCCATCCGGCCGTACAGCTCCGGCGGAAAGCCCAGCCGCAGCGAAAATTCGCGGTACCGGACGTTCGCCTTTCGCACGCTGTCCGGAAAGCCCTCGCACACGCGCGCGTCGTACCGATGCGCGTACACCCGCGCCCCCGACCGGTTGCGCACCGCCCGCGCCAGGCCGAAGTGGTCCAGGTGCCCGTGCGTGACGATGACGCCCCGCATCGCCTTGATCGAGGTCCCGTACGCCGCCAGGCCCGCCTCCAACGCGCGCAGGGCCTCCGGCGTCCGCACGCCGGGATCCACCAGGACCGGCTCCGGCCCCGGGATCAAGTATGCGTTCGTCGCGCCCATGGCGAACGAGGTAGGTACCGCGATGCGAAAAACCGCCGCGGCCCCTGAGGGCGCGTGCACCGGCTCCTGGGCGGGGGGCGGGGGCTGAGGCGGGGGAGGGGGCAGGCGCGGCTCGGGCTGCCCTGCGTCCGACGGCTTCACGCATCCTCCCCCAGGTACTGCCCGTCGATCGGCTCGGCGACACGTTTCCCAACGACGCGCCGGCGCAGCTTCCTCCGGGGAGTCGGCTCCCCAGTCGCAAGGGAGAGGATGGGGTCCAGCAGGGTACAACTCCTGACCGCGGCGTAGGGCAGCAGCGGCTTGTCAACGGAAGGAGGGAAGTCCAGATCGCGATCGACGGGCTCCGGGGCCCAGCTCGTCGTTCCGGGTGGATAGGATTTCCTCGGTCGAGGATAGGCGGGACCGGAGGCCCTGTCAAGGGAATTGACCGGGATTGGACTGGCGGGCGGGTGTAACGGCAATTCTTGCCAGGAGAAGCGGCTCCATCGGCGCACCATCCCGCGCCGTGAGGAGACGCCGGCGGCGCTGCCGTTCGGCGAGGCGTTGCCGGCCCGTGACCGTTCACGGGGAGGTACGCATCCCCACGGAGGCACGAAGGGGGTGACATGTCGAGTCATGCCTCCGACGACTTTTTTTTGACAGGATAACAGGACAAACAGGATTTTCCAATGCCGTGTCTAGTTGCTCCTGTCATCCCGTCACAAAGAGATCCGACGCAATTGCTCGTGGACCATCGTAGGTTCGCACAGCCGGCGAAGGTCCTCCGTGAGGCCTCCGTTTCTCCGTGCCCCCATGGTGAACGGCTTCGCCGGCCCCACCCGACCGACCGTCCGGCCCGGGCGCGGATGGCGCTCGCTCGCAGCGCCTACCCGCTCGCGGAAGAACCGACTGGGGAGCTCACGCGCTTGCTCCGCACGGTCGGTCGCACCAAAAGGAAGCTAGTGGGACTTCAAGCTAGGTTCTGTAGGTTCTTGGTGGCTCTCGCGGCCCCGACCCGCCTCGAAAGCCTGGGGGGGGAGAACGAAGGCTCAATTCTCAATGATCAAGGTTCAACCAAGGCTCAAGACTCAATGCTCAACGCCTTATTCTCGTGCGTGACCGAATCTCCGGACATCCGCTGACGAACCAGGTCTGGTAAGATCGGCGTTGGGGGCTCCGGCCTCCCTGAGCCTTGAACATTTGAATCCGCGACGCACCCACAGGATCGATGTTGAAGCCCCACTAGGCGCGCGCCGATCCTAGCCTTTCACGCATTCTGCACATTTCGCTTGACGGGTGCGCTAGGTCGGTGGTAGAAGCCCGCCTTCGGCACTTGCTCGGCCCCGCACTCACGCCTGTCCGAAGCCCCTCCACTCCGACCGTCTCCCGTCCTTATTGCACGCGGAGCACATGACCCTCATTCGCCTCTTCCGGCATGCGCGCCTCGGGTCGCTGCTGGAGATGCTCTTTCTTTCGCTCGCAGGTTCGGTCTTCTTCGTCGGACCCTTTCTCTTGTGCTCGGACAGCCTGTCGAGTGGCTCAGGTTGGCCGGCGCCCGAAGTATTGGGCCTCTCGATCCTGAGCCTTGCGGCGTTTGTCCGCATCGAATCCCTTGCCATGGCCAGGACTTGCGAAACCTTCGAAGATGCGCTTGCGTGCCTTCGAGCCAAGATCGTAGGCCTCGTGGCGACGAGCGAGTACCCGGTCTCCCGCGGGGTGGGGCCGACCCAACTCCTCGCCGTCGTCTCGGGGAATGCCGGCGTGGTTGCCGCCCAGTCCGTATTTGTCAGCCAGGTGGTCGTGTCCAGCGTGTTGATGATGGTGGGTTCCCTCGTCGTGGGAAGCGTCTCCCCCATTGCCCTGGCCATCTTTGCGGCGTTCGGGCTCGCTTGCTATGCGCGGTACGCCTTCGGCACGGAGCGCGCGCCCTTGCGGTGGGGAGAAGCGGCTGAGTTGCGACTGCGCGCGGCCTTTTCCGAGATCATTGCCGGGTCCCGGGAGCTGGTCGTGGACCGCGACAAGGCGCGAGACCTGTGCGCGAAGGTCTTTACCGAAGTCGAAGGCGCCGCTCGCGCACGAGTAGGGCCCGGCAGAGTGCTCGAAACCTACCATGCAAACGCGCAGGCCCTCCTGTTTCTTGCCGTGCTCCTCGTCCTTGAATTGTCCCGAATCGGTTTCGGCCGGGTGCAGCCGCGGCCTTGGGCCATGCTCCTCCTGGCGATCGTCGCATCCCGCTTTTCTCGCGTGTTGCACAGCCGCTCCGAGTTGAGGCTGGCGGGGCGCGCGGCTCGAGGCCTCCTCGTGCTCGAGGCCGGCCTGCGCGTGGCGCCGCGCGTGGACACTCCGGTCGAGACCCCTTCCGCCTTCCGCGAGCTTCGGCTGGAGGGCGTGGTGCTGGAGCCGCCGACGCGGGATGGGGCCGCGCCTTTCGTCCTCGGCCCGGTCAACCTGCAGCTCGCGCCCGGCACGGTCACTTTTCTCCAAGGCCCGAACGGCAGCGGGAAGTCCACGCTCCTGGAGGTCCTGCTCGGGCTCACGAGGCCCACCGCGGGGACGCTTCTCCTGGACGGCACGCCCGTGACCTCCGCGAACCTGGGGGCCTACCGCGCGCTCTTCGCTCCGGTGTTTGCCGCCCCGCACCTCTTCGATGACCTGTACGGCTATCGGCCGCACAATGCCGAACTCGCGCGGGAATGGCTTCGGTGCCTCAACCTGCCCCCGGATGTGGCGCTGGAGGCGCCTCATCGACAGACCGCCGCGCTGTCCACCGGCCAACGCAAGCGG
>JACPWG010000067.1 GCA_016197205.1 Planctomycetota bacterium
TTTGAAATGGGTGTGGCTACTTTTCGACGACGGCGCCCAGACCGCCTGAAGGCGGTACTACGAACAGTAGGTTCCGAGAGCAGCACCCACTGTTTGTAGTACCCCCTTCAGGGGGCCTACGAAAAGTAGCCACACCCATTTGAAATTCGGCCCGGCCGTGTGGGTCGAACGCGAGACTTTTACACAGAGACGCGGAGACGCAGAGGCCGGGTGCTGAGTCCACCGTCCTCTACCGGCGAGGATCTCTCGCAACGAACGGAGAGATCGACTTTAGCTTCACTTCGGCTTGTTGTTTTTTTTCGGGCCCTTACCGGCGCCTTACGGCTACCCGCGGTAGACCAGTCCGGGGCATCCACCGTCCTCCCCCTCCCAACGGCGCTCAGGCGAGCCCCTCCCGGTTGCCACGACGCGCGGGGGCCGAGGAGTCGGCGACCGACGGACCCCGTTCGGCGGACTCGGCCTCCCGCGCGGGGTAGAGGCGCGTGCCTCCCCGGCCGGCGACGACGCCGGCGGGGGCGTCGAGGGTCCGCCGGACTATCGACCGGAGGTCGTCGGTGGAGAAGGGTTTCGCGAGAAGACAGGCGCCGGCGTGTCCGAGACCGAACGGTCCGAGCCCCTCGGGCTCGTGACCCGACATGTAGAGGAACTTGAGGTCGGGGCGCAGGAGGAGCGCCCGCTCCACGAGTTCCTTGCCGCTGAGGCCGGGCATCTCCAGATCGGTCAGGAGCAGGTGGATCCGGCCCGCATGGCCCTCGCACGTTCGCAGCGCGTCGGTCCCGTCCCGTGCCGCCAGGACATGATAGCCGGTCTTCGAAAGGGCGATCGTGATCAGGTTGCGGAGCGAGGGGCTGTCCTCCGCCACGAGGATCGTCTCGTACCCTCGCACGCGCGTTTCCGTCGCCGCCGGCGCGGCCGCGCTCGCGGGGGCGCGCACTTCGGCCCGCGGGAAGTAGATCCGCACCGTGGTGCCGAGCCCGTTCCGGCTCTCCACGTCGATGTGCCCGCCGCTCTGTTGCACGATCCCGTACACGCCCGACAACCCCAGCCCTCGCTCCTTCTCCGTGGACTTCGTCGTGAAGAACGGCTCGAAGAGACGGGACTTCACGTCGTCCGTCATGCCGCAGCCGCTGTCGGAGACCGAGAGCCGCACGTACGCACCAGGCACCAGGTTCGAGTGCCCTTCCGGGCGGGTCGCATTGACGGCCTCCACGAGAATACGTCCCCCCTTCGGCATCGCTTCGGCCGCGTTCTTGACCAGTTGCTGGAGGACCTGCTCGAGCTGCAGCGGGTGCGCGCGGATGCACTCGAGGTCCGAGGCCGCCATCGTCATGATCTTGACGTCCTTTCGTAGCGCCGGGGGCAGGGCCTCCTCCAGGCCCGAGAGGAGGGGTCGCAGGTCCAGCGTTCGCAGCTCGACGAGCTGGTTCCAGTTGAAGGTCCGGAGTCGCCGGGTCAGCCCCAGCGCGCGACTCCCCGCGCTCGCGATCTCCTCCACCAACTTGCGCGAGGGGTCCTCCGGCGCAAGATGGTCCAGCAGCAGACCGCTGAAGCCGGCAATGGCCGTGTGGATGTTGTTGAATTCGTGCCCCAGCCCAGTCGCCATCCGGGCGAGCGCCTCCATCTTCCGCGTCCGTGCGACCGTGTCTTCGAACTCCTTCCGGAGGCGGATGTCTTCCACGGTCCCCTCGTAGAGGAGGACCTTCCCGCGGGAGTCCCGGACCGCCCGGGAACTGTGGGAGATCCACCGCTCCCCGCCCTCCCGACTGCCGGCCTTGCACTCGAACCCGTGGACGACGCCCTTGTCCGCGAGCGCGGCCAGAAACGCTTCCCGCGCCTTTCGGTCCACGCACAGGAGCTTCATGCCGTCCCCGACGTCCGGCAGCACCTGGTCCTGGCTCTCGTAGCCGAGCAGCTTCACGAGGGCCGGGTTGATCGCCGTGAAGCGATAGGCCGGCGTCATCTGGTACAGCCCTTCGACCGCGTTTTCGAAGATCGTCCGGTACTTCTGCTCCGCCTCGCGGATCCGCGCGAGCTCCTGAGCGCAGCGAAGGGTCTGGCCGGCGTGCCGACCGGCGAGTCGCGCCAGGGCGCGACGGGAGGGGGGGAAGCCGTTGACCTCCGGGGCGAGGAGCACGATCGCGCCGAAGACGTGCTCCTGGGAGAGCACGGGGAGGTAGTACGCGGACCGCATGTCGGGCAGGATTTCGATCCACCGAGGATCGGACGCGGAGTCCGGCACGTAGATCGGCGCGCGCTCCGCGACCGCCAGGCCGACGAGCCCCCGGCGCTCTCCGACCCGGAACAGGAGGTCCGACCGCGTCGGATTCACCTCCTTCGGGGCGCAACCGAGGACTTCCTCGAGGACCAGGGCGTGGGCGTTTTCGTAGTACCGGAAGAAGGCCCCCGTGCGCACGTCGCAGGACTCCGCGAAGGCGGAGAGGAGGAGCCGCGCGATGGAGTCGGCCGGCAACAAGGCGAGCGGCGGGTCGGCGTCCAGGAACCGGTCCGCTGCCGCCGCCGTCGCTCGACTCTGCTCGTGGGCGAGCGCCGCGACCAAGCCCACGCCCGCATCCTCGACCAGGGCGTCGAGGCTTGCGCCGGCTTGTCGCGCCCAGGCCTCGGCGTCCGGGAAGAGGAGATGCAGGACGCCCAGGGGCTGCCCCTGGGCGACGAGCGGCAGGCCCGCGTAGCAGAGGCCCGCGCCGGGGGACGCGACTTCGCTCGGGACGCGGAGCCGGGGCTCCCGCCCGAGACGCGGAACGACCAACGCCTCCCGACGCTCCCGCAGTCGCTCGAGCAGGTCCCCGGGCAGAACGACCAGCTCCCCGGGCAGTGTGCGTCCGTCCGGCATCCGCGAGGCGGCGAACCCCAACGCGGACCCCTCGGTGTCCCAGAGACTCACGCCGACTGCCGTCGCGCCGGTTGCCTCCGACACCGTGCGCAGTACTTCCTTCGCCATGGCGTCCAGGCCCTTCGGCTCGTGGAAAGTGCGCTCCAGGGTGTGGAGGATGCAACGTCCGGCGGAAAGGGCCCGCGCCTCGTCGCGCGCGCGCAGGTGGGTGAAGAGCGAGGCCATTCGGGCGGCCAGGGCCAGGAGCGGTGCGCGACCGCCGTTCGTCCCGACTTCGCCGCGCCTCGCGGCCAGGAAGAGCGTGCCCAGCCAGGCAGGGGACTCCGACGTCGCCACCGCGGGCAGCTCCAGGCGAACGCTGACCCAGGTCTTCACTCCCTCCGGCGCGAGGATCTCCGGGATCGGACCCGCGGGCGCCTGCCCGGCGAGGAGCGGCGATTCCCCCCTCAGCCATACGGGCACGGAGGCGAAATCCAGCGCGTCCAGGCGCTGTCGCGCCCCGGCCGGGAGGCCGAGCGCGGCCGCGAGTTCCAGACGGTCCCCGCGGACCCGGTGGACGGACCCCATTTCCGCGCCCGCAAGCTCCAGGGCCTCTTTCAGGAGCGCGGCCAGGTGCGGCGCCCCGTCCTCGGCCGATCCGCCTGCGTCGGCGGCGCGACCGTCCTTGTCCTCCGACCCGTCCGCCCATCGTGCTCGCGCTTCCAGGGGACGACCATTCACGGGTGTATCCACCGCAGTCTCTCCTCGTAGGGTCATCCTAGTGGGGCTTCAAGCTGGGTTCTCTGGGTTCTTGGTGGCTCTCGCGGCCCCGACTCGCCTCGAAAGCCTGGGGGGGAGAACGAAAACTCAATTCTCAATGATCAAGGTTCAAGCCATGCTCAAGACTCAATGCTCAACGCCTCCTTCGCGTGCGTGACCGAATCTCCGGAAATCCGCTGACGAACCAGGTCTGGGAAGATCGGCGTTGGGGGCTCCGGCCTCCCTGAGCCTTGAACCTTGAGTCTTGATCGAGCCTTGTTCATTGAGCCTTGAACCTTTGAATCCGCGACGCACCCACAGGATCGATGTTGAGGCCCCACTAGCCGTGATGTGCGGATCCGCGTCGAGTTTGCTTCCCTCGGAGTCCACCTCCACCCCCTCCGATTCCGGGTCCTGCTCGTGCTCGGACGGGCCCTTGCTGCCGTTCGAGTACGAGCACGAGCCTGTCGCCCGAGGGGAGCCGAACGAGGAGGGGCCCCGGCTCCCCGGTTCGCCCTACGAAGCCTCCACGACACAATTCGACAGCACGGTCTGGATCATCTCGGAGAGACACTCCGCGCTGAAGGGCTTGCGGAGGAAGTAGGCGGCGTCCTCCGCTCCCACTCTCTCCCGCAAGTCCGGCCCCTCCGCGACCCCCGACATGTAGAGGATCCGGGTGGACAGCCGCCGCGAGCGAAGCCGCGCCGCAAGCGCCGGCCCGTTCATCCGGGGCATCTCCACGTCGATGAGGGAAAGGTCCAGCGGGTCCCGCATGCCTTCGGCCTTCCGGAGCGCGTCCTCCCCGTCGATTGCCGTGAGCACCGTGAACCCGTCGTCCTGCAGGATGTCTCTGAGGATGTCGAGGACCGCGGGTTCGTCGTCCGCGACCAGGATGGTCTTCCGCTCAGAGGTCGGGGGGAAGGCCGACTCCGAGGCCTCCCGGGTGCCCTCGGTCGCCCCGAAGGCCGGCGGGTCGGCCAACCTCGCGGCGAGTTCGGCGGCCTCGATGGCCCGGATGGCCTCGACGGCATCCGCGCCGACCGCCTCCGAGCCGGCCTCCGCGCCCGGCGCCGCACCCGCACCCGCACCCGCACCCGCGGCAGGGGCTCCCACCCCACGGTCGACCATCTGGCGCGCCAGTTTCCGCGCCGAGCCGGCCGTGCTCTCCATGATCTTCACGTCCCGGTAGTAGATGCAAGTCTCCGTCAGCTCTCCCAGCACGGCCTGCGCACGCTCTTGGAGCGACCGGAGCAGTTGCCCAATCTCCGATATCTCCGCTCGCGACGCCGGCTCCGCGTCGACCGACGCGCCAAGCGTCTGCCCCACGGGCGGGGCTTCCGCCGCGCGGTCGACGAGTTCGCGCGCCAGGTGGCCCGCCGAGACGGCCGTGCTCTCCATGATTTTTACGTCCCGGTAGTAGAGGCTCGTCTCCGTGAGGTCCCCGAGCAGGGCCTGCGCGCGTTCTTGGAGCGAGCGGAGCAACTGTGCCATCTCCGACAGCGCCGCCGGCTCCGTCGCGCCGGGGGGGGCGGAGCCCTCAGGGGCGGGGGCCGAATGCGTGACCGCCAGGGAGCACGGGGCCAAGCGATGCGCGACCGCCGCCACAGGGTGGCCGTTGAAGGACAGCCCCACGACCTCGAGCCGCTCCCCACCCTTCGCGCCCACCGCGGCGCAGGGGCACTCCAGCTCGAATCGTTCACCGGGCCGGGAGAGGACCGTCCGGAGGCCTTCGCTGAACCGCCGCATCCAGTCGGACCCTGCCCCGAACTCGCGGGCGCACGCCTGGAGGTATTCCACGCCCACGGCGAAGGCTCGATCCCGAGGCGGGCCTGCGACCTCCCGGCTCTCCGGCTCCCCGGGCGCCAGGACCCTGCCGTGCGCGTCGAGGAGCGTGACGGGACCCGCCAGGGCGCGAAACAGCGGCTGGAACGTCACGAGCGCTTCCCGCAGCGGTTCGTCGGAGCAGGCGCGCGCACTGGACTCCAGGCGATCGAGCAGGAGCTCCTCGAGCGCGGAGGTGAGGAAGTCCCGCCCCGGGTCGCACCCGAGGGACCTCGCGGGAGGTGCCCAGGGAGCGGGCGCGACGGCCCGCAACGTCGGCTTCCCGGCCCGCGGGGCCTCCGCGCCGTGCACGAGCCCGGCGACCATGGCGAGGAGGCGGTGAGGTCGCACCGGCTTGGCCAGGAAGTTCCTCGCCCCGCAATCCAGACTCCGGAGGATGTCGTTCGGGAAGGATGGCGAGGCGAAGAGAAGGATGGGCGGGCCCGCGTTGGTGGAGAGCCTGGCGAGCGCACGGAGATGCGAAGCCAGGGTGCCGCCCAGGGTGGCGGAGTCGAGGAGGAGCAAGTCCAAGCCGGACGACGGGACCCGCTCCAGGGCCGCCGCCAGGTCCGGGGCGGTCTCCACGTCGTAACCGGCCTCCTCCAGGATCTTGCAAAGCCCGTCCGCTTCGTTCCAGTCGTCGTCGACGATCATCACGCGGGCCATGGCACTATCTCCCGTTGGCGGGACCCCACTCGAATCGCGGCCCCGCGGCCTTGGGCAAGGAGGTCACCCGAAGGACACGCGAAGGGTTCGTGCAAGCGCCAGGCCATGCGCGGTTGCCTCAGTACCGCCCCACAGAATTGGGTGACCAATTTCCTCGGCGATTTCGGCCGCCTGCTTCGTTGCACTCGCTCGACGTAGTTCTCCGTTACTACGCCTCGCTCGCGCGCCTCGCGGGCGGCCGAACTTGCCTTCGGTGCCCTTACTACGCCTTTCTGGTGCGCCTCGCGGGCGGCCAAACTTGCCTTCGCCTATTGGCCACCGACTGCCGTGGAGCGGTACTGAGTTCGTCGTCGGCTTCCGCGCCCGACCTCCGTGCCGGCCCTCGAGCCGGGGTGACCCCCGAACCGTTTGCTTGCGTGGTTCCTGTCAGGAGGAAGACCGAGCGGGCGGAGGCGAGGGGCGGCGTCAACGACGCGGTTTCGCACGCTCGCATCGCGGGGAGCGCGGGCACGCGCGCGGAAGCTGCGCGACGGAAATGTTCCGAGGGCCGCGCCGCCTCGATACGGAACTGCATCCCCTGGCGCCTCGTTTCCCGCCGGCGACGGCGCGTCTCGCGCGCCGAGTGCGGGCCCGTGGGCGCTGAGAGGCTCCGACACCTCGGCGTGCCCGCAGGCACCGCCTTTGCGAGCCCGCGGATCTCGGGAATCCTGGAGCCGGCTCGCCGCTCTTGGTCCGTATTCGTGCACGGGCATGAGTACCGCCCCCCAGAATTGGGTGACCCATTTGCTCGGCGATTTCGGCCGCCCGCTTCGTTGCGCTCGCTCGCCGTAGTTCTCCGTTACTACGCCTCGCTCGCGCGCCTCGCGGGCGGCCAAACTTGCCTTCGCCTATGGGTCACCGACTTCCGTGGAGCGGTACTGAGCGTGTCCCCGGGCCTCCGCGGTGAACGACAACCTCGGTTCCAAGTGCACACGGCGGGGCAAAGCGGGGTGGGGATTTGGTTGCGGCCACCGGCCGCGTTAGGGACGAAGGAGGGCTTACCATGAAACTCGATTGCCGGCGCGGCCAAGGCGCGTTCACGCTCTTCGAAGTTATGGTCGCGATGGTCGTGCTCGTGGTCAGCCTCCTCGGGCTCCTCGCGACGCTCACGCATGCGGCGCGTCTGGACTTGAATTCGGAGGAGACGTTGACGGCGCTGCGCGCCGCGCGGACACGTCTGGAGCTCCTGCGCGCCGCTCCCTTCGAGTCCCTCCCGGCCTTGGACGGGGCGACGTACCCGCTCGACGCAGGACTTCCCGGCGCGATCCGGCTGGTGCCCCTGCCCGGCAGGTCTACGGTGAGCACCGTTCAGGTCAGCCCGGTCGATCCCACCAGCCCCCTGCTGCTCGAGCTCACTGTGGAGGTGCGCTGGCAGGGGATTCTCGGGTCCCGAAGGGTCCAGACCAGGACCCGAAGGGCCAGGCAATGAATCGAGGGGCCAAGCCATGAATCGATTTCCCCCCGGGGCGCGCCGACCGGGCGCGGAGGTCCGACAGCGGACGGGGGGCTTCACGCTCCTCGAGGCCGTCCTGGCGGTCTTCCTCCTCGCCGGATCGATCGCCGCGTCCCTCCAGGTGCTCACGTGCGCCCAGAACACCTTGGAGAGCGAGACCGTCGCGGCGGGCCTCGACGCGGAGGGACTCCGTCTGGTGGAGCAGATGATGCACGAGCTGCGTCAGGCGGGACGGTCCACGCTGGTTCCCGCCTCGCCGGCGGACTCCCGTTCCCTCTCCTTCCTCATGAACGCGGGCTTCGACGGCTCGCGCATCGTCTGGAGCCGGCCGACGACCTACGCCTGCGCCCTCGAGGACGGCGAGGTCGAAAACGGCCGGGACGACAACGGGAACGGCCTCATCGATGAAGGCGTGGTCGTGCGCACGGACGGCGACCGGACGCCGGTCGTGCTGGGCCGATTCCTCGAGACGAACGGGCTGGCCTTCTCGCTCGAGCCTGACGGCGGCAGCCTCGCCATTTCGATCCGGCTGGCGAGGCGGACCTCGAAGGGGGAGCTCCTGCGAAGGACGGCGACGGTCACCGTGGCGTTCAGGAACTGACGTTTCCGGCCGGGCGGAACACCCGCCGAGCCGTTGCGGAGGACCTCTGCCATGCTGCGACGTGTCCACCGGAGCGACCGAGCGAGCGCCCTCGTGGGGGTGGCTCTCGTTGCGACGATCATGCTTGGGATTTCACTCGCGCTGCTTGCGGCGAGCCTGGCCCAGAGCCGGGCCGCGGAGTCGGCCTGCCGCCTGGCGTCGGCTCTCGATATTGCCGAGGCCGGTGCGCAGGGGGCGCTCGACGACCTGAACCGGTCCGGTACCGGCGCGTTGGGCTCGGAGGGGGAGCCGCTGCCCTTCGCGGGCGGCACGTACTGGACGGAGGTCTTCGAGCTCGGCGACCCGATCGCGCAGTCGAAGGCCGTGGCGAGCCGCGCGCTTTACGCGCGCGCCGTCCGCGCCGTCGAGATCGTGGTGAGGCGCGTCCTGTCCGTCCCGAAGCCGAAGCTCCGCGGGGCGCTCACGACCCGGTCCGCCGTGGAGGTCAGCGGCAACTTCGACTGCGACGGGCGGGACTGGGACCGGGACGGAACGGCGGTGACGGGGCCGGGGCTCTTCGGGGTCAGCAGCATGGCCGCCATCGCCGTCGTGGGCTCCTCGGTGGTCGGCGGCAACGGCCGGCCGCCCACCGGCGCTCCGGTGCCCGGGTTCGAGGTGGAGCCGTTCGCCCCCTGGCCGGACGGCTATCCCTCGGGCCCCGACGAGGCCCTCGGTCTCTCCCTCGGCACCCTCCGCGAAATGGCGCAGCGGGGCGGGACGTTCTGTCCCTCGGCCGGGGCCTGGGACGTTCTGCTGGCCGCGAACGGAGGGAGCGCGCCCGGCGGCAAGGTCCTCTACATCGACGCGGACTCGGTCAGTCCCTTCGACCTGGGGACAGGTTTCTCCGAGCCGTCCATCCTCGTCCTCCACAACGCCTCGAACAGCGCGGTCATGGGCCACTTGAAGGGGCGCTTCCGCGGCCTCGTGCTCACGGACGACATCCAGTACTTCTCCTCGAATACCGAGATCCTCGGCGCCGCGATGACGTTTCGGGAACTCGGCGGCGGAAACAAGCTCGGCATCGGGAACGCCGCTCTCCAATACTCCAGCACGGTGCTCGCCCAGCTCCCGCCCCTCCCGGCCCCGACCTACTCGATCGTCGCGTGGCGCGAGTTCCCCGCGTACGTCCCGGGCCGCCCGCCGGGCGCGACGGAGGACGGCACCGCGTCCGGCTTCTGATCGGCGGTGGCGCGCGCCGCCAAGCGCCCGCGCATGAATTACTTTACCTTTTCGGGGATCGACCGACGCCTGGGGGCGCGGCCCTCCGGCCCGCGCAGCGCGGGCCAGAGGGGCGCGCCCCCAGGAGCCTCGAGGTCTGAGTCTGCGCAGTTATTTTTGCGCGGGCGCCAAGCCCCCTGGAAGGAGGGAAAGGCCATGAACACGCTGTGCGGCAAGCCCGACCCGGACACGCGGGAGGGGCCGAGGGTCCTGCTCGTGGGCTTCGACTCGAGGGTCGTCAGCGCGGTTACCGACGCGCTGGCCCTCCTGGGCGTCGATCTCCGGGCCGTGACCACGGTGGACGAGTGTACGGCCCGGATCGCCGACGAGAGGCCCGCGGCGATCGTTCAAGAGTGCGGCAGCCCGTCCAGCCCCTGCTGGACAGCCGTGCGCCTCCTCCGGATGGCGCCGGAGGCGGCCGAGGTGCCCCTGCTCCTGGCCTCGTTCGCGGACGAGTATGAACGCGCGCTTGCGCTGGGTGCGCGGGACCATCTGATCACTCCGCTTTCCGCCGCGTCGCTTGCGAACGCGCTGGAGGGGAGCGGCATCCTCTTGTGCCGAGTGGAACAGTGTCGCGTCCTCTTCGTGGCCGACGAGGGGGCCGAGCCGGATCGCATCGAGACCAGCCTCCGCCATGCCCGCTGTCACGTGGAGCGGACGTGCGGCGTGTCCCCGGGGAGGCTCGCGGACCACGCCATGGTGCCCGACCTGCTCCTCGTGGACCTCGCCGGTCGTTGGGCCAACTCGAGCCGGGGCCGTGACGTGTTGGAAGGCGTGCGAGACCGACCGGGCGTGCCGACATTGACGATTGCCGGAGGAGCGGAGGGTACCACGGATCCCTCGTGGATCGATCGCGCGTTTCACCTCCCGCGGGGCTCCGCCCTCGAGGTGGCCGGCCTGCTCCACGGCGTGTTCCGTGCGCTCCGGAGGGGCGGGGGACTCGCCGAGTGGCGGGACTCCGAGACCGGGCTCCCCACGCGTCGCGCCTTCCTCTCGTTCCTACGGGGGCTCCTCACCCGGGCCGAGCATGAACATCGAAGAGTCGTGACCGCCTCGGTGACGCTGCCGCGCGAGGCCTTCGCTCCGGACGGAGCGTGGGTCCGGCATGTCGCCGCCCGCTTCGGCCCGGGCGAATACCTGGCTCGGACGGGTCCGGAGACGCTGACCCTCGTGCGGTACGGCGGGGGGAACCCTCCGCCCGGGGTCGTCGAAGCCCGTCTGGTGGAGTTCGTCCAGGCCGAGGCCTGTGTCCCCCCCGTTCCCCTCGGGACCCTCGTCTTCCCTCGCGAGCTCGTCCGGCCGGTCGCCTGCGAGGCGACGGGGCGAGAGGCCGCGATGCGCGCGTGAGCCTATCGCGCATTCACCAGCGAAGGAGGGGGTACCCGCGCCCGGAGGGCGGCGCCGACCTCCCGACCCGGCGCCCCGTCCGACAGAACCGCGAGCGTGAGCGAGCGGTCCCGCGGCCCTCGTCGGCCCTGCGTCCTTCGTCCTCGCTCCTACCGACGGTTCCGAACGCCGGCGCCGCAGGTCGATTCACCCCCGGCCTGCGAACGCCTGGGGACCGCTCGCTCCCGCGCGCGGTTCTGTGGGCCCGTTCGCCATCCGAACGCCGGCGCCGCCGGTCGATGGCCGCGTTCGTGGAGCGTCAACCTCGAACTGGTGGGTCTAAGGGGCCTGCACGGGAGCGGAGCTGCCGTGGGGCCGACCCGGTACAACCCTACGGCTTCGAGGTTGACGGCCCACCAAGTCACTTCGACGGGGCGCGATCGAGGACGGAGCGAACCATCCGGGCGAGGGTCTCGGGCGGGAACGGCTTCTGGAGCAAGTCGACCTGGGCCGCCTGCACGCCGTGTCGGATCCGGGTGTCCTCGGTGTAGCCGGACATGTAGACGACGCGGATGCCGGGTCGCAACAGGAGGACCCGGTCCGCGAGGACGGGCCCGCTCATCCGCGGCATCACGACGTCCGTGAGCAGGAGGTGGATGGGGCCCGCGTGTTCCTGGCAGAGCCGAAGGGCCGCCTCCCCGGAGTCGGCGTTCAGGACCCTGTACCCGCAGTCCTCCAGGCACTCCTGGAGCAGGGCCGCCGCCTTGGTTTCATCCTCGACCAGGAGCACGGTCTCGCAGCCGCGGGCCGGCTCCTCCGGGAGCGCGACGGGGGCGGCCAGGCCGATTCCATTCGCGCGCGGGAGGTAGACCCGGAAGGTCGTGCCGCGCCCGACGTCGCTCTCGACCGTGACGTCGCCGCCGCTCTGCCGCAGGATCCCGTACACGGTGGAGAGTCCGAGCCCCGTCCCCTTGCCCAGCTCCTTCGTGGTGAAGAACGGCTCGAAGAGCCGGCTCCGCACCTCGGGGGACATCCCTTCCCCGGTGTCGCTCACCGTAAGGAGGACGTACGGACCGGGTGCGAGGGTGCCGACCGCTTTCGGGTCGTTCGCGTCGAAAACGACGTTCGCGGTTTCGAGCCGCAATTCCCCCCCGTGAGGCATGGCGTCCCGGGCGTTCACGGCGAGGTTCATGAGCACCTGTTCGAGCTGGCCGCGATCGGCCCGGACGTGGGCAAGGTCTCCCGCGTGCGAGACGACGAGGTGCACGTCCTCCCCGATCAGCCGGCGCAACATCCCGCTCACCTCCGAGACGACATGGTTCAGGTCGAGCACCTGCGGGGCGAGCACCTGTTTGCGGCTGAAGGCCAGGAGCTGTCGGGTCAGCGACTCCGCCCGGTCGCTCGCCTTCAGCACCTCTTCCGCGCGGGACCGCAACCCGTCCTGGTCCGCGAGGCCCCGCAGGAGTTTCCTGGCGTTGCCCATGATGATCAGCAGCAGGTTGTTGAAGTCGTGGGCGACGCCGCCGGCCAGCCGGCCGATCGCCTCCATCCGCTGCACCTGCTGCAGGCGTTCCTGGGTCCGGCGCAGGGCCTCCTCCGAACGCTTGCGCTCGGTCACGTCCAGCCACGTCCCGAGGATCTCGCGCGGCCGGTCCCGCTCGTCGGGCACCAGCACCGCGTGGTCGAGGATCCAATGGTCGGACGAGTCGGCGAACCGCCACCGATACTCGATGGTCCCCGAACCGACGTCGTGGAGGCGCAGGAACTCCCCCCGCACGCGCTCACGGTCTTCGGGATGAACCCGCGAGAGCCAGAAGTCGGGGTCCGTGTCGAACCGGTGCTTCGGGAAGCCCGTCAGGCGTTCGACGTTCTCGCTGACCCATAGGAACGGAAACGGAGGAAGCGGTCCCGCGCTGTAATACAGCAAGGGGAGCGTCCGGAGCAGCGTCTCCTGCCGTTGCTCCAGCAGCTTTTGGATCCGCTTCGACTTCTGGATGTCGCTCATGTCGCGCAGGATGCACATCACCATCGACCGGCCCGTCGCGCGAATGACCGTCGCCGACAGCTCCACCGGCACCTCCGCCCCGTCGGGACGGAGCACCCGTGCCTCGGTGCCGTGCAACGTGTGCGTCATCTCCAGCGTTTGGAGACGATAGCTCAGCATCTCCCGTTCGTCGCTTGCGACCAGCTCCTGAAACGGCCGCCCCACGATGCCCGCCTCCGATCGACCCACCAGCTCCTCGCCCCGGCCGTTCACCTCCAAGACGTGGCCCTGCGGATCCAGCACGAACACGGCCTCGTGGGCCTGGTCGATGAGGCGGCGGTATTTCTCCTCCGTCAGCTCCACGCGGTTCTCGAGCTGGTGAGTGTACTTTTCGGCCGCTTTCGACGCGTCCCCCTGCTGCTTCAGCCTCTGGAGCAGTTGCGGGATCCGAACGGTCGGCCGGTCCGACTTCGTCACGTAGTCATACGCCCCAAGCTTCATCGCCTCAACCGCCAGCTCCTCGCTCCCCATCCCGGTAAGCATGATGACCGAGGTGCGGGGGCGCAACTTCCGGAGCTCCCGCAGAAGGCGCAGGCCGTCCATCCCGGGGAGGCCGTAGTCCGCGATGATCACGTCCGGATTCGCGCCGGCGAGCACCTCCAGCGCCTCCTCCGCCGATCCCGCGATCCGTAGGTCGCACGGAAAGCCGGTGGTGTCGAGCGCGCGGGTCATGAGGACCTGAAACGCCGGATTGTCTTCGACCAGGAGGACCCGGAACGGCTCGTCCTTCGTCGACATGCGTGGATCTCCCACTTCGGAACTCCTCCCTGGGGCCCGTAAAGAAACGACTCATGCAGCTCGGAAGCCGGGGAGCTCCTCAGGAAAAGGCTCAAGGCTCAATGATCAATTTTCAGGCAAGGCTCAAAGTTCAAGGCTCAGAGTCCGCGATTCCGTGCCCGGGCTACGTTCCGTGGTGGTCATTGAGAATTGAACCTTGAGCCTTATCTGAGTCTTGAACCCCTACCGGTGAACTTCTTGAAAGCGTCTCCAGATTCGCCGGCGACGAAACCACAAAGACTCGAAGTCACTAAGACCACAAAGGCGTTTTTGGCCGAACCAAACTCGCCCCCCCCACACAGCGTCCTTCGTGGTCTTCGTGCCTTTGTGGCTTTGTGGTTTCGTCGTCCGTTTGGGTTTCGGGCCTTCGCCCGAGTTGGAAATTGAGCATTGAGAATTCTTGTCGCCCCCCTGCGCGTCAACGAGCAACTTATTTTCTTACGGGCCCTAAGCGGAGTGCTGCTCCTCCGCGGAACCTATTCGTCTCCTCGCCCTGGGGCTTCCGACACACTTTTGTAACATGCTGTCAGGAGAATCGAGCGCCTTTTCGCTCCGAAACCCCTCGGGTCGCGAGACCGCGGAGGCTCGCATCCTCTCCAGTCCGTGGTGGACCGCCTCTCGCGCAACCCGAGGGCCGCGGCGCGTACCGATCCGGAAGGTCACGGGGGCGCGGGTTTTGCTTGGAAGAGGACCGCCCAGACGAAGCGCGGGTCCCCTTCTCCTTCCCCAACGGCCCGGAGTACGTCATGGTGCCGACCTCAAACTTGTGCGAATCACGCCCTGGGGTACGAAGCGCCCGCGCGCGCGCTGCACGGGTCCAACTGAGGGGGAAAGTGCTGGTGCTGGACCCGGATGCCGATGCGCGCGAGATTGTGGGGTCCATCCTCGAGGACCACCAGTACGGGGCGATCCTCGCTCCCGATCGGCAGATGGCGCTGCGGGCGCTTCGGGGGCTCTCCGTGGACTTCCTCATCGCCGATCCAGCCCTCCTGAGGAGTGGCCCCCTGGGCGTGGCTCGGATGCTGGCGGAGATCCTGGGCGGTCGACGCATTCCCATCCTGATCCTGTCCGCCGAGTTGGGCTGCGACGACGTGGAGGAGGAGATCGCCTTGCGGGACCTGGGGGTTCGGGAATTCCTCCGCAAGCCCTTCCGCCCGAGCCACCTTCTGCAGTGCGTGCGTCAGGCGCTGGAGGGCCGCGTGGCCGCGTGTCCGCACGCGTGAGGGATCCTCTCGGCCCCGCTCTTCGCGGACCCCGTCACTCCGCGCCGGAGGTCAGCCCGTATGTCCTTCCTCACTCCCGTCAACCTCCTCCTCGTGGACGGCAACCCCAAGAGCCTCCTCGCCCTGGAGGCCCTGCTTCAATCCCCCGACCGGAACCTGCTGAGGGCGCGGTCCTGCCCCGAGGCTCTCCCGCTCCTGCTCGATCGGGAGTTCGCAGCCATTCTCCTCGACCTCCGCACGCCCGAAACGGATGGCCTCGAGACGGTGCTCCGGATTCGCGCGCACGAACCGCAGCGGAATACACCGATTCTCCTGGTGGTCGACAGCGACGAGGACCTTCGGCACGTGCTCGGCGGCGAGGGCGTGGGCTCGCTGGATTGCATCTTCGCACCCGTCGAGCCGGCGATCCTCCGGGCCAAGATCGGCTTGTGGGTCGAGCTCTTCCGAAAGGCCGGCGAGTTGGACCGTCGGGCTCGGGAGCTGGACCGCTGCAAGCAGGACCTGGAAGCCTTCACCTACGCCGTTTCGCATGACCTGGGCGCCCCGCTCCACCTCGTGGAGGGATTTGCCGCCCTCCTCCATTCCGACTGTTCGGCCCTGCTGGACGAGAACGGCAAGCGACACCTCCGCGCGATCGTCGCCGCCGTGGAAGGGATGGACGGCCTCCTCCGCGACCTCCTGGCCTACAGCCGCATCGGCACGAGGGACCTCGTACCACGGTCCGTCCCGCTCGCCTTCGTCCTGGACGAGGTGCTGGCCGTGCTGGAAGGGGAGATCCGTCGCGCGCGGGGCGCGGTCGAGGTCCGGCCGCCGCTGCCGGTCGTGATGGGCGACGCCGGCATGCTGAGGGAGGTCGTCTCGAATCTCGTCACGAACGGGTTGAAGTTCGTGCCGCAGGGGGTCGAGCCGCGACTTCGCGTCTGGTCCGAGGAGGCGGGCGCATTCGTCCGGTTGTGGGTCTCGGACAACGGGATCGGCATCGAAGCCCAGCACTACGAGCGGGTTTTTCGCGTCTTCGAACGTCTCCACACCGCCGGCCGCTACCCCGGACGGGGGATCGGCCTCTCGATGGTGCGGAAGGCGACGGAACGCATGGGGGGGCGCGTGGGCGTGATCTCGCAACCCGGCGAGGGGAGCCGGTTCTGGATCGACCTGCTTCCGGCGAGGGCGGAACGAGAGGGGAAAGCGGCGCCGACCGCCCGACTCGGCACCCCGGTCGACCCGGCGGCAAGCCCCGCGGAACCGCGAGCGTGAGCGAGCGGTCCCGTGGCTCTCGTCCGGCCCGCGTCGCGGGTCCGCGGTCCTACCGACCGAGCACCTGCCGGTTCCGCACGCGCTTCAACTCCCTCTTGCCGGGCGGTGGCTCGGACAGGGCGGGCCTGGATCCGAAGTCTCGCCGCGGCCCAAGCGCGTTCGGGCCGCACCGGATTCGACAACGACTCCGATCACGACAACGAGGTCGAGGAGGACGAGGAAACCGTCGACGACCCGGCAGGATCAGCCTTCGCCGTGTGAGCGAGCAACGCACGGCGGACGCCTTCCAGAAGGTCCACGGGCTGGAAGGGCTTGTGGAGGCATTCCCGGATGTCGTACAGCGTGGCGAGGAATTCGTTGCTCCATGGGTAGGTGTCCAGGGCCGTGAGGACGACGATCGGGACGTTTTCCTCGCGATGGGCGCGGTGGAGCTCCCAGCAGAACTCGAAGCCGTCCATGCCGGGCATGGCGAGGTCGAGCAGGATCAGGTCCACGTGGGCGGTTTTCAGGATCTCCAGCGCACGGGAGGCGCTCTCGGCGAGCAGGACACGGTAGCCGTTCACCTCCAGGATGGTGGCGACCATCTCCAGGGTGTCGGATTCGTCATCGATGACCAGCACGGTGGTGTCCATGGGTGGATACCCTTATCAGCGGACCGGTTGCGCCGCCAGGGCTCGCCGGATGCCGTCGAGCAGAGCGGCGAGGTGGAGCGGCTTGTAGAGGAAGTGGCGTACCCCGGTAAGGCCGGCGAGGACCTCGTCGGAAAAACAGAAGGTGTCGAGCGCCGTCAGGACCACGATCGGGATGCCGCGGCCCCGCCCCGACTGGTCCAGCTCCGCGCAAAAGTGGAACCCGTCCATGTCCGGCATGGCGAGGTCGAGCAGGATCAGGTCGACCGACTCGGCCGCAAGGAGTCGGAGGGCCTCCGCTCCGCCTTCGACCGTGAGGACGCGATAGCCTTGACCCTCGAGCAGCACGCGCACCATCTGCCGCGTGTCCGGCTCGTCGTCGATGACAAGGATGCGTTCTCCGTGTCCCGACTCCATCGGGCCGGGCTTCTCGGGGACAAGGGGCGGACGGCGGCGCACCTCCAGGTCCGCGGGTTCCTCCGCGCGGTCGCGCCCAACAGCATGCCGGCGACGCGTTCGGAGGGGGGCGGGTCCCCCCGTGGCCGTGCCGTTCCCGCCCTCCGCTTCGTGCTCCAGGGCGCGCTCCCGAGCGCGAAGCACGAGATTCTTGCCGGAGCGCTTGGCCTCATACAGGGCCATGTCGGCCGCCGCAACGAGCGCCGCCCGCGTTGTCCCATCGCGTGGATAGGTCGCGATGCCCACGGAAATCGTGGGAGAGATCCCATGCTCCGAGGTCGGCAGCGCGAAGTCGTGGGCCTCCACGCGGCGGCGAAGGCGCTCCGCGACGCGGACCACGTCCCGCTCGCCGACGTTCGGGACGAGGAGCAGAAACTCGTCCCCCCCGTATCGGCCCGCCTCATCATAGGGGCGGCACGCCTCCCGGAACAGGCGGGCCGTCTCCCGCAGCAAGCGGTCGCCGGCCAAGTGGCCGAGCACGTCGTTGACCGGCTTGAGGTTGTCCACGTCGACGAGGAGGCAGGCCAGGGTTTGCTCCTCGCGCTGGGCGCGCTCGATTTCGCCACGGAAGCGCTCCAGGATCCCCCTGTGGTTCAGGAGCCCGGTCAGGTTGTCGTGCGTCGCCTGCTGGGAGAGCGTGTGCAGCAACGGATCCTCTTGCTTGGGCAGGATGTGGCCGTGCGCGGCAAGGATCCCCGCCAGGATACCGCAAGCGACGGCGAGCAGGCCGATGGCGACCCGGGACGCCGCGCCGGCCGCGGTCTCCGGTGTGGGCGTGAGCGCCGCGAACAGGAGCGCGAGGAGCGTCAGGCTGAAGAGGAGGCCGTAGCGCGGGACCGGGCTGGACGGGCGTCGAGTCCCCTCAGGTCCGGACACTTCAGGGTCGGGCCGTCCGGCACGCGGGCCAATTCGTTCCGCCGGCTTCTGGAGCGGAGGCGTGTGCGGGCACCGGGCGCCTCCGACGGCGTCCGGGGGCCTGGCCGCGGCGGGCGGCGGCGTGGTGGCTGCAGGTTCGGATGCGGGGCCGGGTAGGGCGGGGCCGGTCGGGTCGCCCCTCGGCATGTCGGTGCTCATGGGTCGTTTTCCCCCTGCGACCCTTCCCGTCATCCCCCTAGGATTCGTGTCGGTCCTCTTGGTTGCGCAATTTCCGTTCCTGGCACTCGGGGGGACGGGACGCGCGCCACCGGGTCTTCGGGTAGGGGCCCGTAAAGAAATCGGCATGGTGCAATCCCGGCCGATCCGTGGATCCAGGCGTGGCTGAAGGATCGGGGTAGAGGGACGGCGCTGCCGTGCACCGAGGCGACGACCGGTCCTGACCTCGCCCGCCCGTCCCCGGCATTCGAACGCTGCCGGGGAACCAGTCCGTGACACCGAGGCTGCGCGTCGGACCCACGGGAGGGCAGGGCAATTGCGAAACGCCCCGCGCCGCCGTGGCGGACGCAAGGACCGCTCGACGTCGAGCCCGGGGCCAACCCGCGACGTTACGCAGCGTTCCGTGCCCCTCGAGCCGTGGCGAGACCCGCGCGCTGATGACTCTCGTACAATAACCGTTCGAAATGGCCTGGGTTCGGGGGACAAAATTGGGCCGCTCGCGGCGTGTCGATGTCGAGGAGTCCCCGGGAATCCCTACCACGGCCGGTGGCCGCAACCAAAGCCCGCTGGTGAATGACCAAGGTCCAATGACCAGTGCCCAATCAATGACGAAGCCTGAATGACCAAACTGGTCACGTGGCCGGCGTCAGGTCCGCTGCGCCGTCCTCCTTCTTCGCTGCTGGAGCGCAAGCTCTTGGACCCCTACCGGTGAACTTCTTGAAAGCGTATCAGGATTCGCAGGCGACGATACCACAAAGACTCGAAGTCACTAAGACCACAAAGGCGCTTTTCGGCCGAGCCAAACTCGCCCCCTTCAGTGACGGTCCTTCGTGGTCTTCGTGCCTTGGTGGCTTGGTGGTTTCGTCGTCCGTTTGGGTTTCGGGCCTTCGGTGGTCCGAAGCGGAGCCGAGCGGTCGGTGAGCCGCTCCTACCTGGACGCGACCCGCGCCCGGATGGCGGCGCTGTCCGGGCTGGAGTACGCCATTGCCTGCCTGCTCCCCGATGCGATGGGCGGCCCGGCGGCGGGCGCGCCGTCGCCGTGGGTGTACGGGGGAGGCCCGCTCGACACGACCGTCCTCCCCTCGTACGTCGCGGGGACCGCGCTGGGGCACGCCTACTCGGGCACGATCGGCGGCACGTACGCGCCCTTCGGCGACCAGTTCGTGCTCAAGCTCGAGGACGCTAACGCCAAGCTGAACGTCGTCGGACTGGCCGTGGAACCGGGCGTGCTCGGCATCATGTTGAACAACCTGGGCCGTGGGCTCGCCCTGGAGCAGTCGGGGGCGCCGGGACGCGCGGGCTACGATCCGATCGTGGGGCGCGGCATGGCCATGGCCTCCATGTCCGGCACGCCGGGCGCGTCGAGGGTCCGGGAAAACCTCATTCGGCTCCTGGGGCGGCGCGATTTCAGCCTGCTGGAGGACTATCTGGGGTTCGACGGCTGGATCGATCCCACGACGATCAAGCCGAACGGTCGAACACGCCCGAACCGGCCCCCCGCCTTCGCGCGCCAGCCGCGGCCGCCGATCAACGTGAACGCCGCCTCGCGTCCGGTCCTGGTCTCCGTCCTGGCCGACCTGCAAACCCAGCGAGGCGGACCCATCTCCTTCGGCATGGCCGTCGACGTCGCCGACGCGATTCTTGCACGGCGCGCGGATCCGGGCCCGGGCGGAGGCCCGTTCCGCGACTGGCCCGATTTCTACGCGTTCATCCTCGGCCGGGTCGGGCGCATCCCCCGGTTCCGCGAGCTGGACGCCTGGGCGATCTTGGCGAACGCGGATCCGAATTTCCATCCCGCCTGGCTCAACCTCGAGCGCGTCATCGCGCCGGTCCTCGACAAGACCGACCTCAGGCTGCGCACGACCGAGTTCTGCTTCCACGACTCCGGGGTCTACGAGATCACTTCGCTCGGCCGCATCCTGGCGCCCGACGGTCGCATCCAGGCGTCGGCGAAGGTTTGCGTGTCGGTCCGGGTCTTCGACGCGCTGCGTCACACGCTGCAGGAGGAGTTCGAGCGCGGCCGCCGCTCGCCGGCGGCGGAGAACACCGGCACCTGGCCGCAGCCGATGGGCGTCGACGGAGCGGCCCCGGCCTGGTGGGCGGGCCACGTCCAGTTGCTGACCGACCGGCCCACGCCCCTTCCGGTCGGCGCCCCGCCCTCCTTCAGCGCGCTCCTGCGGACCGGCATCCCCGCGGACTTCGCCGTCGGCTCGCCCGTGGCCGTGACCGACCAGGAGTCCGGCGAGGACGTGGCCGTGGAGGGCGACCAGCTCCTGGAGGGGCTCCTCTTCAGCCCCGACCGGGGGGAGTTCACCCGGTATGCCACGGCCGGGAACGTGGACGCGCGCGAGGGGACGGTGGAGTTCTGGGTCAAGTTCGACGACCGGCGGACGGAGCAGCCGCTCACGCTCTACCTGTCCACGTGTCCGGAGACGTCGGAGGTCGGCGTGCAGCATCGGATCCGTGCCGCGCTCGAGGAGGGGACCTTGCGGGTCGAGTCGCAGCGATTGTGCTACGTCTCCGGGGAATACCTCCCGCCCAGGCAGCGGGCCGCGTGGCCGGTGCCGTACCTCCAGGAGGAGTCGACCGTGGCCTGTGCGCTCCCCGGCGCGGACCTGCCCCACGAGTGGCACCACGTGGTGGCGAGTTGGGAGGACGGGACTCGCCAGACCTTGGTCGTGGACGGCCGACGGGGCGTCGCCGTCTCCGAGACGCCTACGAGTCCGACGGTCGTTTTCACCGGCTGGCCGCCGTACGACCCGCTGCTCGTGATCGCCGGCGACGGCGCCGCCGACCTCTCTCCCGCCACGCTGGACGACCTTCGGGTCTATCCCTCCGGCAGCCTTCCCTCCGCGCTCCGCCTGCGACGTCCGCGCTTCGAAGAGGCGGCCCCCGGTCGCTACGCCGGCCGGTTCGAGGGCGCCTTCGACGCCGGCGACCGGCCCCGCCGCCTCCTGGGCGCTCACTGGACGGCCTGGCTTCCCGGCAGCTACGGCGGGATCGCGTTCGCGTCGCCGCCGGGGAGCGTCGAACTGGAGCTGGATACGGGGAGCGGGCCGACGCCGGTCCCGAACCGGGCCGGCCGCGGTGCGCTCGAGGCGCGGGGCCTCGGCACGCTCCCGGCGGGGAGTCCCCTGGTCTATCGGCTGACCTTCCTGCAAGGGAGCGGTCGAGACGCCGGGACCGTGACGCCGATCGTGGACGACGTCACGATCCTCCATGCGGTCGACCCGCCGGAGTTCCGGGAGTTCTTCTGGATGCTGGAGGATTGAGTCATGCGAGGGCGATGGATCGTGCTTTTCGGCGCGGCTCTCCTGGGACTCAGCGCCGCCCGCTATGCGGCGGGGGAGTCGGCGACGGACGAGTCGGACTCGCCGTGGCTGGAGATCGGCTACGCCGGGAAGGTCCTGACCGTGACGGGGTGCGCACAGGTCGCCGACGGGACCTGCGTAGACGTCGCGCTGGAACTGGACGGGAGTCCGGTCCCGGAGACGCGACGCGGCCGCGTGAAGGCGGGCCGCTTCCAGGTGACCTTCGCGTTCGGCGCCGCCTGCCTGCTCCCCGGGCGGTATCGCGTGCACGCGACCCTCCTGCTTGCGGAGCGTCCCGCGGCCTCCACGTCCTTCCGGGTCGGGACGGAGGTCGAGGAGGCCGCCTCACGCGGTGCTTTCCTCGCCTGGCTGCGGACGTGTACGGAGGAGGCGCGTCGGCTGGAAACGGAGCTGACGGTCGTCGCCGCCGGCGCGGACGGGACCGAGCTGCCCGAGGAGTGGCACGCGCGACGGCAGGAACTTCGCGACGAGCTCCGCCGGGTCACGGCTCCCGGGCGCTACGTGGCGCTGTACCCGACGGATGGCTTGCAGCACCTGCTCCTCCAGGTCGCACGGCTCAACCCGCGCACTCGGCCCGCGCTCGCCGGAGTCTGGGCCGTCCCCGCGGCCGAGCCGACGAGGACCGACTCCTCGGGCCCGGGTGCGGCCGCGCGATCCGCGCGCGCGCGACGACTCCTCGGCGAAGTCGCCACAGGCAGCGCCGGCGGAGGGGTCTGGCGGGCGGCGGCGCGGCGCGCCCTGGAGGAACTGGTCCCGCTGGGCGCGGCCCACGGGTCGGCGACGGAGATCGAAGCGTGCATCGCCGCGGTCCGGGCCTGCTTGCGCGAGTTGGACGCCAACGAAGCCGCGGCGCCGGGGACGAGCCCGCGCCGGCTTCGGGAGGAGCGCGCCGCCTACCTGCGCAGGGTCCTGGCCGACCTGCTCGCACGCCTGCGAGGTCTCTTGGAAGAGGAAGGGTAACCGCCGTGCAAGACCGCATGACCGACGCCCTCGTCGAAGGGGGGCTGACCCGCCGGGACGACATCCCCGCGCTGGCCTCGCGCGCCCAGGAGGGGGAGCCGCTCTTCCACGTCCTCGTGCGCGAGGGGAGGGCCGGCGAGGAGCAAGTCGCCCAGTGCCTCTCCTCCGTGTTCCGCGTTCCACGCCTCCGCCTCTCCGAGACGCCGATCCAGCTCGACCTCCTGGCGCTCGTGCCGGAGGACTACGCGCGCACGCGGGTTTGCTGCCCCGTTCGCCGGGAGAACGGCGCGATCCTGCTCGCGGTCGAGAACCCGCTGGACCTGGGGCCGGAGCAGGAGGTCGCGTTCCGGACCGGAGAGACCGTTCGGACCGTGATCTCCACCCGCACGGAAATCCTGGAGGCCATCCAGCGTTACTACCACTCCGCCAAGGTCGCCGAGGACCGCTTCCAGACCGAGATCCACCGGGCGACCCGGGAGCGCGGCCTCCAGTCCCCTGCGGAAGGCTCCGAGCACGAAACGAGCGTGGATCTCTTGGCCGCGGAATCCGAACCCGTGGTCCGCATGTCCGCCACGATCCTGGCGGATGCGCTCCGTCGGCGCGCCAGCGACATCCACATCGAACACCAGGGCTCCGGCGTGAAGGTCCGGTATCGCGTCGATGGGGTCCTCCTCGAGGTGCTGGACCTTCCGGCGGAACTGCACCACGCCCTGGTCTCGCGCTTCAAGATCCTCGCTTCGCTCGACATCGCCGAGCACCGGATCCCCCAGGACGGGCGGATCAAGGTGCGGATCGAGGGACGCTCCGTCGACCTCCGGGTCTCGACGCTCCCGACCCACTACGGCGAGAAGATCGTCATGCGGCTGCTTCGCGGCGCCGACGACGTGCCCGGCCTCGACGCGCTCGGGATGGACCTCGACCACCTGTCCGTCCTTCGGAGATCGATCCGACGCACCCAGGGGATGGTGCTGACCACCGGGCCGACCGGCAGCGGCAAGTCCTCCACGCTCTTTGCCTGCCTGGAGGCCATTCACTCCACCGGGGTGAACATCGTGACCATCGAGAACCCGATCGAGTACGCGCACGCGGGGCTCAACCAGGTGGAGATCAACGAGCGCAAAGGGCTCACGTTCGCGAAGGTGCTCCGATCGGTCCTGCGTCAGGATCCGAACGTCATTCTGGTGGGGGAGATCCGCGACCGGGAGACGGCGGAGATCGCCCTGCAGGCGGCCAACACGGGCCACCTCGTCTTCTCGACCCTCCACACCAACGACGCCATCGCCACGGTGACCCGGCTCCTCAATCTCGGCACCACGCCCTCCATGGTGGCGGAGGGCCTGATCCTGCTGCTCGCCCAGCGGCTCCTGCGCCGGATCTGCCCGGAGTGCAAGACGCCGGTCGATCATCCGGAACCGCAGCGCCACTTGCTGGGGATGTCCCGCGACGAGAAGGCCTGGGTCGGCCGCGGTTGCGCCGCGTGCCACGAAACCGGCTATCTCGGGCGGATTGCCGTCTACGAAATGCTCCCGATCGACGGCGACCTGCGCAACCTGATTGCGCGGTCGGCCCCCGAGGTCGACCTCCGTCGCACCGCCTGTGCCCACGGTCTGCGGCCCCTCCTCGAAGCCGCGGTCCGGCAGGTCCGCGCCGGCGTCACCAGCGTGGACGAGGTCCTGCGTGTGATTGACCTCGCGCCGGGCGAAACGCACCAATGTCCCGGCTGCCGGCGCCGTGTCCAGGAGGAATTCGCGATCTGTCCCTTCTGTTCCCAGGTCCTCCACCGAAACTGTCCCTCCTGCGACCGCGCCGTGCGGGCCGAGTGGACGGCATGCCCGTTCTGCCGGGCGCCGATCGAGGAGGGGCGCGAGACGCCGGCCCGGATCGTCGTGCCCGCGGGGCGAGGCGCCGACCAGGACGACGAGGACACGCCGCTCGCTGCGACCCCGCGCGGGCCCGCCGTTCTCGCCCCCGGGCGGGACGAGGCGAGCTGGGGCGTGCGCCCGGTCGAGGGGGAGCCCGAGCCCACCCGCATCCTGGTCCTGGACCGAAACCCGGAGCGCCGGTTCCTGCTCGGGCTGCTCCTGGGCCGGCTCCGCCGCCCCGTCGTGCCGGTGGTCGTGCGGGACCTCGCGGAGGCGATGGCGCAGCTCCACGCCGCACGGCCCGACCTGGTCCTCCTGTCGGGAAACCTGACGGACGGCGGGGGGGAAGAGCTGCGACGCCGCCTGGGCTCGGCGTCGACCGGCGCGACCGTCCCCACCCTGTCGCTCGCCTGGTCGGCCGAGGACGCGGCGGCGGCGCGCGCCGCGCCGGCCGGTCGGAGCCTTTGCCTCACTCCCCCCTTCGACTGGCCCGACCTGGAGGAGACGGTGGACCTGCTGCTGGAACCGCAGGGGACGGCGGGCGGTCGCCAAGGGCCGGCACGGTGACCGCCGGAAGCAGCCGATCGTTCAACGTCGCAAACAGGTCGCGTGCGCGGTAAGCCCGGAGCGCGGCCTCCAGTCCCTCCCGACGCGCCGAGTCCTCCTCCGCCTCCGCGTACAAGTGCTCGCGCACGCGGTAGAGTCGCCCTTCGATCAGGGCATGGTCCCCCAGGAGGTAGTCGGCCCCCTCGTTTTTGTTCCGCAAGAGCGGGATCGCACGGGCGCATCGGAACTCCGGCCCGGTATCCAGGCCGGTCCCGATCCAGTGGACTGCTTCCGGCCTCGATCGGCCGAAGTTGCCGTGGAGGAGGGCCAGGAGCGACGGTGCCAGGTCGAAGTGGGAGACGACCGCGGAGAAGCGTTGCGTCCGGAGCAGGAGAGGGGAGAGGATGAGCAGGGGGACGTGGAACCGCTCCAGCTTGGTGCCCAACGGAATCTCCGGCGCCTGGTGATCGCCCGTGATCACCACGATCGTGTTCTGGAACTCCGGGCGCAAGGCGAGCTGCTCGAGGTACTCGCACACCGCCGCATCCGCGTAGAGGAAGGAGGCAAGTTCCTGCGCCAGGGTCCGTCGTGCGGCCGGCTCCGTCCCTGTCAGTCCCAGTTCGGCGAGCCGCCGTTCGAAGCGCGCGAGCCAGACGTCGGGGTCCGGCACCTCGAACGGATCGTGGCTGGCGAGGGTCAGGAACACGTCGATTCGGGGATGCACCCGTCCGGCCCGGCGCAGGTCAAGGTCGCGCCGGAACAGGGCGCGGTCGCTGTACCCCCACGAGAAGCCGCGCGGTCCGGCCGGCAGGCGTTCCGCATCGGCCGGGAAGCGTTTTTCGTCCAGGATCTCCTCCACCCCCTGCCGGCGCAGGAACAGCTCCATGCCGTCGAACCGGGCCGGGCAGCCGCAATGGAACGCGGCGACGTAGCCCTGCTCCCGGAGGACGCTCACCAGCGTCTGGTGCCGAGGCATCGCCTCGCCGAGGTCCAGGAAGCCTCGCCGTGCGAACGGCAGCGAGCCGAGCACGGAAGGCAGGACGCCGAAGGTTCGTCCGGTGGTCGAGAGGCAATTCTCCCAGTAGAGACCGCGGGCGGTCAGGTCGTCGAAGCCGGGGGTAAAGGAGCCGAGCCGCGCGCCCGGGCCGGCGTAGGCGCGACCGAGCCCCTCGACCAGGAGGAAGACGAGGTCGGGGGGCTCCGTCCCCTGGCAGAACCAGGGACCGAGCGGGTTGGCTCGGCCTGCCGGGTGCAGGAAGGGAACCTCGGGATCGGCTCCCTCGCCGGCCGTGAGCCGCGCAGGCGCGCCCTCCTCGAGGCGGCGTCGAGTCGCATCGAGGAGGTCGCCCAGGAAGAAGGCGAGCTTGTTCGTGACCGCGAGGCTTTTCCGGTCGCTCTCGGTCGGCGCGGGGGCGGGCACGAGGTGACGGACGGTGACCAGCGCGAGGGCCATGAGCGCGAGCAGCGTCGCCCGCGGGGCGCGCGCCCAGGCGCGGGGCACGCCCCACCGGAGCGTCGCCAGGTAGAGGGCTCCGACCGCGAGGGCGGCCGCGGCCGAGCCCCCTCGGAACGCGCGCGACGTCCGGACCGTCAACAGCACGTCCTCGAGGGAGTACCCGAACACGTCTGCGCCCAGCGGCACGCGCTGAACGGCGAAGGCCTCGGCAAGTCCGAGGGCCGCAAGCGCTAGGGCGAGGCCGAGGCCACGCCCGAGGACCGCGGCAAGGCGCGGGGAGACGGGATGGAGCGCCAGGCCGGCGACGAGCAGGCCGGCCCCGAGCGCTAGGCCGAGATGGAGGTCGTACCGGATCCCCGCAAGGGCCAGGCCGGCCGTGTACTCCGGCAGGACCGCCCGCGTCCGGGCGTACTCGTAGACGCGGACGGCCGCAAGCGTGGGCAGGAGCGCCAGTGCCGGCCCGGCCGCCCAAGCGAAGACCGAGTGGACCCGGCCCGGCGCCACGGCCGCCGCGCGGTCAGGACTTGCGGACCCCGCGCGCGAAGAACTGGGCGATCGTCGAAAGGAGATCATCGGGCACGAACGGCTTGGTGACGAAGCCCTCGGCGCCGAGGCGGAGGGCCTCCTCACACATGGCCGCCTCAACGCGGGCGGAGAGCATGAAGATCGGCAGGTGCCGCGTCCGGGGCGACTCCTTCCACTGGCGCAGGAGCGTCAGCCCGTCCACCCCCTCCATCGCGATGTCGAGCAGGATGAGATCGATCGACTCGTTCGCGACCGGGCCCTGCGCCTGTCGCCCGTCCCCGGCCGCCAGCACCCGGTAGCCCGCCAGCGACAGGAGCGACTGCAGGAAGTCCCGGATGTCCGCTTCGTCCTCGACCACCAGCACGGTCCGGCCCGTTCCCGGCCGGGGCGCCCCTTCTCCCCGCGCCGCCGCCCGCGCGGCGTGCCGCGGTCGCGCGTTGGGCAGCAGCCGCGTGTCGGGTAGCGCCCGCGTGTCGGGTAGCGCCCGCGTGTCGGGTAGCAGCCGCGTGTCGGGTAGCGCCCGCGTGTCGGGTAGCAGCCGCGTGTCGGGTAGCAGCCGTGTGTCGGGTAGAGCCCGGGTGTCGCCGGTCGCCACGGCGTCGTGGGTTTCCTCCGCGGCCGGCAGGGAGAAGTCGAAGTTGGTTCCCTGGCCCACGCGACTCGTCACCGCCAATTGCGACCCGTGCGCGTCCAGGATCTCCTTCACGATGGCGAGCCCGAGCCCGAGCCCCCCCTGTTTGCGGCGCACGCCGCCGTCCGCCTGCCAGAAGCGCTGACCCAGACTCGGCTGGAGCGGTGCCGGGATGCCGCACCCCGTGTCGGCCACGCGGAGGTGGATCGTCTTTCCCTCGCCGCGCCCGCACTTCACCTGGATGGAACCGCCGCGATCCGTGAACTTCACGGCATTCCCGACCAGGTTGATCAGGACCTGACCGATCAACTGTTCGTCCGCGCACACGACCAGCGGGTCGGCCGGCAGGCTCGCCGCGAGGACGATCCCCCGCGCTTCGCACTGCGGACGGAAGCTCTCGACCAGATCCGCGACCAGGCGCTGGAGCGGGAAGGCGGCTCGGTTGAGAGGCCGTCGCTTCGCCTCCAGGCCGGCGTAAAGCAGGAGCCCCTCGATCACCCGCTGGAGCCGATCCGCGTTGCGCCGGATCACCTGCAGCATCCGGGCGTGCTTCTCGTCCAACGGCCCGATCATGCCCCCCAGCAGAATCTCGGTGTAGCCCGTGATCGCCACCAGCGGGGTGCGCAGCTCGTGAGAGACGTTGGCCAGGAATTCGCTCTTCAGCCGATCGACCTCCTCCAATCGGTGCTTCGCCCGGGTCGTCTCGCGCAGGTCCGTCTCCAGTTGCCGGCGCTCGATCACCTTGCGCACGGCCATCGGAAGGGTCGTCGCCAGGGACCCCGATTTCACCACATAGTCCCAGGCGCCCAACTTCATCGCCCGCACGGCAATGTCCTCGCTGCCCCGCCCTGTCACCATGATCAAGGGCGTCTCGATTCCCCGGGCGCGAAGGTCTTCCAGCAGCTCGAGTCCGCTTCGGCCCGGCAACCGATGGTCGGTGATGATGAGGTCCGGACCGCCGTGCGCCACGCGCGCCAGGCAGGACTCCGCATCCGGGACCACATCCAGCGTGCAGGGGAGCTGTTCGGATTGGAGCGCCCGCTCGATCAGGCGTTGACAGGCGGAATCGTCTTCGACCAACAGAATGGTGAAAGGAGTCGCGATCATGGTCTTATCCTTCGCAGCAAGGGGTTTCCAGGGCCGCCGGACTCGCGGACGCGCAGCCGCGGTCGGGAAATCGCGCGCCCGCACCCCTTCAGGACGTCTCCCCCGGGCTCCGCGAGCCCGAGGGATCTCCCCGCAAAGATCCGACCGCGCACGCCCCCAAAAATGGGCATGGTTCAAATGCCGAGGACAGGTTGGCGAGGTCGAGCATTGGACCCTGCCTCGGGGGCACGGCAGCGCCGTGCCCCTACCTCCGGTCCGAGATCAACGCTCGGCTCCACGAGTCGGGCGGATCTGAACCCTCCCCAAAAGCGGCATTGTGCGGATCGCGTCCGCGCGTCCGGACGGGGGGGCCGACGTGCGCGCCCGCCGCGGACGCGCCAAGATTGTGGCGCTGGGCCGAGCCTCTGCACGACAGTTTTGTGCTGCCCCCCCCCGTGCTGTCTCCGAATTCGCGAACCGGGGGGGGCCTCGCGACAGTCCTAGAGATCTGCTCGCGTTTTCTCCGAGCCCTCGCCGGCCCCTCGTCCAGGAAGGGGGGCGCTTGCGCCGGGCTCCGTCCGCGGCGGCGAGTCCTGCACCGCGAGCGTGTCACCCCACGCTTCGCCGGTCTCCGGGGCCGTCGCGCGCGACCGAGGGGGCGGAACTCGCAGCGCGGAACGGCGCGACGATTGCGCACCGGAGTTCGTTCGTGCCCGCGGAACGTCCCTGGCGTCCAGCCTGCGGCCGTCTGCGGTTCGCCGGGTTTCGGTGCGTAGTCCCGGATTCCTCCGGAAGGAGGTCGTCATGTCATCGGTCGGTCAAGCCTTTCTGAAGCCGCTCGCGGCGCGGTCCGAGATATTGGTCACGGCGCGCGAGCAACTCTCTCGGGGTGGATTCGAGGTCGTGCCCACCGTGCGGCGTGTCGCCCACGGGCTTGTCGGCTCCGGAAGTCTCTATGGCTTTCCGGACGTGTCCGTGACCGCGCGCGCCCTGGAGGATGCGCCGGAGCGGGATTTGATCCCGGCGATCGATCGGGTGCTGCAGTCGCTGCAGAACGCGGAACATCAGACCCCGGGCATGGCCGAGGTCCTGATCGTGACGCAGGACGCCGTGCTGGGGAAAGCCCTTGCCGCGCGACTGGCGAACCCGGGGCGAGGGGTTCATGTCGTGACATCCACGGACGCGGCGGCCGGCCGGCTGCTCCAGCACGACGTGGCCGTCCTCGTTCTCGACACCGACCTACTTGACCAGGAGCGACAGAACCTGCTCCTGCGGCTGCGTCTCAACCCGCTCACCGCGACGATTCCGATCTTCCTGGCCTGCCCTGAGGGGCGGGCAACCGAGTTGGCCCATGCCTACGGCCTGCCGGAGGGGAGGTGCTTCGATCGCACCCTGACCCTGGAGCCGATCGCCGAGTCGGTTGCGGTTCTGCTCGAGGGCGGGGGCACGACCGGCTCCGCTGGGGAGGCGGCGCGGCCCGGACCTGCCGTGCGGACGGCGGCCGGCGGCGGGCCCGCGGCGACCGGCGGCGACATCCTTCTGGCCGAGGATGACGACCTGGTGGCGTCCCTGGTCACGCACCGGCTGCAGCGCGATGGGTACCGCATCCGGCGTTGCGCGGACGGGGACGCGGCCTTGTCCGCGGCATTGGAGGCACCGGTCTCCCTCGCCATCCTGGACGTGAAGATGCCGGGCATGGACGGGTTCCAGCTCCTGGACCGGCTCCGGGGGACGCCGGGGTACTCGGCCACGCCCATCCTGCTCTTGACGGCGATGTCGCGCGAGAAAGACGTGGAACGGGGCTTCGCCTTGGGCGCGGACGACTATATGACCAAGCCGTTCTCCCCGGTCGAGTTGCTGGCGCGCATCCATCGCCTGCTCCAGAAGTCGACCGGCGGGTCCGCGTGATTCCGGGAGGAAGGCGGACCGGCTCGACCGGAGTCTCGACTCGGACGGAACTCCTGGCCCGGACGCCTCACGAACGGCCGGCAGGCGTTTGTGAGGCGCCCGGGTTGAGGCCTCGACCCTGCGCGCCCTCGGGACGCGGGGGAAGCAACCGACCTCGACCGAATGGAACCGAGAATCGGTGGTACTGCAGTCATGGACCAGTTTTCGTTCGCCGCGGGCACGTGGGGCGCGCTCGCCCTGGTCGTGCTCGCCTACGCCATCGGCCTTCTGGGCCTCGCGGTCTTCGCGCTGGCGGGCGTGGTGCTCGCCCTGAGGATGCACAACGAACGCAAGGCGGCGCGTTGGGAGCGGCAGGAACAGGCCTGGAGCCCGCTTGTGCTGTCGGTCCTGGCCGAGGACCTCGAGCCGGAGGCCATCCTAGCTTCGGTGAAACGCGACGACCGGCTGATGTTCGTCGATTACCTCCTGCGCTTCACCTCTCCGCTCCGGGGGCGGGAGCTCGACCGCGTCCGCGCGCTGGCGCGTCCGTTTCTGGCGCCGATCGCGGAGCACCTCCGGAAGGGGGACGAGACCCAGCGAGCCCGGGCGGTCCGGACCCTGGCGACGCTCGGGTTCGCGGGGTATCGCCCCGAAGTCCTCGCGGCCCTGGACGACCCGGCGCCGATTGTCGGCATCGCGGCCGCCCGTTCCTTGTGCCTGTCCGGCGAGTCCGCCTACGCCCCGGCCATCCTGGATCGACTGGGACGCTTCGAACACTGGAGTCCGCGCTTCCTGGCCTCCATGTTCGCGGAGATGGGAGCGGGGGCGGCGCCGGCCCTGCGCCAGGTGCTCCTGGATCCGGCTCGGCCCTCCGTCGTCCGGGCGATCGCGGCCCAGGCGCTCTGCGACCTCAAGGACGCGCACGCGGCCGGCCCCGCGGCCGCCCTGCTGCTGGAGGAGGAGGATGCCGAGCTTCGGGTGGCCGTGCTGCGGCTGCTGGGACGCGTCGGGCGTCCGGAGGCCCTCCCCGCGGTGCGGGCCGCCCTTCGGTCGGCTGACCCGGTCGTGCGCGCGCAGGCGATGCAGACGCTCGGAGTGCTGGGCGCGCCGGAGGATCTGAAGGAGCTCCGCCGCGGGTTCGAGGACCCCTTCCCCTGGGTCGCCGTTCATGCCGCGGAAGGGCTGCGGAGGCTCGGGTGCCGCGACGTGCTGCAGTCGATGGTGCGCATGCAGCATCCCCGCGCCAATTTCGCCCAGGAGGTTCTTGATCGGGAGGCACTGTCATGAGGGACGTCCTGGTGGCCTTCTTCCAGGTGGTGAGCCTCGTGGTCTTCGCCTACTTTCTGGCCATCAACCTGGTCTACCTCGTGACCACCCTGAGCGCCTTTCCGGCGCTTCTCCGCTACGGACGCCGGCTCAAGGCGGTGGAAATCCGCGACCTCGTCACGGCGGTCGGCGCCCCGCCGATCACGGTGATCGCCCCCGCCCACGACGAGGAAGCGACCTGCGTCGACTCGGTCCGCGCGCTCCTCGCCTTGAACTACCCCGAGTACGAGGTGCTGCTGGTGAACGACGGCTCCACCGACGGAACGCTGGCGCGGCTCATCGAGGCCTTCGCCCTGGTGCCGGGGGCGCGTGCCGCCGTTTCCCAGATCCCCACCGCGGCGATCCGAGGTCTCTACCGGAGCCGCCGGCACCCCAACTTCCTGGTCATTGACAAGGAGAACGGGGGGAAGGCGGACGCGCTCAACGCCGGGCTGAACCACTGTCGCACCCCGTTCTTTTGCGCCACCGACGCGGACACCCTCGTGGAACGGGACGCGTTGATCCGGATCATCCGTCCGTTTCTGGAGGACCGCGAGACCGTGGCGGTGGGCGGCAGCATCCGGATCGCCAACGGCTGTCCGGTGAAGTCCGGCGTGGTCGTCGACGTGAGGCTGCCCAAGACGCTCCTGGGTCAGTTCCAGGTCGTGGAGTATCTGCGCTCCTTCCTCGCCGGGCGGCTCGGTTGGGACGCGGTGAACGCGACCCTCATCATCCCCGGCGCGTTCGGGCTGTTTCGCCGGTCGGTGGTCGCGGAGCTCGGCGGCTACCGCGTCGACACCGTCGGGGAGGACATGGACCTCGTCGTCCGCCTCCACCGACACTGCCGGGAGAAAGGCATCCCCTACCGCGTCTCGTTCATCGCGGACCCGATCGCCTGGACCGAGTGCCCCGAGAGCCTGGCGACGCTCATGCGGCAACGCGACCGCTGGCAGCGCGGGCTGTACGAGAGCCTGACCGGGAACCTGCGGATGCTCGGCAACCCCCGTTATGGCCGCATCGGCCTCCTCGCGTTCCCCTACCAGTTCTTCCTCGAAATGCTTGGCGTCGTGGTGGAGTTCCTGGGGTATGCCGCGTTCGCGATCGCTTCCGCTTTCGGCCTCGTCGGCTACCCACACATGGCGGCCTTCCTCCTCCTGGCCGTGCTCTGGGGCGTCGCCCTTTCGGTCATGGCCGTGGCGCTCGAGGAACTCTCCTACCGGCGTTACTCCCGTTTCCGAGACCTGCTCCGCCTCTTTGGCTTGGCGATCCTGGAGAACATCGGCTTTCGTCAGCTCATCACCTGCTACCGGATGAAGGGCTTCCTGGCCGCGCTCTTCCGGGTCAAGGGATGGGGACGCATGCCCCGGGAGGGCTTCGCAACCGCCCGGGCGCGCTAAGTACCGCTCCACGGAAGTCGGTGGCCAATAGGCGAAGGCAAGTTTGGCAGCCCGCGAGGCGCGCGAGCGAGGCGTAGTAACGGAGAACTACGCCGAGCGAGCGCAACAAAGCGGGCGGCCAAAATCGCCGAGCAAATTGGTCACCCAATTCCGTGGGGCGGTACTAAGGGGAGGACCGGTCGGTGTGCCGACATCTCCTGCATCTCCTGCTGGCGTGGTTCTGGATCGCCTGGCCCGGAGGGGTGCTGCTCCTCGTGTGGCTCGCGCCTCCGGCGGGGGAGGCGTTGCCCGGGCCGACGGGAGTGACGGAGGAGGTCGCCCGGCGCCGGCCTCGAGTCGCACCCGCCCTCCCCGTGGCGCTGGTGTCGTGGACGGTCGCCTCGGCCGCCCTGGCCCGGGCGACCTTCGCGCGCCTGCGCAGCGCTGCGGCGATCGTCGCCGCGCATCTCGCCGGCGCCTCGATCGCCGCGGGCGCGGGGTTCCTCCTTCTTTCCTCCGCTCTCGTTCCCGTCCCGGCGACCGGGCCGGAGCGCCAGACGATCGGCGCGCGATTCACGTTCGGGCCCTATCCGGACGCCGACGCCCTGCGACGACTCGCGACGCTGGGGATCACCGGGGTGGTCACCCTGCTGTCGCCGACCCTCCCCCGGGAGCGGGAGCTGCTGGAACGGGAACGGGCGGCGACTCGCGCCGTCGGGCTGCGGCTGATCGAAACGCCCATCCTCCCCTGGATCTCCCGAAACCAGGAATCGCTCGATGTCCTCCGCCGGCTCGCACTGGCCGGGGGCGAAAGGTACTACGTCCATTGCTACCTGGGCCGGCACCGGGCGGAGATCGCGCGGCGGGTCCTGCGCCAGGCCCTGGGCGTTCCCGAAGACGGAATCGGAGTCGTGTTCCCGCCGCTGCTGGAACGCGGACCCGTGCTCCCGGTGGACGCGCGCGTGGCGATGGGGCCCTGCCCCACGCGGGACGAGTGGTTCCAGCACCTGGTCCCTTCGGGCGCGGCCTCCGTCGTCTGTCTGATGGACGATGCGAATCCCGAGGAACGGGCGAGGATCCAGGAGGAGCGCGCGTGGGCCGAGGCGAGCGGGGTGCCTTTCGTGGTGCTGCCCGTGCGCGGGATCGGGGATGCGGAACGGGTGGCCGCGCAGGTCACGGCGCTCCGGGCGGGCGTGTATGTCCATTCCTTCGGACTCGATTTCCGCCTGGCGTGGGTGTTCGACGCTTTCCGTCGCCTGCGAACGGCCGGCGCGCGAGCCGACCGGCGCCGGACGACCGGAGACCTCGAGGGAGGCGGCCCGGGGAACGACGGGGCCGTTACGAAGTACTGAACTCTCGCGAATCGGTTCGGAGGCGGTCGGACAGGTGGCGCCGGAATCGAACGCGGGGAGCTAAGCACGCTCGCCAAGGCCGCTCGCTCAGGGCCCGTAAAGGAATGACTCATGGATCGGCACTTTCGTCGGAGGGAAGCGGCCCTTGGGGTGCAGGCCCTCCGGCCTGCACAGACTGGCGTGAGTGCCTGACTTGCTCCTTTACGGGCTCTCACGCTCGCGGCTCCGTCGGGCCGTGGAAGCACGCGTGGACATCGGCTCGGGGTGGGTAACAACGCGCGTTGCACTGCGCCGCGCGTCGGGTCGCGGCTCCGCCGCTTTCTTCCCACCATTTCACTGGACGGCACGCCCGCTCCCGGTTATATACGTCCATGCGCTCGACCTCCCGGCCGCGTCCTCCATGCACCCGGGCCGGAATCGAGCGGCTGTTCGGGAGATCCTGAGTGAGTCGTTGGTTGGTGGCCGCGTCCGTGTGCCTTTGCGCGCTCGGGTTCGCGCGTTCGGGCGTGGCTCAGACGGACTGGGAGCAGGAGATCCGACTCGCCCGGGCATCGCTGGAAAAGGACCCCGACGCCTACGCCCCGGGTCTCCAGCTCGCGCGCGCCTTGTCTTTCACCGGACGCCGAACCGAGGCCCTCGAGGTCTACGACCGTCTGATCGCCACACATCCGCAGGACGCCGACTCACGCCTCGGCAGGGGCCGAGTCTACGCCTGGCAAGGCCGGTACGAAGAGGCGGAGCGGGACCTGCGCTGGGTCACCGAGAACCACCCGCAGTACGCCGACGCCTGGTCGGCGCTCGGGGACCTCTTCCTGTGGTCGGACCGCCCGCAGGCCGCGGTGCAGGCCTATTCCTCCTGGGTGACGCTCGATCCGAAGGACCCGGCCGCGCGGCTTGCCCGTGCGAAGGCCCACCGGTCGGCCGGGGACGACGGAGCCGCGCGCGCCGACGCCGGGGCCGCGGCAGCGCTCGGCGCGCCCGCGAAAGACACCGCCCGCTACTTTGCACCCGGCACGCCGATCCGCCCCCCGGAGCGACTGCCCGAGACCGTGACTTGGTCCGCCGGCGCCAAGTACGCGTCCCGCGAGTTCCTCCGCTCGAAGGACTTCGGGGACCGACAGGACCAGCACACCTATACGATCTCGCTCCAGCGCCGGTTCGATTGGGGTTCGGCCACCCTGGAGGGCATCGAGTCCCACAAGTTCGGACTGTCGGACGAGGCCGTCGCGCTCGACTCCTTCGTGGACCTGTGGGACCGGTCCTACGGAAACGTGCGGGTCCAGTACGACCCCGACCACGAGGTGTTCGCGGAGACCGACGCGCGTCTCGAAATCTTTCAGGGGTTTGGGAGCGGCTGGGAGGCCTCGGGGAATTACCGCCGACTCGATGCCCCCGATCTCGGAGTCGATCTCTTCGGCGTCAGCCTGGCCAAGTACCTCGGAAACTGGTACCTGCGCACCGCGGCCACCTTCTCCGACGGCGGCACGATCGTCAATCACAGCCTTCAGCAGTTCTTCCGCTGGTACTACCTCGGGAACGGCGACGACTTCGTGGAGCTGGGCGGCGGTTGGTCGGAGAGCGTGGAAATCCTGGATGAAGCCGCCGGTCGCAAGGACATCCGCGAAGGTCATTTCGTCGGGATCCGCAGCGAGAAATTCGTGACCGAGCACCTCGGGTTCAGCCTCTCCACCGACTACTCGCACGACGAGCACTCGCCGGCGAGCTGGGGACTCTCCCTGGGGGTGAACTATCGCTGGTAGTCCGGCGACTCCGCGGTCCCCCCTCGATACCCCGATCTCAATTCTCCACTCTCCCTTCCCCATACGGCGCCGGGTCCTGCAGCCCCGCCTCGCGGAAGCCCTTCAGCCGAAGGAGGCACGAGTCGCATCGGCCGCAGGCCGCGCCTTCGGGCGAGGGGTCGTAGCAGCTTCGGGTGAGGGCGTAGTCCACGCCGAGGGCGAGGCCTTGCCGGACGATCTCAGCTTTGGTCATCCGAATGAGGGGCGTGTGGATCTTGAAACTCGCCCCGCCCTCCACGCCGGCCTTGGTGGCCAGCCGAGCCATGCGCTCGAAGGCCTCGATGTACTCGGGGCGGCAGTCGGGATAGCCGCTGTAGTCGAGCGCGTTCACGCCGAGGAAGATGTCCTGCGCGCAGAGGACCTCGGCCCACGCAAGGGCGAAGGACAGGAAGATCGTGTTCCTCGCCGGGACGTAGGTGCTGGGGATGCCCTTGGACATCTCGTCGGGCGATCGTCCTTTGGGGACCTCGGCGTCGCTCGTGAGGGCGGAGCCTCCGAACTGCCGGAGATCGATGTTGACCACCACGTGCTGGGCGGCCCCGAGGGCGGCGGCGACGCGACGCGCGGCCTCGACCTCGACCTGGTGACGCTGGCCGTAGCGAAAGGTCATCGCGTGCCCCGCGAAGCCGCTCTTCCGCGCGAGCGCGAAGGCGGTCGCGGAATCGAGACCGCCGCTCAGCAGCACGACGGCCTTGGGTTGCATGCCGGTCACGAACGATCCTCGACGAAAGGAAGCGTGGCGTGGTCTTGCGCGTGAGGTGGGCCATTCTATGCGTGAGCCCTCCCGGATGCCAGCGCTTTTCGGAGGGTGCGAGTTCGTGTGTTCGTGGCGCTTGCACCGGGCCGTTCGTTGCGCTAGAATCCGCCGCCGCTGAAACCTCCCCGGCCCCCTTGCCACCAGCTTCTACGACGAGAGGAACCCATGGGACCTAGCAGCTACTCCGCGGATCTTCGGGACATCGAGTTCGTCCTCTTCGAGCACCTGAACGCGGGTTCGCTCCTCGGACAGGGCCGCTATGCGCACGTCACGCGGGACGACGTGAAGATGATCCTCGAGGCGGGTCGGGACTTCACGCGCGACGTGGCCGCGCCGGCGAACGTCCTGGGGGATCGCACGGGGTGCAAATGGGACGAGGGGAAAGTGACGATTCCGCAGGCCTACCACGAGGTCTGGAAGGGCGTGCGCGAGCAGGGCTGGATCGGCCTCGTGGCGCCGACGGAAGCGGGCGGCCAGCAACTGCCGAAGGTCGTCGGCACGGCGGTCGACGAGATGTTCATCGGCGCGAACCCGGCCTTCCACACGTACGTGGGGCTGTGTCGTGCCGCGGCGAATCTGCTGCTGCATCACGGCAGCCGCGCGCTCATTGATGCTTACGTGCCGAAGCTGCTGCGCGGGGAGTGGCAGGGGACGATGTGCCTGACGGAGGCGGGTGCGGGGAGCGACGTCGGGGCGAGCCTGACGCGCGCGTGGCCCGCGGGGAACGGCGCCTACCGGATCAAGGGGACGAAGGTGTTCATCACGAGCGGCGAGCACACGATGACGCCGAATCACGTGCACCTGGTCCTCGCGCGCCTGCCCGAGGCGCCGCCGGGCGTGAAGGGGCTCTCGCTCTTCCTCGTGCCGAAGCTGCGACCGTCGGAGTCGGGCCAGTCGTCCATCCCGAACGACATTTACTGTTCGAAGATCGAAGAGAAGATGGGCATCCACGGCTCGTGTACGTGCGTGCTGAACTTCGGGGACAACGACAACTGCCTGGGTTGGCTGATCGGCGAGGAGCACCAGGGGATCCGGTGCATGTTCCACATGATGAACGAGGAGCGCATCGTCGTGGGCCTGCAGGGGCAGGCGTTGGCGGGCGCGATGTATGCAAACGCGCTGAAGTACGCGAAGGAGCGCGTGCAGGGGTCGGACATCGGGCAGGGGAAGAGCATCACCGAGGAGAAGGTGACGATCGTGCAGCATCCGGACGTGCGGCGGATGCTGATGAACGTGCGCGCGTTGGCGGAGGGGGGGCGGGCGTTGCTGTACGCCGCTTCGCTGGAGAACGACCTGGCGGAGACGGCGGCGACGCCGGAGGAGCGGGCGCGGCATGCGGAGCGGCTCGCGCTCTTGACGCCGATCTGCAAGGCGTGGGGCTCCGATACGGGCGTGGACGCGTGCGGGCTGGCGCTGCAGGTCTACGGCGGGAGCGGGTTCATCGCCGACCATCCCGCGGAGCAGGCCTTGCGGGACGCGCGGATCGCGACCATTTACGAGGGGACGAACGGGATCCAAGCGATTGATCTGCTCTTCCGGAAGGTGCTCGGCGCGGGCGGGAAGCCGGTGGAGACGCTCGGCGCGGAAGTCGGAGAGTGGCTGCGGCGGCACGCGGAGCATGCGGCGATCCGCAGGGAGGTGGCCGCCCTGGGGCAGGCCGTGCAGGAACTGGGTCAGGTCACGAAGGCCTTGGCGGGGAAGGCCCGCGCGGACGTGAAGCTGGTGGCGCTGGGCGCGTCGCCGTACCTGACGCAATTCGGGAACGTGGTGGTGGCGTGGCTGCTCTTGCAGCAGGCCGTGATCGCCGCGGCGAAGCTGGGCGGCATGGAGGTGCCCGGCGACGCGGCGGCGCGGCAGCGGTACCTGGAAGGGAACGAGGAGGCGCGCTTCTACGCGTCGAAGATCGAGACGGCGCGGTTCTTCGTGCATCAGGTGCTTACGCAGAACCGCTGGAAGGCGGCGCAGATCCTGGGGGAGGACCGGTCGGCGCTGGAGGTGGTGCTCTGAGACGGGGCCGGCGCGGCGGCGTCCAGGCAGTTCCGCTGGAACCCCGAGTTTACTTGCTTCGCAGACTCCGCGTCAAGCGCGACGCTGTCCTCGCGGCTCACGACGTTGTTCCTACGGCGGTAACGCGGGTTGAAGAGCAGTGCCGCTCCGCCTGCCCGACGAGTCCGACCGAGCCCACTCCCGTCCCCACTACCTTGTAGGGTTCTCGTAGGCCGAAGCGGCCTCCCGTGGCGGTCCCCGCTCCCTACCATCGGCTGCTCGTGTTCGTCCCGGAGGGCGACCGGACCTCGAAGTCGCTTCCGGTGGATCTGCAAGACCGATGGGTAATCAAGTTGCTCAACCTCTTCGCCGAGCTGTTTGGTGGCGCGACCGCCTACGGTCGCGGCGTCGGCGTGTGGCGTGACCCTGCCGCGAGAACCTATTGGGACCGCGTGACCGTGATTGAATCTTGGGTTGACCCGGCCCTTCTGAACCGCTCGCGGCGGATGAACCGGCTGGGGCGGACTCTCTCCCGCATGTGCGCGGCCTTGAATCAGAGGGTTGTCGGGTGTATCCTGGACGGCAAGTGGATTCCCTATTCGCGGAGGCGCAAGCCGTGACCCTTTCCCTCGAAGAGCTGCTTGACCGTGCCATGAAGAAAGCAGGCTTTCGACGTCTCGCCGTGGCTCCCGCCCCGCTTGGGCGCAAGAATTCCCCCGCGGCGAAGCCGGCTCGAAAAACACGAAGCGCCACGGGCAGGCGTCGCACCGATAGTCGTCCCCCTCCCGCGCTCTCCCCCTTCCCCTTCCGACCCACCACCAACCCGAACGTCGGGCACGAATGAAGTGCGCCGGGAAGGCACGGGAGGAATCCACGAAGTCGCGATGGCCTGGCCGCGGGGGGCCGATGAGCATGCGACTTGAGTCTGCCTTGTGGTGCAGGGCTTCCGCCCTGCACCCGCTCCCGCACGGCTAGTCTGAAGCTCCACCCCGACAGACTGTGGCCGCCCCCGCATTCCAAAGGGTTGGCGACTTCAACACTGAGCGTCCCGATAGAACCGCACGATCGCACGCCTGATCCCTGCCCGCGGCACCTGCGGGAAGCGCCGCCCCTGGTCCGCACCCATGGCAATAGGTCCGAGGCCGGCGCCGCGGCCCTCGCCCTCCACCTGGACCGGCACGCAGCGGGGCTTGCGGTGGTGAGCGCACGCGCAAAAATAACTGCCCAGATTCGGACCTCGAGGTTCTTGGGGGCGCGGCCCTCTGGCCCGCGCCCCCAGGCATCGGTCGATCCACGAAAGTGTAAAGTAATTCTTGCGCGGGCGCCAAGGTCCGGCGCCAGGCGCATCAAGGGCCAAGCCGCCGGCAGGCCTCTTCGCGAAGGCCCCCGGATGACGTGCGAGGTGGAGGTGTGCGGAAAACCCGTGAAGGGGAAGAGGCGATCCTGGGCGCACTACCAGGCAGCGCGACGGGCACGCGCGAAGGGCTCCAGCGAGTGACGCGCACGCCTTCGCCAAAGCACCGCAGTTGACATTCCGGGGCTCCTGGCGGATAAGTAGCAGAGTGTACATTCTGCCTTCCGGAGGCCGACCATGTTTCAACTCGACGCGACCAAGGCCCGCGCGCGCTACTCCGAGCTCCTGAGCCGGGTGCAATTCGGCGGCGAGCGTATCCTTCTGCAGCGGAGCGGCAAACCCGCCGTTGCGCTCGTGCCCGTCGAAGACCTGGCGCTCCTCGAAAGCACAGCCGACCTCTTCGCCCTCCAGGACGCCCTTGAGCGTCTCGAAAAGGCGATCGGACGCAAGGGCGGGAAAATCCCGCGGTCGCTCGCCCGCGCTCGCGAGACGCTGGAGGCCCTGGAGGACCGGCATGCCGTCGCCGCGTCGAAGCGGGCGGAGGCGGAGATGGAGGCGAACGGGGGGAAGCCGATTCCCTGGGAGGACGTGAAGCGACGGGCCGGTTTGTAGACCATGTCGTACACCGTCTGCCTTACGCCGCGTGCTCAGAGAGACTTCTTTTCCCTCCCTCCCGAGGCGCAGGCTTAAATCCGCCCGAAGCTCGACGCCCTCGCGAACCACCCGCGGTCGCCGGGTTCCCGGAAGATGCGAGGCGGCGGAAACCGTTACCGGATCAGGGTGGGCGACTATCGGGTGATCTATCGAATCGACGACGCAGAGAGGGTGGTCACGGTGACGAGGATCGGGCGCCGGAGCGGAGGGTACGATAACTGCCCGTGAGGCTGGGCTCCGGGCGGAGAGGGATTCTGCGCGGTGGCGCGATGCGCCGGGTGGTCGCGGCGAGTCTGGGGGCTGGGGCTGGGGGTCGAAAAGTGTGATGCCTGCGTGATGCCGGCCAAATGTCGGCGGTCGGCGCGCCTCCGCGCGGCGCGGTGAAGGCGGCAACCCGAAGTGGCGGGAGTGCATGGGAATCGAACCCACCCGACCCCTTGTGGAGGTCGCACCGGATTTGAAGTCCGGGAGGTCCACCAGGAACCTTTCCACTCCCGAGGAGAGCGGGGGATTATGTCCGGGGGGGACGGCGGCTGTCAAGGCAAAACCCCGGCAGCGAGGGCGCGGCGGCCTCGAATGCTTGACCCGGGGGAAGAGGGCTCGGTAAGATAAGGGGCTCGGCCTGAATGCGCGCGAATACTACCCCCTCCGAAGGAGCCCACCGTGAGAGTCATCCGATGGCCGATGCGGGCGCGGGCGGCGACGGCGCTTGCATGGCTCGCGCTGATCGCAGGCGCGGATCGTCCGCTCGCCGCCGAAGATCCGCCACGCACGCCCGTCCGCATTGAGCTTTCGACCCAGCCTCCGGCCGACGCGATCCGGCCGTTTCCGACCACGGAGCCGACCACCTTCTCGGTGCGCGTGCTCGACGGCGCCGGGGCCGCCGTGCGCGATGCGCGCGTCCACGTCACGCTCAAGTCCCCGCCCCGGGGCGCGCTCTTCTCCACCGGCTTTCCCATCTTCGAGGCGACCACCAGCTTCGCCTTCGAGGCGCCGGCGCACGAGGGCGTCGCCGAATTCACGAGCTTCCTGCCCATCCGCGGCGACTACGCCCTCACGGTCAAGGCCTCGCCGCCGGAGCGCGATGCCGCGCGCCTGGAGTACAAGACTCAGGTGTTCACCGTAGGCGTCAACGAGAACTCGGCGCAGGTCCGGAACGCCGCGATCCTCCTCGCCGGCCTTTTCGCCCTCGGCGCCGTGGCCGGCTGGTTCTTCGCGCGCACTCAGGGCCTCCTGCGCCTGGCGGAAACAACGGCCCCTTCGGGGGGGAGATGAACATGCACGCAAGTTCGACGCGGTCGCGTGCCGCGGATGGGCTGCTCGCGACCCGCGCGGCCGCTCTCGCCGTCCTCTGCACGGCGGTCTTTGCCCTTCTGCCGCCCGACCGGCCGGCGCTCGCCGGACCCGGACATGGGGCGGAGGAGGTCGAGATGGGCGCGGGCGCGCCCATGGAAGACCTCGCGGTCAAATCGCCCGACGGCCTGACCCTCCGGATGAGCGCGGATCCAAAGGTCTCGACGGTCGGCGAGCTGACGACCTTTCGACTCGACCTCGAGGAGACCGCGACCCAACGCGGCGTGAAGGACGTCACCTTCGAAATCGTGATCGCGAACACCGAGCACGGCTTCCCGGTCTTCCGCGCGCGCGGCTTCGCCCCCGGCGGGACCTGGTCGTACCAGTACCAGTTTTTCGACGGTTCGACCTACAAGGTCGACGTGCGCGCGATCGCGGGCGGCGGGGATCGTTGGAAGCCGGTGGAGGGCAGCGCGGAAGTGCAGGTGAAGGCCATCGAACCGCCGGCGAGCCTGGTGGCGCGCACGATGGGCCTCCTCCTGGGCGTGATGGGGGCGGGCATGGCGGCAGGCTACGCGGTGCGACGCGGGCTCGGCGCCCGAGGCTGAGGTGAGGCGGGCGCCGGGGGCCGGGGGCGGACGCGAAGTGGCGAGGCCACGGGCGGGGGAGGTTCGGAAGAGGCGCTCGCAGACCGGGCACGGCCGCGCCGTGCCCCTACCTGCGGATGCCGCGGCGACGCCCACTCCCGAAGGGCCCGTAGGAGAAAAACTCGCTCGTTAGACGGGCAGGGGGGCGACAAGAATTCTCAATGCTCAATTTTCAAGACTCAGACAAGGCTCAAGGTTCAATGCTCAATGACCACCACGGAAGGTAGCCCGAGCATGGAGTCGCGGACTCTGAGCCTTGAACTTTGAGCCTTGCCTGAGAATTGATCATTGAGCCTTGAGCCTTTTCCTGAGGAGCTCCCCGGTTTCCGAGCCGCATGAGTTGTTTCTTCACGGGCCCTACCGCGGGGAGCCCGTGACTCTTCGCCTACAGCCCCTCGGCCGAACGGGCGTCTTCCTCGGCGCCCGCGGCCGCGCCGGCGTCGCGAGTGCGCGCCTCGCGCACGCGCCGCACCAGCACGTCGGTCCCGCGATCGAGCACCAGGTCGTGCCCGTTCGTGTACATGTCCGGCTCTGTCACCTCGATGTCCGGGGTCACGCCGATCCCCTCGAGCTTCACGCCGCCCGACAAGTAGGGGACGTCCACCACCGGCAGGAGGAGCACGGAGCCGTCCGAGAGGGTCATGAAGTTCGACCCCAGGACCGCCCCGGCCGTGCGGCGCCCGATGACCGGGCCGAGCTTCGCCTTCTTCCAGTTGTGGGCGAAGATCTCCTTCGCGCTCCGGCTCCCCTCGTCGATGAGCAGGACGACCGGCTTCTTCCAGCGGCGCTGCACGTCGCGGAACACGCGATTCATGACGAAGGGGCTGCCGCCCCGGCCGCGGATGTCCAGGATCAGCCCGTCGCAGTCCTTCAGCTCGCCGTGGATCGCGGTCGAAAAAATGTCCCCGATCTGCGTGGCGAGGAAGTGGTAGAGGTGGACATAGCCGAGTCGCAGTCCGCCCTCCTCGAGCACCCGGACGCTGTGGCGCGAGGCCTCGATCATGTTCCCGCGCGCGGGCTGGAAGGTCACCGTCCGCAGGCTCGCCTCGTCCTGCGTGCCCTGGAGGAGCAGCGTGACGGGGCGAGCCTTTTTGACCTCGACGAAGAAGTGCGGGTTGCCCGGGATGCCGCGGTCGTTTCCGGCGTCGACGACGTGGGGAGACGCCTCCGGGGACTCGCCGTCTACGGCGAATACCCGATCCCCCTTCCGAACGCCGGCTTCGGCCGCCGCCCCGCCGTCGAGGACCGCCCCGACGAACCAGCCGCCGTCGCGGCGGACCACTTCGAGCCCGGCCTGGAGCGGCTGCTTGCCGCTCATTTCACAGGCGAAGTGGCTCTTGTAGACGTTCTTGTCGATGAGCACCGTGTGGGAGGCCTTCAGTTCGCCGAGCATGCGGTTGATGACGTCGATCAGCTCCGTCGTGTCCTTCGCCGCCTTGGCTTCCGGCTCATACTTCAGCCGCACCGCTTTCCAGTCCACGCCGTGGAGGCGTCGGTCGTAAAAATTCCTCTGCGTGGTCTTCCACGCCTCCTGAAAGATCCCGGTGTCCGCCTGGGCGAAGGCCAGGCCGGGGACAAGGGAGAGGAGGAGGAAGGCGTTTCGAAGGACACGGACGGGGGAAGTCCTCATGCGGCAGCTCCCGGCTCAGTAACGAAAACGGGGGGACGACGTGGCTTCTCGGGGGTCGGTCGAATCCGGCGCGCGCGGGGGCGGGGGCGAGTCCGATCTTTGCGCGCGTGGTCCTTGATACGGGCGGGGGGAGGTGATCGTTGGCGGGAAAGTGGGCGGCCGAAACGTTTCGAGGCCGGTCCCGGGACAGACTCGACTCCCGAGGAGCGGTCGCGGCGCAGTCGCCTTTTGGGCGGCGATTTCGAGCCTGGGGAGCGGGAAAACGCCTCGAGACCGCTCGCTCACGCTCGCCGTTCGGATCACGGCGGCCGATGGCCCCGGGAGTCCGACGAAGCGGGCGCCTATTCCGGATCCGCGCCGTGGTCGACGACCGTCGCGCGATAGCGCATCAGGGTGGAGCCGTCGACCTTGATGGCCGCGCCGTCCTTCGACGTCTCGTACTGCACCGGGCCGGCGATGTCGAAGGTGAGGATGGTGCCCTCCTCCATGCCGAACAGCATGTTCCCCTCGACCTTGTAGGTGACGCCGGGGAGCTGCTCGGTCCGCTGGACCGCCAGCTCGAGCTGGAGGAGGATCCGGGCGCATTTCCGGCCGTCCTGCGTCACCACGTCTTTGAGGCGCCCCTTCGCGTTCGCCTTGAAGCCGACAGGATTGTAAAGCGGGCCGAAGAAGATGGGGCCGATGACCTCGCCCGGCACGTTCCAACTCTCGCCGGTCTTCACGGTCGCAGTCGGCAGGATGCCGTAGATTTTTTCCGGAAAGGTCGCGTCGTTCTTGTCGTCGTCCGCGACCGGCCCCTGTTCGGACTCGACCCCCACCGCGCCGATGCGGCCCGCGAGGATCACCGTCTTCCCGTTCAGCGACGTCCCGAGGACGTCCTTCTTCGCGCTCCCGCCCTTGGAGGTTTCCTTCACCGCCTTTTCATACGTGCGTTCCAGCCGGTAGCGGCCGTCCAGGAAGGCCGCGGTCATCTGCTGCGAGTAGACGCGCAGCTTGGTTTCGACGCTCTTGCCGGTCTGGCTGGTTCTCCCGGTCGGGTCCCCCATCACGCCCGAGGCCTTCACCTTGTAATCGAAGGCGTTTTCCTGCCTCTCTTCGACCTTCAGCCGCTGGCCCTTCCACAGTTTTCGTTCCAGGCGATACCCTTCTTCCGCGGTCGTGGCGACACCCGCGAGGAAGAGAGGGAGGAGGAGAAGGGGCAGCGCAAGCGCGCGGGTGCGGGTCGTCGTGGACATGGGCGCTCCTGTCATGCAGCTCGGAAACCGGGGAGCTCCTCAGGAAAAGGCTCAAGGCTCAATGATCAATTCTCAGGCAAGGCTCAAAGTTCAAGGCTCAGAGTCCGCGCTTCCGTGCCCGGGCTACGTTCCGTGGTGGTCATTGAGAATTGAGCCTTGAGCCTTGTCTGAGTCCAGAACTCCTGACATGGGGGGGAAGCAATTTGTCCGCTTTTTTTTGTCATCAGGGATCGCCGGCCGCTGGATGTGGAGCCACCGAGTAGCGCATCCGCAGGTTTGTGCCGGGGAAAGTCGCCTTCAACTTGTCGAGCTCTTCGCACAGGCTCGCGATCGCTCGCGACCTGTGTGGCGGACTCAACGGCGCCAAAACCACGCGCAACTCGTCGTGCGAGGGCTCGATGCTCGCGGCGCCCTGAAGCGCAGTCTGGATCAGTGTGCGGCCTTCGTCCTCCATTCGGGCATAGTGAGGCCGCAACAGCTGGACCAGGTCGCTCTCGATTTGGTAGGCGACCAGCTTGAGGACGTTCGTCAGGTGCTTGCGTTCGGTAGCCAGCTTGACGACCGGAACATTTTTCACCGCTTCGGCGATCGGGACTCTCCTTGGGATTGTATCTCTCGTGCGCTTGAGCTCGGCGACACGAAGGCGAGCCTCGCGCAGTTCCTTTCCCAGCTTGCCGTGTGCGATTTTGAAGCCGCGCATTGTGCGCCGCTGTCCCTCCTGGTTGTCCGCGGCCGCCTCGCCATACGCCTGCGCGAGTTCGTGGACGATCTCGCGAGCACGACGGAGCTCCTTGTCCGCACGCCGCCACTCTGGGTTCGGCACCATGCGAGTCGGATCGTCGGGCTCGACGTCGTAGTCGACGAGTGCGTCGATCGCGAACTCGGCCCGCATGTACTTGAAGAAGTTCTCCTGCCGCCATCGCCCGAACATCCGGTACGCCACGACGGCGGGAGAGATGTCCCAACGGCTCGTGATGATCGGCGTCTGGTGGGTGTCGTTGTTGGTGAGGCGCGTGACCTGACGCAGCCTGAGCTTTCCCTTCAGGAACCGTACGGGGCGATCGTCCAGGAGGTACCGCACTGTGTGACCGTCCATCCTCGCCTCGTGCCGGACAAACCGGGCAACTGGGATCGGACGGACACGGCCCTTCCGGTACGTCAGGATGTCGAAGCCCGCCGGGATCAACTTGGCGAAGAGTTTTGGGCTGAAGCCGCCGCGGTCGAAGACCACGGTCACGCGACGTCGGCCGACGAGGGTTCGTACCTCCTTCAGAACGACGGTCAGCATCTTGGTCAGCGCTGCGTTGGCCTGGGCGGTGACAATGAAGAGCGGGTCGCCGCGCTGATCGTTCAGATAGTAGTCCGTTGTTGCGGGCAGCGAAATACGCATCTGCGTCACGTAGGCTTTGGGGATCTTGCGGGCTCCGTGATAGACGCGGACGTGACCATCGACGTAGAGAAAGCCGAGAGCTCGCCCCCGCATCGCAACACGGTGCTGAGCCAACTCCCGGCCGAAACGTTCGGCACCTCCTTCGGCTGCAAAGCGAGCCAGCTTCCGCCTGAGGGTCTTGACCTCCGGCGCTCGATCCAACCCCACGATCCTGCCGAGCTCCACGTGTGCGTGTTCCTTCACACCTTCAGGGCGCTTGATGCGGAGCAGCGCGAAGAGCACGAAAACCGTGATCGTTGTGCGCAGACCGTAGAAGGCGGGACCAAGACTCCCGTAGACTTCAGCAGCCACGGAAAGCACGCCGCTCTCGACCAGAGAGGGGATCGCCAAGAGAACACCCGCATGCGGCACGTTGGATGCGGGCGCGAAGAGCGGTGCCGCGTCATCGAGCAAACCGCAGGCGGCGAAAAGGCGATCCAGGGACCGGTCAAGGGGGTCGCGATCCATGCTCGTAGCGGGAGAGGCTTCGCCAACCCCCGTCACCTTGGACGAACTCCGGGCCGGTTTGCTCGGAGGCGCATCGTGGGGTACGGCTTGGCCTGGATCCGGAAAAAGCGCTCGTTGCACCGCGCAGGGCGTTACGCCGAGGCGCAAAAGCCGCTTGCGAATGGCCTTCTCGTCGAGGTGGAGAATGGTCGCGATGGTGCGATTGCTCTCTCCTTTCCCCTTGAGATGCAGGATCGTCTTGTCGAGCGTCCGCCCCAAATCGGTGACCGACGACTGTCCGCGTGGACGACCAGCCAAGCGGCCCAACGCGGACAGGCCGCCTACGGAGAAACGGGTCTGGTAACGACGGACCGTGCGGGCCGTACAGCCGAACGCTCCGGCGACATCGTTTTGGTCGGCGTAGCGCTGGTCTACCAGCATGACCATCGCGTAGGCCTCGGCCAAGCGATCGTCGACCGCATAGTGATGGACCACAACGCCAGCGACGCAGACTGCGCGGCGTCCCAGGGAGGTGAGCACCACGACGCGATCATTGACGACGACCGTTCCGGGCTGGACCGGTGCTGTGGCGAAGAGCTCGCCCTGGGCGGCGGGTGCGGGCATGCTGAGCACTGTACCGCGCGCGTCGCCGAAAAAACAGAACAGCGTTCGGTACGCATGGACAGTAGTGTTGGCCGCCCGACACGATTCCTCTCCGTCGTGGACAGAAAAAGCGGACAGATTTAGGTCCGCACCCTTGATAGAAGACACTGTTCCTGGGCTGGATCACGGGAGGCAGCGTGCTGCCGCTGTCGTGCGTCACTGTCGTCCGCTCTGAGCGTGGACCGATCCGGAGTACGATTTTTTCGCTGAAAAAGCGGACAGATTAAAGTCCGCACCCATGGCAGGGCGTTCCGCGTCATTGTTGGGCTTGAGGGTGGCATGTCAGGAGTTCTGGAGTCTTGAAAATTGAGCATTGAAAATTCTTGTCGCCCCCCTGCGCGTCAAACGAGCAAGTTACTTTCTTACGGGACCTTTCCCTCCGGGTCGTGGTCCTCCCGGATCCATGCTCGACGTCCGTTAGTGCTCGTCCCCGGAGCGGCTCCGACGAAGGCCGCGGCGACCCGTCGGGCTCCCCTCGTTCTTCGGCTCGCCGGCCGGCTCGCCCCGCGCCGTGATCTTCGCCTTGTACCGGAGGACGCGCCGGCCCGTCGCCTCGGCCGAGAGCCCCGGCACGCCCACGCTCGAGGAGACCGGGCCCGCCATCTCGAAACCGACGATGGTCCCGTCGTCCACCGCGAAGAGCAGCGTCGCCTGGACCGGGTGCTCCGGCCCTCCGCCGGCGTCGAACTGGAACCGAAGCTCCGCCGTGCGGTGATCGCCGCTGCCCGCAACGCCGTGCAGCGAGCCCTTGGCGGTCCCCCCGGCGCGTCCGCGCCGCGAGCCGGTCGCGCCGTAGAAGAGCCGCGACAGCGCCTCCCCGTTCGCGGTCCAAACCGCCCCGGCCTTCACCGCTTCCTTGGGGAGAAGGTCGTACAGGCCCTCGGCGAAGAGCACGTCGTCCTGGTCTTCGAAGGCGATCTTGCCCGACGTCGCCTCCGCGCGCGGGCGGTTGCCGAGGTTGGTGATGACGACCGTTTTCCCCTGGAGGGACGTCGGCCGCGACTCCATGCGCGTCGATCCGGGTTCGTCGCTCGCCCGCATGGCCTTCTCGTATGCGCGGCGGAGTTCGCAACGCCCGTCCGCGGCCACGGTCATCTCCTGCGTGTAGGCGCGCGCCTCGGCCTCCACGCGGTCACCGGTGCGGGCAGAGGACCAGCCGGCGGGGCCTGCCGCCTTCGCCTTGGTGTCGACCGCGTTTTCCACGGTCTCCTCGGCGCTCAGCCTCTGGCCCGACCAGAACCGGCGGCGCAGCGTGTAGGCGTCGTCCGCCCCCGCGTCACGAGGCAGGGCGCCCGCCACCGCGACGAGCAGGGCAGCCGTCCGACCCCAGAGGCGAGGGACCCCCGCCGTTCCGGTCGTGAACCGTCGGAGGCACCCGAACCGGGACAAATCTGAAACCAGGGAACTCATGGTCGCCTGCCTCCTCAACCTACCCAGGGCTATCGCTCACTTCCACCGTCGTCGCCGCCCTCGCCGCCGCCTCCGTCCCCACCGCCGGGCTCCTGCATCTCCGGCGCCTGGCCCTTGGCGAGGACCTTCGCCCGCACCTTGAGCCGCCACTTTCCTGTGGCCTCGAAACGGTCGGCGCCTTCGATGCCGCTGTCGATTTGGGTCGGGCCGGAGAGGTCCAATTCCAGGAACACGCCATCTTCGAGCGAGAAGAAGGCGTAACCCTTCACCTCCATCCGCTTGCCGGGGGCCGATTCGGTCTTCTGGACCTCGAGCCGGAGGGTGAGTCCGATGTGGGCGCAGTTCGTGTTCTGGAACTTGGTGACCTGCTTGAGCACGCCGTATGCCTGGATCTTGAACCCCTCGTCGTTGTAGTCGCCCGGGAAGAAGAGCGGGCCGATCTCCGCGCCCCGCAGTCCCCATTGTTCCCCGAGCCGGACCGGTTTCTTGGGGAGAAGCGCGTAGATCTGTTCGCTGAAGCAGACGTCGTTGCGCGCCTCGCCGCTCAGGTCGAAAGTCTCGCTGCTGGCGTCCCAGCTTCCGTTGGCGCCGATGATGCTCACGACCTTGCCTTGCAGCTCGGTCGCATAGGCATCCCGTTTTTCGGACCCGGGCTTCGAGACTTCCTTGACGCTCTTTTCGTACTTGCGGTCGATCCGGAATTCTCCGTCAGGGTTGGAGAGGACGACCTTTTGCAGGTACCGGCGCAGCGTCCGTTCGACCGCATGGCCGGAGACCGAAGTTCGGGAACCCGGGTCGCCGCGCTGGCCGGTCGAGGTGATCCGGTAGTCGTAGCGTTCTTCCTGTTCTTCGTCGGCGGAGAGCTGGGCCCCGCGCAGGATGCGGCGTTGGAGGCTCCAGGTGTCCTCCGCCGCCGCGAGTCCGACCGCCAGCGTGAGCGCCCCAGCGGCAAGGGCGCCCGCGAGGGCCCGAGGCGGGAGCAGCGACGGCATCCGGGAGTTCTGCATGAGGAACCTCCTGTCTCCCCGGTGGCGCGGGGTGCGCGGACGCTGTAAGGAGACCGCCGCAGTATAGGTTCTTCGGGAGCGCCGGTCAAATGGGATTCGAGGGGGAGGGGGCCGCGACCGGGGGAGCGTCGTCCACCCGTGGGGCTGGAAAGTTGGGCATGGTGCAAACCGGGGTGACAACTTTCGCCCGCGCAAGGGGAGCAAAACGGGGACATGACTTGAATTCCGGAACGGGCTTGCGAGCACTCGAGGACGTTTCTGGAAGGCAGGAGCGTGTCCCCCGTCTTGCGGCCGGTGAACCATGCCGAGAGTTGACCGCTCGCGGCTCTTTCCTATAATGGGGCGCGCAACCGCGCCGGCTCCCTCGAGCGCTCCGACGTCCTTGGCCCCGAGCTTTCCCTCCTTGAAAGGAACGTGCATGCATCCCCATGTCGCGCTCATCGACAAATTCTATGCCGGCTTTCGTGGCCGCGACCCGGGCGCCATGGCCGAGTGCTATCACAAGGAGGTGAGTTTCGACGACCCCGTGTTTCCGGGGCTGAAGTACGCGGAGGTGTGCGCGATGTGGCGGATGCTCAACGAGCGCGGGAAGGACCTCCAGGTGACCACCTCGGGGATCGACGCCGACGACCGCGAGGGGCGCGCGCACTGGGAGGCCACTTACACTTTTTCCGGGACGGGGCGTAAGGTCCACAACCGGATCGACGCGTCGTTCCAGTTCCGGGATGGGCTGATCGTCGCGCATCGGGATCGGTTTGATTTCTGGGCGTGGACGCGCATGGCCCTGGGCTTCAAGGGGCTGCTCTTGGGCTGGACGCCGCTCGTGCAAGGCGCGGTGCGCGCCCAGGCGCGGCGAGCGCTGGAGAAGTACATGGCGTCGGGCGGCGGAAGCAAGTAGCGCCGGCGGAGCCGGACGGTGGGCGGGCCCGGCCCTCTCCCGCGAAGCGGGGGAGGGGGACCCCGCGCGAGCGGGCGCTGCAGCCCTCCGCCTGCGTGCCCGCGTGCATTCCCTTGACCGCCTCTCTTGCCTCCCTATAATGATGCCCTTCCCTCCCGGACCGGGCCCCGGCACCGCGAAGGACGCATCCCCATGCTCGAAAAGACCCGCAACTTCGGCATCATCGCCCATATCGATGCCGGTAAGACCACCACGTCCGAGCGGATCCTCTACTACACCGGTCGTGAACACAAGCTCGGCAACGTCGACGAAGGCACCACGACGCTCGATTGGATGCCCGACGAGCGCGAGCGCGGGATCTCCATCACCTCCGCCGCCACCACCTGCTTCTGGAAAACCCATCGCCTCAACCTCATCGACACGCCCGGACACGTCGACTTCACCGCGGAGGTGGAACGCTCCCTCCGCGTCCTCGACGGCGCGGTCGGCGTCTTTTGCGGCGTCGGCGGGGTCGAGGCCCAGTCCGAGACCGTCTGGCGGCAGGCCAATCGCTACCACGTCCCCCGGATCGCCTTCGTCAACAAACTCGATCGCGTCGGCGCCAGCTTCCCGCGCGTCGTCGACGCGATCGGGAAGCGGCTCGGCACCCACCCCGTCCCCATCCAGCTCCCCATCGGCCGCGAGGCGCAGTTTCGCGGGGTCGTCGATCTCCTCCGCTTCCGCGCGCTCGCCTTCGACGAGGCCTCGCAGGGGGCCGACGTCGTCGAAGAGGACATCCCCGCCGACCTGCTCGACGAGGCCTCGGCGGCGCGCGACCGCATGATCGAAACGCTCGCCGAAAACGCGGACTTCCTCCTCGAAAAGTGGGTCCAGGACCGGTCGTCGATCACCGAGGAGGACCTCCGGCGCGCCCTCCGCCAGCTCACGCTCACCGGCAAGCTCACGCCGGTCCTCTGCGGCGCGTCGGTCCGGAACAAGGGCGTCCAGCCCCTCATCGACGCGGTCCTCGCCTACCTCCCGTCCCCCCTCGACGTCCCCCCGGTCACCGGCCTCGAGCCCCATACGCAGAAAGCGGTCCAGCGCCGCCCGGATACGAAAGAGAGCTTCTGCGCCCTTGCCTTCAAGACCGCGACCGACCGGCACGGCGAGCTGACCTACCTGCGCGTCTACAGCGGCGAGCTCAACCTCAAGGACCAGGTCGTGAATCCGCGCCTGAACCGTCCGGAGCGCGTGAGCCGGATCTTCCAGATGCACGCGAACGAGCGGCTCCCCGTGGATTACGCCCGCGCCGGCGACATCGTGGGCGTGATCGGCCTCAAGCACACCGTGACCGGCGACACGCTGTGCGACCCCCGCCACCGGATCGTGCTCGAGCGGATGGAGTTCCCCGAGACGGTCATCTCCATGGCCATCGAGCCGAAGGCGTCGAGCGACCGCGAAAAGCTCGACGAGGTGCTCGCGAAGATGGCGAAGGACGACCCGACCTTCTCCGTCCGCAGCGACGAGGACACCGGCCAGATCATCGTCTCGGGCATGGGGGAGCTGCACCTCGAGATCATCAAGAGCCGGATGTTCCGGGAGTTCAACGTCGCGGCCAACGTCGGCGAGCCGCGCGTGGCCTACAAGGAAACCGTGCTCGCCGTCGGCGAGGCGGAGGGCTTCTTCGAAAAAAAGATCGGCGAAAAGACGCAGTCCGCCGCGGTCCGCGTGCGCGTCGAGCCGCACCCCGAGTCGATGGCCGTGAAGGTGGAGTCCCAGGCGCCGCAGGAGGAGATCCCGCGGCAGTTCCTCGGACCCATCGAGGACGCGCTCAAGAGTTGCGCGTCCACCGGCGCGGCCGCCGGCTACCCCATGATCCAGTGCAAGGCGATCGTGACCGGCGGCCGGTACAACCCCGCCGAATCCACCGAGATGGCGTTCGTCGCCGCCACGTCGATCGCCTTCCGCAATGCCGTCGCCACGGTCGGCTGCGCGCTGCTCGAGCCGATCATGAAGTTCGAGGTCACCGTCCCCGAGAACTTCCTCGGCGAGGTGCTGAACGACTTGAACCGCCGCCGCGCGGAGATCTCGGACGTCGCGGTGCTCGACGACCTGCGGAGCGTGAAGGGGACCGTGCCGATCGCGGAGATGTTCGGCTACGCCTCCTCGCTCCGGTCGCTCTCCCAGGGCCGAGGCAACTACACGCTCGAGCCCCACCGGTACCGGGCCATCCCCGAACCGATCCGTCGCCAGCTCTTCGGCGACCTCGAGACCTGACGGTCGCCGTTCCCGCTTTCCCCGCGTTCACTTCCCCTGCGGTCAAAGCGCCGGCGGGGCCGCCCTTCCCTTGCGCGTCGGGGGGGGGGAGGCTGCGCCAGAAGCTCGTTCGTGCCGCGCGCCGAGGGGATTCGCGCGCAGCCGCGCGTCGGCAGCATCGACGAGGAGCCGACGCCAACGCACGCGGCGGCGCACCGCCCCGCCCCGGCTAGCGGAGGCCGAGGTTCTCCAACGAGTCCGCGGTGACGGTGCGTCGCAGCAGGTTGTTGAGGCGGCGCGGATTGGCGAGCTCGGAGACGGCGCGCGTAGTGCAGGCGGGGAGCGAACCGAATTTCGCCTTCAGGATGGTGAGGAGCGCCTCCCGCTTTGCGCGAAGCGCGCCACGCTTCTCGCCACGCTTCTCGCCGCTCTTCTCGGCGCGCTTCTCGATGCGTTTCTCGATGACCTTCTCTTCTCGCTTCACCCTCTTGTCGACCAGCCGTTCGAACCAGAGCTTTCTCATCGCCAGGACCTCCTCGTTCTCCGCCTTGCGAAGCTCTCGCCCCAGCTTGGTTGCCTCACGTGCCTTCAGGGGCAGGTAGCTTTCCACGCAATGTACGAGCAGGCTCCGCCGGGCCTCGTTGACGCGTGCCCGCGCGATCCCCCGCAAGCACTCCAGGTGCCACTGCGCCCGCGCCCGGCCCCCTGGTTTCATCAGGGCCGCGAACGCCGGCGCCAGCGGGTTGGGGGCGGACACGTACGCGGCGCCGGCCAGGGCCGGGAGCAGGATGCGCCAGAATCGAAACGCGCACACCTGGTCGCCCAACGCCTCGTCGCTGCAGCCCGCGCGTTCGACGCCCCGACCCGTGCCGGACAGTACCAGCGCGATCGGGAACACCTCCCGATTGTACCTCATCCGAAGCGCCATGTAGTAGCGGAACATTCGCCGCGCGAAGCATGCGCGCAGCCGCGCCTCAATCTCCACGTGGATCAGAACGGTCTTGCGTCTACCGGTCCGATCGGAAACCTCAGCGACCAGGTCGAGCCATCGTTGCGAGCCCCGCGGCAGGTCCGTGACCACTTCCTGGTCGAGGAACCGCACATGCCGGAAGTCGATTCGCGCGGCTTTGTTGGGCCAGAAGAGTCGCAGAAAATCGCGAAAGAACGCCCGCAGCAGACTCTTGAAAAGCAAGTCGTGCTTCACGCTGCCCTCCCTTCCGAGCCGGTGTCCTCCGCGCCCCCGCGAGAGGGCGGGGGAGGGGACCCTTTGCCTCTCCCGCCTCACCCCGCATCCTCTCGCGTCGTTCCTCCCATCCGCCTGAGCGCCCACGTAGGATCATGTCGCTCCGCACATGCCAGGCCATTCACTATGGACGTTCAACTGATACAGTGGATGCAGTACATGTCTCTACTTGCATGCCGCGGAGGTCGAGCTGGGTCGAGCGATCCCCTCACCAGGTCGTGGGAATTCGTAACGCTGTTACGCTGCGTTACGAGCGCGAGTTCGCGAACCTCCCGGTGGCGTACTCGCCGCGCGCAGGCTCTTGCTTGCCGATCTCGCGCTCGCGCCCGTCCGAGTCACCGCACGCAGCACCGGCAAGAAATGCCGCTGGGCCCCCTTCACGCGGCGCGTCCTTCCCGGCGAGCACGAGGCCACCCGCCCCGGGCAGCTTCCCGCGCTCCCCGCCGGCGCCCCGGGCCTCTTGTTCCTGTCCCTCGTGCGCTGCTAGGCAAGATTTTTGTTGACTCCGCGCGCTTTCCTGCTATCATCCCCCCCTCTCATTTCAGCTCGGAAAGCACGCAAACGAAGGACAGATCCCGATGAAAGGCCAGAAGATCCGAATCCGCGTCGAGGCCTACGACCACGAAATCCTGGACCAGTCCGTGGTCAAGATTGTCGACGCCGCGAAGCGCATCGGCGCGAAGGTGTTCGGGCCGATTCCCCTGCCCACCAAGATCGAACGGTACACGGTCCTCCGCTCCCCGCACGTGGACAAGAAGTCCCGGGAGCAGTTCGAAATCCGCATCCACAAGCGGATCATCGACGTGGAGGCGACGCCGAAGATCGCCGACGCCCTCAAAAACGTGAACATGCCCGCCGGGGTGGAGATCCGTATCAAGGCGTAGGCGCTCGCCAAGAACCGGCCGGCCCGCGGCGGCCTCGGCCCGAAGGAGTGAAGCCCATGATCGAATTGCCTCTCTATGACAAGGATGGGAAGCCGGCGGGGAAGCTGCCCGTCGACGAGACCCTGTTCGGCGGCACCGTGCACAAGAAAATCCTGCGCGACGTCGTGATCCTGTTCGAAGCGAACCAGCGGCTCGGCACCCACTCGACCAAGACGCGAAGCGAGGTCGAGGGGAGCGGGAGAAAGCCCTGGAAGCAGAAGCACACCGGCCGCGCCCGCGCCGGCACGGTTCGCTCCCCGCTCTGGCGCAAGGGCGGCATCATCTTTGGCCCCAAGCCGCGCGACTATTCCTCCCACATCCCGCGCGAAATGAGACGCCAAGCCCTGAATGCGGCCCTGCTCTCGAAGTTCAAGGACCACGAGACCCAGGTCGTCGAGGGCTTCAAGGTCGACGGCCCGAAGACCAAGCGGGTCGTGGCCCTGCTCAAGGCCCTCAAGGTCCACCACACCTGCCTCTTCGGCATCAAGGACCACGATCCGGTCCTCTGGAAGTCGAGCCGCAACGTCGCCAAGCTCTCGATGAGCCCCGTCAAGGACCTGAACGCCCTGGAAGTCCTGCGCCACCGGCGGCTGGTCCTGACGCGGGACGCCCTCGAGGCGCTGGTCGCCGCACGTCGCGCGGACGTCGCCCCCGCCCCCTCACCCGCGGCGAAGTAACCCCCCGGAGGAAGCGATGAAGAATCCGTTCGATGTCATCGTCAAGCCGCTCGTGACCGAGAAGGTCATGGGGGCGATGCAAAAACAAAACACCTACACGTTCAGCGTCCTGCCCGGCGCGAACAAGATCGAAATCAAGTCGGCGGTCGAGCACGCCTTCAACGTGAAAGTCGCGGACGTCCGGACGATCCGCATGAAGGGGAAGGTCAAGCAATACCGTCTCGCGCGCGGCAGGCGTCCGGACTGGAAGAAGGCCGTCGTGCGCCTCGTCGAAGGTTCGCGCATCGACATCCTGTAGAAACGAAACGCACGCTCCGCCCTCGCCCAGGCTCGCAGGCGCGAAGGCGGTAGGAGGGGTGTCGCAAGCGCGGCACCGGCGTTCGACTTTGGTTGCGGCTACCCCCGCTAGGGAGTTCACCGGATGGCAATCAAGAAATCGCGGCCGACCAGCCCGGGCCGGCGCTTCGCGATGTTCTCGGACTACTCGGACGTCACGAAGACCGAGCCCGAGAAGGCGCTCGTCGAGACGATCCGGCGGAAGGGCGGCCGGAACCATCACGGCAGGGTCACCTGCCGCCACCGCGGCGGCGGCAACCTGATCAAGTACCGGAAGGTCGACTTCAAGCGGAAGAAGGACGACATCCCCGCCAAGGTCGAGGCGATCGAGTACGATCCGAACCGCAACGTCCGGATCGCGCTGCTCCTCTACAAGGACGGCGAGCGTCGCTATATCCTCTGCCCCAAGGACCTGAAGGTCGATGACGAGCTCATGTCGGGCGTCAAGGTCGAACCGAAGGCCGGCAACTGCATGCCGCTCAGGAACATCCCGACCGGCCAGCTCATCCACAACGTCGAGCTGACGCGCGGCAAGGGGGGGCAGCTCGTGCGGAGCGCCGGCAACTTCGCCCAGCTCATGGGCAAGGAAGGGGACTACGCCTCGGTCCTCCTGCCGAGCGGTGAGATGCGCCTCGTCCACCTGGACTGCCGGGCGACGATCGGGCAGCTCGGCAACGTCGAGCACAACAGCATCTGGCTGGGGAAGGCGGGTCGTCGCCGTCACCTGGGCTGGCGGCCGACCGTGCGCGGCACGGCGCAGAACCCGGTGTCCCACCCGATGGGCGGCGGCGAGGGCCGTTCCGGCGGCGGTCGCCATCCGTGCTCGAAGTGGGGCAAGCTCGCCAAGGGCGGCAAGACGCGCAAGAAGAGGAAGAACTCCTCCACGTTCATCGTTCGCGGCCGCAAGCGCGGGCGCTTCCAGAACACGTAGGATCCGTCCCCGGTCCCCGGGGTCAATGCCAACACGAGGGAAATCGCACCGATGAGCCGTTCGCTGAAGAAGGGTCCGTTCGTGGACCCGAAGCTCCTCGAAAAGATCATGAAGCAGAAGTCCAGCGGGGACCGGGAGCCGCTCAAGACCTGGCGCCGCTCCTGCACCATCGTGCCGGAGTTCGTCAACCACGCGTTCAACGTCCACAACGGCAACAAGTTCCTCAAGGTGTTCATCACCGAGGAAATGGTGGGCCACAAGCTCGGCGAGTTCGCCCCCACCCGGACCTTCCGCGGCCATCCAGGCGGCCGCACGAAGGACACGGGGAAGGGCGCGCCCGAGTAGCGGTCCCCCCCCGGCGGCTCGCAGGGTGTGACCGCCGCCTAGGAGGGAGCCACCCCCTCTCCCCGCGTACGGGAGAGCATCTGGCTTTTAGCGGCCGGCGCGCTTCGGCGCGCGGACGCGAAGGCGGGGTGAGGGGCGCCGCGAGCGCGGCGTTCTTTTTTGACCTCCGGCTTCGGGCAGCCCGCGCGACGCGGACGACCCGGAGCCAACCGGTCCGCTTTGGACCTTCGAGACAGGACGTGAGTCATGGCCACCGCCGCCAAGGAACCCGTCGAAAAGCCGCCGGCCGAGGAGGCCGCCGTCAAGCACTTCACCGCGAAGATCAGCTTCGCGCGGATCGCGCCGCGCAAGTGCCGCTACGTGGTGGACCTCGTCCGGGGGCAGAGCGTGAACCGCGCGCTCGATATCCTGAAAGTCGTGCCGAATCGCGGGGCGTACTACCTGAACAAGGTGCTGCGCTCCGCGCTCGCGAACGCCGCGAACCGGGACGAGGACGTGGACGCCGACACGCTGTGGGTGAGCCGCGCGGAGGTCGGGCCGGGCCCGGTCATCAAGCGCTGGCAGCCCGCGCCGATGGGCCGCGCGTGCAAGATCCTGAAGCGCACCTCCCACATCTTCGTGACCCTCTCCACGCCGGTGGGCGGGGAAGAAGCGGGCCCGAAGCGTCGGGGGAAGAAGGGGGAGGGCGCGAAGAAGCCCGCGGCCGCGGGCACGCAGGCCGGGGCGGCCGCTCCCGCGGGCGCGGCGCCGACGGCGGGCGCGCCTCCGGCGGCCCCCGCGGCGCAGCCGGCGCCCACGGGCGGGACGACGCCTCCGGCGGCCGGCGCCCCTGCGAAGGACGACAAGGGTTCGGCGCCCAAGGCCTCGTAGCGGGCCGCTCACCGGTGGCTCGGCGAGTTCCGGGCGATCGCTTCAACACACGGAGTTGGTGGAGAACGCATGGGACAGAAGGTCTGCCCGATCGGGCTGCGACTGGGAATCACCGAGGAATGGCGCTCCCGCTGGTACGCCAACAAGAAAGACTTCGGACGGTTCCTGGTCGAGGACAACTCGATCCGGAAGTTCGTGAAGAAAAACTACGGCTTCGCCGGGATCCCGAAGATCGAGGTGGAGCGGACCCGCGAGGCGGTCACCATCGTGGTGCACACGGCGAGCCCGGGCGTGCTGATCGGACGCCGCGGCTCGAAGGTCGACAAGCTGACGGAAGACCTGGAGTCGCTGGTCGGCCGGCGCGTGGACTTGAAGATCATCGAAGTCGAGACGCCCGAGCTTTGCGCGCAGCTCGTCGGCGAGTCGATCGCCGAGCAGCTCGAAAAGCGCTCCCCGTATCGTCGCGCGATGCGGAAGGCCGCGGAGGCGGCGATGAACCAGGGGGCCCTGGGCGTGAAGGTCCGAATCGCCGGCCGGATCGGCGGAGCGGAAATCGCGAGGGACGAGGGCGTGCTGTTCGGTTCGGTCCCGCTCTCGACGCTCCGTGCGGAAATCGACTACGGCGCGGCAACGGCGATCCTCTCGAAGGGCACCATCGGAATCAAGGTGTGGATCTTCAAGGGGGAGCGCCTGCCCGATAAGGAGAAGAAGCATGCAGTTGATGCCCAAGCGGATAAAGTTCCGCAAGTCGCACCGGGGAAAGCGGAAGGGGGAAGCCCAACGGGGTAACACGGTCGCCTTCGGCGAATTCGGCCTGATGGCCCTGGAGGACTGCTGGCTGGCCGCCCGTCAGATCGAGGCCGGGCGCGTCGCCGCGAGCCATCACATGGGCAAGGAAGGCAAGCTCTACATCCGCGTCTTTCCCCACAAGCCGATCTCCGCGAAGCCCGCGGAGACGCGCATGGGGAAGGGGAAGGGCGAGCCGGAGTATTACGCCGCGGTGATCAAGCCTGGGGCCGTGCTCTATGAGGTCGGGGGCGTGAACGAGGCCCTGGCGCGCGAGGCGCTGAACCTCATTGCGCACAAGATGCCCATCCGGTGCAAGATGGTCCTGAGGAGACACGGGCTATGAAGATGTCGGAGATCCGCGAGAAGACGGACGCGGAGCTGTCGCAGAAGCTGGAAGAGGGTCGCAAAGAACTCTTCAACCTCCGACTCCGCAAGGTGACGGACGTCATCGAGGATCCCACGCGCCTGCGCGCGATCCGCGTCGAGACGGCGCGGATCCAGACCGTGCTCAAGGAGCGGAAGCTGGGCCAGAAGCGGAAGCCCGCCGCGGCTGCCGCCCCGGTCCCGGCCGCCAAAACATAGGGCGCGCAAGTCCGTGGCCGGGACAAAGGCCTGAACGCGAGGCGCGTGTTCGTGGCCCCAGGGGATCCGGCCCTCTTCCGTAGCCGGGGAGAGGGTGGCTGTTGAGCCTGTTCCTTTTCGCTGCTGCGCAAAGCGCCGGGCCGGCAGCCTGGACGCGGCGCGCCGCGCCCGCAGGGAAGCCGGACGCAGGTCACCCCCCGCACCGCTTTGATCGTTGGGAAAACGCCATGAAGAAGCCGGACCCGAAAAAAGAGGCCGCTCGCGAAGCGGCGCCCAAGGGTGGAGGCAACCACGACGCTCCCCACCCGACGACCCGCGCATCGGCGATCAGCAAGGACGACTTGGAGCGTTTCCGCCGACTGCTCCTGACCCGCCGCGAGCTCCTGCACGGCAACGTGAACCAGATGGAGAACGAGGCGCTGCATCGCAATCGGCAGGACTCCTCCGGCGACCTTTCCTCCATGCCGATCCATATCGCCGACCTCGGCACGGACAATTTCGAACAGGAGTTCACCCTCGGCCTCATCGAATCCGAGGAAGAGGAGTTGCGCGAGATCGAAGAGGCGCTCGGGCGCATCGACGCCGGGGGGTACGGCGATTGCGAAACGTGCGCGAAGCCGATCACCCGCGAACGCCTCCGCGCCATCCCGTACGCCCGCCTCTGCATCGAGTGCAAGAAGAAACAGGAAGAGGTGGAGGAGTAGCCGGGAGCTTGCCGGCTCCTCGCCCTTGCTCCCGAAGCCGTTCCGTCGGACGCGCATCGCGTACCTGAAGCCGATCGTCACAAGGGCCGGGACTTGCCTCCCGGCCCTTGTTGCATCCTGGAAGTCGGACGGGCGTCCACCGGCTGACCGTCGCGGAGAAGGCCCCAGGAGAGAGTCCGAAATGCGCCGCCACCGTCTGCTCTTCGCCGCCTGCGCTCTGGTCGGCGCCGCGCTCGACCTGGTCACCAAGGAGGCCGTGTTCCGCCACTTTCGCAGCTCCGGCGCGGAGGCCGTCGAGATCATCCAGGATTGCGTTCGATTCACGCCCGCCTCGAACACCGGCGTGATCTGGGGCCTCTTCCCGGGCAAGAACCCCATCTTCACCGGCCTCTCCTGTCTGGCCGTGCCGGTGATCCTGGCGATCTATTTCAGCCTCCGCAAGACGACCCTGGCCTCCTCCATCGGCTTGGGCTGCGTGCTCGCCGGCACGCTCGGCAACCTCTACGACCGCATCTTTCACGAGTCGGTCCGGGACTTCATCGACGTCTGCGCGATCCACTGGCCGGTCTTCAACGTCGCCGACGCGTGCATCTGCGTAGGCGCGGGGCTCTTCGCGCTGGAGATCCTCCTCCAGCGGGAGGAAGAGACCGCCCCGGATCCGAACCGGACCGCCCCGCCTCCGCCCCCACCCCCGCCCGCCGCCGGCGCCTAGCGCCCGCGAAAAAAAAAGTATGTGCCTCCGGCAGGGGCCTCCCGCGGGCTTTTCGTCCCCCCCCCCCGGCGTCACCTCCAGACCAGCTGGGTGCCGTCATACGCGCAATAGGCATCGTCGCGCTGGAACTCCCGATAGCATGCCGGGCAGTACTTCACCTTCCCGACCTCATGCCCGATGACCGCGCCGGTCACCGCACCCGCGGCCGCTCCGATCGCCGCCCCCTTCCAGCCCCCGGCCAGCCCGCCGATCAACGCCCCGCCGCCGCCGCCGATCAGCGCGCCCTGACCCGTCGAGGACGTGCAGCCCGCAAAACTGGAGCAGGCGAAAAGGACCAGCCCGATCGCAACCTGTCTTCGCATCGCAGTCCCTCCTTCCGGGATGATGGTGGCCCCCTGCCGGTGATGTCCGTCAGGAATGAGTTTACCCCGGCCGATGGCCCGCGTCAACCCGATCGCTCAGCACCTTCAGGGGGGGTGCCCCGCTCGGGTGGTGCAGGACTTCCGCCCCGCACCCGCTCGCGCACGGGCGGTCGGAAGCGGCTCCCGGCTTTCCCGTGGAGCCGTGCCCGCACGCCACCGGCTTGAAGACCTCCACCCTGGTCGTCCCGTCGGTGCAGGGCGGAAGCCCTGCACCACAAGGGCCCGTGGCAGGCGAAGGAGAGAACCGGGAAGCGCACCGCTTTCCGCGCTCAGTACCGCTCCACGGAAGTCTGTGGCCCATAGCCGAAGGCAAGTTCGGCCGCCCGCGAGGCGCGCGAGCGAGACGTAGGAACGGAGAACTACGTCGAGCGAGCGCAACGGCCTGCGCCCCGAAGCGCCGCAGCGCGAAGGGGGGAGGCAGGCGGCCGAATTCGCCGAGGAAATCGGTCACCCAATTCCGTGGGGCGGTACTCAGGGAGCCGCCACAGGCGCGTGCGATGGCCCCCTCCCCTTACCATCGACCACGAGAGCGCCCTACTGGAGCTCCGACGCAGGGCCGTTCGCGGGCGCCGGCTCCCCACCCGCGGAGGCCTCCTTCTGCGCTTCCACCACGGCCGGAGCGGGCGCGAGTCCCCGCAGGAGTCCGAGGTGGACTCCGATGGCCACGCCGGTCCCCGTCAGGGCCAGCTCAACGACGCGCGCCACCACCGTGTAGGCGAGTCCCTCCGGGTCGGTCAGGCCCAGCAAGCGGAAAATGAAAAGGAAGCCCCCCTCGTAGAGACCGACCCCGCCGGGCGTGAACTGCAGCGCCATGATAAGCTGGGTGAGGACGAAAAACACCCCGAGCGTGGAGAAAGCGAAGGTTTTTGCGCCGGGCACCCACGCGAAGAAGGCCAAGGGGCGCAGGAAGACGAGCGTGAGCGAGGCGAACATGAGGAGGTGGGAGAGCAGGGTGGCGGGCAGGCGCCGGACGAACGCCTCGTGAATGAGGTCCTCCATGTCCGAGGCGGCGACGGCGGCTCGGGAAAAAAAAGCCGGTCGCCACCAGCCGCGCTCGGCGAACCAAGACAAGAGGCGCGCGCTCCAGCGGGCTCGCGCCAGGAAGGACCAAAGGAGCGCCCCCAGCGCCGCGCCCACCAGGAGGTCGAAGGCGACCAGGAAGACGAGGAGCGGGGTCCCGAGTCGCGCGCCGTAGAGCAGGACCGCCGCTCCCGAACCCAGCCAGCAGTATGCGAGGAAGGCGGACAGCTCCTGGAACTTGTGCACGAGAATCGTGCCGAGCACTCGTCGCTTCGGGAGTTTTCGGCGGGCGGCCACGTAGAACATCCGGATGGGCTCGCCTCCGAGGTACATCGAGGGCGTGAGGAAGGCCATCGCGAAGCCCATGAACATGGCGTTCACGAGCACGGGGAAGGGGACCTTGTCCCCCGCCGACCGGAGCAGGATCCCCCAAGCGACGGTCTGCAGGAGGAGGATGGCGAGGCCGTTCGCGAGAAGGGAGAGCGTGGCCCCCGCTCCCGCCCGCGACAGGGCGGCCCACACCTCGTCCGTGCCCACCCAGGCGAACACGCACACGAGCAGCCCGAGGCCCAACGCGAGCGACAGCGTGAACGCGATCCGAGCCCGCGGGCGAGCCTGCCGGGAGGAACTGGAGGGAAGAGCCATGTGTCACCTCTTCGACCAAGCACGCCGAGCGTCGGACACCGAGGACGCTGAAAAGCTCTCCGTGCTTTCAGCGTCTTCGGTGGCTCGTCCCGGTCGTCGTGGTGGTTTCGGCGTCTTCAGCGTCTTCGGCGGCCCGTCCCGGTCGTCGTCGTAATTTCGGCGTGTTCGGCGTCTTCGGTGGCTCGTCCCCGTCGTCGTCGCAGTTTCGGCGTGTTCGGCGTCTTCGGCGGCCCGTCCTGGTCGTCGTCGCAGTTTCGGCGTCTTCGGCGTCTTCGGTGGCTCGTCCCCGTCGTCGTCGCAGTTTCGGCGTGTTCGGCGTCTTCGGTGGCTCGTCCCCGTCGTCGTCCTTTGTCTTCAGCGGTTTCAGCGTCTTTGGCGGCTTCCCCCTCTCTCCCGGCGCCTACTTCGGCGGCGGCATCTTCGAGAGCCGGGCCCAGAACTCTTTTGCCGCCTCCTGGTACCGGCCCAGACTCGCCTGCACGGTGGCCCTCGCCTCCTCCACCAGCTTCGCATCCACGCCTTCCCGGCCAGGCCGCGACAGCGCCTCCAGGTCCGCGATCGCGCCGTCGAGCGAGGAAGCGGCCATGTTGAAGTTCCGCGCCGCGCCGTACAGGTTCACGGACTCCAGCTCGCTTTCGTCCGGGTTGTGCAAGAGCCACCACGGGTGACGCCGGATCTCCCCCATCGTGGCCTTCAAGTCGACCGAGAAGTCCTTCACGTTCGCGGTCGCCTTGTTGATGTTCCCCCCGCTCCCCTCGAGGATCGCGCCCGCCTTGCGCGCCGCGGCGTCCGTGCTCGCCAGCGCCGCGTCCACCTTCTCCTTCGTCGCCGCGAGGCCGTCCGAGAAGTCCCGCAGGTTCTTGAAGAGCGCGGCGAGGTTCTCGCGGTTCTTCTCGCCCACGACTTCGCCCGCCGAGCCGGTCACCTTCTTGAGGTTCGAAAGCGTCTCGTCGATGTTCTCCTTGTTCCCCGCCATCATCTCCTTGAACTTCGTCGCGCCTTCCTCGATCGACCCGCTGCCGTTCTTCAGGTTTTCCACCGTCTTCTTCAAGTTCGTGCGCACCTCCTCGTCCCCGACGAGCTTTCGGAGGTCGGCGATGAGGCCCTTCAGCTCGGCGATGAGCGGCTTGACGTCGGTCATGATGTCGGAGAGGGAGCCCGACTCTTTCGCGAGGAGCAGCTCGTCGGCCTGGAGCGGCTCCACGCCGCCCGGCGGCGGCTGCAGGACCACGGACGTGATGCCGGTGATCGTCTTGTCGATCATGGCGGAGGACCCGGACAGGTACTTCACGTCCGTCTTCACGTCGAGCCGGACCTCGACGAGGGTGTTTTCAACGGTCTCGCCGGAAGGCGCGCCCGGGATCGGCTCCGTGCCGGCGGGGGTGCCGCCGGCGGCGGGCACAGGGGGGACCGCCGGAGCGGGCGCCTGCACCCGGACGAAGCCGATGCGTGACACTTTTCCGACCTCGACGCCGGCGTAGAAGACGGGGTCGTAGGTCTTGAGGCCGCTCGCGTCCTTGAAACGGACGGTGAGGACCCGGGGGGTCTCTCTCTTGATCTCGATCCCGCCGACCCCGAACAGGGCCAGAAAGACCAGGGTGGCGGCCGCGAGGACCACCAGCCCGGCGATGATCTCGCTCTTCGCGCTCTGCACGCTTGCTTCTCCGTCAAGGGGTCTCTAGGCTTCGCCCAGGAGGTCCCGCAGGTAGTCCTCGCTGGACGCGTGCGCGGTGAGGGGCCCTTCGAGCGAACCGTCGATGAATTGCCGGACGAGCGGATCTTCCGACTTCCGGAATTCCTGCGGCGTGCCCGCCATGCGCACCTCGCCGACGTGCAGCATCACCATCCGATCGGCGACGTGAAACGCGCTCGTCATGTCGTGCGTGACGACGATCGAGGTCACGCGGAGCTTGTCCCGCAGGTCGACGATGAGCTGGCTGATCTCGGTCGAGGCGATCGGGTCGAGGCCGGCCGTGGGCTCGTCGTAAAACAAAACCTCGGGATCCAACGCGATCGCCCGCGCGAGGCCCGCGCGCTTCCTCATGCCGCCGCTGATCTCCGACGGCTTCAACGTATCGGGGCGGGTCCACCCGACCATCTTGAGCTTCATCTTGACCATGAGCTCGATGATGCCCGGGTCGAGCCGCGCGTGCTCCAGGAGCGGCAGCGCGACGTTTTCGGCGATCGACATGGAGTTGTAGAGCGCCCCGGACTGGAAGAGGATGCCGAAGCGCTTTTTCAGTTCGTCCATCTTCCAGGTGGACAGGCGCAGGATGTCCTCGCCGAGGAGCCGGATCTCCCCCGCGTCCGGGCGCAGGACGCCCACGAGGTGCCCGAGCAGCGTGCTCTTCCCGCAGCCGCTGCCCCCCATGATCACGAGGGTTTCGCCGCGGTACACGGTGAAAGTGATCCCCTTCAGGACCGGCTGTCCCTTGAAGGCTTTCCGCAGGTTCACCACCTCGATGACCGGCTCGCGCGCGGGGGCGTCCACGGCCTAGGCCTCGAAGAGGAAATAGAACAGGAACGTGAAGAAGCAGTCGGCGACGATCACGAAGAGGATCGAGAGGACGACGGCGTTCGTCGTCGCCCGGCCGACGCCCTCGGCGCCCCCTTTGGTGGAAAGGCCCTGGTGGCAGCCGATGAGGGCGAGGAGCAGCGCGAAGGCCTCGGATTTCACGAGGCCGGTGTAGATGTCCTTCGCGACCACGGCCTCGAAGCACTTCGAAATGAAAAGATCGGAATTGAGCTGGAGGATGCGGGTCCCGATGACCCAGCCGCCCGTGATGCCGGCGAGGTCTGCGAAGATGGTCACGCAGGGGAGCATGATCATCGTGGCGAGCAGGCGCGGGACCACGAGGAAGCGGTTCGGGTGGATCGCGGACGTGCGCAGCGCCATGATCTCTTCGTAGACCTGCATCGTGCCCAGCTCGGCGGCGATGGAGCCGGAAATGAAGCCGGACATGACCAGTGCGGTGATGAGCGGGCCCAGCTCACGGATGATGGCGACCGAAACGAGGTTCGAGACGTATTCCGTGACGCCGAATTTCTTGAGGATGTAGGCGGTCTGGAGGGCGAGGATCATGCCGAGGAAGAAGAGGACGAGGCAACTGATCGGGAGGGAGGTGGGGCCGACGCGGTAGCCCTGCTCGGCGGTCGCGTGGATGCGGACGCCGCGGCGGCGCCGGACCCGGCCGGAGAGCCCGGTGGCCCAGAAGAGGGGCCAGGCAACCCAGCTTGCGATCCAGAGCCCGCAGTCCCACAGGAGCCAGAACGACTGCCCCACCCCCTGGCAGAGGGCGAGGGCCGGTCGTCCGATGGCGGCGAGAAGAGTCCCCATGCGCCGGTCCTACTTCGGCGGCGCGGCGAGTGCCGCCGCGACGTCGGCGAAGATCTCGAAGACCCCTTCCAGCTTCGCGAGCCGGAAGACGTCGTGGACGGTGCCGGGGAGCCCGGCCAGCCGCAGCACGCCTTTGTACTTCCTCATTTCCTTCAGGCAGTCCAGGAGCGTCGCGATGCCCGAGCTGTCGATGTACTCGACCTTCGAGAGGTCGCAGATCAGGAGCTTCTTTTTTTCCTTGGCGAGACCCCGGAGGAGCTTGCGGACCTCGGGGGAATTGGCGAGGTCGATTTCCCCCTTGAACTCGACGACGGTCGCGGGGGCCGCCTCCCGGATCGAATGAGCGATCGCCATGCGGTGTGGGCCTTACTGGGGGTGTGCCGCGCGTCGGGGCTTCGCGGGTGGGCGGACCTGGGCGTCCGCCTTCCCGTCCTTCGCCCGTCGGACGATAAACGTGGTCGTGTCCGGGTTGTGCCAGGTCGCGGATTCCTCCGTCGCCGCCGACGGCGCGGGCAGCGCCTTCGCGAGCCGCGAGATGGTCCCTTTCGTCGGGGAGACGTCGAAGACGACCTTGTCCATGATCGAGAGGAGGAAGTGCATGCCCCGCCCGCCGAGACGGGTGGTGCCGGGACGCTTGGGCGTGAGCGTGGCCTCGCGCGGCTTTTCGCCGAAATCGCGGATCACGATCTCGATGCCGCTCGGCCCGGGCACGCACCGCACGCGAATGGGGCGCGTCGGGTCGTTCCGGTAGCTGTACTTGATGATGTTCGTGCAGACCTCGTCCACGGCGAGCGCGACCATCGCCTGGTCTCGCTCGGTGAAGCCCGCGAGGCCGCTGGCCTTCGCCACCACCGCGCGCACGACCGTCATTTGGCGCGGGTCGCTCGTGACCGATAGCTCGATCGGCATCGCCCGGGTGCGCGCGCTCGTCACTGCTTCGTCTCCGTTGGACCCGGGGCCGGGGTGGGGGCGGCCGGTTCGGGGGCCGGGGCCTGGGCCGGTTTGGGCTCTGTCGCGCCGGCGCCGCCCGTCGGCGGCTTGGGCCAGCGCTTGCGCAGCTCCGCCAGCTCCGCCGCTCGCACGGCTTCGCTCCCATAGGGTGTATACCGGATGGGCTCCCCGGCGAGGCTGCAGACGGCGTGGAACGCGAACATCCGTACTTGCGGCTCGTCGTCCTCGAGGCGGTCAAGGAGGAAGGGGAGCGCGTCCTTCTCCCCGCGCTCGACGAGGACGCGCAGGGCGTAGACCCGGAGGTCCGGGTCGGTGCTCTTCAAGTTCTCGCGCCAATCCGTGCTGACGGCCACATGCGGGCCCGTGGTGCAGCCCGCGAGGAGGGCCGCCGCGAGGCCGAGGTGAAGGACGCGGTTCAACTTGCGCATGGGCTCTGCCGATGAATTCGTGTTCGGGAGCTCCTTGAGGAGCCGCTTCAGGATCGACCCGCGTCCTTGTCACCGACCCCAACGGAACCGCGACCGTGAGGGAGCGGCCTCGGCGGGTTCATGCGTGCCTTGGGTTCGCTTGCGCCGACACGCGTGCGACCGCTCGGGCAGCCGATTCTCCAGGAGTGCGGCTGTTCTCTTTCGTCGGCCCGGGTGCCTGGCCCCAGGGCGCGGAGCTGTAACCTGGCCGGCTTCCCCGCTTGGAGAGCTACGATACGGATTCCCAAATTCGGTGACCTATCTTGACAGGATAACAGGAGTAACCGGATGTGCCGGTACCGCATCCGGTTGCTCCTGTGCTCCTGTCAAAGACAGGACCCAGGTGATCGCACCGGCGGAATCGCGTACTAGCTCCCGAGGTACGCGTCCTGCACCCGCGGGTCGGCCAGCAGCGCCGATGCAGCGTCGGACATCGTGATCCGACCGGTCTCCAGGACGTAGCCCCGGTGGGCCGTCTTCAAGGCCAGTTTCGCGTGTTGCTCGACGAGCAGCAGCGTCACGCCGTCCTTGTTCACCTCGCGGAGGATCTCGAAGACCTTGCTGACGATGAGCGGCGCCAGCCCCAGCGACGGTTCGTCGAGCAGCAGCAGCCTCGGCCTCGCCATCAGCGCGCGCGCGATCGCCAGCATCTGTTGTTCGCCGCCGCTCAGCGTCCCGCCGAGCTGCGCCTGGCGTTCGCGCAGCACCGGGAACCGGTGAAAGGACTTCTCCATGTCGTCGGCGATGCCGGCCCGGTCTTTCCGGATGAAGCCGCCCATCTCGAGGTTCTCGAGCACGGTCAGCCTCGGAAAGATGCGGCGTCCCTCGGGGATCTGGCAGACCCCCATCTCCACGATCTTGTGGGGCGGAATGCCGGCGAGCGACTCGCCGCGGTAGAGGACGGCCCCGGTCCGCAGCGGCACCAGCCCGCTGACCGTCATGAGCGTCGTGGTCTTCCCGGCGCCGTTCGCGCCGATCATCGTCACGATCTCCCCCTCGCGGACCTCGAGGGAGATCCCCTTCAGCACCTCGATGGGGCCGTAGCCGGTGCGCACGTCCCTCAGTTCCAGGAGCGGGGTTTCTGGCATGCGGGGATGGGCAAGCGGGAAGGGAGAGAATGGAGGAGCGAACAGCCTTTGCGCGGCGCGTGGGGGCCAGGTCCTGGTCGACTCGCCGGTCGCCGCGGAAGGCGATCATTATAGGACGCTGGGGAAGGTTGTCAAAACAAACCGGCGCTGGGTGCGGGACCGTGCTGAAATCGTGCCGAAATAGGGACCGTCACGCTTCTCCGCAAAGGAAATCGTCACTGTCCCTCGTGGGCCTTCCATATCGATCCTGGGGGTGCACGACATGGGGACGATGGAAGCGGAACGGGTCCGCGACGGACACACGGAACCGCGACCGTGGGCGAGCGGTCTCCGCGCGTTCTTCCAGAGCCGCGGATTCGACCTCGCTGCCCGGTGGGTTCGCAGGGCGCCCCCCTGCGGGTCGGCGGCCTCGAACCGGCGGTCATGGCAGAACGCCCCCAGACCGCTCCCTCACGGTCGCGGTTCGGTTTCCACGCGGGACGCGCCTGCGATGGAAACGAAGGACCTACCGGAACGACATGGAAAGCCCACTAGGTAGGTCGCAGCCCAGGGAATCTCTTGCAAGCCTCCCGGGCTCCCCCTATAATCCGCCCCTCTTTCCCTGAGGACTCTCGCATGAAGGTGGACCCCGCTCTCGTCGACCACGTCGCGCGCTTGGCCCGGCTCGGCCTCACGCCCGACGACCGCCTGCGGTACGTCTCGGAGCTCACGCGCATCCTCGCGTACGTCGAGAAGCTCAACACCCTCGACGTCGCCGGTGCGGAACCGCTCGTGCACCCCTTCGAGGGCCGGAACGTCTTCCGGCCGGACGCGGTCCAGGCCTCCCCGCCCCCCGAAGACGGATTGGCCAACGCGCCCGACCGCATCGAGAAGTTCTTCAAGGTCCCGAAGGTCATCGAGTAGCCGAGGCGCCGGATGGAGATGCTCGACCTGCCCGCCCACGAGCTCCGCGACGCCGTCGCCGGCCGGAGAGTCTCGGCCCGCGAAGTCGCCGAGCGCAGCCTCGTCCGCATCGAGCGCCTCGACCCTCGCCTCAAGGCCTTCCTCACGCTGCGCAAAGACGCCGCGCTCCGGGACGCCGACGCGCTCGATGCGTCGATCGCCCGCGGCGAACCCCCCGGTCCGCTCGCCGGCGTCCCCATGGCGCTCAAGGACAACCTTTGCACCCGCGGTGTCCGCACGACCTGCGCCTCGCGCATCCTCGGGAATTTCGTCCCGACCTACGACGCGACGGTCGTCGAAAAGCTGCGCGCCGCCGGCGCCCTCCTGGTCGGCAAGACCAACATGGACGAGTTCGCCATGGGCTCGTCCACCGAAAACTCCGCCTTCGGACCGACGCTGAATCCGTGGGACGTCACGCGCGTGCCCGGCGGCTCGAGCGGCGGGACGACCGCCGCGGTCGCGGCCGGCCTCGCGACGGCGGGCCTCGGCTCCGACACCGGCGGCTCCATCCGCCAGCCCGCCTCGCTGTGCGGTGTCGTGGGCCTCAAGCCGACCTATGGGCGCGTGTCGCGCTTCGGCCTGGTCGCCTTCGCCTCGTCGCTCGACCAGATCGGGCCGATTACGCGAAACGTGCGCGACGCCGCCCTCTGCCTCCAGGCCATCGCCGGCCCGGACCCGCGGGATTCGACTTCGGCCTCCGTCGAGACCCCGGACTTCCTGCGGGACCTGGAGGCCGGCGCGAAGGGCCTGCGCCTCGGCATTCCGAAGGAGTACTTCGGGGCCGGCATCGACCCTGAGGTCGCGAGCGCCGTCGAAGCCGCGATCGACGTGCTGCGCCGCGCCGGCGCCACGACGCAGGAGGTCTCTCTCCCGCACACCGACTACGGGATCGCCGCGTACTACGTGGTCGCGCCGGCCGAGGCCAGCTCGAACCTCGCGCGCTACGACGGCGTGCGCTACGGCCTGCGCGCGGCCGACACCCGGGGCCTCCTCTCCATGTACGAGGAGACCCGGCGGCAGGGCTTCGGTCGCGAGGTGTCGCGGCGCATCATGCTCGGGACCTTCGCCCTCTCCAGCGGCTACTACGACGCCTACTATCAGAAGGCCCTGAAGGTGCGCCGGCGCATCAAGGATGACTTCGACGCGGCGTTCGGCTCGGTGGACGCGCTCGTCTGTCCCACGTCGCCGGTCCCCGCCTTCAAGCTCGGCGAGAAGGCCGACGACCCGTTGCAGATGTACCTCGCCGACGTGTTCACGGTGTGCCTCAACATGGCCGGCTTGCCCGGGATCTCCGTCCCCTGCGGGCTCGCCGGCGGCAAGCTGCCGATCGGCCTGCAGATCCTCGGCCGCGCTTTCGACGAATCCACGGTCCTCCGCGTCGCGCGCGCGTACGAGCGGGAGACGGATTGGCACTCGCGGCGGCCCGAGGTCGCCGAGGCGTAGCGCAGCGCGGCAGTGCCGCAGCCAAGCGACGACGGAACCACAGATTTCACAGATTAACGACGATTTCACAGATTCGTAATCTGTGTAATCCCGTTGAATCTGTGAAATCTGTGGTTTTCGTGGCGTTCGACCAAAGTAGAAGCATGCCGGGCGTCCTCCCGGTCCTGAATCGCGCTGCCTACGAACTGGGCATCCGCGCCGCGCTCGCGCTGCATTGCGAGATCGCGCCGTTTACGAAATTCGACCGGAAGAACTACTTCTACCCGGACCTTCCGAAGGCCTACCAGATTTCGCAGTTCGATATCCCGCTCTCGCGCCAGGGGTGGCTGGACGTGGACGTCGCCGGCCGGGCGCTGCGCGTGCGCATCCACCGGGCCCATCTTGAGGAGGACGCGGGCAAGCTCCTCCATCCCGAGTTGCGCGAAGGGGGAGACCCCGCGGACGACGGTGGAGGAGGCGGCGGCGTGCGTGCCGGCCGCGCCGGGTACAGCCTCGTGGATTTCAACCGCTCCGGCGTGCCGCTCCTGGAGATCGTGACCGAGCCCGACATGCGGACGCCCGAAGAGGCGTACGAATACCTCACGGCGCTCAAGCGCGTGCTCCAGTACAGCGGCGTCTCCGACTGCGACATGGAGAAGGGGAGCCTCCGCTGCGACGCGAACGTCTCCGTCCGGCCGCGGGGGAGCGAGACCCTGGGCACCCGGACCGAGACGAAGAACCTGAACTCGTTCAAGTTCCTCGCGAAGGCCCTCGCCCACGAGGCCGCGCGCCAGATCAAGGTCCTCGAAGCGGGCGGACGCGTCGTGCAGGAGACCCGGCTCTGGGACCCGATCGCCGGCGAGACGCGGCCGATGCGCTCGAAGGAGGAGGCCCACGACTACCGGTATTTTCCGGAGCCCGACCTGGTGCCCTTCGTGATCACCCCGGCGGAGGTGGAGCGGATCCGGGCGGCGCTCCCCGAGATGCCGGCCGAGCGCTGCGCGCGCTTCGTGGAGCAGCTCGGCCTGCCGCCCAAGGACGCCGAGGTGCTCACGACCGACCGCGGCCTGGCCGAGTATTTCGAGTCGTGCGTCGCCCTCGAAAACGCGCCGCGTGCGATCGCGAACTGGCTCTTGGGGGACGTCCGAAAAGAGATGAACGAGCGTCACCTCGACATCGAGTCCCTGCCCGTGCGACCCGAGCGCCTGGTGGAACTGGTGCGGCTCGTGGAGGGCGCGCAGATCACGCGGCTGGTGGGGAAGGACGTCCTCACGGAGATGGTCGTCTCGGGGAAGGACGCGGCGGCGATCGTCCGCGAGAAGGGGCTGTTGCAGATCGCGGACGCGGCCTCGCTCGGCCCGATCGTGGACAAGGTGCTCGGTGCGAATGCGAAGGCCGTGACGGACTACCGGGCCGGGAAAAAGGCCGCGCTCAGCTCCCTGGTCGGCCAGGTCATGAAGGAGACCCGGGGCAAGGCCAACGCCCCGCTCGTGACGCGGCTCCTGCAAGAAAAGCTGGGTGGGTGATGGCGTACCTGCGCGTGCTTTCCGGCCCGGACGAGGGGAAGAAGATCCCGGTGGAGCCGGACAAGTCCCTCTGCCTCGGCCGCGCCGACGTCGACTACATCAAGCTGCAGGACCCGCTGCTTTCGAAGGTCCATTGCGAATTCGCCGCGCGGAAGGGCGCATTTTTCGTGTCCGACCTGGCCAGCTCCAACGGCACCTACCTGAATGACCGGAAGATCTCGACCTGTCCGATCAAGAGCGGCGACCGCATCCGGATCGGCGGCAGCATCGTCGAGTTCGTCGAGGAGCACGCGGCCGCGGTGCAGGAAGAGCTGCTCGTCCTGGATCGCGAGGTGGCCGACACGCTCATTTCGCGGAGCATCGGCGACTACCAGGTCCAGGCCAAGATCGGCCGCGGGGAGGTCGGGACCGTTTATCGCGCCTTCCAGTCGTCGAAGAACCGGCTGGTGGCCATGAAGGTGTTCTTTCCCGACGTGATGCACGACGAGGCCTCGATGCAGCGCTTCCTGCGCGGGGCCCAGACCGCGAGCCGCCTCCGGCACCCGAACATCGTGAAGGTCTTCGCGACCGGCCGCTACCAGGACCTGCTCTACGTCGTGATGGAGCTGGTGGACGGCGGGAGCGTCGCGCAGATGATGGAGGAGCGCGGGATCTCCGGGACGATCGACGCCCGCAAGACGATGGACGTCGCGAAGCAGGCGTTGCGCGCGCTCTCCTACGCCCACGCGCAAAAGATCGTCCACCGGAACCTGAAGCCCTCGAACATCCTCATCGACCGGAAGGGCGTGGCCCGGCTCGCGGACCTCTGGCTGTCGAAGAGCCTGGACTCGCCGGACATCAACCTGATCACGCGGACCGGCATGCACCTCGGGTCCCTTTCGTACATCCCGCTCGAACAGATGGTCGATGCGAAGATGGTGGATCAGCGGAGCGACGTCTACTCGCTGGGCGCGACGATGTACACGATGCTCACGGGGCGGCCGCCCTACTCCGGCCCGGCCGCGGAGATCCTGCGCGCCGCGCGCGCCGGCGAATTCGCCGACCCGAAGAAGGTGAACATGTCGGTCCCCGAGGACCTCGGCGGGATCGTCGTGAAGGCCATGCAGAAAATGCCCGAGCGCCGATACCAGACCGCCGCCGAGATGCTGGCGGACATCGAGAAGGTCGAGAAGGCGCTGGGCCTCTGAGGTTCCCGTCGGGGTTTCTCCGGGCTCGAACACCACGGCAACCACCGACATCCCAGCGCAGCCCCTGGCGGCAACCAAAGGGACGAGCCACCGACGACGCCGAAAACACCGAAGGACGAAATTCGGGCGAATCGATCAGCGTAGCAGATCCGAACCGCGACCGTGAGGGAGCGGTCTCGGCGCGTCCTTCGGTTCCCGCGGGTTTGGTCTCGCAACCGATTGCCGACAGAACAACCTTGGTTGCCCCAAAGGCAATGTTCTGCGCGGTTGTAGTGCTGACTACGAGTCTGTGAAATCGTCGTGAATCTGTGAAATCTGTGGTTCCGTCGTCGTGCGGCTGCGGCGCAGGGGTGCTCTGAAGCATGTGGTTCGACACGCACGCCCACCTGGACTTCGAGGAGCTCTTCGCCGAACTGGACGCGGTCGTCGAACGGGCCCGGGCCGCGGGCGTCGAGGACATCGTGACGATCGGCACCCACGCGGCCGCGAATCGTCGCACGCTCGAGATTGCGCGACGCTTCCCGCGCGTGTACGCAGCGGTCGGCATCCACCCGCACGATGCGAAAGCTGCCGGCGAGGACGGCTGGTCCGAGTTCGAGGCGCTCGCCCGCGACCCGCGCGTCGTGGCGATCGGGGAGACCGGCCTCGACTACGCCAAGGAGTACAGCCCGCGCGAGGACCAGTTCCGCGTCTTCCGCCGCCAGCTCGAGCTGGCCCAGGCGATCGGGAAGCCGGTGATTCTCCATTGCCGAAACGCGTTCGACGATTGTCTCGCGCTGATCCGCGAGGTGCGCACGCCCCCGGTGCGCGGGATCGTCCATTGCTTCTCCGGCGATGCCGCCGTGGCCGCGAGCTTCCTGGAGCTGGGCTTTCACGTCTCGTTCGCCGGGCCGCTCACCTACCCGAAGTCCGACCGGTTGCGCGAGGCTGCCGCCAGCGTACCGCTTGACCGGATCCTGATCGAGACCGACTGCCCGTTCCTCGCGCCTCAGCCGCGGCGCGGGAAGCGAAACGAACCTGCCTACGTGGTCCACACCGGCGAGGAGCTGGCCCGCGTCCGCGGCCTGCCGGCGGCCGAGGTCGCCGCGAGGACGACGGAGAACGCCCGGCGGCTCTTCGGCCTGTAGGCTGCATTCTGCCGTGCCTTTTTTTCGTTCCTGGGGTAGCGCATGCCGAACACGGACGGGGTCGTCCTGGTGACGGGCGGGGCGGGCTTCATCGGGAGCCACCTCGTGCGCGCCCTGGTGGACCAGGGCCGCCGCGTCCGCGTCGCGGACAACCTCTCCACCGGCCGCCGCGAGCACCTCGCGGAGGTCGCCGCCCGGATCGAATTCGTCGAGGCGGACGTCCGCGAAGAAGCCGCGCTCGAGCCGCTGCTCGATGGTGTGGACCTCGTCTTCCACGAGGCCGGCGACTACTCGGTCCCGCGCTCGCTGCGCGACCCGGTCGCGATCAACGAAGTGAACGTCTCCACCACGGTGAACGTCCTCTGGGGGGCGGTGCGCCGGCGTGTGGCGCGCGTCGTCGTCGCGTCCTCGTGCGCCGTCTATGGCGATGCGACGCGCGAGAGCGAGGAGGAGGAGTTGCCTGCGGCGTCCTTCTCCCCGTACTCCGTCAGCAAGGCCGTGACCGAGCTGTACTGCCGCACGTTCGCGCAGAACTTCGGCCTGCCGGTCGTCTGCCTGCGCTACTTCAACGTCTTCGGCCCGCGCCAAAACGCGGACCCGGAGTACGGCGCGGTCATTCCGCGCTTCATCGCCGCCCTCCTCGACGGCACCCGACCGGTGATTTACGGCGACGGGAAGCAGACCCGCGACTTCGTAGACGTCGAGGACGTGGTGCGCGCGAACCTGCTCGCGGGCGACGGCCGCGGCGAGCCGGGCGCGTCCTACAACATCGCCGCCGGCCGCCCGCGCACAATCCTGGATGTCCTCGCCGCGGTCGAAGCGGCCACGGGCAAGCGGGCGGAGCCGGAGTTCCTGCCGCCGCGTCCCGGCGACCGCCGCCATTGCGCGCCGGACGTGTCCGCGGCGGAGCGTGCCCTCGGTTTCCGCGCCGAAGTGGATTTCGTCGAAGGGCTCCGTCGATTTGTGTCGTGGCGTCGCGGCTCGTGACCGGCGTCGCAAGTGACAGGGAGATGCGTCGAACATGCGCTGCCTCGTAACGGGTGGGGCCGGCTTCATCGGCAGCAACCTTGCGCACACGCTCGTGCGCCGGGGCGACTCCGTGCGCATCCTGGACGACCTCAGCACCGGCCGGCGCCAAAACCTCGCGGGCATCGAGGACGCGGTCGACTTCCGGCACGTCGACCTGCGAGACGCGGACGCGGTGGCGCGCGCGATGGAGGGAATCGAGGTGGTGTTCCACCTTGGCGGGCTCAACTCCGTCCCGCGCTCCCTGAAGAACCCGCTGGCCACGCACCAGGCCAACGTCTCGGGGACCGTGAACATCCTCTGGTCCGCGCGGCGCGCCGGCACGCGGCGGGTCGTCTTCGCGTCCTCCTCCAGCGTGTACGGCGATCACGAGGCGGGGATCGACCGCGAGGAGCTCCCGCTCCGGCCGAAAGCGCCGTATTCGGTTTCGAAAGTGGCGGGGGAGCTGTACGCGAAGACGTTCACCCGCAACTACGGGCTGGAGACCGTCTGCCTGCGGCTTTTCAACGTCTTCGGCCCGCGTCAGAATCCCGCGTCCGAGTACGCGGCCGTCATCCCGCGCTTCATCCTCGCCCTCTCGCGCGGCGAGCCGGTCACGCTCTTCGGCGACGGCACGCAATCGCGCGACTTCACGTTTGTCGAGAACGTCGTGCATGCGCATCTGCTCGCGGCCACGGCGCCCGCGGCCGGCGGCGAGAGCATCAATGTAGCGTGCGGCGCGTCCTGGAGCCTGCGGGACCTCGTCGCCCGATTGGAGGGGATCCTCGGCGTGCGCGCGACCGTGCGCACGGAGCCGCAGCGCGCGGGCGACCGCCGCCACTCCGAGGCCGACATCTCAAAGGCGCGACGCCTGCTCGGCTACTCGGTCCAGGTCGACTTCGCGGAGGGGCTCCGCAAGTCGGCTGCCTGGTACCGCGAGAGCGGGGGCGCATAGGGGATGGAAGCGCATCACCGGATCGACATGAACGACCTGCGCACGGTCGAGTATGTCGTCCACAACCCCGCCGTCGAAGACTACCGGCTCGACGTCTACCTCACCAAGCGGCTCCAGCTCTATTCGCGCACCATGGTGCAGAAGCTCATCAAGGACGAGCTGGTGACGGTGAATGGGCGGAAATCGAAACCGGCCTACGAGCTGTGCGTCCACGACAAGATCGTGGTGCGGGTCCCGCGGCTCGTCGAAGCGCAGACGATTCCCGAGGACATCCCGCTCGACATCGTCTACGAGGACGACCACATCGTTGTCGTGAACAAGCCGCCGCACTTCGTCGTGCACCCCGCGGCCGGGCACTGGGAAGGCACGCTCGTGAACGCGTTGCTCCATCATTGCGGCGTGCTCCCGCAGACCGACGACATCTACCGGCCCGGCATCGTCCACCGCCTGGACAAGAACACGAGCGGCATCATCGTGGCGGCGAAGACGCAAGGCGCGCACTTCCGCGTGACCTCGCAGTTCGAGGCGCGCACGGTGAAGAAGGAGTATATCGCGATCGTGGAGGGGGAGCCGCGCTTCGACAGCGACCTCGTGGACGGCCCGATCGGCCACAACCCGCACGACCGGGAGCGCATGATGATCGGCGGGCTGAACCCGCGCGAGGCGCAGACCGTGTATCATGCGGTGGAGCGCTTCCGCGGCTTCACCCTCGTCCGCGCGGAGCCGAAGACCGGCCGGACGCATCAGATCCGCGTCCACCTCGCCCACGTCGGCCACCCCGTCGTCGCGGACAGCCTGTACGGCCGGCGCGAGTCGCTCTACGATTGGGAGCTGCGGTTCAGCCAGAAGCCCGCCGACCATCCGCCCGAGGAACCGCTGATCGCGCGCCACGCGCTCCACGCCCGCTGGATCGCCTTCGCACACCCGGAGACCGGCGAGCCGGTCGAGTTCGCGGCGCCGCTCCCCGAGGACATGACGCGGCTGCTCGAGGCGCTGCGGCGCCATCGCGCGCGGTGAGCGCGGGCGAGGTGGGCGGGGTGCGGGCGGGGGGCGGGCGGGGTGCGGGGCGATGTTCATGTCCGAGTCGCACCTCGCGAGTGCCTGCACGCCGTAGGGCCACGGCGCTGCCGTGCCCACGACGCGCGCAGTCGCGACCACCCCCGCGCACCGGCGGCGGCGGTCTGGATCGACCATCCGAGAAGAGGCTCGCGGACGGCAACCGGAGATTGTGGTGCAGGGCTTCCGCCTTCGCGCGCGGCGCTTCGGTGGACGGGTCCGCCCTGCACCCGCACTCGCGAACCGTTGGCAAGGACCTCGACTTTCCCGTGTCCAGGTGAAGACCCTCAAGCCCGAGTTCCGGGCGGCGCGAATGGGCTTGCTCCGCACCTCTTGCCGAGGGTATGATAGCACTTCGATCCCCAGTTCGCCGTCCTGGCAGCGATACGATGGCGCCCAGAGGGAGGAGGAGACGGCACATGGCGTTCGTGTGGGACGATCTGCAGGAGAAGTGGCTCCATCGGCGTCTGGCCCCGGCAGCTCACAGCTACGAGAGCAAGGTGTCGGTGGCCGGTGGCAACCTCGAGCTTGACGCGGTCGCCGAGGCGCCGCCCCGCGACACGTTCCTCGACTTTCTCACGCGGTGGTCGGTTTTCGAGAACAAGGCGCCCAAGAAGGCGTTTGGCCGTCGGGATCTGCTGCTCCTTGGTGCGCGGACCCTGCTTTTCGCCGAGCGACGCAACCTCGGCTTGGCGGACCTGGAGGAGCTCACTCAGGTCGTGCTCTGCTCCCACGCCACGGCGGAGGTGCGGCGCGCGGTTGCGAAGCGCGAGCTGCACCCCGGGATGGTCGAGGGTCGCTTCGTCGCGCGAATCGTCCTCGTAGAGGCCAATCGCGTGCCGGTCAGCGAGGAGTCGCTCGGCTTCCTGCTGTACTGGGCTTCGGGCCGACGCCTGCGGGAGGCGATCGAGGACGCGGTGGACGGGGATCGTCGCGAGTATTACTCGATGCTCTGGTTTGTGCGGAAGGAACCCTTCAGGGAGGTCCTGGCCATGAAAGGGAAGACCCTGGATGAGACCACTCTCTCGATTCGAGATTCCGTCGAGGAACTGGGGATCGAGCGGGTGGTAGACGCGGTAGGTCTGAGTCGCGTGCTCGACGCCGTGGGTCCGGAGCGCATTGGCGATGCGCTCGGCGTCGAGAAGCTCCGTGCGCTCTTGCGACGCATGGAGGGGGCGCCGTCCCGCAAGCCAGGGTCCTCGCGGAAGCCCAGGCCCGCCCGGTCGTGACGCGCACCGCTTGGCACTGTCTGCTGGTGGCGCCGCGGCGGCGCAGCGCGAGCTGGCGAGGGCGCGGAGTGTGCGGGGGGTCACATGCGGGAGCACCACTCGATTGCCGGCTCCCGGTAGGGGCACGGCGTTGCCGTGCCCGCGAAGCGCGAGGCGACCGTCGGCCTCGCTCAACGTCCTCGGCGATTTGAACCATGTCGAATGCCAGGCAACCTCCAGGATCAGGCTGCAATGGGGAGCGCGGGCCCCTGGTTGGCGGATTGACCGAGTTGGGTTCGAGCGAAGGGCATCGGCATTGTGATGCATGCCTTCTTGCCTACACCGAACCCGCGACCGCGGGTTCAACCTGCAGACGCCATCGCGCGGGGGCGACCGTGGCTTCTCGCTTCGTGGGCACGGCAGCGCCGTGCCCCTACCGGAACCGGCCAGTCGAAGGGCGTAACCCGGATCTGAACCCTACCGAAACTTTTCACGCGGCGGGGGCCGCTGCAAGCCCTCCTTGACACTCGACCGCCCGAGACGTAAATTCTCGGAGAGCGGCGGCGCCGCGGCGGCGTGGGACCGCCTCAACCTCCCGAGGAAGGGGCCCGCATGATCGACCGGACCTGCCCAGGCTGCGGCGAGACCGTGCCCGCGGGCGCGCGTTACTGTCCGGCTTGCGCGACTCCTGTCGGCGATGCGCCTGCGGCCGGGGATTCGACGGCAATCGACCCGGGCGGTGAGGCGCACGAAGGCGACGAAGATCGCACGCCGCCTTTCGAGGCGGGCAAGGTCCTCGGAGAGTACCGCATCGTCGAGAGGATCGGCTCGGGTGGGTTCGGCCACGTGTATCGCGCGGTCAACAAGCTTCTGCCGAAACAGCAGTTCGCCCTGAAGACTCTCAAGCCAATGCTCGCGAAGAAGCGCCGGCTTCGCACACGCTTTCTCCAGGAGGCGCAGGTCCTCCTCGAGCTGGAGCACCCCAACCTGGTGCCCATCCGACACGTGGGGGAAGCAGGCGGGCATCTCTATATCGTCATGACCCTTTGTGCCGGACGTCCGCTCAGGGCCATCCTGCGCGAGACGCCGCGGATCCCCATGGCGAGAGTCGCCGCCGTGGCCTCGCAGGTGCTCGCGGGCCTCGAACACGCCCACGCAAAGAGGATTGTGCACCGGGACCTCAAGCCTTCGAACATTCTGATCGATACGAACGCGCCCGGGGGCTGGCATGTGCGGGTCATCGACTTCGGGATCGCGAAGCTCCTCCTCGAGCCCAACCAGGCCGAGGACAAGGAAGGCGAACTCTCGCTCACGGGCGGCGCCCTCCTGGGCACCCGAGCCTACATGAGCCCGGAGCAATTCTCGACGGGGAAGATCGAGGTGGACGCGAGATCAGACCTTTGGTCGCTTGGCGTGGTCCTCCATGAAATGGTCGTCGGGGAACCGCCCACCCCCATCGTGTCCACGCCGATCTCTTTCGCCGCGGCCGGGCTTGGGGACGACTTGCCTGGGTTCGAGGCGCTGATCCTCACGGCGCTGGAGAAGAACCCCGAGGCGCGGCACGCGTCGGCGCGCGCGATGAAACACGAGCTGGATGCGATCCTTCGCGCAGCAGAGGAGCAGACCAGCCGTCCGGATCCCGTCCCTTCGCCCCCGGCGCCTGATTCCAGTCGGTCGCCCTCGGCGGCGACGGACACGACGAATACGGAGACCTCCACGCCGTCCGAGGCGGCGCCTCCGCCCCCGCCGGGCGTTGGTGGCTGGGCGGTTGTCGAGTCGTCGGGGGCGGGGACTGCGACGTCCAGCGCCTCCACCCTTGACGTTGCAGCGGCGCGTTCGAGCGACCGCAATGTCGCTGATGCGCCCCAGCCCGCTCCGGCTCCGGCCGTGGTCGAGCCGCAGTCGCCGTCAGGCGACGGAAAGCCGCCGGCGTTGGTTGCGGAGAAGCCCCACGGAGCGCCGGTTGCAGCGAAGCCGCCCACGTTGGTCGCGGAGAAACAATCCGCAATGCCGATTGCCGAACAGCCGCCTGCGCCGGCGCTGCCCGCGCCGGCGGTGGTCGGCCGCGTAGACGGCTTCCCTCTTGTCGGGCCGGCGAGCGCGGAAGCGGAGGCGCGCACGCGTGACCAGGAGACAGGCCCTACGAGCAAGGTGGCGGCCGTCGAGACGCCCGCGCCCACTCCCTCAGCAGCCGCGGTCGAGCCACAGTCGCCACAGCGCGACGAGAAGCCGCTCCCCACCCCGGTCGTGGTAAAACCATCTGCGGCTCCAGTCGACGAGAAGCGGTCCGCGGCGCCGGTCGGGGCGAAGCCGACCGCGCCACCGCTGCCCGCGCCGGCGGTGGTCGCCTGCGTGCCCGGGTTCCCTGGTGCCGGGCCGGCGAACGCCGTGACGGAGGCCGACGCCCCGGACGACGGGACAGGTCCGACGAGCAGCGTCTCGGCCCTCGGGGTGCCCGCTCCCACTCCGGTCCCAGGCATCGCCCCGGTCTCGGCCGGGCCGCGCTTGACGCCAGTGCCCGCAGTCCCTGCGGCGGCGCCCGTGAAGCCGAGCGGTGAGCCGGCTCCCCGGGCTCCGGGCGGCCTGGATACCGGAGGCCGAGCGTCCCCCGGCTCCGGCCCGCCTTCGGCAGGGCGGGACCCGGATGACGAGACTCCGCCGTCCCAAGTGACTCGGTTCGAGGTGCGGTCGCCGGTCGTTTCCCCCCGCGCACCGGCCCGAACCGGGCTCGGCCGCGGCGCCCTGCTCGCCTCCGCCGCGGTCGTGCTCGGCCTCCTGGTCACCGCTTGGGTCCGCCCGGAGTGGTTCGGACTCGCCGCACTCCCCGTCGAATCGGCGACACGCCCGACGTCGCCCGCGCCTACGCCGGATCTCGCGCAGGCCTCCGCGCGCGCCGATTTCGAGGCCGCCCGCCGGCGCGCGGAGGCGGCCGTCCCCGCGGGCGAACTCCCGCTCTCCGAGCATCCCTACGACGCGGCCGTGCAGATCGCACGCGAATTCGCGACGAAACACACGTCCGATGCGCTTGGTCCGGATGCCGCCAAGTACGTCGCCGAGTTGGAGCGCCGCGAGGCCGAGGCGCTGAAGACAGCGCACGATTCGGCCGTCGAGGAGGCGCGCGAGAAGGTGAAGCTCGGAGACTGGTCGGCAGCGGAGATGGCCGTTGGTCGGGCCCGAGGCTTCATGCCCGCGTCCACGGACGCGGTCGCGGTTGCGGCCGAGATACGCGCCGGACGTGCAAAGGCGGCTTTCGCGTCGGTGAAGGCGAAGGCCCTCGCGGCTGTGCCAAACGAGCCTCCCGCCGACCCGCGCCCATTCCGGGCGGCGGTCGAGATGGTGCGCGCCTTCGCTGACGGGCCGGACGCCGGACCCTCGGCCGACGAGGCACGCGCGTTCCTTCGCGAGCTCGAGCAGCAGGGGGAGGACGCGGTCAAGCACGGCCACGACAACGCCCTGGCCGACGCCCGAGCGCGCGTGAAGGACCGCGCGTGGGAAAAGGCCCACGCCGGCGTCGAACGGGCGCTCGCGTTCGACCCGCTCTCGACGGAGGCCGACCGAGTCCGGGAAGAGCTCAATGCCGCGCTGAAGGAGGCGCAGTACGCGGCGGCGATGAGCTTGGGGGAGGCTGCCCTCAAGGCGAGCGACTTCGACACGGCAGACACGCGCTTCGGCGAGGCTGCGAAGCTGCGGACGGCGGATGCGAAGGCCCTGGATGGCATCTCCCGCGCCAAGGCGGCTCGGACGGCGGAGGGGGTGAGAAAGCGGAATGAGGACTTCGCTGCGCGCGGCGGAGGCGCGGTGACCACGATCGACCTGGGCGGCGGGGTGAAGCTGGAACTCGTTTTCATCCCTGCGGGCGACCTCCGGAGGGCTTTGGACCCGGATTGGAGTGAGCTGGACCAAGTTGTCACCGTTACGAAACCGTTTGATCTCGGCAAGTTCGAAGTGACGCAGGAGCAATGGCAGGCGGTCATGGGCGAGAACCCGAGCCATTTCAAGGTGCCCAAGAACCCCGTTGAGACTGTGAGCTGGGACGATTGTCAGCGGTTCGTTGCAAAGCTCAACCAGAAGGTCACCGGCGGCGGCTTTCGGCTGCCTGAGGAGGCCGAGTGGGAGTATGCTTGTCGAGCGGGAGGGACGGCCGAGTACCCCTCCGGCGACAATGCCACTGGCCTTGAGGACTACGCGTGGTATGGCCAGAACTCTGGCGGCACGACGCATCCCGTGGGGCAGAAGCGGGCTAACACATGGGGACTGTACGACATGCGTGGAAACGTCTGGGAATGGTGCGCGGAGTGGCATGACGAGGAATTCGATGGCAGTCCGCAGGCCGTACAGGAACGCTCTGAGCGGGGCACTCATAAGGCGGGCCGGGTTCTGCGTGGCGGCTGTTGGTACGGCGACCCGGGGGACTGTTCCGTGACTCGACGCGGCGAGTTTGTCCCCGACCACGGATTCGGCGGGGCGGGCGTCCGCGTCGCGAGGAGTCGCTAGCCCCGGCTGCTGCGTGGTGCTTGCTGGCTCAATCGCCGCTTTGCCCCGGCAGCTCACAGCTACGAGAGCAAGGTGTCCGTTGCCGGCGGAAATCTCGAGCTCGACGCGGTCGCCGAGGCGCCGCCCCGCGACGCGTTCCTCGACTTCCTCACGCGGTGGTCCGTTTTCGAGAACAAGGCGCCCAAGAAGGCGTTTGGCCGGCGGGACCTGCTGCTCCTCGGTGCGCGGACCCTGCTTTTCGCCGAGCGGCGAAACCTCGGATTTGCGGACTTGGACGAGCTCAGTCAGGTCGTGCTCTGCTCCCACGCCACGGCGGAGGTGCGGCGCGCGGTTGCGAAGCGCGAGCTGCACCCCGGGATGGTCGAGGGTCACTTTGTCGCGCGGCTCGTCCTGGTAGAGGCCAATCGCGTGCCGGTCAGCGAGGAGTCGCTCGGCTTCCTGCTCTACTGGGCTTCGGGCCGACGCCTGCGGGAGGCGATCGAGGCCTCGGTGGACGGTGATCGTCGCGAGTATTACTCGATGCTCTGGTTTGTGCGGAAGGAACCCTTCAGGGAGGTCCTGGCCATGAAAGGCAAGACCCTGGACGAGACCACCCTCTCGATCCGGGACTCCGTCGAGGAACTGGGAATCGAACGGGTGGTGGACGCGGTGGGTCTCGGTCGCGTGCTCGACGCCGTGGGTCCTGAACGCGTGATTGACGCCCTGGGTCCGCAACGCGTGCTCGACGCCCTGGGTCCCGAACGCGTACTCGACGCCGTGGGGCTGGAACGTATCGGCGATGCGCTCGGCGTCGAGAAGCTCCGGGCGCTCTTGCGGCGGATGGAGGGGGCGCCGGCCTGCAAGCCGAGGTCCTCGAGGAAGCCCAGGCCCACCCGGTCGTGACGCGCGCTGCTTGGAACTGTGCAGGCATAGGAGAGCGGCCCGGACCAAGGGCAGCTTGCAGGCGCGAACCCGAAAGGCCCGAAGGGCCGGCCTTTCACCGTTCACGGCGCGAGCCCCTGGCGCATGGGGGGCCGGTGAAAGAAGCCCGGAGGGACTTGGGATCCCCCGGATGGGGCGCGGAAATCGCCGGCAGGGCATCGGGTGAGCGCGGACGGGGGAGTGCGGCAGCGGGCAAGTCCGGTTCGCTCCGATCGCGTGTCCTCATCGGGTAGGGGCACGGCGCTGCCGTGCCCACGAAGCGAGCAGTCGCCGTCCCCCTCGCGCACCGGCAGCGGCGGTTCGGATGGACGACCCGAAAACAGGCTGGTGGACGGCCTTCGGAGGTCGTCGTGCAGGGCTTCCGCCTGCGCGCGCGGCGCCTCGGTGGACGGGTCCGCCCTGCACCGACGGAACAACCCGGGTGAAAATTACGCAGGCCGTTGGGAGCTGGGGCGGCTTGACGGGAAGGGGGAGAGTGCTTCGGAGGTTCCGTGAGAGTGCGGGTGCAGGGCGGAAGCCCTGCACCACAAAGCAGCCTCGCTGCGCTCGGCCGCCACCAAAACCGCGAATTACGCCAATTTCGAGAATTTCCCACTGGGAATTCGTGGCCAAAAAAACGAGCTTTTCGGCGGTTGTGTGACCCAGGTGTGCGTCGCCGGCGGGGGAGAACACCGAGAAGCTCAACCGCGATCAACGGCTCGACCCTCCCCACGCGCGGGCAAATCACCCTCCGGTCTGCCGATGGCGACTCGTTCACCCCCCCTGAATGGCTGGGCGGCCGGCGCGCAACCGAGTGTTGCCGGCTCCGCCGCAACCCGCGGTCAAGTCCACGAATCGTAACATGGCTACGCTTCGTGACGCGCGTCCTCTGATGAGCGGCACCGTGACCCGGACGGCGCCGCAACGGCCGGTCGTGTCTCGGCCCACCTCCCGATGCTTTCGGTCCTCGCCCATCTCCTCCGCCCCGCCTACCCCCGAAGCGCGCGCGCGAGCCGCGGCAGGCTCACGTCGTACCGGTACTGCACGCTCATGTGCCCGTCGTCGAATTCCTGGTGCACCACCCGCACCCCGAGCGCGCGCGCCCGCCGCACGAAGATCCGCGCGCCGAGGTGGAGGTTCCACTCGTCGCGCGTGCCGCAGTCCAGGTAAAGCAGCTTCAGCCGCTTCAAGTTCTTCGCGTAGCGGCGGACCAGCTCCACCGGGTCGTTCCCCAGCCAGCGCCGCCACACCGACTGCCGCAGCTCTCCCGTCTCGAGATCGACCGGCCACGCGATCGGCAACGGCCGCGCCTTCGGGTCCGGCGAGTACGCGGCCGACATCGCCAGGATATTGAGGACGTCGAAGTCGGACTTTTCTTTTTTGACCTTGCGTTCGAAGGCCCGCCACCAACGCGCGACGCCGCCCGCGCGCTCCAGCCCGTTCACGAACTTCGGGAAATCGGGCCGGTAGGCCAGGTCGAAATACATGTCCCCGGAGTGGCAGGCCACGGCCGCGAACACGTCCGGGTGGCGCATGCCCAGGACCATCGCGCCGTAGCCGCCCGAGGACTTGCCCGCCACGCCCCGATGTCCGTCCCCGAGCGTGCGCCATGTCCGGTCCACGTGCGGGACCAGCTCGCGGATCAGGTACTGCTCGTAGCGCCCGGTCGCCGAGGAGTCGAGGTACTGGCTGCCGCCGTACTTCGTGAAGCAGTCCGGCAGGACGAGGATCATCGGCGCGCAACGGCCCGCGGCGATCAGCCGGTCCATGCGCTCCGCCAGGTTCGGCGTCCAGCCGTCCAGGTTGAGGAGCATCGTCCCCTTGCCGGTGAAGCCGCTCAACACGAAGACCACCGGGTAGCGCCGCGCCGACGACCCGTACCCGGGCGGCAAATACACCGGGGTCTCGCGCGCCGCGGGGTCGCCCAGCGGATTGCCGCGGAGCAGCTTGCTTTCGAAGACCTCCCGGACGACCGTGCCTCGCGGGGTTTTCATCGCGACCTCCTCTGCAATTTCTGCCGCTGGGCGCGGGTCCCTGCGCTGCTCCCTCGTGCGGTCCTCACCTTGGGCGAGCATGCTTCGGTCGATTCGCCGGTCCTTCCGCGGGCCGCGATCGGCGGTCTGAACGAAGCTGCGCCCCGAGATTGTATCCTCGGGGTCGGGCGGCAGGCGAGGGGAATCGGTCGGGGACGTCGTCGGCGTGAACGGGCGTCCGTAGCGTGGCGGACGGCGTAGCCGAAGGCTCGTTTGTTGCCGAACCGCGACGCCCGCCTCCGACGTGCATGCCTCTTCACGCCAAGACACGGGGTTCGCCCGGTCCGGGATTCGATCGCGACGACCGAGCGCGGGAGAGACCCGGCAGGATCATCAAGTAGAATTGACATGGTCAAGCCGGGTTGATCCTCCGACGCCGCCTCCGCCGGGCCGTCAAGTGCGGAGGCTGCCCTTAGCTTCTTTTGCGCCATGCGGTTACATGACCGAGCTCCTTTGGCGCGTCGCGGTACGAGAGATGCGCGGTGAGTTGGGCTTCTCACGCCGCGGATGCGTGGCACGGGCTCGAGCAGCGTCTCGAGGCGGGCACGGAAGTGTGGGTCGTGGATCGAAGGAAGAGGAGGACGCGATGGGCTTGGCGGCAGTCGTGGGGGGTGACGACCGTACCTACCCTCGGGCTCGCTCGGCTTGGCGGCAGTTCCGCTTCACCATGGGGGGATCGTCTTCACGATTGGGCAGGCAGTTGGGTCGAGGAAGGGGGTGCCGGCGCATGGGGACGGAACGGATGGGGACCGTCTGGGCGGTTGCTTCGACACGCGAGGAGCCCAGTGCGGGGTGGCTGCCGGCTTTCTCGGGTTCGGCCTCGATCCGGGAATGGGATGAGGCTGTCGTCCGCCACGAGGGCTTCCTCCGGAATTGGGCCCGGAGGCTGGCGACGGATCTCGGTCTTAAGCGACACGACGTGGAGGACGCTGAACAGGAAGCCCTCCTTGCGGTGCTTCGGGGGGCACACCGCTACGAGCGTGTGAGCCAAGCTGTGCCGGACCTTTCCGCGGGGGCGCTTCCAAGGTGCGGCGAGTCGACTTTTCGCACCTTCGCCGCAACCATCGTCCGGAACCGCGTACTCAACCATGCGCGCGGGATCTGGCGTCGTTCGCGGCGAGCCGGCCGTCGTCCGGAGAGCCTTGGCACCGCTGAACGGCGTGGCTTTTTCGCCACGCCACCGCTAAGTCCCGCGTTGCCGGGCCAGGGTGGCGCCACCCCCGTTCCACCGGACAGGGGTGACGGAGCGGACACCCTGGAGGCCGTCGTCGACGAGCGTTTGCAGCCGGTGGTCTTGAGTCTGAGAGCGCGCGAGCGACGACTGCTATCGGCGTGGCTGAGGTCCAACTCCGATGCGGAGGCCGCGTCGCTGCTCGGTCTTACGCCGACCGCGGCAAAGCTGCGTCGTTTGCGCCTCTTCGCCAAGCTCAGGCGGCGATTTTTTGAAAAAGAGTGAACCCTTCGGTCGGCCTGCGGTGAATCAGCATCGCGAGAGCGCACGGTCTTTCCTGCCGACCCAAGTCTACGGGTCGGAAGGCGCCCAGGTGGCCATCACGGAAAACATGGAGCCGTGGGCCGGAGCCTCGGGTTTGAGGCCATGGGCGCCTCCGGAGAATCTGCGCGAGACGAAAACCAGCAAGGATCCGACGGTCGTCGCGACGCCCTTCTATGACACGAATCGGCCCGTCGTCCTGCTCAAGCCTCGGCTCGCCGCGGCGTGCAACAGCGACGGTCGGGTGGAGGTGTTCGGAGTCGGCGCCTACGACTCGCTTTGGCACGTCTGGCAGACGCAGCCCAGCGGCGGACCCTGGAGCGCGTGGGGAAGCCGGGCCGGAAGCCTCACGCAGCTTGCCGTCGGGCGCAACAGCGACGGCCGCCTCGAAGTGTTCGCGATCGGGAAGGACAATGCTCTCTGGCACATCTGGCAGACGGCCCCGAGCGCCGGCCCCTGGAGCACGTGGAGGAGCCTGGGAGGCGCCGTCAAGCAGATCTCGGTGGCACGGAATCGGGATGGTCGTCTGGAGGTGTTCGGACTCGGGCTGGACGGCACTCTCAGAAACACCTGGCAGACGAAACCGAGCGGCGCCCCGTGGAGTTCGTGGGGAAACCTTGGGGGCAATGCCCAGCAGATCGCGGCGATTCGGAATGCCGATGGCCGACTCGAGGTGTTCGGCGTCGGAACCGACAAGGCGCTCTGGCACGCCTGGCAGACGAAGTCGAGCGCGGGCCCCTGGAGCGCTTGGGCCGGCATGGCGGGAACCGTGAAGAGGATCGCGGTCGCGCGGAACCGCGATGGGCGACTGGAGGTTTTCGCGATCTGGGCGGACGATTCCGTGCAGCACCTCTGGCAGACGAGTCCCAGCGCGGGCGCCTGGAGCGCTTGGACGAGCAGGGCAGGGAACGTCAAGCAGTTCTCGGTGACGCGCAACGGCGATGGCCGCCTCGAACTGTTTGGTATCGGTGCGGGCGACGGGCTCTGGCACCTGTGGCAGACGAAGCCTAGTTCCGGTCCGTGGAGCGCTTGGGCGAAGTTCTAGTGTCCCGTCTACGCTGATTCCAAGGGTCCGCCGCTGTAGCGGAGTACGCGTTCGGTGAACCCGTCATTCCAGCATGTCATCCTGAGCGGAGCGCCGCAGCGCGAAGTGAAGGATCCAGGCAAGGACGGCCGGCCAACCTTCTCAACCGGCCCTCGGACCGTGTCGTGGGCGAGCCAGTGCCCTGTCGAGAAAAGCGGTCGCTACGCTTAGTTTGGATCCTTCACTTCGCTTCGCGCTGCGGCGCTTCGCTTCGCTCAGGATGACAAGCGCATCGAATGGGTTCTCTGAAAGCTCTACCTGACGGGAGCCAGCCGACATCCACGGAGCGCCCGGCGAACCAGCAGAATATGCGTAGACGGGACACTAGCCCTTGGCGGCGTCGAGGTCCAGCAAAGGCTCTTGCTCGGAGACGCAGCACTCGTTGGGATCCGGTCGCTCTGCCCTGGGCGTGCCCAGGGCATGAGCAAGCATGGCCTGAAGGTGACGGTTACACCGAACGAGAAGCGGAAGCTGTGGCAGAAGCTGTGGCTGTTCCTAGTCAAGCCCGAAGGGTTCGGACGGAACGGCGTCCGCAGGAGTTCCACGGGCGTCCTCCCGGGAAAGCGCGCATGTTCGTCACGGTGCACCTGAAGAAAGCCTTCGCCAAGGATTGGCTTCGTCAGAGGCCGGGCCTGCCCGGCACGCTGGAGTTGGGTGCGGTGTTGACCGACCTGGGACTGGCACTCGAGCCCTTACATCCCGGGTCGACCGTCGAGGACCTTGCCGCGCACTTCTCCATCGCTGCGCCCACGGAGGAAGTGGGGCGCGAGGTCGTGCGGAGACTGAACCAGCTCGATGCTGTGGAGGGGGCGTATCTGAAACCGCTGGATGCGCCACCCTCCGTGTGACCATCGGAAGTCCTGTCTGAGAGGAGGTGGCGTATGCCCCGTCGAACTGGAAACCGGGCCGACCGGCCGTCGGCGCCGGCGTTCGGCCGACCCGAACTGATCCTGGTGACGCGCTCGGAGGCGGGCCTGCGGCTCACGCCGGACGGCTTCGCTTCCTCGGCGGGCGCGAGCACGCGGGGCTTGGCGGCGATGCTGAGCGGAGCGGGCATCGCCCTGCAGCCGCTCTTTGGGCTGCCGGAGGATCGCATGCGGGAACGAGCGGCCTCGCTGGAGGCCTCGCACGAACTCCCCGACTACGGCGGGTTCTATCATGTCAGTGCCCCCTCGGAGCGACTGGAGGAGCTTGCGGCGTCCCTGCGCTCGCTGGACGAGGTGGAGGGCGCCTACGTCAAGCCCGCAGGCGAGCCTCCCATCGCCGACGTCGCCGAGGAAGAGGGCATCAACACCATGTCGCCCTCCGCCGAGGAGGCGCCGGCGGTCACGCCGGACTTCACCAGCCGCCAGATCTACTTGAACGCGGCGCCGGCCGGCATTGACGCGCGCTTCGCCTGGCTGGTTCCCGGCGGCCGCGGGGCGGGCGGGCGGATCATCGATTGCGAATGGGGCTGGCGCTTCACGCACGAAGACCTGACGGCGAACCAGGGGGGCGTGGTGATCGGCGTGAACCACACCGACACCAACCACGGCACCGCCGTGTTGGGCGAGTTCAGCGGCGATCTGAACGGTCGCGGAGTCACCGGGATCTGCCCGGCCGCCTTCGTCACCTCGGCCTCGTTCCTGACGCTGCCGACGGCGAAGGTGATCCGTCAGGCCGCGGACCGGCTGCGGGCGGGCGACATCCTCCTGCTCGAGATCCACAGGCCGGGTCCGGGCGCGAGCGGGGCAGGCCAGGACGGCTTCATCGCCATCGAGTGGTGGCCCGACGATCTCGCGGCGATTCGCTACGCGGTCGCCCGCGGCGTCATCGTCGTGGAGGCGGCCGGGAACGGCGCCCGCAACCTGGACCATGCGATCTACAACACCCGGCCGCCCGGTTTCCCCGCGACCTGGTCGAATCCTTTCAACACCGCGAACCCGACCTCCGGGGCGGTCCTGGTCGGCGCTGGGGCGCCTCCGCCGGGGACCCATGGTCGAGACCACGGCCCCGACCGTTCCCGGCTCGGCTTTTCCAACCATGGCCGCCGAGTCGACGCTCAAGGCTGGGGGCGCGAGGTGACCTCGACGGGCTACGGCGACCTCCAGGGGGGCGCGACAAGCGACGTCTGGTACACCGACACGTTCAGCGGGACCTCGAGTGCCTCCCCGATCGTGGTCGGCGCCCTTGCCTCCGTGCAGGGGGTCCTCCGCGCCCGGTCGCGTCCGCTGCTCACCCCGGCCGGCGCGCGCAACCTGCTGCGGACCACAGGGTCCCCCCAGCAGGCGGCGCCCGGTCGGCCGGTGACGGAGCGGATCGGCAACCGGCCGGACCTTCGTAAAATGATCGCACGCGTCCTCGGCACGCCGGGTGACGTGGTGGACGAGACGTTGGACCGCGACCAGGTCGTGTCCGTGCGGCCCGGGGGACAGGTCGTCATCCACATCCACTCCGCCAGCTCCACCATCAACATCAACGGGAACTCGACCGGACACTGATCCAGTTCGCTCCAGACTGTGGGCAGGCCCATCGAACCGGCGGGCCTGCCCGATTCCCCCTGCGCCCGGCTTTCGGGGCGGGACTTGCCCAGGCGGCGAGGCCTCGAAGGGGACAGCCGTTCGCTCCGAATCCCTGCGACCCGCGTCACCAGCGCCAGAAGGAGGACCGACGGCGAAATCGAAGTACAACATCAAGATCCGCGTGCGGGCACCGCCGCCGTGGGTTCGAGCCCATCGTGCTCCCGGAGAGTGCGCTCGAGAAGTGATGCCGGCGATGCCGCGGACATGCCGGGCGAGGCTGCTTCCGCCCGGCCCGCCGACGTGTCGCAGGCGCCCAGGACGCGTTCCAAGTCCGCTGTCGCACCCGCGCGCACGTGGCCCGGTGGGCCCAGGGGGCGCCTGCGGACCGAGGACGCCGGTTGGAGCCCCAGGCGCCCTGGTTTCTGGCCGGCGAGGGGGCAGGGGAGGACTGTCGACGGCCCCTGTGCTGAAAGGAAGAGCGATGCCCGTTTTCGAACCGACCGCCGGGACTCACGAGTTCGACGCCGTCCCCGGGCTGCGGGAGGCGTGGAGCCGGTTCATTGCCGACGCCTTCGAGAGTAACCTGTATGGCGCGAAGGACTCCGCCCATTCCCTGCTGCTGAGGTGGGGTTATTCGGACGTCGACCTCCGCTTTTACAACCCTGCGTCGATGCCGATCGTCGCGGGTTCGAAGCCGGCAAACGTCTTCTGGCCCGCTCTGCCGACCTCGTATGACGGAGACTTCGGCGGCAAGAAGAAAAAACTGTACGAGTACCTCGACGCGCCCCAAAAAGAGAACGGCGTGCGCTCACGAGTCCAGGACGAGTACTGCGAATGGGTCGTCGAGCGGGATGCCTCCGGGAAGGCGGTTCGAATTCTCTTCACTTGTGAGCCGCCCGAATTCTACGACTTCCTGTACCGGGATCCCTACGGAGTGGGCAAGGCGAAGACCCGTGCCCTTCTCCTCAGCCTGTATCGCGACCGCTGCGGCACGCCGGACGTCGCTCTCAAAGAGCTCGAGGCCGGAAAGGGCTCGAAGCGGGCCTACGATCCCTACAACTCGTGGAATGCGAAGCACTGCGTCCACATGCAGCAGGGGGCGAACACGCTCTTCGCCGAGATCAACATTGTCGCCATCGCCGGGCTCCTGCGCCGGAAAGGACAGAAGGTCCTGACCGATGCCCAGGCGCTGATCGACTGCGGGCGCTACGGAGAACCCAAACGCCAAAGCGATCCGAAGATCGGCGCGACGATCAATCAGCTCGCCCGGGAGAATCGCTTTTTCACGCTCGAAAACCCCGTCGGACTCTACATGACGGGGCTGAACACCGCGGGCTGGTCCGTCGCGGGTCATCCGGAGCTCGACCCGCAGTCGCTTTGGAAGGTCCGAAAGGGGACGCCTGACGCCGACCCGGCGCGGTCGATGATCGTGCGGGCCGAGCTGGTCTCTCCCCCCGGCCTGACGCTGTCCGATGTCCTGATCGGCGGCGTCCCCATTCGATACGGGGCCCAAGTCGCCGAGCAGATCCAGATGCGTGTAGGCGTGCTCGTGAGCGAACCGCAGGCCCAGCTCCCGCCGCCGCATGCGATCGGCTGTCGGGATGCGAACCCGCCCGTGCCGCCGCCTGCGGCCCCCGCCCCGGGACGGGGGAACCGCTGATGGAAGTTCGCAGGGTCCGTCGGGAACCGATCCTCGCCCTCCGCGACCTCCAGGGCAACATCCTCCCCGGCTTCCGGAAGGACCGGCAGCACTTCGTCTTTTTTCGGATCGAGGATGCGTCCGCCGCGCGCCGGTGGCTCGCTTCGCTCGCCGATCGCATATCGAGCGGCGACGAGGTCCTGCACGCCCATCGCACCTGGAAGGCCTCCCGGATGCGCTTGGGACGCGAACCCGACAATGCCCATTTTCTCTTTCTCAATCTTGCCCTGTCCGCCGGTGGCTTGGCCAAGCTCCTCACGACCGCGGAGCTGGACGAGTTCGACGACGATGCGTTCAAGGTGGGCCTGGCGGCGCGCAGCGTCTACATCGGGGATCCAAAGACCGAGGGCGACCCGGGGCACGCCGCAAGCTGGAAGTTCGGCGGTCCGGGAAAGCCTGTCGACCTGCTTGCGATTCTCGCCAGTGACGATCGGCCGTGGGTCGAAGAGGAGACGGCCTCGCTGGTCACCGCGGGTGACCAGCACGGGCTCGCGCACGTGCACACGGACGTCGGCGACGTGGCACGGTCGCCCTCGCCCGGCCATGAGCAGTTCGGTTTCCGGGACGGCATTTCGGAGCTTGCGATTCGAGGCCGCCATCCCGAGCCGCCCCACGAGTTCGTGGTCCCGCGGTCCATCCCGAAGGGGAAGGGCTTTGAGGAAGTCCGGAAGCAATTCGCCACGCCGTCCAAACGGCTCGTGTGGCCCGGCAACGTGCTCTTCGGCTATCCGCGTCAGGACCCGAACGACCCCACCCAGGGAGTCGCGACCGATTTCCCGGCAGGTCCCAAGTGGGCCGCGAACGGTTCCTACCTCGTCTATCGGCGACTGCGACAAGACGTCGAAGGTTTCCGACGCTTCCTGGCCGAAACGGCCGCGAGTCTCCAGCAGTCGCTCGGGCCGGACGCGCCGCAGCCGGACAAGCTGGCGGCCATGCTGGTAGGACGTTGGCCATCGGGCACTCCCTTCATCCGGAGTCCCGGGGCCGACGCGAAGATCGCGGGCGAAGCCGCGAACTACTTCGGCTTCGACGGCCCGCTGGGACCTCCGTTGCCGGGGGACCCGGCGCCGCCGGGCGCTCCGGACCCGAACGGCCGGATCGTCCCGCTCGCCTCGCACATTCGAAAGTCGAATCCCCGGGACCTCGGCACGGACATCGGCCCCGCGACGCGGACACCGCCGCGCCTCCTCGTGCGACGGGGCATCACCTACGCGGACGGCGAAGGCCCGGATGCCGATCGCGGGTTGCTCTTCGTGGCGTACCAGTCGTCGATCCAAAATCAGTTCGAGTTCCTCATGCGGACGTGGATCAACAACCCCGACCGACCGGAACCGCAGGCGGGACACGACCCGATCCTGGTGCAGAGGCCGGGAGGAACCGCTTTGCTCCGGCTTGCCGGCACGGAGCTGCGGATTCCGCTTCCTGGAGGGCTCGTGATCCCGACCGGCGGCGAGTATTTTTTCGCGCCGTCCGTGAGCTTCTTTGAGCGACGGCTGCGAGGCTAGTGTCCCGTCTACGCTAATTCCAAGGGTCCGCCGCTGTAGCGGAGTACGCGTTCGGTGAACCCGTCATCCCGACATGTCATCCTGAGCGGAGCGCCGCAGCGCGAAGCGAAGGATCCAAGCAAAAACGGACGCCCAACCTTCTCAACCGGCCCTCGGACCGTTCGACCTCCACCGAGCGCTCGGCGAACCAGCAGAATAGGCGTAGACGGGACACTCGTGATCGACCCAACACGGAGAGGTGGCTCTACGCGGTTTGTAAAGCTCCGGTTCCCTTCGTGGGGGTTGCCATGCGTACGAAGCTTTCGTTGACGTCCACGTTGACGCTGTCGTTGCTGCTCGTCGCGTGGGCCTACGCACAGGACGCTAACCAAAACGGCCTCCGGGACCGCTTCGAGCTCCCCGGGACGCAGCCGAAGACCGCCGCGGTACCCCTTCCAACCTATGCCATCCAGAGTGACCTGGTCACGGTTGAGAATTGCGCGGGTTGTCATCAGACCGGCTCGCTCAAGACGCCCTTCGATGCGTGGGCCGGGACCATGATGGGCAACTCGGCGAGGGACCCTGTCTTCTGGGCCCAATTGGACGTTGCGGAGGGGGATGAAATCGCCCATCCCACGGAGCTCAGGGGCGCGCGCGACATGTGCCTGCGCTGCCACGTGGCGAAGGGCTGGCTCGAGGGCCGATCCTCCGCCGATCCGGCCATCCCCCCGGTCGTTCCCCCCGACCCGACGACCCCACCCAGCAATCCCGCCTTTCTGGCCTCCCTGTCGCAGGGGCTGCGCGGGATGCGGTTCACGAACGGTGACCTCTTTGGGGTGCAGTGCGAGGTCTGCCACCGCATGGTCGACCTCGGCGGGTCGGTCGATGCCGTCGACCAGCTCATGCACGCCGGCCTGAACACCAACCCGGACCCACTCCTGCGGGTGCCGACGACCTACGGTGCCGGCATGTACATCCTTGATCGCAAAGACCTGCGCCGCGGGCCCTTTTCCACCGCGCAAATCGGCTGGACCGGACTCTTCAATCCGGGGCCTCCTGTCGTCTCCCAATTCGTCTCGACGGTGGGCGACTGGAATGGGCTGCCGGGTACGCTCACTCATCCAGTAAAGCAATCGTCCTTCCATCGCGACGGCAACCTGTGCGGCACCTGCCACGACGTGTCGAATCCGGGCTGGCCGCCGACGCCGGGCGGCGTGCTCGCCGCGAAGGGCAACGCCCAGGCCAATTTCCCGATCGAACGCACCTGGACCGAATGGAAGCACAGCCGCTTCGCTACGCTCGGCCCGGACGGGAACTGCCAGAGCTGCCACATGAGCGGGCCGCTGAACGCGGCCGCGAGCGGCGGCGCGTCGGGGTTGACCAGTCCGACCAATCTCGACCTGCACCTGAACGACCTTCACGTGCACGACATGACCGGCGGCAACGTCTGGATCCCGCGCATGGTCGCCGAGATGGTCGGCAGGTTCCAGAGCACCAAGGCGGCCGTCCCGCCTGCCACCTTCGGCAGTTCCCTAGCCGAGCGCGACGCCTTCCTGAGCGCGAACTACGCGGCGGTGCTTCGGACCTTGTTCCCGGCGGGGACGTTTGCGACCGCGACGGCGACGGAGGATCCGCCGGCGACGTATTTCGGGGGAGGTGCAGCCTACCTCGCCACCTCCCTGCGTGCCGACGCGACCCTCAAGCGTGCGGCACAACTCTCCGCGACAGTGGTCGGCGGCAACCGGCTCGACGTGCGCATCTGGAACATGACCGGGCACAAGCTGCCGACCGGCTATCCCGAGGGGCGTCGGATGTGGCTGAACGTCAAGTTCAAAAACGTCGACCCGGTCAGCGGCAACGCTCAGTTCGTCGCGGAGTCGGGTCGCTACGACTCCGCTACCGGCGAGCTGTACAACGACTTTAACCTGGACGGCCAGCCCGGCGCCGCCAATCCCGACACTGGACACGTGACGGATCTGGTTCGCTATACCGATCCCGCGGGCGCCGCCCTCACCATCGGACGTCGGACGCAGGTGTACGAAGCCCGGGCACGCCACGACACTCTGCATACGGAGTTCCACTTCATCCTGAACAACGAGCGCTTGAGCGACAACCGCGTTCCCCCGATCGGGTGGATCAAGGCGAATTACCAAGCGGCTCTCGCCAACCAGATCATCCCTTCCGCCTATCAACCCCCGCTCGAGACCCAGCACCCGCAAATGGTCTACCATGACGACGTCACCGGACCTCCCGCGGGTGTCGTAGAGCCGACCTACAACTTCGACAAGGCGCCCTACCCGATCCCGGCGAACTGCGACGTCGCGGAGCTCACGCTCAACTATCAATCCCTCAGCCGTGAGTACATCAAGGAACTCCAGGCCGCCAGCCCCCGCACTCTCGTGTACCCCGTCGGCAGCGCCTCAAACAACTTCACGCGTGGGGACCTCATCGAACACGCGTGGCGGACCTTCTCCCTGGCGGGCCAGACCGGCTTCCCTCCGACCGAGATGGCTACGCTGCGCGTGGCCCTGGTCGATGCGGATGGGGACGGACTCCCCGACGATTGGGAGAGTTTCCACGGACTCAGCACGACCCCGGTTTCCGGCGCACTCGGCGCCCAGGGCCGATTCGGAGACCCCGATGGAGACGGCTTCTCCAACTATCAGGAGTTCCAGAGGGGGACGAGTCCTGCCGCGATCAACGGCGTCGCCCGCGCTCCCCTGGACCTCGTGCTGGTGCTCGACTTCTCCGGCAGCATGAACGACCCCGCCCCGGCGGGAAACGGTACGAAGGTGGCCGTCCTGAAGGACGCCGTCGACCTCTTCCTCCGAACTTGGAAGCAGTACGCCATCGCGCAGGACCGGCTCGGCGTGGTGTACTTCGAGAGCGCCGTCACGACGGAGGGCGCCGGGCTGATCGACTTCTCCGCCCTGCCGCCGGGCGTCACCATAGATGCGCGCATCGATACGCTGATCGCCTCCGTTCGCGCGCGCAACGCGGCCGGCTGGACGGCCATGGGGGGCGGGTTGCAAAGGGGGCTGAACCTGCTCCAGGGCGGCGCGAGCGGCCGGCGGAAGCACGTCATCCTCTTCACGAACGGCATGCAGAACTACAGTCCGATGGTGCGTCCCCATGCGACCGTCCCCGGCGGCTACGTCCTCAAGGCGGACGTGGGCGCGGCGGACGTCAACGGAGACTCCGGCATCACGGACGCGGGAGGGCCGGCCTTCAACACCCTGCTGAGCACGCTGAATACCCCGATTCACACCATCGGCATCGGCGTCGCAGAGACCGCCGATGATCGCTGGCTGAACCTGATCCAGGGGATCGGCGTACACACGAGCGGGATGCACCAATTCGTGTCCCGCGCCTTCGAGCTTGAAGGCGCGTTTCTGCAGGGGCTGGTCAATTCGCTTCGAGGCTTCAGCCCGCAAATGGTTGCCGACCACGTGGCGCACCTCTCGGCCCCGGAGGATGTACGGGTCCTCGAGTTTCCCCTCGACGTCCGCGCCTCGAAGGCGACCTTCATCCTGTCCTGGGCCGACGAGAAGCTCCCCGGTCGGCTCACGTTCGACCTCACCACACCCGGAGGCAAGCCCGCCGGTGATCTGGGTCGCATGGAGTCCGGGCCGAACTACCTGATCGGGACTTACTTTCTGCCCATGGCTACCCTCGACGGCCGACCCGAAGGGCACGCGGGGACCTGGCGGATGTCGGTTCGTCGGGACCGGCAGCGACAAGAAGTGCCCTGGCGGGGGGAGGCCGACTTTCGGGCCTACTTGATCGCGGACTTCCCGGAGATGGACTTCGTGACGCACTTCAGGAAGCGGCGGGTCTCCGTCGGGGAGGAGCTGATCCTGGAGGCGGCCGTGCTCAGCCAGGGAGGGCCGCTACGCCCCCTCGAGCGCGTCACGGCGACTCTGGCCCAGCCCCGTCGCGGGCTGGGGACCTTCCTGTCGCTCACGCCCGTGGCTACCGGGAAGCTGGACGCGCTCCTCGCGGCCACGAGCGATGCGCCGTCCGACCGTGCGGCGGCCAAGACGCTTGCCCTTCTCGGCGATGCCCAGCTCGCGGCCCAGGTGGCGCCGCTCCGCTCGGAGGTCGACCTGCACGACGATGGCCTGGGGGGCGATGCGATGGCGGGAGACGGGCTCTACACCGTCAATCTCGGGAAGGCGCTCACGCCCGGCCTCGTGACCGCGCAGGTCTCCTTGACGGGTCCCCCTTCGGTCAACGGCACGGTGAACCGCAGGTTCTCGGCCGACGCCGTGGTCGGGCTCGGAGCCTTCTCGGACACGAAGTCGCGGCTCGAGGTCGTCAAGGTGCGTACGGCGAACGATGGGAGCTGGGTGGTGGAGGTCCGGGTGACGCCGATGGACGGCGAAGGCAACTACCTGGGGCCGGGCTACAGGGACCGCGTTGGCATTCGGATTCAGGACTATCCGAAGGTCGGTGACGTGCAAGATCGGCTCGACGGCAGCTACGTCGCGACCTTCACGCTTCCCCTCGGCGCGATTCAGGCCCACGTCGAGATCAAAGTGGAAGACAGCGTGCTCTTCGACTTGCCTGCAAGTTCCCACCTGACCGATCCGACGGCCGGTCTTGTCGGGCGCTGGCTCGTCTTCGTGCTGCTGCTCGTGATCCTGATCCTCGTAGCGCTCCTGGTCGTCCGAAGCCGGAAATCGACTCCTTGAACGAGCCCCGCTGTGCGGGCGGCCGGACCTGGGGCCTGCGCCGTCTGGCGGAGGTTCTTTGCCCGCTTTCCGCCCGCCGATAGGGCAACCTTGGCATGGGAGTGAACAATGCCCGTCACCGCCGTCAAGATCCATCCTGCGATCGGCGTCGCTCGCGTGGGGAACAGCCCGGACTTTTTCGTCGGCCCGGAGCGACCGCTCGAGCGCCCCGCGCCGCCTGGAGGCTTCAAGGACTCCGCATGCCGGGTCAAGCGCCAGGCCGCGCGGTTCCGACTGTTCGCGTACGATGGCGCGACCCTCGTCAAGGAGCTGACCGCCGCGGACGCGGACGTCGAGTGGACGGTGCAGCTCGTGAACCGAAAGGCGGATTCGGACCAATTCGGCGGCAGCGCCAAGCGAAATGCCTCCGTCCCGTCCGCGGACCGCGGAAAGCTCGTGATCGATCCCGGCCCGCGCACCCTTACCGGGCCCAACCAGGAGGCGAAGCTCGACACGGGCACGTTTACCTACAAGTCCCCCTCGGAGACCTTCGGCCCGGTGACCGTGCCGCTTGGGGAAATTCGCACGGACCCCGAGGGCCACTTGCTTGTCCTCGGCGGCGCCGGCGCGTCCGGGGGTAAGGGCGAGTTGGCCGGCGAATTTGCCGACAACGACAAGTGGTACGACGACATCTCGGACGGCCCGGTAACGGCCAAGGTGACGCTCAAGGGGGGCGGGGGCGTGCTCACCGCCTCTCCCGCGTGGGTCGTGGTCGCTCCGCCAAAATTCGCCCCGCACATCGATCATGCGATCACTCTCTACGATCGGCTCCTGGACTTCGCGGTCAGCCAGGCGTGGCTGTCCGCGCCGAGCAAGCCGTCCCTTACCAAGGACGTGTTCCCCATCTTGCGTCGCGCCGTGGACGTCCGCTGGGTCCAGGAGATCGGGTCGGTGCACTCGACTTTCGACACCTTTCCCTTTCCCCTCGCTGCGCCCGCGCGACAGGCGATCTTCAACAAGCTCAGGAACCCGGCGGGCGGGGGCGGCAACATGCCCAAGCTCTACTCCGAGTCCTTCCCCATGACGTTGGCGCTGGACCAGGCAGTCACGTCGATCCAGTACGCGATGATGAAAAAGTGGAGCGAAGGGACCTTCACCGACGACTGGGCCGGGCTTCCCGCGCCCCCTGCTTCGCTCACGCCGCAGGGGATGGATCGGGCGGCGCTCGAAGCCTGCGTGGGGGCCGCCCTTTATCCAGGCATCGAGGCCGGCCAAGTCCTTCTCCAAGCGGGCATCTGGAAGCTGCCGTTCGAATTTCGCCTGGATTCCACGAAGCTGAAGCCGGGCGACCTGACCGCGCGCATGGCGCTGCCGTGGCAATCCGACTTCATGGCCTGCACCGACTACTGGTGGCCGGCGCACCGGCCGAACCAGGTGATCCCACAGGGTGCGACCTCCTCGGTCGAGTGGATGCGCGACATCCCGAGCCGTAACGAACTCGTGACGGAGTGGAGCTCGCTCGGGTTCGTCGTGCCCGAAGGAAAGCGCCAGGTCGAGACCGAGGTTTGCAAGTCGACCTACGTCGTGCTCGTGACTCCCAGCTTGTCGTTCCTCCACGTGTCGCAGGGTGTCGGCGGGAAGTCGCGAAAGACGGCCCGCGCGATCGTGTTCGAGGTGCAGTCCCCGTCGGCGGTCACGTTGGAGGTCACGGCGGGTCCCGCCCATGCGCGTCTGACTCTGCCCGCCGCCTCCGTGACCGTGGGGCCCGCCGCGGGGGCGCCCGTCCTGGCCCGACTGTGGGTGCAGTACGAGACCGGCATCGTCGGCGACGTGCTTTCCGACAGCGTGACGGTCAAACGCAAGGGAACGACCAGCGAGTGGATCGTTCCGATCAGCGCGGACACGGTGGGCCGAAAGAAGACGGCCGCGGCGCTTGTGCTGGACCGGTCGTACAGCATGACGGAGCCGCGCGGGGACAGCGAGCAGAAGATCCGAAGCCTGCGCGAGGCGGCGGGGATTTTCGTCGACGTGATGCTCGAGGGGGACGGGTTGGGCCTGGTCCGATACAACGAAAATGCCCAGGTCCTCTCGCCGTTCGCCGCGCTCGGCGCGCCCGACGATGCTCTCGACCCCGGACGCATGGGGGCCAAGGGCAAGGTCAATGGGCCTGACCTGGACCCCGCCGGGCACACCTCGATCGGCGACGGCGTGCACGAGGGGCGCGTGCTGGTAAGCGCCGCGGCGGGGTACGACCAGCAGGCCTTGATCGTCATGACGGACGGTAAGGAAAACCGCGCCAAGTCGCTGGCGGACGTAGCGGGGGAAATCAATCAGAACACCTACGCGATCGGCCTCGGGAAACCCGAGAACATCAGCGTCGCGGCGCTCCAGACCCTTTCGGGCAACAACGGCGGGTATCTCCTGGTCACGGGCGCCATCTCGGGTGACAACCAGTTCCTGCTCGTGAAATACTTCCTGCAGATCCTGGCCGGCATTTCGAGCGCCGAGATCATCGCGGATCCCCAGGGCCTGTTGCGGCCCGGCGAAGAACATCGCATCCCGTTCCTGGTCACCGGGGCGGACACGGGGCTCGACGCCATCCTGCTCTGTCGCGCGGGCAAGGCGGTGGATTTCCAGCTCGAGGCCCCCGACGGTTCGCGCCTCACGAGCGCCATGGCGGCCGCTGCCCCCGCGATCGCCTTCGTCCCGTCGGCCGGCGTGACCTACTATCGCTTCTCGCTGCCCGCGGCCCTGGCGCCTGGCCGCTCGAGCCACGGCGGTCGCTGGCACGTCGTGCTGCGCTTCCCCGGGCGGCGAAGCGGTGGAAACGACGATGCCGTGGCCGGCCAACCGGCCGCGTCGGCTGTCGTCGGCGGGTTGCCCTACAGCGTCGTGGTCCACGCGTATTCGGACGTCGCGTTTTCCACGCGCCTCAAGCAATCCGGCCATGACCCGGGGGCAAGGGTCTTCCTCGGGGCGGCTCTGACGGAAGGGGAGATTCCGCTGGTCGGACGGGCTTCGGTAACGGCCGAGCTCGCGGGTCCGGCCGGCCCGCTCCCGCCGCTGCCTCTCTTCGAGGACAAGGAAGGTCAATTCGCCGCCGGGTTCATCACGACGGCGCCCGGCGTGTACAACGTACGCCTCCGCGCCTTCGGGCGCACGAGCCGCGGCGAGCCGTTCCAGCGCGAGCGCACGCACACGGCGGCGGTGTGGGAGGGCGGAGATCGGGACAGCGCGGAGCAGCCGCCGCGCGAGGACGGGTGCTGTGCCCTCCTCTCCTGTCTTCTAGACCCGACGGTCCTGACGCCGAAGCTGCAGCGCGAACTGCAGGAGCGGGGTCTGGACGTCGAGGCCCTTCGCTCCTGCGTGAAACAGGCGTGCGGACCGGCGGGCGCCGGCGCACCACAGGAGCAGGCTGCTCAGGCCCTTCTGCGCGCCCTCCGTGCCCCCGACTTCGCGGCGGTCCTGCGTACTTTTCTTGGAGGGACGGAACAACGATGATCCGCTTCGACGTCCTCATTCTCGGCGGCGGACCCGCCGGCTGCGCCATGGCCGTCGAGTTGGCGGGGAGCGGGCTCTCCGTCGGCGTGCTCGAGCGAACACGCTACGACGACACGCGGCTCGGCGACACGCTTCCTCCGGAGGCGCGGGTCTGGCTGGAGCGCCTCGGCGTCTGGGAGGCCTGTCAGGGAGTGCCGCACGTGACCTCGCCGGGCATCGTCTCGCTGTGGGATACGCCCGCGCCGGCGGAAACCGACTTCCTCTTCAACCCGTACGGACCGGGGTGGCACCTCGACCGCGGTCGCTTCGATGCTACGCTGGCGGACCTCGCCCAGGCGCGAGGGGCGGCGGTGTTCACGGGCTCGGCGCCCCGGGACTGCCGCGTGGCGGTCGACGGAGGCTGGGAGGTGCTGTTCGAAATCGACGGGGGGTGCGAGCGGGCGCTCTGCCGATGGTTGATCGACGCGACAGGACGCAAGGCCTGGTTTCTCCGGCGACAGGGCATGCGGCCGCGCGCCCAGGACCGCCTGGTCGGGGTTGTCGCCCACTTTCGCGACTGCGCCGCGCCGGATCAGCGACTGCACGTCGAGGCGGCCCCCGACGGGTGGTGGTACTCGGCGCCGCTCCCGGGGCGACGAGCCATCGCGGCCTTTCTCACGGATAGCGACCTCTTGCCGCGGGGAGACGCGCCGCTGCGCTCCTTCTGGGAGGAACGACGAGCCGAGACCAGGCTCGTGTCGGCGGTCTTCGCGAACGGCGTCCTCGAAGCGCCGCTCCGCATCGTCTCTGCCGGGACGGCGTGGGTCGACCGGGTCGCGGGGGAAGGGTGGCTGGCCGTCGGAGACGCCGCGCTCGCGCACGATCCCCTCTCCGGGCAGGGGCTTCGTCAATCGCTGGCGTCCGGCTGGCGCGCGGCCCGTGCTCTTCGCGAGGCCGCTGAAGGCTCGGTCCGAGCCGGCGACGAGTACCAGGCCTGGGCGGACGAGGGCCGGAAGGCCTACGAGCGCGAACGCGCGAGCTTCTACGGCCGCGTGACCCGATGGCCGGACGCACCCTTCTGGAGTCGTCGGCGAGAGCAGGCCGCCGTGCCCGGCTCGCCGGGTCCCCTTGCACCGCCCGCTTCCTCGAGGACGGAGGGATTCGTGCGGCGGGGGGAATCAGGCGCCCGTCGCGCCTGACCCGTTCACCGAAACCGGTGCGATCGGAGGCTGAGACCTCCGCTGCGCACGAAGTGGAGGAGCCTACGCTCGATGCTTGAAGACCACACCATCGTCAGGGCCGAAATACACCCCGCGATCGGGATCGCGCGTGTCGGCAACAGTCAGGACGAGTATTTCCTCGGTCCCGAGGTGACGCAGCCGCGGGCCAAACCGCACGGCTTCTACAAGGACGCGACCGGTGCGCTCAAGCGGGAGGCCGCTCGTTTCCGCATCTATGGCTACAACGCGAACAAGGAGGTCGTCGCCGAGCTCACCGCGGAAAACGCGGAAATCGAGTGGACTGTCCACGTGGCCAACAAAAAGTCGGCTTGGTACAAGTTCACGCTCGCGATGGACCGCCCTGCCGTGCACGATTCCGCGGTGGAGCCTGCGGGGCGGAGGAACTCGCACCTTCACGGCGCCGAGCGTGGGCAGCTCGTAATCGACCCGGGCCCGCGCTCGATCCAGGGGCGGGACACGCAGGGCGCGGCCTACGCCTTCGACACGGGCAAGTTCCTCGGCACCCCGGTCTATCTCGGGGAGCTGCGGACCGACGGAGACGGCCGGCTGCTCTTCCTCGGGGGACGCGGCGTTTCCCGCTCGGCGTACGGCGCGCCTCCGCTCGATTTCGCAAACAACGACGGCTGGCACGACGACCTCGCGGACGGGCCGGTCTCGGCGCGTGTCACGTTCGGCGGTCGCAAGCTCCCGGTCGAGTCCGCGTGGGTCGCCGTGGCGCCGCCCAACTACGCCCCGTCGCTCAAGTCGATCCGAACGATGTACGACCTGCTCACCGATCTGTACGTGAAACCCGACGGGAGCGCGACCTCGTTCACGCGTGACGTCCTCCCCATTTTCGAACGACTGAGCGAGCTGCAATGGGTGAACGCCGGGTTCGCCGTGGAGTTCGGGTGGCAGGGGGCGCAGGAGTTGCTTCGGCCGGAGTACTTGGCCCGACTCGCAAGCGCAAGCAAGGACGCGACGAACGCCGAGGTGCGAAAACAGGTGTTCAACTGCTTCCGCGACTATGCGACGAACAATGGGTGGACCGGGCTATGGCCGTGGGTCTACGGAGACACGATGGACGTGGAGGGCTCGACGCACAAGGACCTGGCCCTGAGCGGTCGCCAGCTCGCCCGACTTTCCGATTGGGCGGCGGGAGACTTCACGCCTGACTACGGCGCAGAGCCGGCGGCGTCGAGGTCGCTGTCGGACGTGCCCCTCGACCGGCAGCCTGCGATGCTCACGGAAGCTGCCCTCAGTTTCTGCCTCGCGGATGCCTTCCATCCGGGGTGCGAGCTCACCTGGGTGGTGAGGAACCGGTTCCTCTATCGTGACGCTGCGAAATTCCGTTTCAAAGAGCGGCCGGCGTCGCTACCCGAGCCGGACTACGGCGACGTGCTCGTGCCGCAGGTGGCCCTTTCTTCGAGCGGGCCGTTGAATGCGCTGGGGCCGGGCGACTTGACGCGGTGGATGGCCGTGCCCTGGCAGACCGACACCGCGAGCTGCCGGTCCGGCTATGAGAAGTTCACGGCCTTCACCCCGACCTTTTGGCCGGCCCGGGTGCCCAATCAGGTGTTGAGCGAAGAGGACTACCGCACGGTGATGAACCCTGCGCTCCCGCTCGAGCGGCGGCAGGCCGCGTTCAGGAATCGTCGAGACTGGCTGCGTCGCCTTGGGGCGACCTGGCTGGAAAGCGTCCGTCGCATGGTCACGGAGTTCGGCACGCTCGGCGTCGTGGAACCTCGTCCCGGTCCGGGAGAAGGGCCCTTCCCGGCGGTGCTCTTCGTCGAGTCGCCGGAGGCCGTCCCCCAGCTCGAATCCGCAGGTGCGGCGTTGGGCGATGCGGTCGTCCAACGTCCGGAGCCGCAGCCGGCGGAGCGCCCCGAGGAAGAGTACTTGCCGAAGGTGCACCGGTATCGGCGTCGCCGTCCAGGCACGGGACCCGCCGTTGCTTTGCCGACGCCTGTGGAATAGGAGGCTTCGCGGGCGAGAATTTCATGGCCGGTTGCGAAAAGCGGGCAGCTTTCGAAGCCGGATCACACTCGCCGATCGGCTACTTTCCGTAGGGGCACGGCGCCGCCGTGCCCGCGATGCGACGCGCCGCACTCGGCTGAGCGCGAATCCGCCGCAGTTTGAACCTAAGCTTTCAGTGAACCCGTTCGATGCATGTCATCCTGAACGAAGCGAAGCGCAGCAGCGCGGAGCGAAGTGAAGGATCCGAACCAAGGGTGGCGTCCGCTCTTCTCGACACGTCCCCGAACGGCAGACCACAGGGGCCGGGAGCCAGTCGAGAAGTTTGGGGGTCCGCCTTGGCTTGGATCCTTCGCTTCGCGCTGCGGCGCTCCGCTCAGGATGACAAGCTCGGAGAATGGGTTCACTGAAAGCACACGTTTGAACCATGCCGAGTAGCTTCAGCGCTTCCGGCGACACGGCGGCCGGATGCCCGGACGGAACCCACCAAACGGAGAACCGTATGAGCTACCTCGATCCCCCGCGCCTCACATTCTTCGGCAAGTTCTTCGCCAATCCCTCCACGGTCAACAACGCCATCGAGAACTTCGATCCTGCGCTGCCGCTGAAGCCCGGCCCCGGCACCGGGCCCGGCCTCATGGGTTGGAATCCGAGCGGCGCTCATTACTTTCGCTTTCAGGACGTAACGGTCGCCTCGGTCCTCGGCGCCGATTGGGTCCGGCGTTCTTCGTCGAACGACGATCCCATTGTGGGGGCGACGATCACGACGGTGCCGCCCGGCGACTCGATCCCGGGCACGCTGGGGAACGGCAAGATCGTCGACCTCGATCCCGATCAGCAGCTCATTTCGGGCCTTTGGGGCGTGCATCTGCGCGTCGACATCGGCGACCAGATGGTGGTCCGCGCCCGCATGGAGACGGCGCAGTTGACCGACATTTGGTTCAGCACGACGCACGGGCCTGCCGGGGTGTTCCCGTCCGCACTCGTGGTCACGGCGTGGGGGCCGGGGACCGATCGGTCGCCGGCGATGCAGGCGCTCCGCCGGCTCAGCCCGTCGCGACTCTCGATCAAGCTCTACACCGATGCGTACCAGACGCGGGCCGCCGAGCCCGATTTCAACCTTGGGCGACTCATCGGCGCGATCGGGCCCCTGAAGGACACGGAGCCCACCCGCTTCGCCGCCGCCCGCAGGCTGCGCTCGCTTGCCCTGGATGCACGGAACACGTTCCAGTTCTATCCGGCGCCGTGCGCCGTCACTCCCGCGACCGGCGGGGCTGCCGTGCTCACCGTTGATCTGGGGCACTCGGTTCCGCTCGTAGCCCGGGCGGGCGAACCCATGTTCCCGCGGACTTACGCGCTCGTGGACGTCCCACAGGGGCCCGTCTTCATCCATCCGCCGATCGACCTGTCCAAGGCGACTATCGAGAGCACCGCCGGGATTGTCGATCTGCCCGTCGACCCCACGGTGGCCCGACTCCTGTCCGGCAATCCCATGGCGGTCTCGATTACCGCGGATGCCAAGGAACTCGTGCTGGCGGAGGACTCGCAGGGCCGCTACGTGGACGTCGATGCGTCGGGCCTCCGCCTCAATCCCGGGGAGTCGGCTTCCGTCAAGGTGTATGCCCTGCGCTTCGGTCGGCCGGACCCGGGCCAGGTGCTCGCGTGGAGTTTCTGGCAGCTGCCCGACGGCAACAACAATCCGCCGGGCGCCGTCTCTTTTCCCGCGACCGTCGAGACGGGCGCGGACGGGACGGCGGAATTCACCGTCGTGGCGTCGCGTCCAGAGCCGCTGCCGGCCAATCGCCAGTTCATCGACAGCCAGCTCTATCTCCTGGGCGGGCCGTGGCAGGACTTGGCGGGCGTGGCCCCCGATCCGAATCCCTATCCGCTCTCCGTGGTCGTCTTCAATAACCACGAGTCTGTCACGAATCCGACGTGGAAGGAGGTTGGGCCCATCTTCGCCGCCTATGCCCGTCTCTACCCGGGGATGGCGGCGCGCGTGGACCTCGCCTCCGAGCAGATGGTGCGCGCGTACGCGGGTGCGATCTCCGGGATGCTGCAACTCCCGCTTGCGCACCCCAACCACATGCCCGTGACCCGCGACCTGTCGGCGTACAACCGAGATCTCATGCTGCGCTGGCTGCGTACAGTCGTGAACCCGACTGTGTAGTGGCCCGCCGACCAAACCCGAGCGCAGCGCCGGTACCGATCGCGGCCACTTGCGAGTCGGCCCCCGGGCGGACCCGCGACCGGCACGGCGGCTGCCGGCAGAGTGGTCGGTGAGCAGGTGCGTCGATGCCCCGTCCATGATTCTCCCGTTCCGGGTCGGCGAATTCCGCGCCCGATTCCTGGGGGCGCGGGCCTCCGGCCCGCGAGACCTCGCTCGCGACCTACAACTCGCCGAGGCCGCCGCAGCATGCGGAACGTAAGCTCTCAGTGAACCCGTTCGATACATGTCATCCTGAGCGAAGCGCAGCGCCGCAGCGCGAAGCGAAGTGAAGGATCCGAACCAAGCATGGCGGCCGCTTTTCTCGACACTCGGCCGCTCCGTGCATGAGACGGTGACGGCCGTCGACAAGCATGGGCGTCCGTCCTTGCTCGGATCCTTCGCTTCGCGCTGCGGCGCTCCGCTCAGGATGACAAGCTGGGAGAACGGGTTTACT
>JACPWG010000068.1 GCA_016197205.1 Planctomycetota bacterium
AGCGCGTCGTTGCCGGCGTCTGACCGTCAGTTGGTTCGTGCGCCGGCTATGGAGGCGAGAATCCTCGCGGCGGCGAACAGCCGCGCTCCGGTAATTACCGTAGCTTTGGCGTAGCGGCAACCGTAGAATGACGCCGTAGCACATTCTCGATTGGTGGAAAGACTCGCAACCCACGTTGATAGTCTGGGCGGATCTCTCTACGAACCCACCCAAGTACAAATGGTCGGACCCTCTCTCCATGGTCCTGGCTAGGCCTCCAGGGTGTGGGGAGTTAGCTCGGTCTCCGCTTGCGACGCCATCAAGTCCCTGGATCTGGACGACCCGGCCGAAAGGGACCGATTCCTGGGAGCGCTCGAGGCCCTCTCGGCCCTGTGGACGGGGCTGGCGTGCAACGCTCTACCACAGTATCCGGAGACTTTGCAAGCTCTGCTCTTGAACCCCAACTGGCTGCAAGACCTACCTCTGCCGAGAGCCGCGCTTCGCCTGTTGCTCCAACACCCAGTTGCGGGGGGACCCAGCGAACTTCATCTCGCCCTGCGTGTTCTTCGCAAGCGTGGGAAACCGGCCACGGATGAATTGAAAAGCGGTCACCCCGCGCTCCTGTACTTCGAAAACTTCACCCGCCGTCTCCCCCACCATCAAAGTGTATTTTGGGCGGTTCAGCAGTGGCTGCTGATGCTCAATTCTAGTCATTCGAAGAGTCTGCGACTTCCCGAGTATGAGCCGCGATACACATGGCCGCTTCGGAAGGTCATGGCATTCTTGCCGTCCCGATTGATTCTGGAAGCGATCGAACGTCTATTGCATGATAATCGGGATGTGCAGACGCTTCAGATGGTAGCTTACCTGGCCGGCTACCTGCCCAATGACGCCGCTACTGTCGTTGAGATTCTCCGGAGAGCCCACGTGCGCCTTGCCGAGAACCTTCGCAGCGGGCTCATTCCTCGCCACGGGGTACTGGTGCTTCGCGAGCTGGTCTGGAGCATGGCGAGGCAATATGACGAGTGTGCACTGCGCCTCATCAAAAAGGAGTTCACCGAACTTGGCAATTTGGAAGTTCCACTGGCGTCCCGTTATCACGGTCATGACCCTCACCTGGCCAGAATTCTGTACGAGCTGCGAATCGATGCACCACAGTCGCCTCGGGAGGATTTTTTGCGGAATGTGCACAAGATCGAATACGATCTACTGAAAAAGTGGTTCGACGGAGGCACCCGCCGACAATCCCTTAGTGAGGCGAGCGGCGGCCGAGCGTACCTCCGATTGTCGTAGGCCACCAGTTCACGGTCTGGTCCCGCCGGTCCCGTCGCCGCTGGCGCTGGAGGGGGGAGGGGAGGTCCGCGACGTGGGGAGCTTGTCGATCCCGTTCTGGCCTACCGCGCTTTCTACATGCCCCGCGCGGGGATGCTCCCCGACGGCCTGCTGCCGCAGAAGCACTACCCGGGTCCGCTCAAACGCAAGCTCGGGAGGGAAATCGAGCACGGCCTCTCCGCCGCGCTCCACCTGGGCATCAACCCTGGACACGGATGCGCCCGCGTTCTCGATGCTCCAGGGCACCGTCCGCGCATGTCCCGCGCGCCGCGAAGCCGCCCTCTCGTCGACTCCAGGAGCAGGGTGACCGGAGTCCTCAGAGCGAAAGCGGGCCGCCGCGAAGTCAATCCCTGAGCAGCGACAGCACGTTCTCCCGCGTGATCAAGGTCGCCTCTCCGGGACGCTCCAGAAACGGAAGGACGTCTTCTGCGAGCTTGTCAAAATCGAGCACGGCCGCGCGCTTTGCGACCTGGCGCGGCCACTGGGACCCCTTGTACTTCCCTGCGCCCTCGGTCTGGTCCAGGGCATGTTGCAGGAGCGTTAGGTTGGGCTCGATCGGCGGCCGTTGGGCCCGGTACCAAATCAGATCGTACCAATCCCGGCCCTTCGGATACTTTCGTGCGAGCAGCGCATGCAGCTTGCCCGCCATCAGCGAGGGCAGGTCGTCGTGTCGAAGCACGAACATGCCATGACGCTCCACGACCCTGCGTTCAGTCCCGGCGCCCCCGGGCGGTCGGGTGTCGATTTCCAGCTTGATCGACAGCTTTTGCCGCGGGAGCGGCGTCAGCCCCACGAGATGGAGGAGCTCGCCAATCCGAATCCCGGCCGCATGGACCGTCTTCCGATCGTTCCAGGTCACCTGAGCGTCAAAACCGGCAAGGAGCAGATCCCGCTTCACCTTTTCCATCCACTCCTCGCCCCGATAGCCCTGGGCGGGCCCGAGGGTGAAGTCCAAATCCTCCGAAAACCTCGGCAAGCCGAACAGAAGCCGGAGCGCCGTGCCGCCGACGAACGACAGACATAGAAAGGCCTCGCTTTCGTGAAGCGAGCGCAGGACCTTCGCCTGGAGGTATTCGCGCAGGAGGTTCAGTCTCCGGTTCGGATCCCCGACGCCTCTGGCCAGCGCGACGGCTTCGTCTTTCACAATTCCCTCGTCCCCTGCGCTTCGGCCCTGACGAAAGCCCTCCAGGCCTCCAGCGCTCGCCGGAGCCGCGGCGATCGAAAGCGTTGCGCGTACTCCTCCAGCCTGGACATCGACACGCCCTCGAAGCCTTGGAACCGCATCGCGGCCATGCGTTCGATCGTCCACTCGCCTCGTTCGAGGTGCCAGAAGTCAAGGAGCGCTTTCTCCGGGGTCGCTACGAGGACTCTCTCGCCGTCCAGCTCCACCGGCTCATACCCGAAAAAAAACGGTCGCTTGAGGTGCCTGTACCGGAAGCTGCCCAGCGCATTGCGGACGGTGCGGGGAGCCCGGGTCGTCGCGCTGGTATAGAGCAGGACTCCCTCCGGAATGAGCGCATGGTAGCCCAATGCCCAATGGAAACTCAGGTAGGACGGCGCGTGGAGCCGATTGGCCAGGAGAGCGGGGCGTAACGGATGCCGTCGGTACACGGCGCCGAGCGTGTACAGGCCTCGCCGTAGAGGGAGAACCCGCTTCTGCCGCATCCAGCGACTGAGTTGCACAAGCACCGTACTCCGCTTCTCGCCGGCAAGTTGGACGAGTGTCGCGAGATCGAAGCAGGGCCATTCACTCGCCAGGATGAGCAGTCGATCGAATTTCATTTCACTAATTATACATATATGTAGAGTATCTGAAATGAAAAAAAGTGGCGGTGGACGTTGATACCTACTTCCCCCCGGGGCGCAGAACCGGTCGGAACGGCTACCTCTTCCTCCAGTTTCCTTTTCGCCGGCCCGCCGGGGCGTCCATGCCCACATCCGCGCAGGTCCGGCGCGGCATTGAGGAGCCCATCAGTTCAGAGCAAGGAACGCTCGTCCTTCCGCCTCTCGCCCCCTTCCGGCAGACCTCATCCTCGTAGTCGGGGGTCCGTCGCCGAACCCTCCGGCCCGACCGTCGATCTTTCCGGGCCGGCGATGCATCCCGCCCGGTCTTCCACACCCGCGAGCAAGCGCCATGTGGAGGTTGCCTGTTCGCGGCGGCAATTCGCGGGGCGCGCCCGCTGGGGGCTGCTTCCCGGAACGACCGGCTCGGCAGGCAGTCATATCCCGCGCGGGTATCCTTGCGCTGGTCGAGCGCAACCGCTATCATGCCTCCGTTCCGCCCTTCGCCGCGAAACCTCATGACCACGGTCGTCGCCGCCGCCGAGAAAGAGCCGGGGCCGGCCACCCCGAACGTCCTCCGCATTCTCCAACCGCCAGCCCGTGACGCGCGGCGACCTCGACCGCCTCCCTCGGGCCGACGAGAGCGCGCCATGCCCGTTTTCATCCCTGACGACGCCCTCGCTCGAGTCCTCGTCGAGCGGAAACTTCTCACGCACGCCCAGCTCGAACGTTGCCGCGCGGAGCAGGAAGCAAGCTGCCGACTCGGCCTGACCCGTCTCCCGCTCGGGACCGTCGCGGGCGTGAACGGGTTCCTCGACGGCGAACAGCTCCAGGCCCTGCTCGCGGAGGAAACGCTCGCGGTCCCGGCCGAAGACTTCGCCGAGCTCCGCGGCGCGGACGCGGCACTCCTCCGCCGTGCGGCGGACGCGGGCCTCCTCGCACAGAACCGGGTCCTGGTCGCCATGAGAATTCAAGAGCGCCTGCAGCAGGCCTCGGGGCTCCCCGTTCGCCTCGGCGAGATCCTCGTGGTGCAAGGCTACTTGAAGTCGAAGAACCTCGCGCGGCTGTGCGAACCGACCGCGACGGCTGCTGTCCCAGTCGCCGACGGACGCGGCGAAAAGGCGGGCGAGCCCGAGACGGCGGCAGCCCCGTTCGACCTCGAAGCGACGGAAGGCGACACGGACGACGTGCCGGAGCGCCCCAGGCAGGACGGAACCAAGCGAGGCGCTCGCGTCGTCGCCGCCCCCGGCATCGAAACGCTGCCGCTTCCGCGCGCGTCTCCGCCCGCCTCGCCCGAGGACGCGGGCGAGCTCCCGACCGTCACCATGAACGGCCTGCTCGCCCCCGGCCACGATCGCGCGCCGGCGCACGCCTCCGCGCTCACGACCTCGCCCACCAAGCCACAGGCGCGCGGGCGCGAGACGCTCCCGCTTCCGAGGTCCGCCCCGGCCGGAGCGGAAACCCTTCCCGCGCCCGCCCCGCCCTCACCCACGGCGACTCTGCCGCCCCCGCCCACGGTCGATCTCGGCGCGGCCCGCACGCTTCCCCTCACGACGGACGCAGCCGCGACCCAGACCTTGCCCGCCGGGGAAAAGCCGTACGCCGCCACGGTCTCCGTTCCTCAGCCGAAGCCCTCCGCCCGTACGCCGACCAACCCCGGTCGCGACCTGCCCGAAGAGGTGGCGCTCGCGGCGCGCGACCCGGCGAACGCCTTCGGCAAGTACGTCCTCCTCCGGGAGCTGGGCCGCGGCGGCATGGGCATCGTCTACAAGGCGTACGATCGCACGCTTCGTCGCACCGTCGCCCTCAAGATGCTCCTCACGGGCGAGCGCGCCTCCCCGGAGGAAGTGGAGCGCTTCCAGCGCGAGGCGCGCGCCGCGGCCGCGCTCCAGCACGAGCACATCGTCGCGATCTACGAGGTGGACATCGAGCGCGGGAAGGAAGTGCCTTACTTCACGATGGAGTTCGTGGAGGGAAAGCCGCTCGACGCGCTGCTGCGCGACGTGCTCGAAAAAAAAGAGAGCGTGTCCCCGCGGGAGGCCGCGGCCCTCCTGCGGGACGTCGCAATGGCGGTCGACCATGCGCATGGGCAGGGGATCGTTCACCGCGACCTCAAGCCGGCCAACATACTGCTCGTTTCGGTCCAGGTCCCGGAGCCGTCGAACGCGGGCGCTGAGTCGCAGGAGGACGCGGCACCGCCCGCGCCGGCCCGGGCGCCGCACAGCGCGCGCGGGACGCACGCCCTCCAGGGGACGCGCGGGACCCGCGTCGCGGCCGGGACGACGTCTTCGAAGCGGCGGGCGCTCCGCCCGGGCGGGCGCGCCGCACCGGCCCGCACGCTCGTTCCGAAAGTCGCCGATTTCGGCCTGGCGAAGCATCTCCAGTCGACCAGCGGCTTGAGCGTCACCGGTCAGGTGATGGGCACGCCGGCCTACATGCCGCCGGAGCAGGCGCTCGGGCGCGTGAACGAGATCGACGCGCGAAGCGACGTGTACGCGCTCGGCGCGACGCTGTACGAAGTGCTCACCCTCCAGCCGCCGTTCGCCGGGGAGACCGCGCTCGCGGTGCTCTCGGCCGTGGTGCGCAAGGAGCCGCGGCCGCCCCGGTCGCTCGTGCCGCGCCTCGACCGCGACCTGGAGACCATCTGCCTCAAGTGCCTGGAGAAGGACCCCGACCGCCGTTACGAGTCCGCGCTCGCGCTGGCCGAGGACCTCGACAGCTTCGTGCAAGGGGACCCGATCCGCGCGCGGCCGATTTCCGGCATGCGCCGCGCTTGGCGGGGCATCGTGCGCAGGAAGGCGCTGTCGGCGGCCGTGCTCTTCGGTCTCGCGCTCGTGGGCGTGGCGGGCGCGTACCAGGCGCGGATCGCCCGGGAGGAGCAGGCGAAGCGCGAGAAGGCGGCGGAGCAGGTGCGCCTCGCCCTGGCCGAGCCCGAGCCGGAGCGTGCGCTCGCGCTCTTCGGACAGGCGCTCGGGAACGACTCGGAAAACGCCGAGGCGAAGGCGGGCGTGGAGCGGACGAAGGCGGCCCTTGCGCTGGTCGGCGAAACGCAGGATGCGATGAAGCTCGCGCGCGAGCTGGCGCAGCGCGACCGGGATTGGCGCAGGGACGTCGCAGCGCGGGTGGGCGCGTCGAAAACGGTCGAGGACCTCGCGGCGATCCTGGCGGCTTCCGACAAGCGGACCGCGGAGATCGGCGCGATCCGTCGCCGCGCGCTGGTCGCGCTCGAGCAGGTTCTTGCAAAGGTCCCCGACCACGCCGACGCCCTGCTCGAGCGGGCGCTCCTCGAGGAGTTGGAATTCAAGCTCGTCCGCAGCGAGGAGCTGGTGGAGAAGCTCCTTGCGCGCGATCCCCGAAATCACCGCGGGGCCCTGCTGCTGGTCCGCCTGCGACTCGTAGCGTACCTGGAGCGGAAGGCGCCCCCGTTCTGGATCGCGGGGGGGGTGCCCGCGGGCAGGGTCGTCGAGCCCGCGCAAGGTCCGCTCGCGGCCGGTGCGCGCGAGGAACCACGGACGCGCGAGACGCGCGAGCGGCTGAAGGTCGCGCTGGATGCGCTGGAGGGCATGGCGGGCGCGCCGCCGGAGGCCGGCCAGTACGCGCACGCCGTTCGCGACCTGCTCGAGGGCCGGTACCGGGAGGCGGAGGCGGGGCTCACGCGCGTGCTCGACGCCTTTCTGGACGAGCCCTTCGCCGTCCTCTTTCGCGCGGGCTGCCGGCGGTCGCTGGGGGACCTCCAGGGGGCGGAGGCGGACTACACGCGCGCGATCGCCATGGGCCGCCACGAGGCCCCGACCTGGCTGGACCGGGGGACGACCTTCCTTTGTGAAAAAAAATACGCGGAGGCGATCGGTGACTTCGACCGCGCGGCGAAAACGATCGAGGAAGGCAGCTCCGGCCCGGCCGCACGGTTGGCCGAGTTCCTGCCGGTCATCCACAATAACCGCGGGCTTGCCCGGCTCGAGAAGGGAGAGGTCGAGGAAGCCCTCGGGGACTTCACCGAAGCGATCCTGGCGGACGCGCGCAACGCGCGGCCGCTGGTGAATCGGGGCCTCGCCCGGGCGGCGAAGCTGGACCTTGAGCGCGCGATCCTCGACTACTCGAAGGCGCTGGAGCTGGAGCCCGCGCTGGAGGACGCGTACCTTTCCCGCGGCAAGGCGTACCATGCGCTGGGAAAGCCGGACGAGGCGCTCGCGGACTATTCGAAGGCCCTTGCCGCGAACCCGCGCTGCGCCCGCGCCTACGCCCTGCGCGCGCAGCTCCACCAATCGCGGATGGAGTTCGACGCCTGGCTGGAGGACGCGGAGAAGGCCGTGGCCGCGGACCCGGGCCTTGCGCTCGCCCACTGCCTGCGCGGCTGGGCGCTCGTGCCGAAGCAGCGGTTCGACGAGGCGCTTGCCTCGCTCGGGCGGGCCGTGGAGCTCGACCCCACGCTCGCCGACGCGTACTACTCGCGAGGGCTCGTCGAAGAGTTGTTGGGCCGCGACGCGGAGGCGAAGACCGACTTCGAGGCGTTCCTCACGCGTGCGCCCAAGGAGCACCAGCTCGCCGGCGACGCGCGGGCGAGGCTGAAGAAGCTCGGGGAGCGGCTGCTGAAGCAGTGAGCGCGGGCGGACACGATGGGGACGGCAGCCGCCGCGTTGGGCGCAATTACCCGAACGCCCCCGGTTCGAAGGACGCTTCGTCCCGCGGCGATTCCTCCGTCGTCCGCGGGACGTCAACTCGTCCCTGCGCCGTTGCTAGGACCGCCGGCATCCCGTGCCCCGCACTCAACAGCCGCGGCCCACGTTGCGCTTGTTTCCGGCCGGGGTGTCGGGTAGACTGGCGGATTGGAGAGGTTGCATTTCCACCTCAAGCGCACCTTCCCACCGACTTTCGAGCCTCCACCATGAGAGCGCTGTACGTCGACATCCCGGAAGAACTGATCCGAGCGCGCCGACGCCAGGGGATCGACTCGTTTGACGAGATGTGGGAGGGCGAACTGCACATGGCGCCGCTACCGAGTTGGCGACATCAGCGGATCGACTGGGATCTGGTGTACTTCTTCCGGTCGCACTGGGAAAACCTCCAGGAGGGGCTGGGCTGCTCCCACGTGGGCGTGAAGTTTCCGGGCACGCCGGAAGTGGACGTCGCCGGCCAAAGCGTTCCGCGCAGTTTTCGGGGGCCGGACTTGGTGTTTTTACTTCGTGGCCATGAAGCTCGCGTGCAGGAAGGCTGGCTTGTTGGGCCCCCGGACGCTTTGATCGAGATCCGTTCCCCCGGCGACGAGACCTACGAGAAATTTCCGTTCTACTTCGACCTGGGCGTTCCGGAGCTGATCGTGATCCATCGTGACACGAAGGCCGTGGAAATCTATACGCACGGGCCGAACGAGTTCGAGCGGCAGGTTCCCGCGCCCGACGGGTCCGTCATCTCCAAGGTCCTGGACACTGTTTTTCGCACCACGGCGGAAAATCCCGGTGGCGACCCGGTCCTGTTCCTTCGGCGCGGCCTGCATCCGGAGCGCGAGGGCAGGGCGTAGCCTGAGTACCGCCGCCTCCGGGAGCGTCGGTGCCGGTGGCAGCCACTGGCATGCCTTGCGGCCGATCCTTACGGCGGCTCGGGCGAGGATGACGGAGCCCGATGGCGGGAAGAGGCGTCGCTGATGGGTGCGAAGCAGGAGCCTGACGAGTCGGATCCGGAGGCGGAGCCGCGGCCGAAACCGGCGCCGCCCGACGAAGCAGGGCTCGCACCCACGTTGCCGCTTGCGCTCCCAGGTGCGGTGCTCGCGGCCACTCTGCCGCTCTCCCCCGCCGCTTCGGGCGACGCGCCGACGCTGCGCGAGGCCCCCGACCAGCGCGGCACAACACGAACGCCCGGCCCGTCGGACGGGTCGCTCTTTCGTCTCGACGTGGCGCCGCTCGCGCCGCCGGCTGCGGGCGGCTCGGCGCCGCAGCCTCCGGGGGCGCCGTTTCCCGAGAGTACGGACGCTTCGGGGGTCCGGCGCCGCTTCGGCAAGTACGAGCTGGTTCGGGAGCTCGGACGCGGCGGCATGGGGGTGGTCTACCAGGCGTACCACCCGGAATTGAAGAGCCACTTCGCGCTCAAGGTGATGCTCTCGGGCGACGCCCCCTCCGCGGGCGAGAGGATGCGTTTCCGACGCGAGGCCGAGGCCGCCGCGCGCCTGTCGCACCCGGGGATCATCGGCGTGCACGACATCGGCGAGGCCGACGGGAAGACCTACCTCGCGATGGAGTACGTCGAAGGCAAGAACCTGGAGCAAGTGCTCGCCGACCCGGCAGCGGTGGGGCTGACCCCGACGCCGGCGGTTCTGTCGGGGAAGGGCGCTGCGGGCGCGGGCGTTCGGCGCGCCGGCGAGGCGGCGCAGGCGGCGGGTGCTACGGGGGCGGGGAGCGAACTCCACGGCTGCGGGCACGCGCTGCAGCCCGTGGTCGCGGTGCGCATGACCCAGGAGCTCGCCGAGGCGCTGGCCGCGGCGCATGAGGCGGGAGTCCTTCATCGCGACTTGAAGCCCGCCAACATCCTGCGAGCACGGAACGGCCGGCTCAAAGTCATGGACTTCGGCCTGGCCAAGCTGCTCGACGCGCGAGAAACGGGGGGCACGCGTGCCGGCGCGGTGATGGGCACGCCCGCGTACATGAGCCCGGAGCAGGCCGAAGGCCGGGTGCGGCAGGTCGGCGTGCGCAGCGACGTGTACCAGCTCGGGGCGATCCTGTACGAGCTCCTGACCGGGCGTCCGCCCCATGTCGGGGAGACCACGATGGACATCCTGCGCTCGGTGCTGGAGGAAGACCCGCCGTCGCCGCGCCGGTTCGCGCCGCGCCTCGACCGCGACGTCGAGACGATCGCGATGACCTGCCTCGAGCGTGATCCGGCCAAGCGCTACCGTAGCGCGGCGGAACTGGGCGAGGATTGCCGCCGGTGGCTTGCCGGGGAACCGATCGCCGCGCGGCCGATCGGCTGGGCGGAGCGAGCCTGGAAGTACGCGCGTCGCGAACGGGCCGCGGTCCTCCCGGTCGGCGCCTGCGCGCTGGTCCTGCTCGGCGGCGGCGCCTTCCTCGGCACGCGTGAACTGGTGGTGCGCGGGGAGCTGGCGGCGGCGCGGAGGGAGGCGGAGAGCGCGCTGGCCGCGCAGGACCTCGAGCAAGCGGGGACCCGCTCCGCGCGCGCGAAGGAACTGGCGCCCACCGACCCGGGCGTGGAGGAGCTGGTCGCGCGGGTACGCCGTGCCCGGGCCTACGCGCTCGCGGCCGAGGCCGAGGCGGCGCTCGCGCTGGCGGCCCCGTCGAAGGAGGCGCTAGACCGGGCGGAGCAGCGGGCCGCGTCCGCGCTCCCGCTCGCCGAAAACGACAACAAGCTTGCGGTCGTCCTCGCGCGCGTGCGCGCGGAGCAGGCCTACCGCGTGGGCCTGGCGCGGGCCGCGGAGCTGACGACGGCGACCGGGGAGGCAGTGCGCGCGGTCGCCGCGCGCGAGGAGGCCGGGAAACGGCTCGAGGGCGAGAAGCGGCACGACCAGGTGGCCGAGTTGTGGACCAAGGAGCGGGCGGCCGAGGCCTGCGAACGGCGGCGGGAGGAGGCGTTCGTCGAGGCGCTCGCGGAATTCACCCGCGCCCTGGGCTTCTGGGGCGAGCATGCCGGCGCAAAGGAGGGGCTCGCCGACCTGTACTGGAGGCGCTACCTCGCCGCCGAGCATTCGCGCAATCCGGCGGACCGGGAGGCGTATCGGGGACTACTCCTGCGGCTCGCTCCCGAAAAGTATGGACCGCTTTTGCGCGGGGCCGGCGAGGTCGTGGTCCGGTTGCTCGCGCCGGTCGGGTGGAAGCCGGAGCAGGGCCTGCGCGCCGGGCTCTTCCGGTACGAACGCGACGAGCGAATCCCTGTGCTCGTGCCGGCGCCCTGTGCTCCGAACACCGGCGAAATCGCGGGGCTGCCGATGCTGCGGTCGGCCGAGCCGCTGTCGTGGTCGGTGGTGAACGCAGCGGCCGCAGCGGCGCCCGCCGCTCCCGAGCCGGAAGCGATGCGCACGATGCGGCGGGAAACCGTGTACCGGCTCGACGTCGGCGCGGCAAACCGGGTCGAGCTGAACGCGGAGCCGGCCTCGTTGCTCCCGTCGATCCCCGGGGTGCGGACCGCGGATGCGATCACCGGTGACCGGCAGGCCTTCCTCTTCCGAGCGACGTTGCCGCGCGGTTCGTATCTGCTGTACGTGCCCGCCGGCCAGGGGGTCTGCGAGACCCGGTATCCCTTTGAGGTCGCGCGCGACCGCGCCTGGGACGAGGTGTGCGAGCTGCCGCCCGAGACGGAGGCGCCGCCGCTGCCGCCGGGATTGGGCCTTTCCGCTGCGCTCCCCGCGCCAAGCCCAGGCGGGCAGGCCGGCTACTGGCGTTACGTCCCGGCCGGGCCTTACCGCGCTTCCGGTGACCCTGCGGCGCGGCAGTCGATCGCGCGCGACGCGGCGGTGCTTCGGCTGCCCGAAGGGGAGGCGTGGACCGCGGAGCGGGCGGCCCGGGGTGCTCCGCCGCGCGTCGAGGGCTACTACCTGGCGCGCTTCAACGTCACCGGGGCGATGTACCTGGAATACCTGAATGACCGCACGTGGCACGCGGGAGCCAAGGCCTTCGCGCGCGTCCCGCGCCACGACCAGGAGGCGACGGAGAAGACCGCCTACGCGACGCTCGGTGCGGAGGGGAAATTTGCACTGCGAACCGTCCAGGCGGATTGGCCGGTGCTCGGCATTTCCTGGCAGGATGCGACCGACTACGCGTCGTGGCTGACCCGCCGGCTTGGCGGCGCCGGCCCTGGGCTCCGGGGCGCTGTGCGCGAAGGAGGCTGGAGGTTCGACCTCCCGACCGAGGACGAGTGGGAGAAGGCGGCGCGCGGCGCCGATGGGCGTTTCTTTCCCTGGGGAGACGCGTTTCACCCGAGTTTCTGCCGGATGACGACCTCACGCGCCGGGGAGCAGGGCATGTCGAACCCCGAGCCTTACGGGCTCTTTCCGCTCGACGAAAGCGTGTACGGCGCGCGCGACCTCGCGGGCTGCATGGGGACTTGGACGGCGACCTTGGCCGGGCCGAACGGGGTCTACCGGATCTTCAAGGGGGGGACCTGGGGCGCCGCTGCGCCGGTGTCCCGTTCGGCCGCCCGCGACGCCGGCGTCCCGGGGTACGTGTACGCCGACAACGGGATCCGGGTGGTGGCGCGCAGGACGGGGCCATGATATTTTGTACAACGACCCGAACAAAGGCTAAACGCGACCGAGGGCGGCAAGTGGCTAGATCATGGCTCCGCGTCCCAACTAGCCGCGGGCGAAATTTGAAATTTGACTTTTTGTAATTTGAAATTCGGACCGGCCGTGTGGGTCGAATGCGGGACTTTTACACAGAGACGCGGAGACGCAGAGGCCGGGCGCTGAGTTCACCCTCCTCTACCGGCGATAATCGCGGGAAACGCAATGAGAGATCGATTTTAGCTTCATTTCGGCTTGTTGATTTTGTAACCGTTCACCACGGGGGCACGGACAAACGGAGGCCTGACGGAGGACTTTCGCCGGCTTCGCGAACACACGACTTTCCACGAGCCATTGCGTCGAGTTTCGCTCTGACAGGATCACAGGATCAACGGGATACGGAACTGGAAAATCCTGTTGAGCCTGTTGGCCTGTCAAAAACAAGTCGCCAGATTCCCGAAGCGACTTGTCAATTTCTCCGTGCCTCCGTGGTGATGCGTACCTCCCCGTGAACGGTTACGATATTTTTTTTGCGCGACTCATGCGACTTGCCGTCGGCCGGTGTGGGCGGGCTCGAACTCCAGGAGGCGGAAGGGAGCGCTGAGGCCGCTCGCTCACGCTCACGCTTCCGTAGCCCTTCGCCTCACGCCCGAACGCTTCGCGAAAGTTCGGTTCTCACGTTCACCCTTCGCAGCACCCCCGACCGGACGGGGCGTTGTCGATGGCCGCCCCGACGCGGAGGCCGAACATGGACGACTGCGCAACCTTGCCGGACGCGACAAGGGCGCCCTCCGCCCGGGTCGCTTGGGGACCGGCGGCCCTGCGCTGCTGGACCGTGTTCGCGCGCGAGCTTGCCTCGACCATCCGGCAACCCACGACCCACGTCCTGCACGTGGTGTTCGTCCTGGTCGCCGCCGCGGCCGTGACACGGCCATGGGATTGGGCGTGGCCCGACAATACACAGGGAAACGGCCCGAGCCATACCGTACTTCTCCAGCACTCGGTCGTCACGTCCCTCTTTCTTGCGGAACTGCTTCTGGTATCGTTCGCGGCCCCACTGCTCACCACGATGATCGTGGTCGAGGAGCGGGAGCGGCGCACCTTGGACCTGCTCCTCATCACGCCGCTGTCCGGACGGGAAATCATACTGGCCAAGTTCTCGGCCCGCATGTTTCACCTGTTGGTGCTCGTTGCCCTCTTCACCCCTGTCTTCCTGGCCTCCCTTGCGCTGGATCGGTCCTCCGTCGGCACCCTCCTGGCCCACCAGTCGCTCGTGGTGACCTCCGCCGTGTGGACCGGGGCCGTCGGTCTTTTCTTCTCCGCGACCGCTTACCGGGGCCGTCAAGCGGTAATTCGCACAGGGTCGTTCCTGCTCCTCCAAACGGCCGCACTCCCGATCCTTGTGTCCTGGTTCGCGGCGGGCGGAGATGAGGAGCTCAACTCGTGCCTGTTGAGCCCCATCACGATTTCACTTGTCCGGTTGATGACGTGGTATCCGGGGAAGCCGGACCTCCTGGCTTCCTGGCCTTTTGCCGCAGCCTTCTACCTTGCAGGTTCCGCGGGGCTCCTCGCCGCAGCCGTGCTGTTTTTCCGGGGACCCTCCCCGGAAGTGGGTCCTGCCGATGCGAATCCCGCACGAGTCTACTGGCCGGTCCCCCCGGTACGCATGGCCTGTCTGCGTCTAGAGCCCCACGTCTACTGGCCCGATTCCTTCCCGCACGAAGAGTTTGATCGACCTCGGTCGGGCGATGTGGCCCGGCAAGACCTGGACCCCATTTCGTGGTGTTGCGTCGCCGCACTTTGGGCTGCCGCGGTCTGCATCGCCCTGCTATTCCTGTTATCCGAGCACGGATGGCGAGCGTGGCAGAAGCGCTCATGGCTACTGCCACTTGGTGTCCTGGCCGCGGCCGGGATCCGGTGTGTCAAACTATGGCGAGGCCCGCATGTCGGGTTTGCCCTCCGCTGGCTCGAGGGAGCGCTGCGCGGACCGATTGCTCCGTCTCGAACCGCGCTTCTCGAATTCACCTGGGCGGCCTTCGTCCTTTCCGTGGTTTCGAGCGCAACCGTATGCTTCCGGTTCAAATTCCCCAGCAGAGTGATTGAGGACGAGTTCGGTCTCGCCCTATCGGTGGAAGTGGGCGTCCTGATTGCGCTGTCCGCCTTGGGAGTAGGAATTCCTGCCTGTCGTGCGGTACAGAGCGGGCGCTTCGAACTGCTCCGCATGGCGCCGGTGTCCCCCGCAAGACTCTTGGCGGCGAGGTGCCACCGTACGATTATGGAAGCCTGCCCCTTTGTCGGTTTGGTGCTCCTGCACCTCTTCGACCACCTTCGGCAGAACGAGAGGGTGCCTGAGTGGCCGATCCTCTTTTTCGCGGGTACCTTGGTCTCAATCCTGAGCGCGCACGGTTTTCTGGCCCTGTACCTAAGCCTCAGGCTCCGTAGGCTGCCGGTCGTGCTGGGAATGCATGTGGCGCTTGCCATCGTGTTCTGCGGCATCGTCCCGATGCTGTTTGGAGCGTTCGACACCTCGGGTCGGGCTGCGGAGTCGTGGTTCGCCTCCTCCCTTCGCGAGGCTGCGCACGCCGTCAACCCGTTCGCTCTCTTCATCGGGCTCGACGCTGCTCTCCGCGGGCTGGGGTACTCCGGAGGGGCCATTCCGCGTTGCCTGTGGACAGGGCTCGTGGCCCACGCTGCAATGGCTCTCGGTCTTGCGACGTGGACCCTCTTCCGGTTCGATCGACTCGTCCGCGGAAAGGCGTGAACGGAGCGATCGCCACATGGCCGAAGGCTCTGCAAGGACATGAAGCCCAAGGGCCAGCCCTTTTAAGGTGCGCGCAGATTGCGCAACATACTATCACGACATATGTTACGGCGCTGATTCGCTTTCGCGCCTCCGCTCGGCAAAGAAAAATCGTCCTGGGGGCGCGGGCATCTTGCCCGCGCGACGCGGGCGAGGACGCCCGCGCCCCCAGGAACGGCTTGGCTTGCAACGGTTTGGACAGAACTCTTGCCTGCTTTGGCCGCGCAGTATCCACCTTGAAAGGGCTGGCCCAAGGGCCAAGGGTCGGCAACGCCGGCCCGTTTCCAGGAAGTGGAAGGACGGAAGCGTGGAACCCAAGAAGAGCGAACCCCGAGAGGCACCCGGACGAATCGCTCGGCGCTGCCAACGCGCGCTCTGGTTTTCGTTCGCGTGCGTGTACGCCCTGCTCTGTTGGGTCCCGCGGGAGTCGCTCGCGGCGGACGAGCCCGCACTCTCGATCGACGTGGAGGCGGGCCTGGGCGGCGTTTGGCGACCGGGTACGTGGACCCCCATCCGGATCCTGCTCGCCAACACTGGGCCGGATTGGCGCGGGAACCTGACGGCTACTCCGCGTGGCGTCGGCGCGCTTGGGCCACGCTACATGCGAGAGGTCGAGGTTCCGCGAGGCTCGCGCATGGCCTTTTGGCTCTACGTCCGGCTGGCGGAATCGAACAACAGCGTGGAGGTCGCCGTTGTCGGGGGAGGCCGGAGTGCCAACGCAAAGGCGGTGCTGCTTTCGCAACCTCTCGGCCGAACGATTGCAGTCCTGGGCGTCCGTGGAAGCGCCGGTCTCGGTACCGTGGCGTTCGGTTTGCTGGCCGAGGCCGGCGAGCCGGCGCCCACGCTGGGTTTCGTATCGGCCGAGCGCGCACCGGACCGATGGATCGGCTACGAAGGGGTGGACGTGGTCCTGGTGCAGGCCGACGCCCCCGGGCTCTTCGCCGGCGAGAAGCAGGCGGCGGCCTTCGAACAGTGGGTGCGTGCCGGGGGGCGGGCAGTGGTCGTCGCGCCGCGGGGTCGGGGCCCGCTGCAGGGGACGGTTCTGGCGGAGATGCTCCCCGCCGGACTGGGCGCGCTCCGGAGACTCGAAACGTCGCGCGGGCTCGCCGCCTTCGCGGGTTCCGACGAACCGCCTGGACAGCCGTATTCGGCGACATCGGTCGAAGCACTCTCCCGGCGCGTCCTGGTCCGGGAGGACGGTTTGCCGGTCGTGCTCCACGGCCCCTGCGGCGTGGGCGAGGTGATCCTTTTCGCCTTCGACCCGTTCGCACCGCCGTTCGATAGGTGGGAAGGGATGCGCGCGGTCTGGAGGCGAGTCTTGAAAGGGGATGGCCTTCGGGAGCCATCGCCCTCGGTGGCTGTCATCGGGAGAGGGAAGGGCCAAGCGCGGGATCTCGAAGCCCTCACCGAGGAGGGGGCCCGTGTCGTGTGTTTCGGCGTGGCGGACGCGCCGACCGACACAGAGGCGTACGACGAGTTTGATTGGGTCGTCGAGTCCTGGACCCACCGCGTCGAGCTGACGCCCGCACAGCGGCGCCCGCTGACTGAGCTGGTGATGCGAGACGGTCGTGTCGTAATGGTCGGGCCGTTCGCCGAAAACTTCGGCGCCCTGATCGGAAGCGCTCCCGGCAGGGAGCCGAGCATCGCCTTGCTCCACTCGGAGGCGGTGGCGAGCTTCGCCGGCGTCCCCTCGCCGGCGGTCGGCAAGTTTCCCGCTTTTGGTGCGTCCCTGCCGTGGGGTGCGCGAGTGCTCGTCTCGCAAGACGAGGTGCCTCTGGTTGTGAAGTCGCGGCAGTTCAGTTGGGTACGCTTCGATCCGTGGGCCGCGCCGTTCGCGACGTGGCCCGGTCGAGGCGCTTTCTGGAGCCGACTCTATGCGGAGCACCTCGCGACTCCATCCTGCCGGTCCGCGACCTGGGGACAGCTCGCCCAGAGTGCGGAGTCCGTGGCGATTTTCGGCCGCGTGCGCTTCGGCCGTTTGCGCGTGATCCTCCTGGTCTACGCCCTTGTCCTGGGACCGGGAGCTTGGCTGCTGGTGCGCCGCTGCCGGCGTCCGGCCTGGGTGTGGGGTTTTCTCCTTGCCTCCTCGGCGGGCTTTGGGTGGACGGCCTACATTTATGGCATGGACGGGCGAGAGCAGCTTCTGGCCTTGCCCCAGGTTTCCATTGTGGACCTGGATGGAAACGATGGAGGAGGCTCAGCGCGAATTCACGGGATCCTTTACAGTCCGTGGGCGGGCGAGTTTCGAGTCCGGGGTGAAGTCCCCGACTGTCATGTGACCGCCTGCGGACCCATTCCAGGCGAGGGCTTGGAATGGCTCACGGAAGCGGAAGGGGCATGTGACCACGAGGAGGGGGGTGACGCGAGGGTATCGCGGGTGGAGCTCCAATCCGGCACGACGCAGGCGGTGGAAGCCCGGTGGCGCTTCGCGGCGGGATCGGACTTCGACGTCCGAGCGTCGATGGGGCCGGAGGGCCTCACCGTGGACAATCGTAGCAAGGGCCCGCTGGAGAACGTCGCTCTCGCGCGCGGCGGTTGGATCTGGAACAGCCTGGGGACCGTGCCCCCGAGAGAAACCCGCACGCTGCCTCTGGGCCACGGGCGCAAGTACTTTCTGCGGGAATACCAGGACTACGGCTTTTCCTACCACCAGCTTTTGCGAGGCCGCTGGGACGACCAGGTCCCTTGGGTCGCGGTGCTCCTGCGAGAAGCTTCGGTGGGGCCGGACGGCGAGCTCGCCCGCTGGCTGCGTTCCGGGGGGAGCGTGGTCCTCGCCACCACGCCCCGCTCCCCCTGCCGCCTGGTCGTGGACGGGCAGTCGCCCGCGGTGCGCGAGCTCTGTCTGGTGCGGGTCCGCTTCGAGTAGAGCTAGCGTGGCGGGTGCACCCGTCTACGACGAAGCTCGCTCTCGGTAGGGGCACGGCGCTGCCGTGCCCACGCTCCGAGAAGCCGCGGTCGGCCTCGCGAGAGGGGCGCGGCGATTTGAGGCCGCAGGCGGCGGTTCGGTGCAGGGCGGAAGCCCTGCACCACAAGGCCGAGTCCGAGGCTCGAACGAAACGGCAGTAGGCCGCCAGAGAGGGACGCGTTCGACCTTGCGCGCATTCGGGCTGAACGCTATCGAGCCTCACTCGCGCAACACCCGTCGCTCGGGTGCAGCCGCGGCCGGGCCCCGCAGCCGGTCGAGCGACGCCGATGCCCGCGCGGCCCGCGCGCGTGCGAGCTCCGGGGTCGTGGCTTGAAGGGCGGCGTCGGCGCGGGCGAGCGCCCTCCGAACGAGGGCCGCTTGCCGGGGAGTGAAGGGCGCCGCTGCGGGGGCGGGCTCTTCGGGGAGACCGAGGGCGCGAAGGATCGCCGCGGAGAGCGCGTCCAGGCCCGTCCCGCGCGTGGCGGAAACCGGCACGCCGGCGTCCGGGTTCGTTCCGGGCGGCACGCGATCCCACTGCGCGAGCACGCGCACAGACGGCGGCGACGCGCACGGCACGGCAGGGGCGGATGGGGCGGATGGGAGAGGCGCCGCCGACGCGTCCCTCACGTCGAGCAGGAGGTCCGCCGCCGCCGCCTGGCGCCGCGCCTCTTCGATGCCGGCGGCCTCCACGGGCTCGGGTGTTTCCCGTAGACCGGCTGTGTCCACGAGGAGGACCGGCACGCCGCGAATCGCGGCCTCCGCTTCGATCGAGTCGCGCGTGGTCCCCGGCTCGGCGTGGACCAGCGCGCGAGTGCCGCCGAGCAGGGCGTTGAAGAGCGTGGACTTGCCGGCGTTCGGCGGACCCACGAGCACCACGCGCCGCGGGAACGCAAGTGCGAGTCCGAACGGGGCGGCCGCCGCCAGCCGTGCCAGGAGCACGTGCGCACGCTCGAGGGGCGCGGCCGGGTGGTCGGCTCCGGCCGCGGCGCGCAGCAGCTCGCGCGCCTCTGCCGTCGCGCGCCACAGCTCCCCGGCGAGGGCGCGGGCGAAGACCTCCGTCGCCAGGCGGGTCCGGGCCGAACGGAGGCGCGGCCAGGCCTCGCGCCCGATCCGGTCGAGCCTTCCTGTGGCAAGCGCCAGGTCGGCGACCCCCTCGTCGTCCATGCGCAGCGCGCCGGCGGTCTCCAAAAGCCGGAGCAGCTTCCGGACCGGGGCGCGACCGCCGTGGCAGGAGAGGGTTGCGGTCGGCAGGCCCGTGAAGCTCCCCACCGCGTCCGGGCCAGACGGCCCTGAGAGGAGCGCTTCGTCGAACGCGCCGTGTTCATCCACGAGGTCGCCCAGCACAGGCGCGGCGGCGGTCGGGTCGCAGGACGGCCCAGGGGACGGTCGCCGGCGCGGTCCCGCCGCGGCGGCCGCACGCGGCCGAAACACCCGTTGCACGAGCGCGCCGGCGCCGGCGCCGATGACCTCCACGAGCGCGATCCCCCCGCTCCCGGGCGGCGTGGCGAGGAAGACGTAGGTCGCGGTGAGGTCGAGGCGAGCGCCCGAGGACCTGGGGATTGCGGACTGCTGCTTGCTGCCTGCCGGTTGCGGCATGGTTCGGCTTCCGGAGAGGAAGAGTGCGCGCCGTGGATCGGTGGCCGCGGGGACGCGGAGGGCCAGAGCCTTCAGGAGCCGTGAGGAGAAGACGTGCACAGTCCTTTCTGCGCGGGCCATGAGACCGCTCCCTCACGGTCGCGGTTCCGATTGCGGGCACGGCAACGCCGTGCCCTGCCGCTGGTGGCGGGCGCCGGTCGCAGGGGTCAAGCCCGCAGGGACTCGCGGTAGGCGAGCACGAGCCCTTCGAGCGCGAGGCCGTCCACGACCGCGGCCGCGTCCGGAAAGGCCGGGGCGAAGCGCTCCGCGTCCCCGCCGGTGAGAAGGAACGCGGCGCGCCCGCCCAACTCCTCGCGCGCACGGTCGACAAGCCGCCGGACGCCGCCGGTCACGCCGAACCAGATGCCGGCGCGGATCGCTTCCTCCGTGTCCCGGCCGAGCGCGGTCGCGGGCGCCTCGTCGAGCGTGACGCCGGGCAAGAGCGCGCACCGGTCGGCGAGCGCGGCCGCCGCCAGACCCGCCCCCGCGAAGATCGCCCCGCCGAGGAATTCGCCCGCGGCCGAAACGGCGTCTACGGTGATCGCCGTACCCAGCGAAACGGCAATGCACGCGCCGCCGACCCGCCGAAAGGCGGCGAAGGCGTTGAGCTGCCGGTCGATGCCGACGCGGTCCGGCCGGTGGACGCGCAGCGGCAGCGGCAACGGAAAGTCGGCCCGCGGTCGCAGCGGGGACAGGCCGAAGGCCTCGCGGCACCACGTCGCGACCGCGGCCTCGGCCGGCGGATGTACGGACGCGAGAAGCGCGACGCCCGGGACCGGTCGGTCGCCCTTCACCCGCTCGCGCCATGCCGCCGCGAGCGACGCGGCATCGGCCGTCGGGTGACGAAAGCGCAGCGTGTCTCCGCTTCCCGCTCCGTCGGGCGTCCCGGCTGCTCGCGCTGTCCCCGCTCCCGGCCCCGCCCGTTCTCCTTCGTTCGCCCCGCTCGCCGCAACCCCCGCCCTCGCTTCGTTCCTGTACACGACCTCGACGCCGATCCGGGTGTTTCCCAGATCGATCGCCAGGATCGGGCGGGCCGCGGTCGCCGGCTCCACGTCCACGTCCGCGTCAGCGAATGTCGAACCGCAGCTCGACGGTGCGACCCGCGCGCTCCAGCTCGACCACGAACGAAGTCTGCGCCCGGAGATTCTGGTCCCGGAAGAGCTCGGGGATCTTCGTGAGCGAGTCGACGGCGGTCCCGTTGACCTTCTTCACGATGTCCTCGACCTTCAGGCCGAACTTCTGCGCCTGCGCGTCCGCGACCATGCCTTTGATGCGGAGGCCCTGCGGCTTCCCGTCCGGGGCGTAGGGGAAGAGCTCGACCTCTTTCGAGAGCCGCTCCTCGTTCTCGAACACGAACTCCCGCTGCGCCGCCGCGACCAGGAAGTGGTTGGGGTCTTGCGGATCCACGGTGACGCCGCCCTCCGGTGGCGCCGCGGCGGCGCCGCCGCCCGCCCCCGCGGGCACGCCGCCTCCTCCGCCCGGAGCCGCCGCCGCCCCGCGTCCTCCGGCCGGTGCCGGTGCCGGCGCGGAACCCTGGGCGGCGCCGGCAGGCGCGGCCGAGCCCGCCCCGGCAGCGGGTCCCGCGGCGCCCGTCTCCCCCTTCTCGTTCAGGAAGATGCGCGCGGGCTTGCCGGCGCCGTCCTTGTACTCGATCCAGACGCCGTTCGAGAGGTTCTCGACGATCAGGAATCCCTCGGGCTCCGTGCGCTGGCCGACCTGGTAGACCTTCTGCTCCTTGCTGGCCTTCACTTCGAGGATCGCGCCGTCTTTTCCCATCTGCCCGAGATAGCCGTAGACCTTGCCCGGCGTGACCACCGGCCGCTCGGGGGGCGGGGCCTCGGGCTGGCTGAACCTGGACTCCCAGGTGGAGCGGAACCAATCGGCCTCGCGGCGCGGCGTCTCGGGGATGTCGTCGTCCCCGCTCGTCGAAGCGCGAAGCTTCTCGATCGACACGAGCCCGTCCACCCGCTGGCTGGGTATCAGGATGAAGAGGAACGAGAACGCCATGATGGCGAGCGCGAGGAGGATGTTGATGAGCCAGATCACGGTGTCCCAGAGCTCGGTCGCTTTCATGGCTAGGCCTTCTTTTCGAAAGTGAAGTCCTGGGGGCGGCTCCCCTTCTGGATCCCCCGGATCTCGAGCTTCAACTCGTCAGGGGCGTCCGCGTTCGCAAGGGCCTCTTCGACGGTGATGATGTCCTTCTGGAGGAGGTCCTTGAGGGCCTGGTTGAAAGTCTGGGTGCCGAAGTAGCTGCCCTCCTTCAGCGCCTTGTAGATCTCGCGGGTCTTGCCGGCGTAGAGCAGCTCGCGGACCGTCGGGGTCGCCATCATGATCTCGGCGGCGGGGACGCGCGCGCGCCCGTCCTTCGTCGGGATGAGGCGCATAGAGACGACGCCCTCGAGTACCATGGCGAGCTGTTCGCGCAGGAAGGCGTGCTGGTGGGGCGGGTACATGTTGATGATGCGTTCGACCGTCTGCATCGCGCTGATGGTGTGCAGGGTCGAAAGCACCAAGTGTCCCGTCTCGGCGGCGTTGATGGCGGCGTCCATCGTCTCGAGGTCGCGCATCTCGCCGATCATGATGATGTCGGGGCTTTCGCGCATCGCGTATTTCAGCGCGCCCGCGAAGCTCTGGGTGTCGATCCCCAGTTCGCGCTGCTCGATGAGGGACTTCTTGTCGGTGAAGATGTACTCGATCGGGTCTTCGATGGTGATGATGTGCTTCTGGTAGTTCTCGTTGACGTAGGAGAGCATGGAGGCGAGCGTGGTGGACTTGCCGCTGCCGGCGATGCCCGTGACGAGGACCAGCCCGCGGGAAAGGGTGCCGAGCTTCTTGAGCTGGGGGGCGGGGAGGCGCAGCTCCTCCAGGGTGGGGACGCTGGCGTTGACGAGTCGGAAGACGAAGCCCGTGTGTCCGCGTTGGCGGAAGACGTTGACGCGGAAGCGGCCGACGCCGGCCAGTTCGTACGCGCAGTCCGCCTCGCCGCCGTCGTCGAAGAGCCGGCGTGCGCGGGCGTCGGCGACGAGGTTGAGCATTTCGTGGGCGGACTCCGTGGTGATCGGCGGAAATTCGAGGGAGCGGACCTTCCCGGCCACGCGGACGGCGGGGGGGACGCCCACCTTGATGAAGAGGTCGGAGGCGCGCTCGTTGACCATGGTGGAGAAGAGCTTCTTGAGATCCATCCGATCCTCCTCGGAAACGACGGGGCGGCGGGCGGTCGCGCGGGGGGGGAGGAAGGCGGGAGGCCGTGGTCTCGCGGACCTCGGTCGCTCGCTTCGAACCCACCAGTCTAGCGCGGCGCCGCGGGGGAAGTCAACCGCTTTCCGGCCACGCACCGGCGGGCGGGGGCGGACGAGCCCCTGAAGCCGCCGAAAACGCCGAGGACGAGAGGAGCGGCTTGGGTGGGATTGGAGGGCGGACGAGGTGCGCTTTCGGGCGCGGTTCGCCTACCGGACCAGGCAGGAAAGCAGGCGGCCGCGGACATCCTGGTCGGACCGGAAGACGAAGAGGCAGAGCGAGGGTCCGCACCGGCAGATGAGGACCTCGTGTCCCTGCCACTTGTATTCGTAGAGGCCGGCGCATCGCGGCAGGAGGCGGGAAGGGTCGAGCAGGATGCCGGTGTCCGGCACGACGAGGTGGGTGACTTCGGTCCCGAGGCCCGCGTACTGAATGAGGACGGCCAGCGGGCTTGGGGGATTCGGAAAGCGGCAAAGCCCGCCGCCGGAGGGGCTGAAGCCCGCGCCCTGCAAGTCGTGGTGGGTGCAGACCTCGTAGGAGACCTTCGGCGCCAGGTGGTCGCGGATGGTCCCGAGGTCGGAGCTGGAGAATTCGAGCGGGACGCTGTGGGAGACGACGGCCTCGCTCTGCGAGACGCTCCCTGCGACCAGCGCCTCCGCGGGATTTCGGACGGCGAAGAGCTGGGTCAGCAGGAAGGCGACGCCGGCGGCGGCCGCGGTGACGAGCGCGACCGCTCGTCGGGGGAACGGGCGGACCGGCGCGGCGGGTCGGTGCTGCGGGTCCCCGTGGGAGTCGTGCGCTCGCTGGGCCGGGGCGGGCGGCGGTGCTGTGGAAGGCGGCGGAGGGGCAAGCCGGGGTGCGGCGGCGGCGGGGGGCGCGGCGGCGCACGACAGGCGAAGGGCCTCCGCGTGCACGGCCGTGAAGATGCGGTCGGCGAGGCCGGCGGGCGTCGGCAGCGGCGGGTCCTTTTCGCGGATCATCTGCTCGAAGGCCCGGGTCCCACTCGCGATGCGCGCGCACTCCGGGCACCGATCGAGGTGGCCGAGCACCTCGAGATTGCGTTCGACGTCCAGTTCGTTGTCGAGGAGGGCGTACAAATGCCTCCTCGCATCCGGGCACTTCATGTGGTTGCCGTCCGCCTCAAGATTCCCGCTTCTTCGGCGGTGTGCCGCAGGTCCTTCTGGAGCGCTTGCCGCGCCCGGTACAGCCGGGACATCACGGTGCCCATCGGCACGCCCAGCGTCGTGCTCAGCTCCCGGTACGAGAAGCCTTCGAAGACGGAGAGGAGCAACGCTTCCCGGAACTCGGCCGGCAGCCGGTCCAAAGCCTGGGTGACCTCGTCGGTCAATTGTTCGCGCAGGACGTCGGACTCCTCGCGCGTGAAGAACTGCGGGTCCTCGGTGGCCTCTTCGTAGACGGGCTCCACCTCGGCGAAATCCACGACGGCGGGCCGGCGGGCGCGCTGTCGGTAGAGATTGATGTATTCGTTCGTGAGGATCCGGAAGACCCACGCCTTGAAATTGCTGCCGGCCTCGTATTGCTCGAAGCTGCGGAAGGCCTTGAGCGCCGTTTCCTGGACGAGGTCCTCCGCGCGGACGGCGTCCCGCGTGAGACGGGCGGCCGTCCGATGGAGGCTGTCGAGGAGCGGACGGAACAGCCGCTCGAACTCCAGACATTTCGCGGGGTCGGGGGAAGCAGCCACCGCCTGGACCTTCCAAGGAAGGAGCCGTCGACCGCGGGCGCAACCCCCCTGTGGTCTACAGGCCCTACAACCGGGAGCCGGGCCGGCTTATTCCCGGCGAAACGTGACATCGCCGGCCGGTATTCAGATCCTCGCGGCAACCCCGGGCCGTCTTCTTCGCACCTCGAAGTCCAGGCGCCGAGCCGCTCGTGGACCGTGGACGCAGTCCAGACGCGATGCCTGGGGGCGCGGGCCTCCGGCCCGCGCGAACGGCCGCATGGGGTACGATGCGCCGTGACAGGGTTGACGACTGTGTTCAAAGTCCGTCAACGGGCCACTCGTGGGGCTTCCATGTCGTTTCGGCGAGTCCTTCGTTTCCGTCGCAGGCGCGTCCCGCGTGGAGACCGAACCGCGACGGTGAGGGAGCGGTCTGGGGGCGTCCTGCCACGCCCCCCGGTTCGAGGCCGCCGACCCGCATGGGAGCGTCCCGTGAACCCATCGGGCAGCGAGGTCGAATCCGCGGCTCTGGAAGAACGCGCGGAGACCGCTCCCTCACGGTCGCGGTTCCGTGGTTCCGTCGCGAACCCGTTCCGCTTCAATCGTCCCCATGTCGTGCACCCCCAGGATCGATATTGAAAGTCCACCATGCCTCCACGTCGGCGGCCACCGCGCGCCGGATCGCGAGCAGCGTCGCCAGCAGGGCGGGGAGCTCGCGCAGGGCGACCATGTTCGGCCCGTCCGAGAGACCGCGGTCGGGGTCCTCGTGGCATTCGCAGAAGACGCCGTCGCAGCCCGCGGCCACCGCGGCCCGCGCCAGCACGGGGATCATCTCCCGGTTGCCGCCGGAGCTGCCGCCGCGCCCGCCCGGGGCCTGCACGCTGTGCCCGGCGTCGAAGACCACGGGCCAGCCGAGCCGCCGCATCTCGGGGATCGAGCGCATGTCGGCGACCAGCGTGTTGTACCCGAACGTGGTCCCGCGCTCGGTCAGGAGGATCTGGTCGTTCCCCGAGGCCGCGGCCTTCTCGGCCAGGTGCCGCATGTCCCAGGGGGCCATGAACTCCCCCTTCTTGATGTTCACGGGCTTGCCCGTGCGCGCGGCGGCGACGACCAGATCGGTCTGCCGGCACAGGAAGGCCGGGATCTGGAGGCAGTCGAGCACCGCCGCCGCCGGGTCGGCCTGCGCGGGTTCGTGGATGTCGGAGAGGACCGGCACGCCGACCTCCGCGCGGACGCGCGCCAGGATGCGCAGGCCCTCGACGAGACCCGGGCCGCGAAAGCCCGCGATCGACGAGCGGTTCGCCTTGTCGAACGACGCTTTGAAAACGAAAGGCACGCCCAGCTCCCCGGTCAGCTCCGCGAGCCGGCGCGCCGCCCGGACGCAGCCCTCCTCCGACTCGATCACGCAAGGGCCGCCGATGAAAAAAAGAGGCCGGCCGCGGCCCATGCGCACCCGGCCGACCGCGACCTCGCGGGGGGCGGGCCGCGCGTCGGGGGCCGGCCCCGCCGCGGACGCGCTTGCCTGCGTCGCGCCCGTGCCGGTGCTCGACGGTGCGGGCTGCGTCATCGGTGACCCTCGCCCGCGCCGTCCCCGTTCGTGCCGCCGCCCCCTCCTCCCTCGCCGCGGTCGCACGAGGGCGCGGGCTCCGCGTCCATCGACAGGAGATGACCCAGCTTGTCGCGCTTCGTGCGCAAGTATCGGGCGTTCACCTGCGTCGGCAGGGCCTCGATCGGGTGACGCTCCGCCACTTCGAGCCCGTAGCCGCCCAGGGCGACGATCTTCCGCGGATTGTTCGTAAGGAGGCTCAGCTTTCGGATGCCGAGATCGAGCAGGATCTGCGCGCCGATCCCGTATTCGCGCAGGTCCGCGGGCAGGCCGAGCTTCTGGTTCGCCTCGACGGTATCGAGCCCCTGGTCCTGGAGCGCGTACGCCCGCAGCTTGTTCTCCAGGCCGATCCCGCGTCCCTCCTGCCGGATGTAGAGGACCACGCCCTTGCCGGCGCGCGCGATCGTGAGGAGCGAGGACTGAAGCTGCTCGCCGCAGTCGCAGCGCATCGAGCCGAAGATGTCCCCGGTCAGGCACTCGCTATGGACGCGCACGAGGATCGGCTCCGGGTGGACGACCTTCTCCCCGTTCACCTCGGCGCCGATGTCGCCGGCGCAGATCGCCATGTGGAGGTATTCGTCGACGAGCGACTTGTACAGGTGCAGCGTGAACTCGCCGTAGCGCGACGGGAGCTTCGTGACCGTGAGCTTTTCGATGAGGCGCTCCTTGCGCCGTCGGTACTGGATCAGCTCCGCGATGGAGCACATCTTGAGGTCGTGCTGCGCGCAGAACTCCTCGAGGTCGGGCACGCGCGCCATCGTGCCGTCGTCCTTCATGACCTCGCAGATGACGGCCGAGGCGTCGAGGCCGGCGAGGCGGGCGAGGTCCACGGAGCCCTCGGTCTGTCCGGCGCGCACGAGCACGCCGCCGGTGCGCGCGCGCAGGGGGAAGATATGCCCGGGCCGCACGAGATCCTCGGGTCGCGCCTTGTCGCGGATGGCCGTGAGGATCGTGTGGGCGCGGTCGAAGGCGGAGATCCCGGTGGAGACCCCGGAGGCCGCATCGACGCTGACGGTGAAGGCCGTCCCGAAGCGGGAGGTGTTCGACTCGACCATCATGGGCAGGCCGAGCGACGCGCATTTCTCCTCGGTCATCGCGAGGCACACGAGTCCGCGCGCGAACCGGGCCATGAAATTGATCGCCTCGGGCGTGACCTTCTCCGCGGCGATCGTGATGTCCCCTTCGTTCTCGCGGTTCTCGTCGTCCACGAGGACGAACATGCGCCCCGCGCGGATGTCGTCGAGGATTTCGGGGATGGTGGCGAAGGCCATGGGCGACTCCTTGCGGCCCCGGGGCGGCGATTCGCTCGCCGCGCCGGCGTCGATGGGGGAGGATAACACGGCCGTGCAGCATAGCACCGGCGGGCCTCGCCCGTCAAGCGACAGGCGCTGCGTGCCGGGCCTTGCGGCGGACGCCGCCGCGGAAGGATGGCGAACCTGCGATCCGGCTCCGCGGGCCGTGGGTGCGCTTCGGGCGCGCCTCGGACGGGCGGAGAGCGGGCCACGAGCGCCTTCGGGAGGCTTCCCCCTTGGCCGCCACTTCCTGCCGATCGCCGGCGGAGTTGGATACGAGGGGGCCGTCGAGTACGCTGAGACCGCTCCCTCACGGTCGCGGTTCGGTTTGACGGCGCTCCTCGGTTCGCGGCTTTTTTTTGATTCGGTGTCCTCGGCGTGTTCGCTGGCTCGTCCATTGGGTGACGGTTGGCGGCCGAGTGGTGCGCCCTCCCCTTTTCGGAAATAGGCCGGAGCCCGCCGGCGTTGCACGCCGGGGCTGGGCTACGTCCCGCCCCTTCCGGCACTTTCCCCTTGACACCGCGGAAGCAAAGGCCGTTAAATGGCCGACATGAAGAAGTCGAACCTCCGCGGCTGGCCCGCCATCCGCAAGCTCGCCCACCTCGTGGCGCTGGTCGCCGCGTTCGCGCTGCTGGGCCCGCAGGCGTGTCGCTGCGGCTGCCCCTGCGGCGGCTCGCTGCCGTGCGGGTCCGGGCCGGATGCGACGTTCACGGCGCAGTCGGCGCCAGGGAACGGGATCGCGTCCGCCGCCGCCGATGCCGTGGCGGCGGCCCATGCGTGCTGCCACGTCGCGCAGGCGACGTCGGGCACCTCGATCCACCAGCCGGACCACGACTGCGCGTGTCCGCCCGTCGGTTCCCCGACCCTCCTCGCGCCGGCGCCGGCCCTCGCGGCCGCGCCCGGCGGGGTGCACGGCCCCCGACCCGGCCTCTGCGGCGCGCCCGCGTTCGACTCCCCGATGACGCTCGCCGGCGAGCTCGCGCTTGCCGCGCGCGACCCCGCGCCCGCGGAGTCGCCCCCCACCTCCACGCCCGCACTCCATCCCATCCTCCGCATCTGATCCGCTCCTCCCTCGTCCCGCCTCCGAGCCGGCGTCCGCCCCGCCCGAAGTCCGAGCGGAGTTCGCGCCCGGCCGGCCTTGCGCACGAAGCTTGCCCGTGCGCGTTCCCGGGATCCTGAGAGGAGTTTGCGATGAGCGCCTTCCGGTCCGGCCTTCAAATCCTGTTCGTCCGCCTGCGGTTCCTCTTCGTCTTCGTCGTCGTCGGCCTCGTCGTCGGGAACTGGGGCTTCATCCTCGCCTACGTCGACCGCATGACGCGCCCGCGGGGGGCCGAAGACGCCGCGCAGGGGGACTTCGAATGGTTTTGCCCCATGCACCCGAGCGTAGTGCGGGACGACCCGAAGCAGAAGTGTCCGATCTGCGGTATGCCGCTTTCGAAGCGCAAGCGCGGCGAGCCGACCCGTCTCCCGCCCGGCATCCTCTCGCGTCTACAGCTTTCACCCTACCGCATCCGGCAGGCGGGCGTCGCGACGACCGAGGTCCGCTATCGGGCGCTCGTGCGCGAGGTCCGCGCGGTCGGGACCGTCGATTACGACGAGACCCGGCTCGCGCACATCTCGGCGCGCGTCGCCGGCCGCGTCGAAGAGCTGTACGTGAACTTCGCCGGCGTCGAGGTTCACAAAGGGGACCCCGTCTACAAACTCTACAGCCCCGACCTCGTCTCCGCGCAGGAGGAGTACGTCCTCTCGCTGAAGGCGAACGACACGGCGCAGGCGCCGGCGGGGGCGCCGGCAGCGGGCGCGACCGGGCCGGTGGCGGCCTCCGAACGCGTCAGCCAGTCGGCCCGCGACCGGCTCCGGCTGTGGGGGCTCACGGACGAGCAGCTCGCGGAGCTGGAAAAGAGCCGGCAGGCGCAGCACGCCGTCACCATTTTTTCGCCGCTCTCCGGGGTCGTGATCGAGAAGGAAATCCACGCCGGCCACTACCTCCAGGTCGGGGAAGACCCCTACACGGTGGCGGACCTCTCGAACGTCTGGGCCCAGGTCGAGGTGTTCGAGAGCGACGTCCCCCTTCTCGAAATCGGCCAGACGGTCGAGCTGGTGAACGAGGCCTTCCCCGCCGAGCCCTTCGTAGGGACCATCGCCTTCGTCGCCCCCGCTCTCCAGCCGGAGACCCGCACGGTGCGCGTCCGGATCGACGTGCCGAACCCGGAGCGCAAGCTGAAGCCCGGCATGTTCGTCTCCGCGATCCTCCGGGTCCCGGTCGGTCGGCACGCGGAGGTCTTCTACGGCTGCTGAACGAACTGCCCGGAGGTCCGGTCGGACCAGCCAGGCCCGTGCCCGAAGTGCAACATGCAGCTCGTAAAAAAAGGCGGGGTGCAGGAGGCGGAGCGCGCCCGCTCGTCCGCCGGCGGCGCGGCGGGGCACGCGCTCTATAAATGCACCATGGACGCGGGGACCCGCGAGACGCCCGGCCCGTGCCCGATCTGCGGCATGCTGCTCGACGAGCGCTACCGCGTGCCCACTCCTTCCTCCGCCCCCTCCTCCGCCCCAACCCCCGCGCCCGGTACCGGCGAGTCGGCCTCACCGGCTGCTGCGCCCCCAGCACCCACCGCGCCGGCCGGCGAACGCACGATCTACGTCTGCGACGTCCACCCGGAGGAGGTCTTTGACAAGCCCGGCCGCTGCTTCAAAGAGACCTGCGCAGGAATGGAGCTGGAGCCGCGTCACATCGCGCCCGGCTCGAAGCTCGTCTTCGTCTGCCCCGCGCACGCCGACCAGGTCTCCGACCACCCGGGGACCTGCGCGAAATGCTCGAAGAAGCTCGCCTTCCGCATCGTGAGCGAGGCCGTCCGGCTCACGGAAGGCTTCCTGTGCCCGAATCACCCCGTGCGCACCGCGGACGGCAAGATGCTCTGCCCCGACTGCAAGGGGGAGATGCACCACATGGAATTTGAGCAGGTCCTCGCCATCCCGCTCGCCTCCGTGATCGACACCGGCCTGCGCAAGAGCGTCTTCCTCGACCGCGGCCACGGGGTCTTCGACGCCGTGGAGGTCAAGCTCGGCCCCCGCGCGGGCGAGGAGTACCCCGTCTTTTCCGGGCTCGCGGAAGGGGACCGCGTGGTCACCGCCGGGGCCTTCCTCCTGGACGCCGAGGCGCGACTGAACCCCGCGGCCGGCGCCGCCTACTTCGGGGCCAGCGGTCAGGAGACGAAGAAATGATCTCCGCCATCATCGAGTTTTCGGTTCGGAACCGCTTCCTCGTCCTGCTCCTCGTCGGGGCGGTGAGCCTCTGGGGCGTCTACTGTCTCTACCGTACCCCCATCGACGCGATCCCCGACCTCTCCGAAAACCAGGTCATCGTCTGGGCCGACTGGGAAGGCCGCAGCCCGAAGGAGCTGGAAGACCAGGTCACGTATCCCCTCTCCGTGAACCTCCAGGGGCTCGCGGGCGTGAAGTCGATCCGAGCGACGAGCGAGTTCGGCTTCTCGATGATCAACGTCATCTTCGACGACTCGATCGACTTTTATTTCTCGCGCCAGCGCGTCCTGGAGCGACTCTCGATCGCCGGCAGCTTCCTGCCGCCGGGCGTGGTCCCCTACCTCGCGCCCGACGCCACGGCGCTGGGGCAGATCTTCTGGTACACGATCGAAGGCGAAGGAAAGGGGCTCGACGAGCTCCGCGCGATCCAGGACTGGGACGTGCGCTACCCGCTCAACGCGGTCCCGGGCGTGGCGCAGGTCGCGAGCGTGGGGGGCTTCGTGCGCGAATACCAGATCGACGTCGATCCGAACCGGCTCCGCGCCTACGACCTCGGCCTCGGCCAGGTCTTCCGCGCGGTGCTGTCGTCGAACTCCAGCGTCGGCGGCAAAGTCGTCCACAAGGGCGGCTCCGAGTACCTGGTGCGCGGCGTGGGCTGGCTGCGCGGGGTCGAGGACGTCTCGGAAGTGGTGGTCGCGGAGCGCGGCGGCATCCCGATCACGGTCGGCCGCCTCGGCGCCGTGCAGCTCGGGCCGGCCTTTCGGCGGAGCGTCCTCGAAAAGGGCGGTTGCGAGGCCGTGGGCGGTGTGGTCATGATGCGCTACGGCGAGAATCCGCTGGCCGTCACGGAGCGGATCAAGGCCCGGATCGCCGAGCTGCAGCCGGGCCTCCCCGCGGGGGTCCGCATCGTCCCCTTCTACGACCGCACCGCGCTCATCCACGCCTCCATCGACACCCTCGCCGGCACGCTCGTCGAGGAGATCGTGATCGCGAGCCTCGTCGTCTACCTCGTCCTCCAGCACGCCCGCAGTGCGCTCGTCATCTGCTCCACCCTCCCGCTCGCGGTCCTCGTCTCCTTCATCTTCATGTACTACCTCGGCGTCCCGTCCAACATCATGTCCCTCTCCGGGATCGCCATCTCGATCGGCGTCCTCGTGGACGCGGGCATCGTCATGACCGAAAACGCCTACCACCGCCTCCACGACCATTTCCCCGACGGACGAGTGACCGGCGACACCCGCCCCCTCGTGCTCGAAGCCTGCAAAGTCGTCGGCGGACCGCTCTTTTTTTCGATCCTCATCATGCTCCTGTCCTTCGCGCCGATCTTCGTCCTCGGCGGCATCGAGGGAAAGATGTTCCACCCGCTCGCCTTCACCAAGTCCTTCGCCCTTGTCGGCGTCGCGGTCCTCGCTATCACGCTCGTGCCCGCGCTGATCCCGACCTTTGTGCGCGGGCGCCTGCGCTCGCAGGAAGACGTCTGGCTCGTCCGCTCCTTCGCCGACATCTATCGGCCCATGCTCTCCTTCTTCCTCTCCCACCCGGACGCGATCGTCGTCCTCACGGGCGTCTTCCTCGTCTCCGGGCTGCCTCTCTTCCCCCAGAAAGTGCCGTGGATCTTTTTCGTCGCAGGCGTCCCGTTCCTCATCGCCGTCTCGACGCTCCTCGTCGCCCGGCGCCCGCTCGTCTGCCTCGTCGTGCTCTTCGTCGCGGCGCTCGGCGCGTTCCGCCTGCTCCATCCGCTCGGCGAGGAATTCATGCCGCCCCTCGACGAGCTGGCGATCATGGACATGCCGGTCACGACGCCGAACGCGAACATCACGCAGGCCGGGGACGACCTCAAAGAGCGCGACGCTCTGCTGCTGCGGTTTCCGGAGGTGCACCAGGTGGTCGGGAAGGCGGGCCGCGCCGACACGCCCACCGATCCGGCCCCGGTCGACATGGTGGAAACGGTCGTGAGCCTGCGGCCGCGCGGGTGGTGGCCGCGCCGAAAAGTGAACTTCGGGGACACGCTCGCGACGGCGCGGACCGCGCGCGAGGCGCTGGAGCACGCGGGCTTCTTGCGGGCGCGCCCGGAGCGCCGCCTGGAGCTGTCGAAGGGCGTGGCCGGTGCGATCCGGGCGCTCGACCTGCTGCTCGCCGCGCCGGCGCCCGAGCCCGGCCGACGAGTGCTCGCGCTCGATGCGCTCACGGACGCCGCCGCCGCCTTGGGCGCGGATCGACACGAGGACGCGGCGTCGCTCGCCCTGGCCGCGGACGTCTTCCTGGCGGCGCCGCGCGTCGGCGCGCCCCGCGGGGAAATCCCGAGTCCGGAGGCATGGCGCTACGCGCGCGGCGTCCTCACAGGCCCGGCCGCCGCCGATGCGCTCGGGCGCGCGCTCGACGAACACGACGAGGGCCTGGTCAACGCGGCCGCGATGGAGGCCGCGACCCGCTTCGATCGGCACATGCGCGAGCTGTGCATGCGCCGCCTCCGCGAGCACGTGCCGGCGAAGGCGCGCGAACTGCTCCGCCTGCTCCGCACCCGCGTCACCGAGCTGCTTCGGACGAAGGGGGCCCTTCGACGCGAGGTTTCCGAGACGGCGTGGATCCCCTTCGACGAACAGCTTGCGGCCGAGTTCGGCGCGGCCTTCGACGAGTGGGTGCTCGCGGGGGACGTCGGGACCTGCCTCCGGCGGATCGTGGACAAGCTGGCTGCGGATGGAGCGGTCGAGCCGCGTCCGGACCTGCTGGTCGAGCCGGAGACGCCGCGCGCCCGCATCGAAGAGCTGCTCGGCGCCGTGACCGGGCAGGAGCGCCCGTCGCTGGCGCTTCGGTGGCGCGCGGAGCTGGAGGCTCGCCACGGCGAGCTGATGATCGAGCGCGTGCGGCAGCTTAACTGGGAGCTCCAGGATCGGGCGCCGGGGACGCTCGCGTGGTGCGTGCTCGAAGAGCTGGTCGCCTCCGCGTCGACGCGGCGACTGGCCGGTCGCGAGGCCGCGGCCGGCGAGTTGGTCGCGCTCCGCGCCGAACTGGAAACGCGGGAGCCGCTGCGCGAGCTCTTCCTCTGGCAGAAACTGAAGAGCGACGTCGTGCAGGAGATGGACTCGGAGCTGCAGGTGCCGGGCTGGGGAAACATCTGGACGCAGCCGATCATCAATCGCGTCGACATGCTGGCCACGGGTGTGCGCACGATGATCGGCGTGAAGGTCTTCGGCGACGACCTCGAGAAGATCCAGCGGGTCTCCGAGGAAATCGCCGCGGTCATGAAGCGGATCCGGGGCGCGGTGGACGTCTTCCCGGACCAGGTGGTCGGCGAGAACTATCTCGAGGTCCAGATCGACCGGCGGCGGGCGGCGCGCTATGGGGCGAGCGTGGAGGCGATCCAGGACGTGATCGAGGTCGCGCTCGGCGGCAAGGAGATCACGATGACCGTCGAGGGACGACGGCGCTTTCCGGTGCGGGTCCGGTACCCGCGGGACTTGCGCGAGGACGAGGAGGCGGTGAAGACCATCCTCGTCCCGGTCGGCGGCGGCGAGGGCGACATGGCTCCAGGCGGCGAGGGCCAGGACGGGATGAACATGGCCGGAGGCGCCGCTCCCGCGAGCGCAGCGACCCGGAGCCTGCGCGCCGGGGCCGGCGGCCGCGCACGGCTTCGCCAAGTCCCGCTCTCCCAGGTCGCGGACGTGCGGATCCGGCCCGGCCCCAGCATGATCAAGAGCGAGAACGGGTCCCTGCGGGCGTACGTCCAACTCAACGTGCGGGACCGCGACATCGTGGGCTTCGTCGAGGAGGCGAAGCAGGCCGTGGAGTCGCGGGTGAAGCTGCCCCCCGGTTTCCACCTCGAGTGGAGCGGCCAGTTCGAGCACCAGATGCGCGCGCAGAAGACGCTGACGGTCGTCTTCCCGCTGGTGCTGGTCGTGATCTTCGTCCTCCTCTACGTCACGTACCGGGACCTGCCCGACACGCTCATGATGTTCCTGGCCGTGCCCGGCGCGGTTGCGGGCGGCGCCCTCTTCCAATGGCTGTGGGGCTACAATTTCAGCGTGGCGGTGTGGGTCGGTTACATCGCGTGCTTCGGGCTCGCGACGGAGACGGGCATCGTCATGCTCGTCTACCTGCGGGAGTCGATCGAGCGGCGCGGCGGGATCGGGAAGATCTCGAGCGAGGCCGAAATCCGCGAGGCCGTGATGGAAGGGGCCGTGCAACGACTGCGGCCGAAGCTCCTCACGGAGGGGACGACGATCCTCGCGCTGATCCCGATGCTGTGGGCGACGGGTGTCGGGGCGGAGTTCATGCGGCCGATGGCCGCGCCGATCCTCGGCGGGATCCTCGTCGCCGACGAGGTGATTGACATCTTCCTGCCGGTGCTGTTCTACTGGGAGCGCCGCCGGCGCCTGCGGGCGCGGCTGGCCGGCGAAACCACCGAACCGCGAGCGTGAGCGAGCGGTCTCAGCGTGTCCGAGCGCTCCCTCGGCCTCGACCTCGTCACTCGTGGTTCGTGGTTCGTGGTTCGTGGACGGACGTCGGAAACAGTCGTCAACTGAGTTGCCGCAAGTCGCGGCTCGTGCGGCCATTCGCGCGGGCCGGAGGCCCGCGCCCCCAGGCATCGTGTCTGGACTTCGTCAACGGGCCACCGGCCGTCCGACCGTGGACGATCCTCACCATGAAATGGAGGGTGCCCCATGATCGCGTTTTCGCGTTCTCCGGCGATGCGTCGAGCGGCAATCGCCACCGCGGCCGGCGCTTGCCTGCTCGCCGGCTGCGTCGGCAACCGGCTCTCCCCGGGGGATCGTGCGCTCGTCGAGCGCTACGCGGAGGCGGGAGCTGCCGCGCGCGCGGCGGACCCCGCGCTCGAGACGGACCCCACCACTCCGCCCGGCGCAGCCGCCTCCCCGGCGCCCACGGCCCCGGAGGACGAGCTGTCCCGGCAGGACGTGCCGCTCGCGCTCCCGGCCCTGGTCGCGCGCGTCCTGGGTCGAAACCCCGAACGCGAGGCCGCCGAAGCGAGGGTGGCCGCGGCAAAGGCGCGCATCCCGCAGGCGTCGGCGCAGCCCGATCCCCGCGTGGGCGTCGAGTTCGACGACGTCCCGGCGTCCACGTCGGACCCGACGCGCGGCCAGCGCGAGGGCTTCGTCTCGCGGGAGCTGGTCCTCCCGCCGAAGCTGAGCCTCCGCGCGGACGTGGCCGAGCTGGAGGCGACCGTGGCCGAGCAGAACCTCACCGCGAAGGAACGCGACCTCGTCGCGGAGGTCAAGCGGGCCTTTCACGAGCTGTACGGCGCCGAACGCGCGATCGCGATCCAGCGGGAGCAGGTCGCGCTCCTCGAGCAGATCGCGAAGGTCGCGGACGTGAAGTACCAGAACGGCAAGGGCCGGCAGACGGAGGTGCTGAAGGCCCAGGTGGAGGTGGCGCAGCTCCAGAGCGATCTGCTCGTCTTCGAACGGGAGCGGACCGTGGCGCGGCTCGCGCTCAATCGCGCGCTCTCCCGCCCGCCGAGCGCGCCGCTCGGACCCGCCCCGACGACGCTGCCCGACGTCGCGGCGCAGGGCGTGGAACGGCTGCGCCGGCTGGCGCTCCAGCGGAGGCCGGAGCTGAGGTCCGCGTGGGCGGAGCTGTCGAAGAGCGTGAAGGCGCGGGAGCTGGCGGAGAAGGAGCGCTGGCTCCCCGACCTTGGGCTGGAACTGCGCTGGATGAGCGATCCGCGGGAGGACCTCGAGGACCGATGGATGGCGGGGGTTTCCTTCAACGTCCCTTGGTTCAATCCGAAATGGACCTACGCGCTCCAGGAGGCGCGGGCGTCGGCGGCCGCCGCGCGCTCGGAGGTCCTCGCGACCCGAAACCGCACGCTTGGCGAGGTCGAGGAGGCCTTCGTGAAGGTGGAGACCGCGAGGCGGCTGGCCGACCTGTTTCGGCAGTCGATCCTGCCGCCGGCGGAGCAGGCCCTGGAGTCGGCGAGGAAGGCCTACGAAACGGACCTCGTGGACTTCCTGACCTTCGTGGACAGCGAACGCATGGTGCGCGGGCTGAAGCTCGCGTTTCATCGCACGCTCGCGGACCTCGGCATGCGCCTGGCGGAGCTGGAACGGGCGGTCGGCTCGGAGCTGGGGGAGTGAGGGCGGGAGACGGAGAGTGGAAGGCGGCGCGTTGCGGTCGAGCGGCGGCTTCTGGTGAGATGGACGACCCTGGGAAGGACCCTTTGGCCGCAGAGGCGCGAAAAACGGAACCGCGACCGTGAGGGAGCGGCCTCGAGGCCGACTTGCGCACGCCGGAGTCGATCTCGCTAAGGGCCGGTAAGAAACAACTCCTGCAACTCGGAAACCGGGGAGCTCCTCAGGAAAAGGCTCAAGGCTCAATGATCAATTTTCAGGCAAGGCTCAAAGTTCAAGGCTCAGAGTCCGCGATTCCATGCCCGGGCTTCGTTCCGAGGTGGTCATTGAGAATGGGTGTGGCTACTTTTCGTAGGCCCCCTGAAGGGGGTACTACAAACAGTGGGTGCTGCTCTCGGAACCTACTGTTCGTAGTACCGCCTTCAGGCGGTCTGGGCGCTGTCGTCGAAAAGTAGCCAGGCTCGCCGCTGTCTGCTTCGCGTTTCTCGGCCTCGCGGCCGGCACGCTCTCGGCCCAGTGTCCGGAGGAGAAGGAGCGGGAACAGGCCTTCCGGCGCTCGCTCGACGACCTGCGGCGGGAGCATCCGGACACTTGCGCCGTCTGCGGGGCCGCCGCCGATCCGGCGGCACGCCGGCCGCCCGCACCGTCCAGCTGCCCCGAGCTGCTGCGGGAGCTCACGGCGCGCAAGGAGCAGCGGTCGTCCGAGCGGGAGGCGCACCTTCGTCGGTGCGAGACCTGCCGCCGCGCCGCCGATGCCAAAAAGGTGCTCCAGCCGTGGGTGGATTTCGCGCTCGCGGAACAGGAGGAGAAGCGGGCGGCAAAAAAAAGTTCCTCTGCGGAGGGCTGGGCGGACCGCCAGGCGCGAAGCCTTTCGGGGGCGCTGCCGGTCCTCGGGATCGTCCTCCTGGGCTTGCTCTGTGAATTCGGCCTGTGGCGGGCCGCGAACGCTTCCCTGCTCCGGCTGGAGGACCGGCCCTACGGACACACGGAGGCGGGCCTCATCTACGGGATGTTCCTCACCGCCACCGGGCTCTTCTCGCTCGCCACGGCGGGCGGGGCGGGGATTTCGCTGCTGTCCTCCCTGGAGGGCGCGAGCTTCGACCCCAACCTTGCGCTTGGGCGGTATCCGGTTGCGTTCGGCCTGATCCTGCTCCTCGGCTGCTTCCTGTTTGGGTCCGCCTCGTCGTTCATGGTGTCCGACGTCGCGGACTCGGTCCGGACGCTGCGAAGACGAGGGTACTCCGGCGGCCGGGGCGCCCAGGACGAGGGCGCGGAGGGGGGAGCGGGCGAGGGCTTCTCGGCCGCGATCCGGCTGCGCAAGGGGCGCGGCCGGGGGCCGGGCGTTCCGCGTGTGGTGACTGGACGGCTCCCCCACCCGTCGGCCGTGGGCGCGGTCGCGCTGGCCGCGGACGGAGCGACGGTCGTCTCGGTCTGCGACGACGGGCGTATCCGGACGTGGAGTCTCGCCTCCGGCCGGGAGTTGCGCGCGACGGACGTCTCGGGCGGGCCGTTCGCCCTCTCGGCGATCCAGCTCGGCGGAGCGCGCGCGGCGACGACCTCCGAAGAGGGGACGACGCGCGTGTGGGACCTCGCCTCCGGCGCGGAGCTGCACTCGTGGCCGGGCGAGGCGGGAGCGGTGCGCGCGCTTGCGTTCAGCCCGGACGGGAAGCTGCTCGCCGAGGGCGGTTGCGCCGGGCTGCTGCGCATCCGGATGCTCGAGGGGGGCGCTACGGCCGCCGCGGCGCCCTTGCTGGGTCTGGAAGGCGACGTGTGGGCCGTCGCGTTCGGCCCCGGCGGACGAACGGTGCTCGCCGGCGGCACGGAGGGCGCCGTCCGCACGTGGAGCGTGGAGGACGGGAAGTTGAAGGGCGTGCTCTCGCGGAACGACTCGCCGATCGCCTGCCTCGCGGTGGCTGCCGGCGGCGCGCGCATCGCGGTCGGCGTCCGGCACGGGCCGGCCTTCGTGCTCGATCTCGCCGGCGCCGGAGTGGCGCAGGTTGCGGTCCCGGGGCTCGACTCCGTGCAGGCCGTGGCGCTGTCACCGGACGGCGGCCGCGTCGTCGCGGCCTACGGGAGAGACCTGGTCGTGTGGAACGTCGCGGAAATGAGGCTCGACCGCACGCTGTCCGAGCACTCGGCGGAAGTGCTCGCGCTTTCGGTGTGCGACCGCCCCGGCGGCAAACTCCTGCTCGCGTCCGCCGGCGCCGACGGCGATGTCCGACTCTGGGAGCTGTGAAAAGGAGCTTGAGGACCCGCAAGAAAAAAACTTGCTCGTTTGACGCGCAGGGGGGCGACATGGATTCTCAATGCGCAATTTTCAGGACGCAGAGAAGGAGCTGAGGGATGACCGACGCGCAGGGGAATGCCGCCGGCGCGCAACGCGCGCCCACCCGCCGCCGCCGCATCTGGGTCCCGCTCCCGGACCGGGACTTCGACGTGACCGAGGTCGCGGTTCCCTGGCGGCTCCTCACGCGGGCCGGCCACGAACTGGTCTTCGCCACGGAGCGCGGCGGCGCGGCCCCCGCCGCGGATCCGCGGCTGCTCACGGGCGTGCTCTTCGGGCAGCTCGGCGCCGACCCCGAGGCGCGCACGTTCTATCGCGAGCTGGAACGCGCGCAGGAGTTCGTGCGGCCGGTCGCGTGGGGCGCTCTCGACCCGGGGGCGTTCGATGGGCTGCTTCTGCCCGGCGGTCACGCGGCGGGGATGCGTCCTTACCTGGAGAGCGAATCGCTCCGCGCGCGGGTCGCGGCGTTTTGGCGGCTGGAACGGCCCGTTGCGGCCATTTGCCACGGCGTCCTGGTCCTCGCCCGCACGCGCGAGCCGGCCGGCGGCAAGAGCCTCCTCGCCGACCGGCGGACGACCTGCTTGCCCAAGTACATGGAGCGGCTCGCGTTTTTTCTGACGGCCTGGAGGCTCGGCAGGTACTACCGCACCTACCCGCTGTACGTGGAGGAGGAAGTGCGGAGCGCGCTCGCCGATGCGGGGCGACAATTCGTCCGCGGACCGCTCACCTTGGGGGCACGGGGCACGGCGACCGACGATCGGGCGGCCTTCGTCGTCGAGGACGGCCGCTACGTCTCGGCGCGCTGGCCCGGCGATGCCTACCTGTTTGCGCGCCGCTTTCAGGCCTTGCTGGAGCGGGCGCAGGCGGACGAATGAGGGCGTGCCCCGCATCGACGAGGACTCGAGTCGGCCTTCAGCGAGCGCTTGGCGGCGGCGGCACGTTCTCGAGCGCCGCGGCCGGCTCCCCGAAGTGCTTCGCAAGGCCGCGCAGGTAGGCTTCGACGTACTGCGCCGGGCCGACGACGTTGACCATGAACCGAAAAAAAGGGTTCGGGACGTCGCCGTGCTCGGTCAACTGGATGCGGCAACCGTCGGGGGCGGCGGACTCCAGTTCGAACTCCCAGCGCCCGCGGAAGGCCGCCTTCGTATCCGTGATCGTGCGCACAAGCCGACGCGGCGGTCGCGACTCGGTCGTCTCCAGGAGCATCGGCGGACCCTGGCGCGAAATCTCCCTCCAGACCTCGCGCCCTTCGTGATCGGGGAGCCGTTCCGCCCCGCGGAGGAGGGGGTTCCACGCTGTTTGCGCCCCGAAATCCGTGATCACGCGCCAGACCTCGTCGGGCGATTTTCGAACGCGGAGGACGCGGGCAAACGTGTGGTGCGTCGGATAGCGGGACCCGAGCAGGACCACGACGCCGACGACGACGGCGAGAAACAGGGCGAACGCGCCGAGGAGGACGACGACCAGCCAGAGCATGTCGTTTCTCCCAAGGTTTCAAGCCAAGCCGTGGACCGCAAGCACTTCCAGGACCAGCTCGTGTCGCCAGCGGTCGGGGATGCGGAGCCAGCGAAAGAGTTTTTCGAGTCGCGTGCCGCGCAGGACGAAGCTGCCATAGCGCCGGTATTCGCCGCGGAGCACGTAGCCGTGCGAGGCGATGTGGGCCTCCAGCTCGGCGAGCGTGAAGGCGCACGTGTGGGTCGGGTCGCCGGAGAAGTCGAGCGTGCCGAGGTTTTTTTCGCGCGTGCGACGGCGCCCGATCCAGGAGTGCGCGGTGATGGTGTGCGTGGCGAGCACGCCCCCGGGCGTGAGCCAGCCCTTCATGCGTTCGAACAGGCGGTCCTGCTCCTCGCGGGTCAGGTGCTCGTAGAGGCTCACGAAAAGGATCAGGTCGTAGCGCCGCGTCGGCTGGAAAGCGAGGATGTTCGAGTGGACGAAATCCACGTTGGGGCGGGCGTAGGTCTTTCGGGCGAAGGCGAGCGCCGGCTCCGCGTGGTCGACGCCGGTGGCGTGCGCGCACCGCTCCGCGAAGTGGTAGGTGAGGTACCCGACGGCGCACCCGAGGTCGAGCACCGACCAGCGCGGGTCGATCGGGACGGCGGCGGCGAGCTTCGCGCAGAAGCGGTCGAAGTGCATCCGGTCGAACGGCGCTTGCATGCTCCGTTCGGTGCCGCGACCGTGGAAGTACTCTTCGCCATACCGCGGGTCGGCAGGCGGCGGGGCGCCTGCGTCGGTGACCGGCGGTGATCCGGCGGGGGCGGACGAAACGGGCTGCGGCTCGGCTGACATCGACCCTCCTTGGCAGGGCGGCGATTCTATCGCGGCGGGCTCCGGGCGTCAACCGGCGGCAACGCGCCACGCGTTGAAGTGCGCCCCGGCAGCTCCGGGACGACGGCCCTTGACCCGGCCCCCCCCGCTGCGTATGATCTCGCGTTCTCGCGGCGCGGCCCGCAAAACTGGGCGCTTTCGCCCGGCGCGGGCCTCCGCGTTCGTTCACGAGGGAGTCCCGTCCATGCCTGCGACACCCGGCGGCCCGACCGCCGCCCCCAACACCGCGCCCGCCGCCGCCCCCGCTCGCGCCGCCGCGCCCGCGCTGCCCACCCGCCCCCGGATCCTCTCCGGCATCCAGCCCTCCGGCCGGCCTCACATCGGCAACTACTTCGGGGCGATCCAGCAGCACATCCAGCTTCAGGACCAGGGCGAGGCCTTCTACTTCATCGCCAACTTCCACGCCCTCAACACGATCAAGGACGCCGCGCAGTTGCGCGAGCTGACCTTCGACGTCGCCGCCACTTACCTTGCGCTCGGCCTCGACCCCAAGAAGGCCGTCTTCTTTCGACAGTCCGACGTCCCGGAAGTGACCGAGCTGGCGTGGCTGCTCGCGACCGTGACGGGGATGGGCCTCCTGGAGCGGGCGCACGCCTACAAGGACAAAGTCGCGAAGGGCAGCCCGGCCGGCGTCGGCCTCTTCACCTACCCGGTCCTCATGGCGGCCGACATTCTCATCTACAAGTCGCAACTCGTCCCGGTGGGACAGGACCAGGTCCAGCACATCGAGATGACCCAGGACATGGCCGAGCACTTCAACCATGCCTACGGCCCGGTCCTGGTTCGCCCCGAGGCGCGGCTGTCGCCGACGCCGAAGGTCCCCGGCACCGACGGCCAGAAAATGAGCAAGAGCTACGGGAACACCATCGAGCTTTTCGCCGAGGGCGCGCCCCTCAAGAAGGCGGTGATGGGGATCGTGACCGACTCCACGCCGGTCGAAGCGCCGAAGGACCCGCAACGCTGCACCGCCTTCGCGCTCTACTCGCTCTTCGCGAACGAGTCGGAGCGAGCGGAGCTGGCGGAGCGGTATCGGAAGGGCGGGCTCGGCTACGGCGAGGTAAAAAAAGAACTCCTGGCGCGCCTCGAGGCGCAGTTCGCGCCGTTTCGGCAACGGCGTCGGGAGCTGCTCTCGGACCGGGCGCAGGTGGAAGCCGTGCTCCGGGACGGCGCCGAACGCGCCCGCGCGGTGGCGAGGCAGACGCTCGCCGAGGCGCGGCGCGCGTGCGGGCTCGAGTAGGGACGCGGCGGTCGCGAGGCCGAGACCTTTCTCGGTCCGGCGGGACCGAAATCGCCTCCTGCGAATGCGTTCTTGCGCGCAGGCGGTTCGGGAGCTATCCTCGATTCTCATGGGCAGGAGGGCTCGGGGCAGCCCATTTCAGGTAGCTGCGCCGCAGCCGGGCGCCCCCACTGCCAACGACGAACCAGACGGGCGGGTGTCGATGGTTCGCGCGTCGGCCCCCCAGCCAGGTCGCTCCCCCTCGCCTACGGCAGGACCTCCTCCACCGGCACCGCCCCGACCTGCGCTCGCTCCACCAAAGCCGGCGCCGCGTCTCCCGGCCCGTAGTCTTGCCTTCGCCCGTAGGCCGCCTGCTCGCCGGCGCGTGACGGCTCGGAATACACCTCCAGCCGGCGGTCCTCCAGGTTGAGGATCCAATACCACGGGATGCCGGCGCGCGCATAGAGCCGCCCCTTCACCTGTCGATCGCGCGCGAGGGACGTGTCCGCGACCTCCACCACCATGGCCGTCTCCGCCGGGCCCGGGTGCCGTTCCACGTAATCGCGTCGCGACCCCCGCACGACCGCCAAGTCCGGTTCCGGCTCGCTGTCCGCCGTCGTGAGGGCCGACTGCACGCGCACGTGCCGGCCCGCGGGGAGCACCTTGCGAAGGCTCTCATCCGCGAGTCCGAGAGCCACGTCGTGCGGAGGCTTGCGTGTCATGGGCAGCGAGATCCATCCCTCGAGAAGCTCGACGCGTTCGTCCGAGTCGAAGAGACCCGTGTCGATCATCCGGTGGTACTCCTCGACACGGAACCGGCGCAACGGGAAGGGGGGAAGGAGCGCGGGGTCGAACGGTGTCGCCGCCACGCCGACACGCGATTCCTCAGCCATGACGGTCCGCTCCTCGCGATGCGGGGCCCAGTTTGATGACCCATGGCCTCGAACGCCCTCCCAGCCATGATACAAGGCCTGGCGAGAGGGAGTCAAGGAGAGCGCACAAAAACGGCCGGCCGCTCGCCGGACCCGGGCTCCGCGCGCGCCTCGAGATCCCGGGGCAAGCGCCGCCCGGCGCCCACGCCGCCTCACTCCTTCGGCGCCTCCTTGCTCCCCACCACCGTAAGGTTCATGCCGATCTGCACCGGCACCAGCGTGTCCCCGACCTGGACCGTGCACTTCGCGTTCAGATACCACCCGAACGAGCCGGTCGAGAACTCCTTCACCATCGCTTGCAGAGGGACGCCGTTCACCTCGACCTTGACGGGCTGGGCCTTCGCGCGGAAGTCGGGGCGGGCGATCGGGCAGGGGACTTTCGACATGGGCTGGTTGCCTCGCATGGAAAGGAAAGCAGCAAAGCGAAATCGAGCCGCGCAGGATAGCCCAGCCCCTCCCCAACGTCAAGGATCGAAGCGCACGGGACCGGCGCGCGCACGCGGTAATGCTTGACGGGCCGCGGCCCTCGACCTATGCTGGCGTGATCCTTTGGCCTTCCGATGGAGTGACCCGCATGTCTTCGCTCGCCCACCTCTCCGCCGACCAGTTCGACGCCGAAGTGCTCAAGGCGCAGGTCCCCGTCCTCGTGGACTTCTACAGCGACGACTGACCCGTCTGCCCGCGCCAGGCAGCGATCCTGGAACAGCTCCAGTCGGAGCTGGCAGGCAAGGTGAAAGCTCTCAAGGTGGACATCATGCAGGAAATGGACCTGGGCTCGCAGTACGGCATCACCGCGCTGCCGACCGTCCTCCTCTTCAAGGCCGGCAAGATCGAAAAGCAGTGGATCGGCCTTACGAAAAAGGACGTCCTCAAGGCCAAGGTCGAGCAACTGGGCTAGTGGGCCTCCCACTTCCCTCACGGGGCGCTTAGCCCGGAGGCACCGGAGGGAAATGATCAAGGCTCAATGATCAAGGCTCAACCAAGACTCAATGTTCAATGCTCAGCGAGGCCAGGGACGTGAACGCTGCTCTTCGCCGAGTTACTTCGTCAGCGGGTTTCCGGGGATTCCTTCACGCCCGCGAACGAGGCGTTGAGCCTTGATTGAACCTTGGTCATGGAGAATCGAGCCTTCGTTCTCCATTGAGCCTTCGTTCGACGCGGGTCGGGGCCACGAGAGACATGAAGCACCCACAGAAACGAGGTTGAAGCCCCACTAGAAGCGTGAAGGCGCGCTCTCCGGCCGACCACCTGCCCCCTCCCCGCGAAGCGCCTGCAGGTCCCAGTACCGCCGGTACAGCCCGTCGCACGCGTAGAGGGCGTCGTGGGTCCCCGCCTCCAGGATCCGCCCGCCCTCCAGCACCAGGATGCGATCGGCCCGGCGCGCCGTCGCGAGCCGATGGGCGATCACGAACGTCGTCCGCCCGGACATCAGCGTCTCCAGGGCCTTCCTCACCACTTCCTCCGATTCCGGATCCAGCGCGCTCGTCGCCTCGTCGAGCAGGAGCACCGCGGGATCCTTCAGGAACGCCCGCGCGATCGCGAGCCGCTGCCGCTGTCCGGCCGAGAGCTTCACGCCGCGCTCCCCGACGAGCTCCTCGTAGCCGTGCGGGAGCGCGCGAATGAAGCCGTCCGCGCCGGCCGCGACCGCCGCCGCGCGCACGCGCTCGGGGGTCGCCTCCAGGTCGCCGTACCGCAGGTTCTCCTCGACCGTCCCTCCGAAAAGAAAAATGTCCTGCGGCACCAGCCCGATCGCGCGCCGCAGGTCGGCCAGCCGCAGCGTGCGCAAGTCGCGCCCGTCCAGCTCCGCGCCGCCGCGCGTCGGATCGTAGAAGCGCAGGAGCAACGCGAAGAGCGTACTTTTGCCCGCGCCGCTCGGGCCGACCAGGCCCACGACCTCGCCGGGCTGCGCCTGGAAGTCGACCCGGTCCAGCGCCCAATGCTCCGTCGCCGACGGATAGCGGAAGCCGACGTCGCGGAAGGCGACGCGTCCGGCCGCGCGACCCGGGAAGGGCGCCGCCGTAGCCGCGGGCGGGTCCTCGACCGCGGGCCGCGTGTCGAGGATCTCGAGGACGCGCGTGCTCGCCCCGACGAGCTCCCGATAGCCCGCGTACAGCCCGCCCAAGGCGCCGACAGAGCCTGCGATGGAGAAAGTGTACAGGAGGAAGCTCGTCAGTTCCCCGGGCGTCAGCTCGTTCGCGAGGATGAGGCGACCGCCGTACCAGAGGACGAGGGCGAAGGCGCTGAAGCCCGCGAACTGGAGCAGGCCGACGAAGCCGCCGACCACGCGCGAGTTGCGGACCTGGAGCGCGAGCAGCCCGGCGAGCCGCCCCTCGTAGCGCCGCGCCTCGTGCGTCTCGCGCGCGAAGGCCTGGACCGTTCGGATCCCCGCGAGCGCTTCTTCGGCGACCGTGGAGGCCTCGGCGAGGGCGTCCTGGACCTCCTTCGCGAGCTTCTCCAGCCGCTCGCCGTACCAGACGGCGGCGAGGATGACCGGCGGCACGACCGCGAGCGCCACGAGCGTGAGCCGCGTGTGGAGGAAGAGCAGGACGACGAGCGTGCCGGCGAACGTCAAGACCGCGCGGATGCCTTCCGGGATCTGCTCGGTGAGCGCCCCCTGGACCGCGACGAGGTCCGACCCCATGCGCGAGAGCAGCTCGCCGACGCGGCGCGCCTCGAAGAATTCCGGCGTGAGGCCGACGAGATGGGCGAAGACGCGCGCGCGCAGGTCGCGGAGCATGCGGGCGCCGGTCGAGCGGAGGAGAAAGAGCTGGGCGAAGCTGAGCGCGCCCATCGCGGCGAAGAGCCCGATGAGCGCGAGAACGACCGAATTGAGGTGGGCGAGGCTCCTTTCGAGGAGCGCGGAGTCGACGATCTGTCCGGCGATGCGCGGCGCGACGAGGGAAACGCCGCTCTCCGCCATGACGAAGAGCGTAGCGCCGACGAGCGGCCAGAGATAAGGACGTGCGAGGCCGAGGAGGCGGCGCAAGGAAGGCGCGGGAGGAGACGCTCGAGGCGGCGCGGAGGTAGCCGCGGAGGTAGCCGCGGAGGTAGCCGCGGGTCCGGAGGCGGCGGACGAGTCACTCATCGAGGTGTTTCTCCTGGGGCCGCAGGGGTCGATCCGATGCGAATGGATGCGCTGCGAAAGGCGATTTCAAAATGCAAATTGTGGAGCAACGGGGCGGAATGGCTCGAACGCGCGTCGGCATTCTGCATCGGGCAGGGGGCCTTCGCAATGAGAAAGTCGTCGCAGCCGGCCTCCGTGCGTGAATCCGGCGCCAGGGTTTGCCGCGAGTCCGTCAAATTTGAAATTTGACCTTTTGCAATTTGCAATTTAACTGGGTGTGGCTACTTTCGGACGCCATGCCCCCGAGTCGAGGCCACGGAGAAGATCAGCCACAGAGTTCACAGAGGTCACAGAGGAGGGTGACTTTAACGTGCGCATCATTTTCTGTTAGTTCTCCGTGTCCTCCGTGCCCTCTGTGGCTCGTATCGTCTCCGTGGCCTCGCGGCTCTGCCGTCGAGGAGTAGCCACGCCCATTTGAAATCGAGTCAGGATCTGCCCTTCACCCGGCGGAGCCACGCTCCCCACGCCCGCTTGGCCGCGTTCTCCTGCGCTCTTCCGCGCTTCCCTCTTCGCGCCTCGCCCCGAGGAAGGATCCCTGCTCATGCGTCCCGTCCTCGTTCTCCTCGTCGTCGGCCTGACGCCTCGTCTCGTCACGGACCGCGCGCCGCGGCTCGCCGCCCTCGCACGCGACGGCTTCCTCGCCCCGATCGAGCCCGTCCTGCCCGCCGTGACCTGCCCCGTGCAGTCCACGTACCTCACGGGCGCGCTCCCGCGAGAGCACGGCATCGTCGCGAACGGCTGGTACTTCCGGGACCTCGCCGAGATCTCCTTCTGGCGGCAGTCGAATCGCCTCGTCGGAGGCGAGAAGGTCTGGGAGGCCGGCCGGGCGCGCGATCCGGGCTTCACCTGCGCACAGCTCTTCTGGTGGTACAACATGTACACGTCGGCCGACTGGTCGGTCACCCCGCGACCCGCCTACCCGGCCGACGGCCGCAAGCTCCCGGACGTCTACGCCTCGCCGCCCGAGCTGCGGCGCGAGCTCACCGGGCGCCTTGGACCGTTCCCGCTCTTTCGGTTCTGGGGGCCCGCCGCGGACCTCGTCTCGACGCGCTGGATCGTGGACGCCGCCCTCGATATCTTCGAGCGCCGCCGACCGACGATGACCCTCGTGTACCTGCCGCACCTGGACTACAACCTGCAGCGACTCGGGCCCGCCGACCCTCGCCTCGCCGCCGACGTTGCCGCCGTGGACGCCGAGGCCGGGCGCCTCATCGACGCGGCGCGCGCGGGCGGCGCCGAGGTCGTCGTGCTCTCCGAATACGGCATCGGCCCGGTCTCGCGTCCCGTCCACCTGAACCGCGTGCTCCGCGAGGCGGGCTTTCTCGCCGTGCACGACTCGCTCGCCGGGGAGCTGCTCGACGCGGGCGCGTCGCGCGCCTTCGCCGTGAGCGATCACCAGGTGGCCCAGGTCTACGTGCGGCGGCCGGAGGACGTCCCCGCCGTGCGCCGCGTCCTCGAGGCCGTCCCGGGCGTCGAGCGCGTGCTCGGCGACGCGGAGAAGGCGGCCTGCGGGCTCGACCACCCGCGCTCCGGCGAGCTGGTCGCCGTTGCCGCGCGCGACGCGTGGTTCACCTACTACTACTGGCTCGACGACCTGCGCGCCCCGGACTTTGCCCGCACGGTCGACATCCACCGGAAGCCCGGCTACGACCCCGCCGAGCTGCTCCTCGATCCCGCCCGCCCCTTCGTGCGCCTCCGCCTCGCCGCGCGCCTGGCGCAAAAGGCGCTCGGCTTCCGCTACCTCCTGGACGTGATCCCGCTCGACGCAACGCTCGTGAAGGGAAGCCACGGCCGGCCCCCGGACGACCCGGCCGACGGCGCGGTCCTCCTGGCCTCCACGCGCCGGCTCGCGCGCGACCGCATTCCCGCGACCGCGGTCAAGGCGTTGCTCCTCGACGCGGTGTTTGGCGCGGGGGCGTAGAGGCGAAGGACCGACTCCCAGGGCACGTCAAGAGACTACTCCCGCAGTTCGGAAACCAGGGAACTCTTCACGAAAAGGCTCAAGGCTCAAGGAGCAGTTTCCAGACAAAGCGTAAGGTTCAAGGCTCAGCGTCCGCGATTCCACGCCCGGGCTGCGTTCCATGGCGGTCATTGAGAATTGAACCTTGAGCCTTGTCAGAGTCTTGAAAATCGAGCATTGAGAATTCGCGTCGCTCCCCCGCGCGCGATACCAGCAAGTCACTCTCTTACGCGCCCTCACGCTCCTGCGCGGGCGCTCGCTCCCCATCCACGGCTCTTGAAATGCCGGGGCAAGTCGCTTAAACTACCCGATTCCCCCGCGCTCGCTCTTTCCCTTCCTCCTGGAGGTCCCCTCATGCGCCGACTGCGTTGGGCGCTCGTGGCCGCCATCCTCGCGACCGCGGCCGCGCTCGCCCCCCGTTTCCCCGCCCCCGCCGCCGAGGCCCAGTCACGGCCCGCCCCCTCCATCGACGTCTACTTCTCCCCGAACGGCGGCATCCAGGATCGCCTCCTGAAGGAATTCAACCTCTGCAAGGAATCGGTGGAGATCTGCGTCTTCGACATCTCCAGCGGCCCGCTCGGCCAGGCCATCATCGAAGCCAGGAAGCGCGGACGCGCAATCCGCGTCATCACCGACGCCCGCGAGGCCAAAGGAAAGCAGAGCGAGGTCGACGCGCTCAAGAAGGCCGGCATCCTGGTCACCACGGTCGGCGGTTGGGGCTCGCTCATGCACAACAAGTTCGCCCTCTTCGACCACGCCCTCGTCGTCACCGGCTCCTACAACTGGAGCAACGGGGCGGAGGAGAGGAACCGCGAAAACGCGCTTTTCATCAAGGACTCCGAAGTGGCCGGCAAGTACCGCGAAGAATTCGAACGCCTGTGGGAAGGGAAAAAGTAGCATGACCGTGACCTCCGCCGACCGACCGCTCGAACGCCCGACCGGGGAGTTCCGCCGCACGTTCGTCCCCGCCGCGCTCGACCCCGGCGACTGGAACGCCGTCGCCCCGCTCTTCGAAGAGCTGGCCGCCCGCAACCCCGCCGGCCGCGAAGCACGCGAGCGCCGCATCCGCGACCTCTCCGAGCTCCTCGCCGTCCTCTACGACGAACGCGCCCGCCGCTCCATCGCCACGGCCCGCAACACCGAGGACCAGGCGCTCGAAGACCGCTACCTCCAGTTCGTCCACGACGTGGAGCCCAAGGCGAACGAAAAGACGGACGCGGTGTATCGCCGCATCGCCGAGGACCCGGGGAGCGCCGAGCTGGACGACCACTACCGCGTCTTCCTGCGCAACACCAAAAACCAGGTCGAGATCTTCCGGGCCGAGAACGTCACGATCGAGGCCGAGCTGGAGGACCTCGGGCAGGAATACTCGAAGCGGATGGGGCGAATGACGGTCCTCTTCCGCGGCGAGGAAAAGACCCTCCAGCAGCTCGCTCCGATCCTCGAGGGCACGGACCGCACCGCGCGCCGCGAGGCGTGGGAGGCCTCCGCGGGCCGCCGCCTGCGCGACCGCGACGGGCTCGACGACCTCTTCGACGCCATGCTCGAAAAGCGCGGTCGCATCGCCCGGAACGCCGGGTTCGAAAGCTTCCGCGACCTCCGCTTCCGCCAGCTCAACCGCTTCGACTACACGCCGGCGGATTGCTCCGAGTTCCACGCCGCCGTCGAAAAGGTCGCCGTGCCTCTCCTCCGCGAGCTGCGCGAGGACCGAAAAAAAGCGCTCGGCCTCGACACCCTCCGCCCCTGGGACCTGGAGGTGGATCCGAAAGGCCGCCCGCCGCTCCGCCCTTTCGCCGGCGTCACGGAGCTGGTCGACGGCGTGGCCCGCATCTACGAGCGGCTGTCGCCCGAGCTGGCGCGGCAGTTCCAGACGCTGCGCGACCGCGGCCTGCTCGATCTTGAAAACAGGAAAGGCAAGCGACCCGGCGCCTTCAGCTATTCGCTGGAGGAGTCCCGCCTCCCCTTCGTCTTCTCCAACGCGGTCGGCGTGGACGACGACGTCCGCACCCTCCTCCACGAGACGGGACACGCCTTCCACGCCTTCGCCTGCCGCGGCGAAGACCTCGTCTGGTATCGCGACTGCCCGAGCGAGTTCGCCGAGGTCGCGTCCATGAGCATGGAGCTGATCGGCGCGCGACACCTCGACGTCTTCTTCGGGCCCGCGGACGCCGCCCGCTCCATGCGCGAAAACCTCGAGGGCGTCGTCAGCACCTTCACCTGGGTCGCGACGGTCGACGCCTTCCAGCACTGGGCCTACACCCACCCCGGCCACAACCGGCGCGAGCGGCGCGACGCCTGGCTCTCGATCGCCCAGCGCTTCGCCGACGGGACCGACTGGTCGGGCTACGAAGAGGTGCGCGGCTACGCCTGGCACCGGCAGCTCCACATCTTCCTGTATCCGTTCTACTACATCGAGTACGCGATCGCGCAGCTCGGCGCGCTCCAGATCTGGCTCTCCGCGCGCGGGAACCCGGATAATGCCCTGGCCGAATACCGGCGCGGCCTCGCGCTCGGCGGCTCCCGCCCGCTGCCGCAGCTCTTCGAAGGCGCGGGCATCACGCTCGACTTCTCCGAACGCATGCTCCGCAAGCTCCTCGACGCGGTCCGGGAGGAAGTGCTGCGGCTTCGGGGGCTCTCGTGACGGTCGAACGCTTCTCCGTCCTCGCGAAGCTCGCGCTCGAGCGCGGCCTCGTCACGCGCGAGCAGCTCGACGAATGCCTCCGGGAAAAGGCCCAGACGTCGCGGCCTCTCGGGGCCATCCTGCTTTCCAAGGGCTACATCTCGGACACGGACCTGGAGGCAATCATGAGTCTCCTGGGTCCGGACGAGGACCAGCCCGTGCCCGCGGCTGGGGCGGGACGCGGCTCGCCCGCGCCTCCGCCCCCTCCCGCCGCGGCGGTCGCGCCAAGCAGAGCGGTCGCGCGCCCCTTGCCGCCCGTTGCGCCGGCCACGACCCCGTCCCCTGCGGCCACGCCGGTGCCGATGAAAACGACGCGTCCGTCCGTCATGTTCCGCTACACCCCCGCCCCACCCCCGTCTCCCGAAATGACCCCCGTGGCGGTCACGCCGGTTCCCGCGGCAACGCTCGCCGCCCCGCTGCGTTCCCCCTCCGGCGCCGTCGCCATGCCACCCGCGGTCCGCGCGCCCGTCCCTCCGGCAGCCCCGCCCGTCCGCGTGCCCGCGGCAGCACCCGGCCCGCAGGGGCCCACGAGCGCGGTCGGCGGCGACCTCGCCAAACGCCTGCTCGACGCCCTCGCCGTGCTCCGCGGCAAGACTCTCGGGAAGTTCATCGTCTCCGAAGAGCTCGGAAACGGCCCGAACGGGCGCGTGCTCCAGGCGTGGGACCGGGAGACCGGCGACGTCGTCGCCTTGAAGCTCTTCAGCCCGCCCTCCGACGCGGGCGTGGAGTTTCTCGAAGCGCTCCGCGCCCGGACCACCGGCTGGGCAGGCCTACGTCACCCCTCGGTCGTCCGGCTTCATGAAGTCGCTAGGATCGAGGACACGCCCTCCGCCTCGATCGAGTACGTCGAAAGCGTGCGGCTCGACGAGTTCCTTGCCGGCAAACGTCCGCTGGAAACGAAGACCAGCCACATCTTCAAGGCGGCCGGCGTACGTCCAAGCGGGAGAGCCCAGGCCGCGAACGAGCGAGGGGGCATCGCGCCGGGGCGCAACCTGCGGCGCGTGGTCGAGCTGATGCGGGATGCCGCGTCGGGTCTCGGCCACGCCCACGCGCTCGGCGTGGTCCACGGCAACCTGCGGCCGGCCAACCTGCTCATCGACGGCACGGGGCACGCCCACGTGACCGATTTCGGGCTCCGTGCCGCGGCGACCGGCGCGGGCTCGGAGCGGGAGGAAGGCGCGTGCCGCGCTCCGGCGCGCGGGAACGCGCGGCGCAAGGGGCGGGTCGTCACGGCCGCGGACTACGTGGCGCCGGAAGAGGTCTGCGCGCGCGTCCCCACGCGCCGCGGGGACGTCTACGCCCTCGGGGCGATGTTTTATGAGGCGCTCACCGGGGAGCTGCCCTCCGCGACCGACGGCGGAGCGGAGGCGCGGCCGCCGGCGCCAAGCGCGGTGAATCCCCGCATCCACCGCCACATCGACGAGGTCTGTCTGAAGGCGGTGGAGCGCGATCCCGAGCGGCGGTACGCGGACGCGCGGGAAATGGCGGCGGATCTCGACCGGCACCTGCAAGGGGAGACGGTGCTCGCGCATCCGGAGGACCTCCTCGGCTATTCGCAATGGTATTTGCGGCGCAGGGGGTCGACGGTCTTCGGCTTGGCCGCGGCGGTGCTGCTGGCGGCGGGCGCGTGCTTCATGCTGTGGCATGCGGAAACGCGGAAGGCGGCGCGTCTCGCGGGGCTTCGGCAGGCCGCGCTCGAGTTGGAGCGGAACGGGGACCTGGACGGGGCGCTCGCGGCATGGCTCGAGGCCCTGGCTGCCGAGCCGACCGACTTGCTTTCGCGCCAGGGTCGCAGCCAGGCGGAGAGCGCGCTGGCGGCCCGCAAGGCCGCGAGGGAGGCGACGCGGACCGCCCCGGGTGCCGGCGGGGGCGCAAGCGCGGGCGCGGCCGCGGGGACGACCACCGGCGGTGCGACGTCGCCGGGAGTCGCGGCAACCGGAGCCGTCGACAAGCCCCCCGTTCCGCCCCTTCCGAAGCCCTCGTCGTCCGTTCCTCCGGCCTCCGCCCAGCTCGCCGGGCAGGCCGCGCCGCCGTTGGGCGCCGGCGGCGCTCTCGAGCACGGCCAGGACGCCAGGGCCGCCGAGGCCTCCGCGCAGGCGGTCCTCGCGAGCTTCCGGGAGCGGGCCGCGCTGGAGGCGGCGCTCTCGCACGCGCGCCAGGCCCTCGCCTCCGGGGCTGCGGGTGAGGCGCTGGTGCAGTTGGACCTCGCGCTGTCTCTTGTCACCGCGGAGGTGGAGGAACTGCAGCCGGAGGCGCGGGCGAAACGACTCGTGGACGAACGTTTTCGTCGGTTCCGGGCCGACCTGCAGCTGAGCCTCGCGCGCGCCTGGGCGGAGACCGGGGCGCGTGAGGCGCGGACGGCGATCGAGCGGGAGCGTGCGGCGGACCGGGCGTTCGAGGCCCTTGCGTCCGCGGCGTCCGACGGACACCCGGGTTGGGGGCGCGTCGCGACCGAGCCGGCCTGGGCGTCCCTCGCCGGCGATCCGCGCTTCGCTTCGCTCACCGCGCCGGCACCCGCGGCCCGAACGCCGGAAGCGCGCCTCCGGGCCCGCGAAGAGCGCGCCGCGCTCGACCGCAAGGCTGCCGCGGGCCACGCGGCGCTCGCGGCCTTCCTCAACGGCAGCCGCCTTTTCCAAAGCGGCCGACTGGAGCATCGGCGGGTCCTGTCGCTGGACCCCGACCATGCAGCCGCCCGGCACGAGCTCGGCTACGTCCGATCGGGCGAGGCGTGGATCGCCGACGCGGGCGCGCCGGCGCCGCGCGCGAACGAGGCTTCGAAGCCGGAGGAGGAGCGCGCGCTGGCCGAGTACCGCTCGCAGGCCGAGCGGTTGGGCCGCGAGCTCTCAGGTGAATACCTGAGCCTGGGCCGGAAGCTGCGCGGTGCCGGGGCCGCGGGGGAAGCGGAACGCGCCTGGCGCATGGCGGTCGAGTACGACCCGGCCTCGGCCGAGGCGCGCGCGGAGCTGGGGCAGACGCCCGGAGACGGCGGCTGGCTCGAGCCGAGGGACCGCGTGGAGCGGGAGCGCGTCCTGGCCGCGGTGGAGGGCAGCGAGGCGGGACAGGCGCCGGCCGGCGGGGACCGGCTGCAGGAGGCGCTCGGCCTGGCGATGCTTCGACGCCGGGGGGCCGGCTTCGAAGTCCACTCGACGCTTCCGGAGCCCGAGACCGTCGCGACCGCGCGCTTGACCGGTGCGCTCTTGGCGGAATTCCGGCTCGCGTTCGGCATGGCACAGGACGCGGCCGTCCTGCCCGGGCCACTGCACGTCGTCCTCTTGCGCAACGTGGACGAGCAACTGCTCTTCGTCGACCGCGTGATGAGCGTGCCGGCGCAGGAGCGCGCGGCCTATCGGGACCGCATCAGCGCCTGGTCGGACGAGCCTCCGATACTGGAGGTCCGCGCCGAGCACGAGTCCGGCGCGGTCCACCTGGGGGCGCATCTTCTTTTTTTGCGGCTGTGCGGGCAGTCGGCGAAGACCCCTTCGCTGCGCGACTGGCTGCACGAGGGGACGGCCCTCTACTTCTGCCGCCGGCTGCAGCGGGGCTCGACGACCTACTGCGTCGGTCCGCCGGCCGCGGGCGGCGCGGCGGCGGCGCCCGCACTTGACCGGCAATTCCCCGACCCTCGGCTCTGGCCCGCGGCGGTACGCAAAGCAGCCCGCCAGGGCGGAGCGGGCGACCTGCGCGTGCTCTACTCCCGCACGCTGTCGGGCATGGACGCGGGCGCGCTCCTACAAGCGTGGAGCGTGGTCGACTTCCTGCTTGCGCGCCACCGTGGAGCCTTTCTCCGCTACCTGGGCCGGGTCGGGCGCGGGGAGGACCCCGAGCGCGCGACGAGCCATTGCCTCGGCTGGACGTACGAGGAGATGGAGGATGCGTGGCGGGAGTACGTGTGGGAGAGCTACTGAGACGCTCCGTCGACCGGCGTAGAGGCCCAAGCTAGGATCCTTCCCCCATGCTGCGCAAACTGTTCGGCGCCCTTTTCCTGCTCGCGGCGATGCTCTTGACGGGGCTGACCGGGCTCGTGGTTTACCGGGCGATCAGCGGGGCGGGGCTCCCACCCCTCCCGCCGGAGGTCGCGACCCAGCTCCAGCGCGTGGACGAATTGCGCCCCCCGGGAATCCCGGCGGAGCACTTCGTCGGCGGGGTCGCGCTGGTCGTCGTCCTCTTCGCATGGATCCTCCTGCGCCGCCGGCCACGCGTGGCGGGGGCGGACGAGAAGGCGGGCGGGGGAGGGGCGGAGGGTTCAGGCCGGGGCGGCAGGGTCGCGGCTGCGCGCGTGTCGACCGGGAGCCGCGTCACCGGCGGTCCGTGGGTGATCGCGCTTCTTTTCGTCGGGCTGTGCGCCGCGGTCATCGCGGCCATCTATTTCGGGCCCGACCGGCTCCAGCTCACCGACACGATCGCGATCCGTCGCGGGCCGCGCGAGAAATTCCTGCAAAACCTCTACTGGGGAGGAGGAATCATCGCGGGCCTGCACGTGGTCTACTTCCTTCTCCTCGCCCTTCCGCGGCTCCTTCGGCGCGCCCCGCGCCGCGTGGCGTGACGCGGGCTCGTCGAACTGCAGGGGACTTGCTCGCGGAAGCGTCGATCGACCGCGCACGGTTCGGCGGAATCGAGACCCGGGCGGCGGATGGACACGCCGGGGCCGCTCCCTCAAGGTCGCGGTTCCGTAGCCTCGGGACCCGCCCCGCAAAGCCGGGCCGGCTATCTCCGATCGCGCCGGCGCTTTTGGCTTCGCAGCCGCCGGGTGGTCGCGTCCCGCGTCGAGGGCTTCACTTCGCGCTCCCCGCCGATCTCATGCTCGTAGGTCGGGGGCGTGTGCGCGCGGAGGGTGGCGAGCAGGCGGTCGATGAGCCGGTCCGGGTCGTCGTCGAAGATGAGGCTCTCGGGCCGCAGCTTCCGGTCGCAGAATGCCAGCACCTCCGGCACGTGGTCGGACAGGCCGCCCGTGCCCGTCAGCACGCCGACGACTTTTTTTTCCTCGTACGCGACCGTGAACTCGTTCAGGGTGCCCATCCCGCCGCCGACGACGACGATCGCGTCGGAGGACCGGATGTTGATGATGTCGCGTTCCATGAGGCCGAGTCCGCTGAAGAGGACGAGGTCGTAGTGCTGGATGGGCGAGCCGTAGGTCTCGAGGTGCTCGCGGCGGCTGAAGGCGGGCGAAACGCCGAAGACGAACCCGCCGGCGCGCCGGGCGCCCTGGGCCGCGTAGTCCGGCAGCCCGGGACACGCGCCGTTGATGCAGATGCAGTCCCGCTCGGCGATGCGGCGACCGAGCTGCCGGGCCTTGCGGATGTTCTCCGGGTTCTTGATCGTCGGCCCCGAGGCCGAGCCCATGACGCCGATCTTGACCTTCATGCCGGCCTCCGATTTCTGGAATCAGCCTGGTGCGAGTGGCGGGCTTCAACCTGCCGCAGCCGTCGCATAAGCTCGACAGGGAATGCTCGCATCGCGGGCACGGCCGCGCCGTGCTGCATTCTAACGAGTGGGCGGAGGCCCCACAAGGGCAGCCCGTCCAGGGGAGGCCGCGCCGCCCCCGTGCTGGACGCACACCGCCTGCTCACTTGATGTTGCGACTTGAGCCTGTCTTGTGGTCCAGGGCTTCCGCCTTCGCGCGCGGCGTTTTGGTGGACGTGTCCGCCCTGCACCCGCTCTCGCAAGGAACGTCTGAAGCTCCTCCCCGACCTCCTCTGGCCGCTCCCGCACTCCAAACGCTCGACCCTTTTCAGAGGAGGCGTCCCGTCGGTGCAGGGCGGAAGCCCTGCACCACAAGGTCTCGTGGCCAGCGGGGGAAAACCGTGGAAAGGTGGCTCCTTCCCGCACCCGGCATCTGAGGCTCCGTTTCATAACAACAAGCCGAAGTGAAGCTAAAATCGATCTCTCCGTCCGTTGCCAGAGATCATCGCCGGTAGAGGACGGTGCACTCAGCGCCCGGCCTCTGCGTCTCCGCGTCTCTGTGTAAAAGTCTCGCGTTCGACCCACACGACCGGGCCGACTTTCAAATTTCAAATTTCGCCCGCGTCTAGCTGGGACGCAGAGCCATGATCCAGCCATTTGCCGCCGTCGGTCGAGTTTAGCCGCAGTTCGGGTTGTTGTTTCACAACAGTCGAACAGCCCTCCCCGCCTTGAAAGGGCCGGCCCCACAAGGGGAGCGGCGCCCGATAGGTTTTGACTTGCCGTGAACGCGCACTTATACTTCCTCGTTTCGGTGCGGAGTGCCTGATGGAGCCCGCTGAAAGCGAGCGTCCTCGGCCTGCAGGTCGCCTGCCCTGGGGGCTGGCGGCCTACGCGGCATCGGCGCCGGCTCTCTACGCGGCGCTCCGACTCGGCATGGCGGGTGCCCCGGACGGCGCCGGACTGCCGGCGGCGTTCGCGCTCGCGGCCCCCGCGCTGGTCGCCATCCTTCCGCTCGCCCGCGCGTCGGCGCATGGGGGGGCGGCGCCGGCGGCCCTGGCGCGCGGCGCAACGGTGCTCGCCCTGCTCGCCTCCGCGATCGGCGCCGTGGCTGCCGCGACCGGCGGCTTCGGCATCGGTGGGGGCCTCGCCCTCGCCGTGCTGCTGACCTCGTTCGGCCTGCTCGCCCTGGCGCTGCAATGCCTCGCGCGCGCTCTCGCGGCGCCGCCGGCCGCGGCCCAGGCCTTGGCGTCGGCGGTCGCTCTCCTCCTGGCAACGACCTTCTTCTGGATCGACCCGCTGCTGGAGCTGGCCCGCGCGCGACCCGAACTGCGCGCCTCGCTCGTCCGCGTCGCCGTGGACGGAAACCCGGGCCTGGTCGCCTCCGCCAACTTGCTGCGGGTCGACCTGCTGAAGCACCGTGCCCTGTACGGTCGCGTCTCCGACCTCGGCGCCTACTACGCCTACAGCTATTCTCCCTGGACGGAAGTCGCGCTCATGCACACGGGCATCGCCCTGGTCCTCGCCCTGCTGGCCGCGGGCGCGGAGGCCGCGCGTCGGCTCCGGCGCGGACGGAGGGGCGCGTGAGCACCGAAGGCCGGGATCGCCCCCGCGAGGTCGTGACCGAGGCCCGGGTCCGTTCGTGCGCGCCCGGGTCCGTCCTCGAGGTCCCGGCGGACGCGCTCGTGACGCCGACTGCCGCGGAGGCCGCGGGCCGGCTGGGCGTCGAGCTTCGCCGTCGCGGGCCGGACGCGCCGGGGGTCCTCGTGCTCAACTGGCTGCCGGCCGCATTTGCGCCGGCGCGCGAGGAGGCCGCAGGCGTCTTTGCGGAGCGGCGTCCGCCCGCGCCCGCGCCGGGGACCGTGGTCGTGGCGCCGTTTCCGCTGCTCGCGGTCCTGGCCCGCGCCGCGGCGGGTTCGGGCTACGCGGTCTGCGCGCCGGACGCGGCGGCGTGGCGCTCCGGGGCGTACACCGGCGAGGTCTCCGCGCGAATGGCCGCGGACGCGGGCGCGACCCACGTGCTCTTGAATCATCGCCACCGGCCGGCGTCCGCGCGGGCCTCGCTTCCCGAGAAGCTCCGCCTCGCGCTCGAGGCCGGGCTCGCTCCTCTCCTCTGCCTCGGAGAGGACCCCTTCGCGGCGGAGGCCGGCCGGGGCCGTTCGGACCTGCAAGCGGCGCGGCGCGACGCCCTCGGCCCGCTGTCGGCGGCCGAACGCTCGCGCGTTCGCGTGCTCTACCAGCCGCGCACGACCGGGACGCGCGACGCGCATGCGCTCGTCGAAGGGGCCGACGCTCTCGCGGATGCCGCGGTCGCCCCGCGGCCGGGCGTCGCGCTGGGGGGGCTCCCTCCCCTCGGTAGGGGAACCGCCGGCGCCGGCGCAGGCGCGGGCGCGTTCGCCGAGGTCCTGCTGGCCTGGCGCCGCGGACTGGTCGGGACGGTCCTCGTCGAGGGCCCGGCCCTTGGCCCTCTCGTGGAGAGCCTCCGTGCGTCGAGCTGAGGTCGCCGCCCTGCCGCCGCTGGACGCCTACCTCCGGCTCGCGGTCGAGGCCGCACGCGAGGCCGGGGACGCGGTCTACGCCCGCCGCGGCCGGCGCCGCTCCATCGGGTACAAGGGCGTGATCAACCTCGTGACCGAGGCGGACACGCTCGCGGAGCGGCTTATCGCCCGCCGCATCCGCCGGCGGTTCCCGGACCACGACATCCGCTCCGAGGAGAAGGTGAACCTCGACCGCGGGTCGCGGTTCCAATGGATTGTGGACCCCCTCGACGGGACGACGAATTACGCGCACGGCTTCCCGGTCTTCTGCGTCTCCGTCGCGCTGGCCATCGACGGCCGGCCGGCGGTGGGCGTCGTGTACAACCCGAACCTCGACGAGCTCTTCGTCGGCGTCCGGGGTCGGGGCGCGACGTTGAACGGGCAGCGGCTCGCCGTCTCGCGGCGGGCGCGGCTCGAACGCAGCCTGCTGGCGACCGGGTTTCCTTACGACGTCCGCGACGATCCGGGTCGCGTGTTCCACCGCTTCGTGAAGATGAGCTTTCGCGCGCAGGCGATCCGCCGGGCGGGCTCCGCCGCGCTCGACCTCTGCTACGTCGCCGCCGGCCGCTTCGACGCCTACTGGGAAGCGCGGCTATTCTCCTGGGACGTGGCCGCGGGCAGCCTGATGGTGGAAGAAGCGGGCGGCAGGCTGAGCGACTGCGCCGGCGGCCCTTTCCGCGTGGACGGGCGCGAGGTGGTCGCCTCCAATGGCCGGATCCACACCCAGATCCTTCGTGCCCTCGAGGGGGACGAGGGGTTGGACGAGATACTTGCGAGGCGATGATGTCCGACGGCGTGAAAAAAAAGTTCGGTAAGTTCGAGCTCCTCGGCGAGCTGGCCCGCGGCGGGATGGGCGTGGTCTACAAGGCCTACCAGAAGGACCTCGACCGCGTGGTCGCGCTGAAGGTCCTGACCTCCGCGAAGGACCAGGCGGTCGCCGTGCAGGGCTTCCTGCAGGAGGCGAAGGCCGCCGCGCGGCTCGTGCACCCGAACATCGTCCCCATCTACGACACCGGGGTCGAGTCCGGGCAGTCGTACTTCACGATGGAATACGTGGACGGACCGAACCTCGCCCAGTACCGGAGCGAGGCCGCGCCCGACCTCGCGCGCCTGCTGGAGATTTGCCGGGACGTCGCGCGCGCGATCCAGTTCGCGCACGAACAGGGGATCGTCCACCGCGACATCAAGCCGCAAAACGTGCTCATCCCGCGCGCGGGCCGGCCGAAGATCGCGGACTTCGGCGTCGCCAGCGTCCTCGGGACGCCGCCGCCGCCGGGGCGGGTCATGGTGCCCGGTACGCCGGGGTACATGTCCCCCGAGCAGGCGTCCGGGGACCCCGAGCGCGTCGACGTCCGAAGCGACATCTACTCGCTCGGGGCCGTCCTCTACGAGGCGCTCACCGGGCGGCTGCCGTTCCCGGGCGTGAGCGAAAGGGACGTGATCCAGCGCATCCTGCGGGACGAGCTCGTCCCGGTCCGTCGCATCGCCCCGGAGGTCCCGCCCCAAGTCGAGGCGATCGTGCACCAAGCGCTCGAGAAGGACCCCTCGCGCCGGTTCCCTTCCGCCGGCGCGGTCGCGGATGCGCTCGACGCGTGCCTGGCCGCGGGCGTGCGGCCGGTGCAGGCGCCCGTCCCCCGCGCCGTGTCGCGCGTGCTCGGCCTGCCGGTCCCCCTGGGCGTCGTCCTCCTGGCGGTCTTCGCGGTCGGCGCGGGGATGTACGCGTACCGGGAGTACCGCGCGGGCGTGGAGGAGCGGCAAAAGGAGGCCCGCCGCCAGGACGAAAAGCGGCGCAAGCTGGAGCAGCAGGCGCTCGCGCGGAACTTCTACGACCGGTCCGCGCTCCTCAAGGGGAAGGCCGCCTACCAGGCCCTCACGCTCGCGATCCAGGAGGACCCCGAGTTTACCGACGCGCTCGTGCGGCGCGCGCAGGTGGCGACGCAGCTCGGCCTCGTGGACCAGGCGAAGTCGGACCTGGACCGCGCGATCGCGCTCAGCCCGCAGCTCGCGTACGCCTACTACTGGCGGGGGATCCTCTACCAGGACCGGCTCGACCGGCCGGAAAAGGCGCTCGCCGATTTCGCGGAGGTGGAGCGCCTCGATCCGCAGAGCGCGATCGGGTTCTTCGCCGAGGGCTCTGCGCTCGACGGCGCGCAGCGGTACCGGGAGGCCATCGACCGGTTCACGAAGGCGATCGACCGGGACCCCACTTCCGCCGTGGCGTTCCACCGGCGGGGCGCCGCCCGGCAGGCAGTCGGCGAGGACGGGCCGGCGTGCGAGGACTACAAGAAGGCGGTCGAGTTGGAGCCCGGTCTCGCGGCTGCCCACCACAGCTTGGGGCTCATGCTCTTCGCGAAGGAGGACCTCGACGAGGCGCTCGCTTCCCTCGATCGTGCGGTCGAGACGGACCCCCGGACCGCGCTCTACCGCCTGACCCGCGGCCACGCGCACGTCACGCGCAAGGAGTTCGACGCGGCGATCGCGGACTTCTCGCACGCGATCGACCGGGACAGCCGGCTGGCCCCGGCCTTCCTGGGCCGCGCCCGCGCCTATCAGTCGAAGGGGCAGCTCGACTCGGCCCTGCGCGACCTGAATTTCGCCGTCGAGCTCGCGCCCGCCTATCCCGACCCGAGGGCCGCGCGGGGCGGGCTCTTCTTCGTGCGGCAGCTTTACGCCCGTGCGGCGAAGGACTGGGAGCGCTTCCTGGAGCTGGCGCCGGACGATGCCCGCGCGCCGCAGATCCGACGGCAGCTCGGCGTGGCGCGGGAGCGGGCGAAGACGCGGACCGAGGAGGAGGTGCGCGCGGAAGAGGCGCTGGACGCCGGGACGGACGCGTACTTGAAGAAGGCCTACGGCCCCGCGACCACGGACTTGAAGCGGGCCCTCACGCTCAACCCGGCGTTGCATGCGGCGAAGTACACGCTCGCCTGCGTGTACTCCGCATGGACGGAGCGCGAGACCGTCGCGGCGCAGCGGGAGGCCGGCCTCGCCGAGGGGCTGTCCTGGCTCGCGAAGGCGATTGAATCGGGCTTCACGTCTCGTGCGGACGCGCGCACGGACCCCGCGCTGTCGGGGCTACGGGCCGATCCCCGGTTCGAGGCGCTGCTGAAGGAAAACTAGTGACCCGTTGACGAAGTCCAAACACGATGCCTGGGGGCGCGGGCCTCCGGCCCGCGCGAATGGCCACATCAGCTACGACTTTCCGTGACTCGGTTGACGACTTTGTCCGAGGTTCGTCAACGAGCCGCGAGGCTCCCGACGACGTGGTCGATCGGGAACTACAGCTCCGGCTCCTCGATCGCGGCTGGCGCCGCGCGAGAGGAGCAGCCACGCGAGTAATCCCACGGATACATATCGGAGGTGCCGGAAATGAAAAGGGGCCTATGGGGTCTGTTGATCTTCGCGCTCGCAGCGACCGTCGCAAGCGCCGAGGAGGCGAAGCACCCGTGGGGTTCGTTCAAGCCGGGCTCCTGGGTGCAGACGCGGCTACGCACCGTGGTCGAGGCCGACGGCAAGAAGCGCGAGACCGTGCTTACGGCGAAATCCACGCTCAAGGAGGTGACGGCCACCGAGGCGGTCGTCGAGTCGGAAGTCGAGATGTCGATCGTCGAGGGCGGGAAGGAGAATAAGCGCCCCGGTCAAAAGCAGACCGTCCGCTGGCCGCTCAAGCCGGAGAAGGGGGTGGCGCCGAAGGACGAGGGGACGAAGCAGGAGTCCGGCGAGGACGTGATCCCGCTCCTGGGGAAGCCCTGCCCGTGCAAGTGGACGAAGGTCGTGAGCGAGGCGGCGGGGAGCAAGACGGTGGCGAAGACCTGGACGAGCGATGCCGTTCCGGGCTTCACCGTGCGGATGGAGAGCAAGACGGAGGGGAAGGAAAAGATCGAGTCTACGACCGAGGTCGTGGGCTTCGAGGCCAAGTAGTCGCGGGCGTTAGCGCCCGCACAAGAAGGACCGCACACTTTCGCCGGCAGCGCACTCCCTGGAAGAGCGGGCCTCCCTCCTTCGCTCTCTCGACGCGAGCTACGGAGCGCAGGTCGGCCCGCGCGAGTGGCCACTACGGCGCTGGGAAGCGCGGAAATCGGTCCAGAACGGTATTGCAGACGACGCGCGCGGCGGAGTACAATCGCCTCCAGCGGTAGAAACACCTGTCCTTGGTGCTCTCGCATGCGGGGAGCGCGCCCGTCATGTCGTTCGCACGTTCCTTCCCCCTCCGGCCGCTCGTCCTCCTCACGCTCACGCTGCCGCTCGCTCTCGCCGCCGAACCCCCCGCGCCGGCGGAACCGCCCGACGCACCCTCCGCCGCTTCGCGCGGCGAAGTGACCCCCGAAGAAGCACGCGACCTCGAAAAGGCCGTCGACGGCTGGCTCGTGGATCCGGTGGGCAAGGAGTTCGTGCGCGTCGAGCGAAAAGTGCGCTCCGCGTGGGGCAGCGAGGGGGAGGCCCAGGCCGAAGGCTGGCTCGACCGAAAGGACCCGTCCGGCAGGGCGCGCGTCTACTTCCTCGACGGAGATTTCGTGCCGGCCCCGGCCGCGCCCGCGCCCGTGCCCGTGCCGGTCGATTTCGTAGCCGTCTGCCGTGACGCGATCCGGGAGGCGGAGGCCGAGGCCGAAGAGAAGGCACGGTCGGAGGTCCGCGCCCGCGAACGCGCGGCCAAAGGGCGAGACGCGGACGGCGACCCGGAAATGCCCGACCTGACGAAAATCATGCGCTCCATGCGGCGTGTCGCGGCGCCCGACGCCGGGGGTGCCCCGCTCGGCGCCTGCGCCGCCTGGCTCTGGCGGCTCGGGGAGAAGGACCTCGCCGCGCGCGCGCTGCGTGCGGCCGGCACGCTCCCCCGGCTCCCGCCGCCCGACGCCCCGCCGGAGAAGCAGGGCTGGATCCACGAGCTCGCCTGGACCGCCTACGCGGGAGCCGTCCACGCCTTCATGGTCGCGGCCGACGACGAGGCCCTGCAGAACGCAGCGCGCCTCCTGCGGCTCTACCCCGCGTATGCGCACGAATTCGGAGACGGCGCCGCGCTCTTGGAGGAGTTGCGGCGGCGAAAGGCAGCCGGCGCGCTCGGAGAAAAGGGCGCGGAGGAAGCCCCGGGCGGGTTCGACGCCTGGCCGGTCGAAGGTCGCGTCGCGTGG
>JACPWG010000069.1 GCA_016197205.1 Planctomycetota bacterium
GCGAACGGCCGCATGGGTTACGACCCGCCGTGGCAGAGTTGACGACTGTGTCCGAAGTCCGTCAACGGGCCACTAGCCTCGCCGCCGCACGAGCCCCCAGCCCGTCCCCTTCACGCCCGGGAACACCGCGTCGACCCGATCGTTCGCGAGACGCGCCTCGAGCACGTCCGCCAGCACCGACCGGTAGTCCGTCGTCACCCGCAGGTCCCCCGGCACCTCCAGCGACTCCGGTGCGAGCCCGGGCCAGTCGCCGTAGACCCGCCCGCCGACCACGCCGCCGCCGAGGACGAACATCGCGCTCGCCCGGCCATGATCGGTGCCCAGACTCGTGTTCTCCTGCAGCCGGCGGCCAAACTCCGTCATCACGACGATGGTCACGTCCTTCCACCGGTCCCCCACGTCGGTCCGGAACGCGGCCAGCCCGCGCGCCAGTTCCCCGAGCCGGTCCGCCTGCAAGCCCGTCGCGCTCCCCTGCACGAAGTGCGTGTCCCAACCGCCGAGGTCGATGGTCGCGGCCTCGAGGCCCAGGTCCGCGCGGACGAGCCGCGCCACCTGACCGAGCGAGTGGCCGAAGTGGCCGTACGGAAATTCCTTCGAGTGGCCGGGTGCGAAAGGCTCGGAAACCAGCTTGCGCACCGACTCCATCACCCCGAGCGTTTCGCGGCCCGCCCGCAACAGCGGATCGTCGCCGTCGCCGTAGAGCGACGCGAGCACGCCGGCGAGCTGCGGGCCTTGACCGCCGTCGCCGTGCAGTCGCAGCTCCTCGAGGGATTCGAGCGCCGTCGCGGCGGGCGCCCCGCGAAGCGATTCCGGTACTGTGGGGCCGATCGCGACCGCGGCGAGCGCGCCCGGGGGCGTGCCACGCCGGCTGCGCAAATGGCGCGCGATCCAGCCGCCCGAGACGCCGGATTCCGTGCCGGCGCCGCGCTCCATCCAGTCCTGCGCTTCGAAGTGCGAGCGCGTCGCGTCCTCCGAGCCGACCGCGTGCGCCACCGCCAGCTCCCCGGCCTGCCACGCCGGCAGCAGCGGCTCGAGCGCGGGATGGAAGCCGAACCGGCCGTCCAGGTCGATCACCCGGCCGCCGCCGGGGACGCCCTTCGCCGCTTTCGCATCGGGTCGCGTGAGCGCGATGCCGGGGCGCGCGCGGTAGTACGCTTCGTCGGTGTGCGGGACGACGATGTTGAGACCGTCCGCGCCCCCCCGGAGAAACACGGTCACGAGCACGTCGCCTGACGGCCCCTGTGCCGGATTGAAGACCGCCTGAAAGAGCTTCCGTCGCGTGATCACCGGCATCGGTGAAACCTCCAAATTCGGGCGACCTGGATACACTTTCGAGAGAGACGAGGAGACCGGCTCAGCCCCGCTGGAAGGCCGGCGAGGCGAGGAGGAGCGCGGCCGCGTCCGCGAGCGCCTCTCGCTCCGCCCGGCCGCGCCGCACCTGCTCCATGGCGCGGCGCTCCGCGGCCGTCGCGTCCCGACCGAGCACATGGCGTGCGAGCGGGGCAAACAGCCCTTCCCCGCCGCCGCCCTGCCCTGCGGAAAGCGCGTGCGTCAACGACGGCGCGTCGATCCACGTCCCGCCGATCCCGCCGCCGACGAGGGCGAGCGCGAAATTCCACCGCCAGAAGAGCGTCCCCAGCCACGGGTACGCCTCATCCGGGTAGCCGTCCGGCGTCGGGTGCTGAAACGGCGCCTGCCCCATCCGCGTCAGAAAGTCGAGCAGCCCTTTCGCGGCGTTCGTCTCCGCGCCGAGCACGCGGAGCGCGGACACCACGAACCGAAACGGCCGCTTGAGCTTGGTCCCGCGCGCCTCCGCGAACTCCCGCGAGAGCAGGATGGACCGGACGACCGGGCGGATGCTCCCTTTTACGCGGCGGAACTCCTCGGCCGTGCGGCCCACCAGAGAGGCCGGCGCGTCTTCGCCGACGAACCGACGGCAGAGCTTGGTCGCCACGAAGAGCGCGGTCGAGGGGTGGTCCGCGACCACGTCGAGCAGCCGGTCGAGGTCCGCGGTCCCGCCCCCGGCCGGGATGCGCACGCCGAGGACCTCTTTCTCCGCGTCGTCGTGGTGTCCGGGTTGGAAGTCCACGCTGCCGCGGCGCCACCCGGTCCGCACAGTCCAGCCGGTGAGGCAACGCGCGGCCTCCATGACGTCCCGCTGCGTGTAGCCGCCGTGCACCCCGAGCGTGTGCAGCTCCAGCAGTTCGCGCGCGTAGTTCTCGTTCGGCTTCTCCTCCGGGCGGGTCTTTTTGTTCGCGCGCCCGTCCAAGTAGACCAGCATCGCCGGGCTGAGCGCGGAGGCGCGAAGCAGCTCGCGGAAATCGCCGAGCGCGTGCTTGCGAATGACGTCGCGGTCGTCTGCGGTCTTGAGCCACCCACAGTCGGCCTTGTTCACGTCGATGTTGAAGTGATCGGTCCAGAACTCGACCATGACTTCGTAGAGCTGCCGCCGGCTGTAGACCGCGCGGAGGACGGCGGCCCGTGAAAGCTCCTCGATCGCCACTTGCTTCTTGAATTCGTAGAGATCGCCGGCCGGCAGATGGAGCGACTCGAACCGACGCCAGAGCAGCGTGCAGGCGGTGTCGTCGAGCAGCTCCGGCGCGAGTTGCTCGTCGACCCACCCCTCGATCCCCATGCCGCGTACCCGCTCGACCTCGCCGGGCCACGGCCCGAAGGCCGCGCGATCCAGGAGGTGGCGTGCCGGGTCGATGGCCGCGCCCGCGGGCGGGTCGAGTCGTTCGGGGATGGCGGTGCCGAGCTGTCGCGCGACGGCCGCGTAGAAGCGGTCGCAGCCCATCGAGGCGAGCGCGAGGCCGGCGGCCCCGGCCTGGACGAATTTTCGGCGGAAGAGCTGCATGTCCCCTCATCCAAACGGATCCGGCGGGAGTGAATCGGGAGGTCCGGACGGCCGCCGCTCAGCGAACTCCGGCTCCGGCGCCCGCGCCGACCGGCGGCTCCGCGGCGTGTGCATTCGCTGTGGGGATGGGACCCGGCGCGCCCCCGGCTGCTGGCAACCCATCCGGGGCGGGCGTCCCCGCCGCAACCTCCGGGTGCGAGACCGGCTGCGCGCTCGGAGTCCCGGCACGCAGGGACAAGATCGTCGCGCCGATGCCGGTCACGAGGGAGAGCGGAAAGAGGAGGAACCAGCCGAGCAGGGGGATGAGGAAAGAGAGTTCCATCGCCACTCCGCCCCGCACGAGGGCCTTCCAGGGCGAGCCCGCGTCGCCGGTCGACGGGAGGCGCGAGCCGATGAGCCCCGCGAGACCGCCCGCGCCGAAGAGCGCCGCGCCGAGCCCGGCGCCGAACGTGAGCAGGGCGAGGACCTTCATGAGGGGCACGGGCATCGCGCCGAGGATGGTGGTCGCGAGGCCGACGGCGAACACGCCGAGGACGCCGGCGCCGAAGGCCTTCCCTGGCGACTCGGCGTAGGCCCGCTGCGCACGCGCCGCGCCGGCCGGGAAGAGCGCGCGCGTAGCGACCCAGTAGGCGGGCAGGGCCAGGAGCAGGGCGACGAAAACCATCACTACGGAGGCGACATCGGACAGCGTCATCGGGGTTCCCTCCATCGGCGGTATCGGTTTTTCGGTTGCGGGTTCGTGGTTTCCGAAGCACCGTACCGGCGGACTGGAGGCGCGGTTTCAATTTCCTCGAATATGCTGTTCGTGGCGGGCGGGGTGAGGGCCGGCCCTTTCAAGGTGACCCACATCGGGAGTCGGGCAGCCACTCCTCCCGGGCTCGACCCGGAGGCCCCGTAGGGGCCAGGAGAGTGTAGCCAAGGCCAAAGGCCCAGGAATCGGCGTGGCAAGAAATTCGGGCATGGTTCAAATCGGGCAGCGTGTGGGTAACACGCTTTCGTGTCCGGACGTAGGGGCGGGCCTTGTGCCCGCCCTGTTGGCGACACCGCGCAGTCCAACGGCTTGCGGCCAGTCGTGGGCGCCCACAAGGGGCGCCCCTACGGCGGGCTGCCGATGGCAGGCTGTAACCCACGTTTGAACCATGCCGGTCATTTGACAGGATAACAGGATGGACTGGATGTCTCTGGCCGTATCCGGTAGATCCTGTTATCCTGTCAGAAAGTGAGTCTGGGGATCGGAACCTTGCCACTTCCTCCGCACTCTGAGGAAGCAGCCATGCGACGCATGACTCTACGCCTGCCCGACACCCTGCATGACGCTCTCGCCCGTCGCGCCGAGGCGGAGGGGGTGTCCATGAACCAATTCCTGGTCTATGCCCTGTCGCGCGCCACGCCCCTCGACGATCTCGCCGAGCAGCGCGCCGCCTTTCAGAAGCTTCGGACTCGCTTTCCGAAGAAGAAGGCCGAGGCGGCACTCAGCGAACTGCTCCGGGCGCGCTCGCCTGGATAGTCGTCGCGTCCCTCGACTCACCGCCCAAGTGGCCTTGACGGAGACTCCGCCGTCAAGCGACCCGACCCCACGCAGCGCCACGGAACCGCGACCGTGAGGGAGCGGTCTCGGCGTGTTCTTCCCAGCCCTCGCATTCGATCTCGCCACCCGATGGTCCTCAGGTCAGGTGCTGGTTCGAAGCTGTTCAGATCGAACGCTGGCTCGTACGCCTTGTCGATGACCATCACGTCGCTTCCAGCCAAGTTTCCTCCTTCCGATTCAACGTCAGGGGTGCGACACAGAGGGCAAATGGGTCAAAGTGCAAAGGGTTATCGAGTCCCCGCCGCCAGGGCCAGCCGCAGCCCGAAGTACAGGGTCCGATCGTCGGCCGTGCCCCTGCCGCGGTTCGCGCACCGCAGCCACCTGCGGTCGTCAAGGTCGAACGTACCGCCGCGGAGCACGCGGACGCTTCCTGAATTCGCGCCTTGAGGATCGGTGGCATCGCCCGCCGGGTATTCGCCGTACCAGTCAGCACACCACTCACAGACGTTGCCACCGAGGTCGTGGAGGCCGAACGGGTTCGCTGCGAATCGCCCGACCGGGGCGGTCTCGCTGAATCCATCCGCGCGCAGGCGCTCTCCGTAGTTGCCGGCATTCACAGGTGGATTTTTGTCGTTTCCCCACGGGAAGACTCGCCCATCGCCGCCCCGGGCCGCGTACTCCCACTCCGCCTCCGTGGGGAAGCGCAGCTTTGGCCGCGTCCACTCGCAAAACGCCGTCCCGTCGTCCCAGCTCACGTTCACGACAGGCTGATCGTCCCCGTTGTAACCCTGGCCGCTGTCGTAGCCGGCTCTGAACCGCCGATATTGGGCGTTTGTGAGCTCGTATTTCGCGAGGAGGAAGGGCTGCGTCAGCGTGACCCGGTGCCGGCGTTCGTCCGATTGGTGGTCCTCCTCGTTTTCAGGGCTCCCCATCAAAAACTCGCCCTTGGGAAGCAGGACGAGGACGATCCCGGTCTGGTCGTGGCGGTACTCCTCGTAGCCTTGGGTGTTCTTGTTCGTGAAGGTTAGTCCGTCAAGCGAGAGGCTGCCCGGGGGTCCGATCGACCGATAGAATTGCTCCCTATACTTCTTCGCCGCCATCCGAGCCATCTCCGCTTCCTTATGCTCAGGACTGTCGCCGATAGTCGCGGCTAGCGCCTCGGCGAAGAGTGCGTCCGCCCTGTCAAAATCAGCATGGCCTAGGGCCTCTCTGGCGGCCTGCATCGCCTCCCGGTACTTCGGTTTCATGGCTGTTTCGGCGGCAGGGTGCGAATCCTCGCGGGAAGGGGCGGGCCCGCCCGTACCCACCGCAGGCGAGGGCGCGGCCGGGCGTTCCGGAGACGACTCGGTGCGCTGCGCGCCGAGCCCGAACCACTCCGAGCGAAGCCAGGCCGCGGCCAGGAGCCCGAGCGCGACCGCCGCGGAGACAAGCAAGGCTGCGGGGCCGACCAGTGACCGGGCGCGCGTCGGCGAAGGGGAGACGCGTTGTGCTTCCTCAAAGTGCGTGACCTGTGACGGAGAGGTTGGGTCCGCGGGCATTTGCCCCGACGACGGACGCGATGGGTCCCCGACCGCAGCTCCGGTCGGCCCCGTCGCGCGATCTTGGGTCTTCGGAATCGCACCCGTCGGCCCCCACGCTCCCGACCCCGTGCGCGTCGGAACGACAGCCGGCGGCTTGCGACTCGTCGCCTCCCCGGCGGCCGCACCGGCGCCGGCAGCCGCACCGGCCTCGCCGGCCGAGTCGCCGACCTGGCCGTCGGGTACGGTCGGTCCGGTGGCTCGGTCGATGGTCTCCGAGACCTCTTCGACCTTGCCGGTGTCGGGCCGCCGGCCGCCGCCCAGCAGCTTGTCCAGCTCGTGCCGAAAGTCGCGCGCCGACGCGGGCCGGTCGGCCGGATTCTTCGCCAGCGCCCGCATCGTGAGCGCCTCCAGCCCCGGGAGATCCGCGTCCGTCGCATTCGCCTGCGCGAAAGGCGGCGGCGCGTGGAGGAGGATCTTCATGACGATCTCACGCGGATTCCGCCCTTCGAACGGGCGCCGCCCCGTCACCGCCTGGTAGAGCACGACCCCCATCGAGAAGAGGTCGCTCCGCGCGTCGATCTCCTCACCCTGCGCTTGCTCGGGGCTCATGTACGCGAGAGTGCCCACCATGGCGCCGGTCGCGGTCAGGCTCGGCCCGTCCTCCTCCATCGAGCCGCCTTCGTGCAGGATCTTCGCCACGCCGAAGTCGAGCACCTTCACTTCCCAGCGCCCGCCCTCGCCTCCCGACACGATGAGATTCGCGGGCTTGAGGTCGCGGTGGACGATGCCTTTTCCGTGGGCGTATTCGAGCGCTCGCAGGACGGGAATCGCGAGAAGAGCGGCTTCGCGCGCCGGGAGCCGGCCCCGCCGCTTGAGCAGCGAGGAGAGTGTCTCGCCGGGACAGAGGTCCATCGTGAGGTAGAGCACGCCCTGCCACTCGCCGACCTCGCGCATGGGGACGAGGTTGGCGTGGATCAGCTCCATCAGGATGCGCGCCTCGCGGAAGAAGCGCTCGCGGATGCCCGGGGCGAGGAGAAGGCCGGGATGAAGGGTCTTCAGCGCGAGCTCCTTTCGGAGGATGCGGTGGTGGACGCGATAGACCTCGCCGAAGCCGCCCGCGCCGAGGACTTCGCGTACTTCGTACCGGTCGTCCACGACGGTCCCGAGCGCAAGGGCGGTAGTTGGCGTCGCCGCCTGGGCGGCAGCGGGGCGTGGCGCAGGCGGGGGCGCGAAGGGCGGCGAGGCCGGCACGGCCGGCGCCGATGGTGCACGCGCCACGGGCGCATCCGCCCCACCCGCGGCTCGCGACCTCTTAGCTCGCGGGACGGGCGTGCGGCAGGCGGGGCAGGCCGCGGCCCCCGCCGGGAGCGCGGCGTGACAAACGAGGCAGGCCATCGCGCCGCCGTCCAGGCCGTTCTCCATCGCGATCCTCCCAGGGGCCGAGGGCTATCCCGCACGCAACGGCATGGAGCCCTGTCGATCGTCCGCTTCCGACTCCAGGGTAGCACTACAACGCTAAAGAAGTGGAGCCATCGAGCCCAACTGGTTCGTAGTTCCGCCTTTAGGCGGGGCTGCCAACCAAGTGTCGCGGTTCTCGCCGCACGCGCCGCCTGAAGGCGGAACTACGAACAGGGGCGGAGCTTGGCAGCATCCGTCGCAGGTGCCGAAGCTTTCGATTTAGCGTTGTAGTGGTAGGGGTCTTACGACCGCCGCCGCCTGGGCTTCCTCGGCGCCTTCGCCTTCACGGCCGGGACCCCCTCCATCCGTCGAAGCAGCGCCCTGATTCTCTTGACGCCCACCGAGTCGCCGATACGTTCCAACCCCACGGTATCGACCACACAGTCCAGGCCGACCGCGTCGACTACGCGTTCGGGACCGACCGCCTTCACTACGCGCTCGAGACCGACAGCATCAATCACCCTCTCGAGACCCACCGAGTCAACCACCCGCTCGATCCCCAGTTCCTCGACGGACTCTCGGATCGAGAGAGTCGTCTCGTCCATGGTCTTCCCTTTCATGGCCAGGACCTCCGTGAAGGCTTCCTTCCGGACGAACCAGGGCATGGAATAGAATTCGTGCCGCTCCCCCTCGACCGCCAGCTCGATCGCCTCCCGCAGTCGCTTACCGGAGGCCCAGTACAACAGGGACTCCAGCGACTCCGCGCTGACCGGCACACTTTTGGCCTTCACCAGCATTATCCGCGCCACGAAGCGCCCCTCCACGATGCCGGAGTACAGCTCGCGTTGCGCCAGGGCTCGATGCACCTCCGCCGTGGCGTGGAAGCAGAGCACGACCTGGGTGAGGTCGTCGAGGTCGGTCAGGCCGAGCTTGCGTCGCTCGGCGAAGAGGAGCGTCCGCGCTCCGAGCAGGAGCAGGTCCGCGCGGCCGAAGGCCTCCTCGGGCGCCTTGTTCTCGAACACGGACCAGCGGGTGAGGAAGTCCAGAAACGCATCGCCGCGCGCTTCCTCGGCGACCGCGTCCAGCTCGAGGTTTCCGCCGGTCACGCTCACTTTGCTCTCGAAGTTTCGAGCTGTCGGGGCCAACTTGCGCTGGAGTCACTTCTCCTGCAGATCGTCCCACACGAAGGCCATGTGCCGTCTCCTCCTCCCTCCCGGTGCCACGGAGTCGTTTTTCGCACCCGGACCGGACAGAGGTTCATCTTACCGACTGCCCGCGGAGCGGAGCAAGCCCATTCCCACTCCGAGATGGCGAGCAGCGCGAGTGGACACGAATCACAAACCCGAGGCAATGGGCTAACCGCGCATCTCACCGCGTCACGGCAGGGCTTCCTTGACGGACCTCGGACCTCGACGGGGTGTTTCGGCGAAGTGGCAGCCGTGCGGCGGGTCGCGGGGGCCGGGGGCCCGCGCCCCCAGGAGTCGTGTCTGGAGTTCGTCAATCTGGCAGTAGGCCACCGGTTCGCGCGGCGTCGCGCACGCCGAGGCGCGGAACCCAGGGCGCGCACCCTCCACGCGAACTCCCGGTTTGCCACGCTGCGGGCCCCTCGCAGCGCGATGTCCACCGGCTCGCGCGGAGGCGAGGGCAGGATCGCGACCCGAGAGGCTCAGAGCTTTTCAAGAAATGCCCGAATCGCCTCGTGGACCGTGCTCTCGTCCAGGAGGAAGAAGTCGTTGTGGTCGGCCTTGTCGAGCACGAGCTGGGTGACCGGGCCGCCCGCGGCCGCGGCGAGGCGGCCCATCATCGAGAAGGGGATGATCGAATCGCGCCGGCCGTGGCCGAGGAGGATGGGGCACTTGACGCTTGCGATTTTTTTTTCGTTGTTGAACGGATGGAGGAGCAGGAGCGAGATCGGCAGGTAGGGATACTGGTTCCGCCCCATGTCGATCATGCTCGAAAAGGCGCAGAAGGCGGCGAGGCCGGCGACTTTTTTTCGCGAGGCCAGGTCGATCGCGACCGCGGCGCCGAGGGACCAGCCGGAGGCCACGATCTTGTCCGGATTGACGTCCTTGCGATGGAGGAGGTGCTCGTAGGCTGCGTCCGCGGTCGCGCGGCACCCCGCCTCGCTGGGAGAGCCGGTACTCGCGCCGTACCCCACGTACTCGGGAATCAGCACGTTCGCGCCGAGCCGGCGGTACATGTGCAGGTCCATGACGGCCTGGCGGAGCCACATCGCATTTCCATAGAAGTGCAGCACCGTCGGGCGCGAGGCCGGGTCCGGGTCGGGTCGATTGCCGTCCGCCGCGGCAGGGGCGAACAGTGCAACGACCTTCTCGCCGCCGGCCGTGGTCAGCTCGATGCGCTCGAAACCCGGTACAACCGGCACCTCGGCGGTCTTGTCCCCCTGCCAACTGTGACCCGGGAAAATGACCCACTCCTGGAGGAAGAAGAGGAGGGCGACCACGAACCCGTAGGCGATGAGGGGGATGCGCAGGATGCGCCAGGTGAGGCGCAGCGCCCAGCGACGGTCGGGCGCGGAGGGAGTCGGCGAAGCGGCCGCGCCCGAAGAGGCGGGGGGAGACGACGAGTTGGAGGCCACTGTTTGTGCGGCGGCCTGGGCAGGGACGACCTCGCCAGCGGGGGCCGGAACGGGCTCCGCCACCTTTGCCTCCTTCGCTCGCAGAGAGCTCAAAAGCGAGTCCTCCCCCGCTGTGCTTGCGACGACCTCCCGGGCGACGCCTGCACGCTACGGGAGGAGCTCTCGCACGGGTACCGCGACGACTTGATCCGCAGCGACTTGGAGGGAGACGGACACGCCGGCTTCGAGGTTCGCGCTGCGCGCGTACCGACCCTCCGAGACGATGGGTTCGGAGAAGAGCTCTACCCGACGGTCCACCAGGTTCACGATCAAGTACTGCGGAACACCGGCTCTGGCGTATACCTCCAGCTTGGTCGTGCGATCGTACTCCAGCGAGCTGTCGGCCACTTCAAGGACGCAACAGACATTCGCAGGGACCGGGTGACCGGACAGGTAGTCCCGGGGCTCCCCACGGACGACCGCGCCGTCGGGTTCGGGTTCGTCCTTCGGCGCCAGGGTAATGGGAGCCTGGATACGCATGTGGCAGTGCTGCGGCGCGAGCACCGCGTCAAGTCCGCTGAGGAGGCAAACAGCCACGGCGTGGGCCTTTCCGATGGTCCTCCAATCCTCCCCCCTTCCACTTCGGTCCTTGAGCACGAGGAGGCCGTCCAGGAGTTCGATGGGTTCGCACTCCCGGAGGATTCCCACTTCGAGCATCCGGTGGTATTGCTCGACGGTGATGCGAGCGAGGCGTCCGGATGGGGCCGTCTGCGGCGGGCCCGTGAGAAGGACAGACTGCACGAACGCTCTCCTCTTGAGAAGGAAATCGCCCCACAGGAACCGGCGTTTTCACCGCACGACAGAATAGCACCGGCCGCAAGGCGAGGTCAAGAAGCGCGTCGGCAGAGTCCGTCCGGCGCCCGCCCCCGCTCACTCGTGCCGCAGCGCCTCGATGGGATTCAGGAGCGAAGCCCGCCGCGCCGGGTACACGCCGAAGAACACGCCGACGCCGAACGAAACCCCCACGGCCATCACAAGGCTCCACGCGGAAACCCGGATCGGCAGGTCCGGGATGAGCGCGCCCGCCGCGAAGCAGGTGGTGAGGCCCAACACGAGGCCCAGCAGCCCACCGACCGAGGAAAGAACGACCGACTCGATGAGAAATTGCGCCAGGATGTCGCGGCGCTTCGCGCCGATCGCCTTGCGCAGGCCGATCTCCCGCGTCCGCTCGCCGACCGAGACGAGCAGGATGTTCATGATCCCGATGCCTCCCACGAGCAGCGAAATCCCGGCGATGCCCGCCAGGGCGTACGTGAGCGCGGTGAGCATCGTGTTCAGGACCGAGAGCATGTCCCCCTGGTCCACGACGGTGAAGTCCTCGTGGTTGTCGTGCCGCCGCATGAGCACCTCCTTCACCTGCGCTTGCGCGCGCTTCAGCTCGGTCGAGTTCACGACCGAGATGATGACCTCGAGCAGCCCTTCGGTGTTGAAGAGGCGCATGGCGGACCGGACCGGGATGAAGGCGAAGTCGTCGATGTCCATCCCGAGCGTGCGCCCCTTCCGCGCCATCACGCCCACCACGCGGAACTTCGTCCCGCCGATCGCGATCAGCCGACCGAGCGGATTCTCCTCACCGAAAAGTTCGCGCTTCACGGTCCGGCCGAGCACGCAAATCCGACTCTCCGAGAGCGCGCCCATCTCCGGCAGGAAGGAGCCAACCTCCACGCGCAGATGGCGCACTTCCTGGAACTCGTTCGTGGTCCCGATGACCGAGCAGTTCCGGATGCGGTTCTCGAACCGCAGCTCGGTGTTCCCGACGACGGCCGGGGCCACGAGCTTGATCGAAGGGCACTGGGGCCCGAGCGCAAGCGCGTCCTGGACGGTGAGCTTGTTCACGGACTGGAGGATCGGCGGGCCGGTGCCGTGCGTCTCCGTTTTGCCGGCGAAGACGATGAGGATGTTCGTGCCGAGCGACGCGACCTGCGAAGAGACGTAGTATTTCGCCCCCTCGCCGATGGAAACGAGCAAGATCACGCTGACGACGCCGATGAGAATCCCGAGCATCGTGAGGAGCGAACGGACCTTGTTCGTCCGCAGGGTCTCCAGCGCGAGAAGGATGGAGTCCAGGATGTTCATGCCCCGCCCCCCTCCGCCGCCCCCTCCGCCGCCCCCTCCGCCGCCCCTGCCGCGGGCGCCGCCGCCGCCGCGCGCCGCTCGTCACCCGCGAGTCGCCCGTCCCGGATGCGCAGGATGCGCGCGGCGTGCTCCGCGATGCCCGCATCGTGCGTCACCAGAATCACGGTCACGCCGAGCTCGCGATTCAGCCGCGCGAAGAGCCGGCAGATCTCCTCTCCGACGCGGGAGTCCAGGTTCCCCGTCGGCTCGTCCGCCAAAAGCAGCGCGGGCCGATTCACCAGCGCACGCGCGATCGCCACCCGCTGGCGTTCGCCGCCCGATAGTTCGTTGGGCCGGTGGTCCACGCGCGCGCCCAGCTCCACGGCCTCGAGCGCCTCGAGCGCCCGCTTGCGCCGCTCTCGTCGCGGCAGCCCCAGGTACGCGAGCGGCAGCTCCACGTTTTTCGCCGCGCTCAGGCGAGGCAGCAGATGAAACGACTGGAAGACGAACCCGATCCGCCGACACCGCAGCTCGGCGAGCTCGTCGTCGCAGAGCCGTCCGACGGGCCGGCCGTCGAAACGGTACTCCCCGGCGGACGGGGAATCGAGGCAGCCGAGGAGGTTCATGAGGGTCGACTTGCCCGAGCCGGAAGGCCCCATGATCGCCACGTATTCCCCGGGCTCGATCGTGACGGAGACGTCGCGCAGGGCCTCGACGCGGGCCGCGCCGGTCTCGTACGTCTTCGAGAGCCCGAGGCACTCGATCCTGCTCATGGCTCGCCGATCGCTTCGCGCCCTTCCAGGTCGCCCGACACGTCCAGATCGAGCAGGGACACGACCCGCTCCCCCGCGCGCAGCCCTTCGCACACCTCGGTCGTGTCCCAGTTCGATAGCCCCGGCACGATCTTCCGGCGCCGGATCTTCCGCTCCTCGAGGACGAAGACGTACTGCCCGTTCTTGATCGACTTCGTCGGCACCGAGAGGGTCTTTTCTTTTCGCCCGGTGACGATCGTGACGTCCGCGGACATCCCGACCAGGAAGCGGCGCCGGCCGTCCTCGAGCGAGACCTTCACGTCGACGGTCCGGTTCTTCACCTGGGCCGTGTTGACCACCGGCAGGATTTCGAGGACGCGGCTGTCGACCGGGCGGCCCGAGAAGGCGTCGAAGGACACGCGTACGGGCTGTCCCACGCGGATGCGGCCGATGTCCACCTCGTCGAAGGGCGCGAGGACGTGGAGGGTCGAGAAGTCCATCACCTCGAAGAGGGGCGAGGTGACCGAGGCGGAGCCGCCCTCCTCGACGTTCAGCCTCGTGAGCACACCCTCGAACGGGGAGAGGATGCGGGTCTTGTCGAGGTCCGCGAGCACGACCTGTCGCTGGGCCTCAAGCTGGACGAGACTCGACTGCGCCGCCCGCACCGCTTCCTCGGCGAGATCCCGCTCCGAGGCCGCCCGCTCGAACTCCGACCCCGAGACGTAGCGGTCGTCCGCCTTGGAGTTGTAGAGCGCCTCGACGCGCCGGTAGTCGTCCTGGGCCTTCTTCTGGCGCAGGCGCGCGCTCTCGAACTGCGACCGCGCGACCGTGAGGTTCGCGTCGGCGACCGAGAGCTGGGCCTCCAGCCCGCGCCGGCGCAGCTCGACCACCAGCTCGCCGCTCTTCACGACGTGCCCTTCGCGGTGGAGGATCCGGTCGATCCGGCCCGGCAGCTCGGCGTAGATCTTCACCTCGCGCGCGGCCTTGACCGTGCCCGCGGACGTGGAGGTGACGGTCTCCTCGACGGCGCCTTCGGAGACGGCCGCGGTCTTGACCGTGAGCGGGGTGGACGTGAGCAGGTAGAACTTCGCGGCGGCGCCCGCGGCGGCGAGGAGGAGGAGAAGGGCGAGGACTCTCTTCAAGGGAAGATCCCAAAGCGGATCCATGAATGCTCAATTTTCAATGCTCATTTCTCCATCAAGGCTCAAGTCTCAATTGTCAACTCGGCCGGTCAGCGGCCTCCGACCTTCTGAACCAGCCTCCACCGCGCGGCTCCCCTCGGAGCATGGAGGATAGTCCCCGGGCGCGGGCGATTCAAGAGGATTCGTCCCGCTCCTGTTTTCGCTTGGCGCGACGCGGGCGCGCCGCTATCATGGTGCGCGCTCCGAAGCCAACCCTTCTTTCGCCGCGAAAACCATCCCACGAGGTGCCCCGTGATCGAGCTGACCGACGAACAGAGGATGGTGCAGGAAACCGTCCGGGATTTCGCCCGCCAGGAGATCGCCCCGCGCGCCCGCCAGATCGACGAGCGCGAGGAGTTCCCCGCCGACGTGATCCAGAAGATGGCGGCGCTGAATCTTCTCGGCATCCCGTTTCCGGAGGAGTACGGCGGCGCGGGCGGCGACTACCTTTCCTACATCCTGGCCATGGAAGAGATCGCCAAGGTCTGCGGCTCGACGGCCCTCACGCTGGCGGCGCATGTCTCGCTCGGTACGTGGCCCATCTACGCGTTCGGCACCGAGGAGCAGCGGCGCAAGTTCGTCCCGCCCCTCGCGCGCGGCGAGCGGCTCGGCGGCTTCGGCCTCACCGAGCCGAACGCGGGCTCGGACTCCTCGGGGACGCAGACCACGGCGGTCCCTGCCGGCGACGACTGGGTGCTGAACGGCACGAAGACCTTCAACACGAACGGCGGGGTCGCGGGGACCTTCATCGTGACGGCCATGGTCGACCGCACGCAGGGCGCGCACGGCATCGGCGCCTTCATCGTCGAGAAGGGCTACCCCGGCTTCGCGGTGGGCAAGGTGGAAAAAAAACTCGGCTGCCGCGGGTCGAACACGGTCGAGCTAATCCTGCAGGATTGCCACGTGCCGGCGACGAATCTCGTGGGAAAGCCGGACGAGGGGTTCAAGATCTTCATGAAGACGCTGGACGGCGGGCGGATCTCGATCGCGGCGATGGCCCTGGGGCTGGCGGCGGGTGCGTTCGAAAAGTCGGTCGCGTACGCGAAGGAGCGTCGCGCCTTCGGCTCGCCGATCGGCTCCTTCCAGGCGATCCAGTGGATGCTCGCGGACATGGCAATGGAAATCGAGGCGTCGCGCCACCTCATTTACCACGCCGCGCAACTCAAGGACGCCGGGAAGCCCTACACCAAGGAGGCGTCGATGGCGAAGCTCTTCGCCTCCGAGACGGCGATGCGCGCGACCTTCAAGGCCATCCAGATCCACGGCGGCTACGGCTTCGTCCGGGAGTACGACGTGGAGCGGATGTGGAGGGACGCGAAGCTGTGTGAGATCGGCGAGGGGACCAGCGAGATCCAGCGCCTGATCATCGCCCGGCAGATCCTGGGGAAGTTCGAGTGAGGGTGAACACGGCGAATGAGTCGAACGCCAGGGAAACCACAGATTTCACAGATTGACGACGATTTCACAGATGCGGAATGGGTACGGTTGCACTTCGACGACCGTCTCCAGACCGCCTGAAGGAGGGACTGCGAACAACGAGTTCGTGGAGCAGCAAACCCATTCGTAATCAACAGGCCGAAGTGAAGCTAAAATCGATCTCTCCGTCCGTTGCCAGAGATGATCGCCGGTAGAGGACGGTGGACTCAGCGCCCGGCCTCTGCGTCTCCGCGTCTCTGTGTAAAAGTCTCGCGTTCGACCCACACGGCCGGGCCGAACGCGCGAAGGGCCCCGGGCGCCGACTTCGAAGGAGACGGGCGTACGCGTGCTCCCCGAGTCGAAAGCCGTCAGCTCGTGGTCGTCGAGCGCCATGTGCACGCGCTCCTTCCCGCCCGGCAGCTTCTCCCGGTAGAGCCGGAAGCAGTACCACACGCCCGGAACCACGCTCTCCGGCGTGTTCCGTTGTAGATTCGCCGCCGTGTCCTTGCAGTAGACCGCGCCGGTGTCCATCAGTTTGAGTTCGAAGGAGCCGAGGCGGATCTGGACCGGCGGCCGGCCTTCGGCCGCGGTCACGCAAACGAGACCGGCCAGCTCGCACACCCCACCCGCCCCCTTCGCCTCCAGGACCGCGCCCATTCCGCGCGCGACCAGGCAGCCGTCCTGTGCCGCCCAGGCCCCGTCCTTGCCGGGCGCCCAGCGCGGCGGAAGCGGGCCCGCTTCGTTCCACGCGAAGAGCTCGGGCGGCCGTGCACCCGCCGGCTCCACGAGGCGATCGAGGAGCGACTGCCGCAGGATGCCGTCGACCTCCTCCAGCCGCGCGCGGGCGAAATCACGCTCCTCGAACTGGTTTCTCAGTCTCAGGGCGGCCGCGATGGCGGCGTCGAATTCCCGCCGCGCCTGCGCGGCCTTCGCCTGCTCGCACAACTCCTGCGCGAGGTCGCTCATCGCCTTCGCCGTTCGCTGCTGATAGGTCGCGACCGCGGCGCCATCGCCGCCCGCGCGCGCGAACTCCTTGAACTCTTTTTCCGCCTCGTCCAAGAGGCCCTGGAACAGGGAGAAAACGCCCAGCTCGAAGTGCTCATCCGCGGTCTCCGGGGGGACCAAGGTCGCGGCAAGCTGGTACAGGTTTCGGGCGGGGACCTTGTTCCAGGCGAGGCTCGTCCGGGCGCCGCCCGCGGCCACCTCCAGCCCCTGGGCGGAGCAGGCGGTCACCGTCATCGGGGTGCCTTTCGCCCGCCCGCGCTCGACGTCCGGGAGCTTCGGATACTTGTCGGGCCCCGCCTGGCTTGCGGCGAGCACCTGCAGCTTCTGCTCGAGGCGGGACGCGAGCCGGTCGAGGGCGCCTTGCTGGCTGAGCACTTCCCGCCGCAGCTCGGCGATCTTCGGCGCGTCCTCGGGGAGGAGCTGGGGTTCGGTCGCGGTGCATTTCTCCAGGGCCTCGGCGAACCTGAAGTCCCGCGCGGCGCGTGAAACGACGTCGCGCGCCTGGTCAAGGATGCGCTGGGAGTCCGCCGCGCGCGCCTGCTCCTCCTTGCGATGGATCTCCTCCAGATGGAGCTTCTCCGCCTGGTCGACGGCGGCAACCTCCGCCTGGACGAGCGGAGCAAGCCCCTCGATCGACGCGACCCGCGGCTCCCACGCGCGCAGCTCCGTCCTGGCCGTTTCGAAGTCCTTCGTGGCGGCGTAGGCGGCCCGGATCGAGGCCAACGTCGCCTGCAAGCGCTGGGTCAGGCTTTCGAGGGTCTTCTGCCGCTCGCGACGCAGCCTTTCCGTCCACGCGGGAGTCGCGAGGGAGGGGGGCCAGGCCTCGAAGCCCGCGAGCGCGGCGGTGGGGTCCCCCTTGGCGATCGCCGCGGCCGCCGCTGTCTGGAGGTCGGACAGGCGTCCCTCGCAGAGCGCCTCGCGCCGTCTCTCGGCGTTGCCGCGGAGCTTCTTCGCCTCGGCAGCGTCCGGACTCGCCGGATCCGCGGACACGAACGCGTCGACGTGTTCGAGGACGTAGGGAAAGTCGTCGCTGTGGGCGTCGAGGTTCTTGCGGAGGGCGTCCAGCCGTGTCTCGACGGGCGCGGCGACGACCGGTCCGGAGCCGCCCAGCGACCGGAGCAGCAGCGCGGCCGCGACGACCGCGAAGAGCCCCCCGCCGACCGCGAGCGAGACGAGCCGGCGGCGCTCGAGCGCCTGCAGCTCGGAGGCCCGCGGCGAGGGGGACGGCGGCCCAAGGGGCGGGGAGGACGCGGGCACAGGGGAGTGCGCCGCCGCGGGAGTCGGCCGCGGACGGGGCGCGGGCGTGGGGGAATCCAGCGTCAGCGGCGGGTGCGGCCGGGAGGGAGGGATCGGGGTCAGCGGGGACGAACGCGGCGGGAGCGCGGACGAGGGCGGACCCGGGCGCGCCAGGAGATCGTTCGGGCCGCCGGTTCGACTGGCGGAGCGCGGATCCAGCGCCGGGCGCGCGGTCACCTGCTTGCCTTCGAGGAGCGCGGTGATCTGGGCAATGACTTCGTCGGCGCCGGCCGGGCGTTTTTCGACCTCCTTCGCCAGCAGCCGCTGGAGCAGGGCATCGACGGCCTGCGGCACCTCGGGACGCAGCGCAGAGGCGAGCGGAATCGGGGCGGTCGCGTGGGCGATGATGACCGACAGGGGGGAGTCGCCGGTATACGGCGTGCGTCCGGTGAGCGAGGTGAAGAGCGTCGCGCCGAGGGAGTAGAGGTCGGAGCGGCCGTCGACCTTGCGGCCATGTCCCTGCTCCGGGGACATGTAGTTGGGCGTCCCCATGATCTGGCCGGTCAGGGAGAGGTTGGCGTTCCCGCCCATGTCGCGCGCCAGACCGAAGTCCCCGAGCTTCACCGCGCCGTCCTTCTTGATGAAGATGTTGTCGGGCTTCACGTCGCGATGGACGAACCCTTCCTTGTGGGCGGCGGAGAGGGCCTTCGCGACCTCGCGCACCACCTTGAGCGCGTCGAGGACGGGAAGTCGCTTCACGCGTTGGAGGCAGGCCGCGAGACTTTCCCCCTCCACGTACTCCATGGCGATGAAGTGCTGCTGCTCTTCCCCCTTGCCGAAGAGGTAGACCTGGACGATGTTCGGGTGCTGCAGGCGACCCGCCGCGCGGGCCTCGCGCTGGAACCGCTCGAGGGCCTGGTCCTTCTCCCCCGCGCTGAAGGAGAGGAGCTTGATCGCGACGGGGCGCGCGAGGGAAATCTGGTCGGCGAGGTAGACGGAGCCGACGCCGCCGCGACCGAGAAGGCGGACGAGACGGAACTCGCCGATGAGCGTCTTGCCGAGCATGGGATCGGCGGGCGGCGGCGGCTGCGCGGAATCGATGTGGTGTTGCACCACTTCGAGCAGCTTGAGCATTTCCGGTTCGGGCACGAGGCCGCGGCCCTTGAGGATGGCCGCGAGCTCCGCCGGCGGAAAAGTCGCCTTCTGCGCGCCGATGCACTCGTGGAGCTGCTCGCGGGTGATGTACTTCGCCTGGACCGCCATCTCGCCGAGAAGCTGGTCCCGGGTGAAGCTGCCTGTGGCCATGTCTCCCCTCGTCCGTCGGGATTGGATGGGCGCTCGGCAGGCTGGGGCGGGTCGAACCGCCAGTCCCGATTCTAGTCGGGACGGCGGGAGGGGGTCAAATCAAATTCCAAGTCAGGCTCGCGCCCGAAACCCAAGAACCAACTCGGGCGAAGGCCCGAAACCCAAACGGACGACGAAACCACCAAGCCACCAAGGCACGAAGACCACGAAGGACGCTGTGTGAGGGGGGCGAGTTTGGCTCGGCCAAAAAACGCCTTTGTGGTCTTAGTGACTTCGA
>JACPWG010000080.1 GCA_016197205.1 Planctomycetota bacterium
ACGACTGGTGGTTCGCGAAGAGCATCCCCGCCTCGTTCAGCGTCCCGCCCAGATTCCGGTAGCCGAGCGCAACGGTGTCGGCCCCGGTGTCGAGCGCGTGGAGCAGGCCCAGACTCCGGCCGGAGCGGGTGTGCGTGACGAAGATCCGTTTTGGGGCGCCGGCGGGGTAGAAGCGCCGTCGCGCCGCCGGCGGGACGCAGACCGCCTCCTCCTCCGGCCCCCGCGGGTCGGCGAAGCGCCGAGGTTCGAGGAGGCAGACGACGCAGTGCGGCACGCTCTTCTCCTCGAGTCGACGCGAGGCGCGGAGCACTTCACCGAGCTGGTAGGCGCCGATCGCGGTCAGGATGAGCTTCGCGTTTCGCTCGACGCGCAGCGACACGGCCCCGTCCCGCACCAGCGAGGACGCCGCCGCGCCGTCCAGCACCACGGGCAGCTCCCGTTTCGGGACCACGAGCGTCCAAAGCTGGCCGCGGGTGCGGTAGACCTCGGCCAGCACCGCGGAGGCGGAGTTCGCGTCCGCCGGAAAGACCACGCGCGACACGTGGGCGGGCTCGCCGATGAGGGCCTCGCAGAGGCTCGGGTCCTGGTGCGACTGCTCGTTCTTGCCGTTCTCGTAGGTGTGCGAGGTCAGGACGATCGGGATCGAGAGCCAGCGCTGCGGGCGGCCGTGGCGGCCGCAATGGTCGGAGAAGATGATCTCCTGCCGGATGGCCCCGTGCATCTTCGCGCCGAACGCCTCGTACGTGACGACGAGGTTGATGCCGCCCTTGTTGGCGAGGGCCGCGGAGGCGACGGCCTCTTCGTTCAAGGCGGTGATGACCTTGCCGTCGAGGGCCTCGGCCACGCCCGCCTCGGGGTCGGTGACGCGGTGGTGCAGCGTGTCGAGCGTCCGCTCCATCCGGTTCGAGCGCATCTCGTCCGGGTTGCCGACGCGCGCCCGGAGGTGGGGATTCGCGAGGCAGGTCTCCACGAACATTTCGTCCACCGCGTCCATGGCCGACGCCTTTTCGCCCACCGTGAGCCACCGCGGCTGGACGGCGCGCTTCAGCTTCACGTCGCGGTTGGCGAACACGTGGTCGCGTTCGCGGGGCCGGTTCTTGTGTCGGTTGAAGACGGCGGCGGCGGCCCGCAGCGCCTCGAGGGGGACGTGCAGCTTGCGCGCGCCTTCGTTGAAAAGGGCGACGACTTCGTCGGTGAGGGCGGCGCCCAGGGGCAGGTTGTGCGCGGGGTTGGTCCCTGCGCCCGGGAAGCCGTAGCCTTTCACCGTGACGGAAATGCCGTACGGGAGGCGGATGGGATACTTGCGGGGCGCGGCCTCTTGCCGCCGCTCCATTTCCCAGATCGCCCAGACGTACGCCGCGGGGTCGCGGCCGTCGAACTCGAGCGGATCGAAGCCGTTCAGCTCGAGGTGCTGGCGGAACCAGGAGGAGCCGCCGGACATGCTCATCGTGGTGCGCTGGTCGATGCGCCGGCCGTTCGCGATCATGATCGGCGCCACGAGCCCGCAGTCCGCGTGCCGCCACCAGCGCGGTGCCCAGTCGGGACCGCGCTGCTCTTCGAAGGCGCCGTCGGAGAGAAAGGTGACGAGCCGCTCGCCGGGCAGCGGCATGTGTACGTACTGCAGCCCCGCGAACCCGAGGTAGCCGCCCTCCGCGATGCCGCCGGCCGTGTAGGCGTTCACGTGGCTGCCGCGGGGCGCTTCCTGCGACCCGTCGGCGCCGAGGCGATAGGAGTAGAAATCGCGCACGAAGCGCGTGAGGCCCTCCTCTGTCAGCCCCTTCGGGCCGACGCCGTAGCGCTTCGCGTGAGCGGCGACCACATTGCCGACGAGAAGATTGGCGGAGTCCACGCCCGAGACCGCGTGCCCTTGCTCCATCATCCAGCCGCGCGTGTGGCCGGTGAGCGCGTTGGCCGCGAGATAGCCCACGTAGGCCGGGCAGATGTTGAGCGCGCTGCCCGTGTGCCCTTCGGGTCGGGGCTTCATGTCCCCTTTCGCGAGCGCGCGGCCGTCCAGGTAGACCTGCTGCGCGTAGGTGTCGTGCACCACCAGCCACATCGCCGCGCTCGTCAGCCGGTCCGCCGCCGCGAGCAGCTCGTAGAGCGGCACGCCGTCTCCCGCGGCCGAATGCTCCGCCGCCATTTGCGCGACGCGCGCGCGTGTCTCGTCCGTGTGCTGGATGACGCCATACCCTTTGGCCCATGCCTCGTCGGGCCGGACGGTCTCGTCGACCATGTCGCTTCGCTCCTCTAGCACGATTGCGCCAATTCCTTCGCCATCCAGCGCTCCTCGTCGGTGGGAATCACCCACGCGGCGAGCCGCGAGCCGTCGGTGCTGATCCGGCCGTCCGGGCGCGCCGCCGCGTTGCGCGCCTCGTCGAGGACGAGGCCCGCCCAGGCGAACCCCTCGCACACCCGTCGCCGTACCTCGGCGGCGTTTTCGCCGATGCCGCCCGTGAAAACGACCGCCTCGGCCCCGCCCAGCGCCGCGAGGTAGGCGCCGACGTACTTCGTGATCCGATAGCAGAAGACGTCGAGCGCGGCGTCGTCCCCCTTGCGGAGGATCTCCCGCAGGTCGCTCGTCCCGGCGAGCGCCTTCAGGCCCGACTCGCGGTTCAAGATCCGGTCCACGTCCTTGCCTTCGCGCGTGAGCGCCACGGCGATGGCCGGGTCGAGATCGCCCGACCGCGTGCCCATCACCAGGCCTTCGAGCGGCGTGTAGCCCATCGAGGTGTCGATCGAGTGTCCTTCACGGATCGCGCACGCGGAACAGCCCCCGCCGAGGTGGAGCGTGATGATGGTTGGGCGCGGCCGGCCGACCCGCTCCGCGTACTGTTCCATGACGTAGCGATGCGAGATGCCGTGGAAGCCGTAGCGCCGATAGCCCAGCTCGCGCGGGATGGCGTAGGTCCGCGCGCGTTCGGGCAGGGTCTGGTGGAAGGCCGTGTCGAAGAAGGCCACGTTCGGCGTGTCGCGGCCGAACTCGCGGAGGGCCGCGCGGATCACGGCGATCGCGGGCGGGTTGTGCAGCGGCGCGAGCGGGTTGAGGCGCTCCAGCCGCTCGAGAACGTCGTCGTCGATGCGCGTCGGGCGCGTGAACGCGTCGCCGCCATGGACGATCCGGTGTCCGAGAGCGCGGATCGCGGTGCCGGCGAGGCCGCGGGTCGCCTCGTGAAGCGCGGCGGCGTGGTCGCGTCCGCCGGGCGCGATTTCGAACAGCTCCGTGCGGGTGGAGGTGAGTTCGCCGGCGTCCGCGCGGAACAGCTCGTACCGGAGCGTGGAGCTGCCGGCGTTCAGGATGAGGAGGTGCATGCGCGCGGACTCCTGCCCGGAGTGGTCGGGTGCGGGGTGCGGATCCTATCCGGGAACGGGGCGGGGACGCAAGCAGAATGAGTCGGTCACGGGGCCAGGTGCGTCTTCCATACGGTGAACGCCCCCGCGGCCCAGAAAAAGACCGAGAAGGTCAGGAGCGCCGCGAGGGCGTCGTGCAGCAACGGCCGCCGGGTCGCGAAGCGTCGTGCAAGCCAGGCCGCGAGGGGCCAGGCGGCGGGCAGCCCTGCCTCGGCCGAGACGCCCGCGTACGAGGGGCCTCGGAGGTGCGGCCAGCCGGAGGTGGCGGTACTCCCCGCGCGGTCCGCCGGAACTTCCGGACGCTGCTGAGCGGGGACGGGACAAGGGAAGAGCGTGCAGACGGCGAGGACGAGACGGAGCCCGTGCGCCTGGACCAGCGCGGGGCGGCGCACACGCGTCACCGGTCGCGTCATGCCGGGCCCGGCGTCCCGCGCCACATGCGGAAGTCCTCGAGGATCGAGCCGCCGACGAATTCCCGCAGCAACGAGTTGTCGGGGACGAGGGTGGGCGGCGCCGGGTGGAACCAGTCGAGGAAGGAGAGGAGGCGGTTCGATTCGATGTGCTCGGGCGTGCCGGGCCTGACCTGGAGGAGGAGCGTCTCGGCCTGCGGGCGGAGGACGGCCATTTCATAGGGCAATGCCGAATTGAAAATGGCGTCCGCGTTTTCCTGGTAGGGGAAGATATTCATGCGCTCGCCGCGCCGGACCGATTCCCAGCGGCTGAGCGTGTCGGTCGCGGAGTAGCCGCGAGTGGCGGCGTCGCGGACGATGCGGCGGATGAGGCGGGTGTCGGTCGTGCTCACGCGGGTGTGGCGGTCGAGGTTCAGCGTCGTGAGCGCGGAGACGTAGATGCGGTGGAGGTGCCGGATCGGGAAGCGCGGGAGGAGGGCGGGGTTCAGGCCGTGGATGCCCTCCACGACGATGACGTGCTCGCGCGAAAGAGCGAGAGTCTCGCCGTCCTTTCGCGTGCCGCTCTTGAAATCGTAGGCGGGGAGGGTGACGCGCTCGCCGGCGGTGAGGCGCCGCAGGTGCTCGTCGAAAAGCTCCACGTCGAGGGCCCCGAGGACCTCATAGTCGAGGTTCCCCTCCTCGTCGCGCGGCGTGCGGCTGCGTTCGACGAAGTAGTCGTCGAGCGCCAGAGGAAAGGGGCGCAGGCCGTGGGCGAGGAGCTGGACCGCGAGCCGTTTCGAGAAGGTGGTTTTGCCGGAGGCGGACGGGCCGGCGATGAGGACCACGCGGACTTCGCCGCGGCGGCCCGCGATCTGGCCCGCGATCTCGGCAATGCGTTTCTCGTGGAGGGCCTCGGCGACGAGGATGATCTCCCGCAGCCGCTCGGCGGCGATGGCCTCGTTCAGCGCGCCGACGGAGCGGATGCCGAGGCGGTCCAACCACGCCGAGGACTCCTGGAACACGGCGAAAAGTTTCGGATAGGGCGCGATGGGCGGCAGTTCCCGGGGCTTGCGCTGGCGCGGGAACTGGAGGCGGAAGCCGTGGGGGAACGCGTGCAGGCCGAAGGTGCCGAGGTAGCCGGTGGAGGGGAGCATGAAACCGTGGAAGTAGTCGCGGTGCCCGTGCAAGGAGTAGAGGACGAATTCCGGGCGAGGCCGGCGGGCGATGAGTTGGGCCTTGTCCGTCTCGCCGTCCTTCCGGAACATTTCGACGGCTTCCTGGAGGGGGACCACCTCGCGCGTGATCGGGGCGTTCTCGACCACGATCGCGCGCATGCGGGCTTCGAGGGAGGCGACCTCGGCGGCATTGAAAGGGGCGCGGCCCCGGACCGTGCAGAAATACCCGCCGCTGGAGGCGGCGTGGTTTACGAAGACCTCGCAGCCCGGGAAGACCTCGGCGGCGGCGGTGACCATGAGAAAGACGAGGGAGCGGCGGTAGATCCTCATGCCGTCGGAGGTCTGGAGCGTGACCGGGACCACGACGGAGTCGATCAGGAGCGGGAAGGTCAGCTCGCGGAGCGCGCCGTTGACGATCGCCGCCACGGGCTGGAGCTGCGGCTCGGGGAAGGCCGCGCGAAAAATCGTGGCGAGGTCTGTGCCGGGGGCCGCGTCGAAAAGGCAGCCGTCCGGAAGCTGGGCCTGCACGGTCGAGCGGCGGATACCGGGGACCACGGACATAGGCACCTGCGGATTCACAAGTCGCGAGTTCAAGGATCGAAAAATGACAACGACCCGAACAAAGGCTGAACGAGACCGAGGACGGCAAGTGGCCAGCTCATGGCTCCGCGTCCCAACTAGCCGCGGGCGAAATCTGAAATTTGCAAATTTGCAAATTTGCAATTTGCAATTTGAAATTCGGACCGGTCGTGTGGGTCGAATGCGGGACTCTTACACAGAGACGCGGAGACGCAGAGGCAGGGAGCCGAGTCCACCCTCCTCTACCGGCGATAATCGCCGGCAACGCACTGAGAGATCGATTTTAGCTTCCTTTCGGCTTGTTGAAAAATGAACGTAACCGTTCAGCGGTAGGCGCCTTTCACCACGGAGACACGGAGGATGCACGGAGAGAACGGGGAATCGAAGGAGAGTCCTCCGTGAAGTCTCCGTGCCTCCGGGTCTCCGTGGTAACATGACCCTACCGGGTCCTGGAGAATAAAACGCGGCCTTGAAGGCACGAGCTGGAGGGCGTGGGGGCCCGGGCGCCGGACGACCGGCGGCCGCCGCGAGGAGCCGGTTCCGCGCGAGGTCATCGGCGTCGCTCCCTCGGGGGCGGGTGTCGCGGACCGGTCGGCCTGTGGGGGCCGGCGCGCGGGGCGCCCTGCTTCGGCGGGCCGGGTCGAGGCATCGGGAGGGCGGGGGCCGGGGGGCGGGCCGGCTGCGGCTTCGCGTGGGTCGCCGGCCGCGGTTTGGGCGGCACGTGGGGCGCATGGGCCGCGTGCACTGGGCGAGCCTCGGCCGGGGAGGGGGTCGCACCGGTCGCCGCCTTGGGCGCGTCCGCGGGCGTCGCCTCGTTCTCGTGCGCATCGAGGGTCGCGGCCGTTGGCGCCGCGGACAGGCCCGGAACGAAGCCGCGCGCGTGCTTGAGCTGGACCATGTGTTCGAGCTTGCCGCCCGCGACGCGCGGGACGCCCTTTCTCCCGAAGACCGACCGTGGCTGGGAGGCGATGGCCACCATGGAGAGTCCCACTTCTCGACCGAGCTGTTCGAGCATCCGGTCGGCAGGCCGGATCTCGGTCCCTTCCTCGAGGTCGGCGACGACGAAGAACGCCCGCCCGTTGGGGGAGAGGACGCGGCGGACCGCGGCCAGGGTCGCACGCATGTCGCGGCGATAGGAGGCGAGTCCTCCCTTCGCCTCTTTGGCGCCGATCTCCCGGCGCGCCGCGTCCCCCGGCCGCATGTCCAGCCACGCATACGACATCGCGGAGCAGTCCACGTAGCTGTACGTGCCGGCGTAGGGCGGGGACGTGAGGACGAGGTCGACGGAGCCGTCGGGAATCCCTTCGAGAAGCCGCGCGTCCCCTTCCGCGACGTCGGCGGCGGCGGTCCCGGCCGGCACGGCGCGCGCGAGCTCGCCCAGCATCTCGCCCAGCTCGCGGAGCCGATCCGCGTAATGGCGGATGCCACGGCCGGGCGGGATGTGTTTTTCCATGTGGCGGTCGGTGGTCAGCCCCTCGCGGCGGGACACTTTCACGAGGATCGAGGAGAGGCCGAGGAGGAGGGCTTCCTTGATGCGCGGGTTCTTCTGTTGGCGGATCGCATCGCGGAGCCCCGACATCTCCCACGCCATGTGCGGGTCGAAGTCCTGGCGCGCGCTCGCCGGCGGCGGGGACTGGCTGCGGGAGGCCAGCAGCTCGCGGGCGCGGTCCCCGACCTCCTCGGCCGCCGCTTCGAGGGCCGCCAGCTCGTCGGCGGACCAGAGGGAGGTCTTCAGTCGCGCGATGCGGACCGCGAGCGGATTGATGTCGCGACCGAGCGCGCGACAGCCGCGGGCCAGGGCCTGGACGAGCACCGTGCCGCTGCCGCAGAACGGGTCGAGGACCGCCTGGCGGGGGCGCGCGCTCGCGAGAAGGGTTTCCGCAAGGTGAGGGTGGAGCCGCGCGGGGTACACGTGGAAGCCATGGGTGAGCCGGCGCGGGTCGTAGTCCTGCGGAGCGCCCATGGCGCGGCGCATGAGCGCGAAACTGTCGCGGTCGCCGCGGACGTCGACCGCGCCGCGCCAGTTGGTGAGCGCCCGGCGTTCGCCTTTCATCGGTGCACGAGTCCTCTATGCTAGGCCCCGGAATCGTTGCGCGTTCCGCGCGAAGGCCCCGGGAGAAGCGCCCCCCTCTCGCGCGTAGCGGGAGAGGGACGGCGTGAGGGCGGGCTGCGGCGACGGCACTCACGTTCGAGTTTGGTTGCGGCTCAGCCGCGGACGACTCAAGGGCGCACAAACATATGCAAATCGCCTCGCGCGGTCAAGAGATCGTTGGCTCGGGCGTCGGCCGGCAGACCTTCCAGGGTGGAAAGGCGACCACGACCCTGGTGAAGCGGAACCGAAAATGCCGGGTGCGGGGAAAGGCGCGCTTCTCGCGGTGCTCCTCCGCCGACCAGGAGCCCTTGTGGTGCAGGGCTTCCGCCCAGCACCGGCGGGGCGACTCGCATGGAAGTCGCCGAGCCCATGGGGTGCGGGGGCTGCCGGAGGAAATCGGGGAGGTGAGTCGAAGGCTCCGTGCGAGGGAGGGGGCAGGGCGGACCGGTCCACCGAAGCGCCGCGCGCGAAGGCGGCACCCCTGCACCCCGTGTAGACTCGCGTCGCGGGGTCAGGTGATGAGGCCACTTGCGGTCGGCAACCGGGCGGGGCCACCGCCCTGCATGGGCTGCCGTCGGATGGTTGAACGCGCCGCCTCCGGGTGATAGGCTGTCGCGGGTGAGATTTCCGCAGGTCCGATCCGGAGGCGTCATGGGCAGACCGGGCTGGCGACGGCGGTGGGCCCCGCCGCTGTGCGCACTCTGCACGCTCGCCGTTCTCGGCGGCGCCTGGAGGGGTTGGCGGGCCTGGCGCGGGGGCGCGGTCGGGCCGGTCGGCACCACGCTGGTCGCAGCCGAACTGCCTGCCGACTGCCGATTGAGCGCGGTCCTGAATTTCAGGACCCAGCTCTTCCCGGGACATTTGCGGATGGTTCACGGGATCGGCGGTGCGATGGAGGCCGCCTGCAGGGCCGACGTCGTGGTCGCCGGCGACTCCCTGGCCATCGCCTCCGTCCGCTCCGCGGCGCTCGCCCGCGGCCTGGAGGACGGGGGCGCCGCGCCGCTCGTCTTCAATGCGGCCCTCGAGGGTACGACCTGGCGCGCGCTGCTCGACCTCCTCGAACGCCATCGTCTCGCGCCGCCGTGTCTGCTGCTGGGGCTGCACCCGGGGTATCTTGGGGATTCCCCTGAGTGGTATCGCAGGCTCGCCGCGCTGGACGCCTACGAGGCCCGCAAGCTCTACGTGGAAGCGGTCGGAGCAACCGCGTTGGGGGTGGCCCTGGATCGCTGGTTGCCCCGGCCCGGGCTGCGCCCCACGCTGGTGTACCGCTCGGAGAAGGACGGCGACGGCGCATTTGTGGGGGCGGCTTCGACGGCCGCACGTGTCCCCATCGTCCCCCTCGCGAACCTCGAGAGGGCGCCCACCGACGAACAGCACGCCGCGTTTGCGACCCTCGTCCGCCTCTGTGAGCGGCGCGGCATCCGCCTGGTCGCTTTCGTCCCGCCGAGCCCCTACGGCTCCGCGGCCTTCGTGGAGGCGCTGGCGCGGGAGAGCCCCTGCGCGGTGATCGCCCTGGACCCCGCCGCCGGTTGGACCACCCGGGACGGGATGCACGTCGCCGTGGAGGAGGCGGAGCGCTACACCGAGGCCTTGGCGCGCGAGTTGGCCCGATTGCTCCCGCGTCCGTTCCCACCACCCGGGCGCCCGGGCGCCGCCGGCCGAGCCGGTCCGTCAGGGAAGTAAGGCCCCGTCACGAAACAACTCCTGCAGCTCGGAAACCAGGGAGTTCCTCGGGAAAAGGCTCAAGGCTCAATGCTCAATTTTCAGACAAGGCTCAAAGTTCAAGGCTCAGAGTTCAAGGCTCAGAGTTCAAGGCTCAGAGTTCAAGGCTCAGAGTCCGCGAGCCCGTGCCCGGGCTACGTTCCGTGGTGGTCATTGAGCATTGAATCTTGAACCTTGTCTGAGTCTTGAAAATTGAGCATCGAGAATTCTTGTCCCCCCCCTGCGCGTCAAACGAGCAGGTCATTTTCTTACGGGACCTAAGGCTGCTTCGGCATGTCGTTCACTTCCATCGCGTTCCTGCTCTTCTGCCCCGTCACGCTCGGGCTCTGGCATCTCCTGCCCTGGTTCCCCGCGGCGAAGGGCGCGCTGCTCGTTGCGAGTCTTTTTTTCTATGGCTACTGGAAGCCCCCGTACTTGCTGCTCTTGGTCCTTACGACGGGAGTCGATTATCTCGCGAGCCGCCGGATCCACGCCGCGGGCGCGGGCGCGGGCGCGGAGCGCACGCGGCGAGCGTGGCTGGTCGCTTCGATCGGCTCGAACCTCCTCTCGCTCGGGTTCTTCAAGTACGCGGGCTTCGTCGTCGACAACGTGAACACGCTCGCGGCCGCCGTGGGGCTAGGGCTGGAGTGCCCCCGGCCGGAAATCGTCCTGCCGCTCGGCATCTCGTTCTACACGTTTCAGTCGATGAGCTACACGATCGATGTCTTCCGTCGCAGGATCCGGCCGGCGCGCAGCTTCGCCGAGTGCCTGCTCTTCGTGTCTTTTTTTCCCCAGCTTGTCGCGGGACCGATCCTGCGGGCCCACGAATTCCTCTACCAGCTCGGCCGGCGCCGCCGCGTGTCGCTCCCCATCGTCTGGACGGGGCTTTACTACGTCGTCCAGGGGTACTTTCTCAAAGTGGTCCTCGCGGACAATCTCGCGGTCTTCGCCGACGCCGGCTTCGGCGCCGCGGGGCGGGGGCGCTTCGTGCCCTTCGGCATGGCCTGGCAGGCGACGCTCGCCTTCAGCTTCCAGATCCTCTGCGACTTCTGGGGCTACTCGGCGATCGCGAAGGGGCTCGCGCTCCTGATGGGCTTCCGCTTTCCGGACAATTTCAACTATCCGTACCTGGCGGCGACGTTCAGCGATTTTTGGCGGCGCTGGCACATGACGCTTTCGACCTGGCTGCGGGACTATCTGTACACGCCGCTCGGCGGGAACCGCGTGGGCGCGGCTCGGACCTACGCGAACCTGCTGGCCACGATGCTGCTGGGCGGGCTCTGGCACGGCGCGTCCTGGACGTTCGTGGCGTGGGGCGGGCTGCACGGCCTCGGCCTCGCGGTGGAGCGCGCGCTCTTCGGGCGACGGCGGCGACCGGAGTCCGGACTTTATCGGGCGTTGTGGTGGGCGGCCGTCCAGCTCACCGTCCTCGCGGGGTGGGTCCTGTTCAGGTCGGAGAGCTTCGGCGCGGCGCTGCGGCTGCTGGCGAGTCTCACGTCCCCGCTCTGGGAAGACACACGCCCCTCGCTCGTGGGGGTCGAGCCCATGGCCGTCGCGGCCGTCGCCACCGCCGCGGGGATGCACCTCGTCGCCTTCGCCCGGGAACGAGGACGCGCGCGAGCGCGCGCGCAGGGGTTCGCGGGAAGTGCTGCGCCGGCGCTCCGGCGGGTGCTCGACGACCCGCGACTCCTCGGCGCGGCGGCCGGGGCGATGCTTTTCGCGCTGGCCGTCTTCCCGGGCGACCCGCACGGGTTCATTTATTTCCAGTTCTGAAATGGAGCGCACCGGACACGGGCCGGCCCCCGAGGTCGGAGGCTGAGCGGTTTCTACTCGGTGCCGTCCTTCACGACCCGGAAGCCGACCGCGGGACTGCGACGGTCGATTTCGAACGGCTCGCGTGTCGCGCGAAGGTGCTCCACCGCACGCCCCCCCCCAACGCTTCGCGCTCGTGCATCCGCGCGCGGTCGGGAATCGAGGGCGGCTTGCGAGGATTGGGCTTCGGCCGAGCCGCTTCTTGGGAGCATGTCAGGCTCCCAATCGGGGCCGAATCACGGCGCCTGGACCCCGCGCTGCCTGCAGATGGTCAGAGCGGTGAACTTGGGGAGCTCGGTGTGCCGTAGGATGGACGTGGGATTCCCGTTCGCCGAGTTCTCCTAGGTCGAGTGGGATGCGCATTCGCGGCGGAAGGGGCACCCGTGACTCTCCAGTTGCCTGAGCAGCTCCCGGCGCTTCCTGCTGTCGTCTCCAAGGGCACGACCGCGATCCGAGACGATGCCTGAAGCAGGAGATGGATTGGTTCTTCTACATGGTCTTATAGTTGAGCATGGCGGCGCTCCGAAGGGGGCCGCGTGTTGGTGTTGCGCACGACCAAGTATAGCGCGGTCCGGCCAGTGCGACAAGAGCCAAGGCCGGAGGACGGAGGACGGAGGACCGGAGGAGCTGTCTTCCGTCGCGTCCCGTGGCCGGGCTCCTCCTGCCTCGGCAGCCTGGGCCCTGACGGCACGTGGCACCCGCCGGTAGACTCCGGGCGTGCGAGGCGTCCGTGCCGGGCCGGGGAGGCGGGCCCGCGTCCCGACCGCAGCCCGCGGGGATCCGATTTCCGGGGTCCTCGTGGCCGGACGACGAAGTTCTGAATCACTTTCCGACCCAGCTCTCCGCACATCACAGGGTTGAAGGCGGACGATCCGCCCAAGGGATTTGTCGCAAGATGGTCGCGCACGAAAAGTCGCTTCGGCACTGATACGGCTTTGCGGGGGCCGAATCCCCGATTTTCGCGGCTTTTGCGACAACCTCTGAAGAGGCTGTCGCAGAAGCTGTGCGGCCGAAACACTGCCCCAGCATTCACGCGGCTTTGCGGGCGACGAATTCGGGTTTTCGCGGCTTTTTCGGCACCCTCTGATGCGCGAGCTTCGACAGTACGCGATAGCACCGCGAGGGGGGGGGGCTGGGCTCCTCTCCATGCCCTTCTTTGTCATCGGCCGCGGATCGAGTCCAGCGTCGGGGTCGCGAGGGGGAGGTCGCGCTCCTCGTGCTCGGGAGCGAACTGGTGGACGACCGAGAAGACGCGGCCGTTCGCTCGAAGGACGTGGACGCGGCACTCATGTTCGTCGCCGTCCGGGTCGGAATAGGTGATGGTGACGCGGTGTCCGGAGGAGGTCTTGAATTTCACGGCGGACGCCTCCGACGCGTGGACGTCCTCGCCGTGGTTGGTCTGGAAGGTGGACGTGAGGGCCTTCACCATTTCGCGCAGGACGGCGAGCACCTCTTCGTCGGACTTCTCGCCATGGTCGGTGAGCACCAGAGAGGAGCCCCCGGCGTTGATGAGGGTGACGGTCCGGCCGCTCGTGTCCTTGTCGTCCTTCAGGGAGAAGGAGGTGTCGAACTGGAAGGTCAGGTGATCCGTGGCGTACTCCTGGATCCGCTTTCGGCGGATGACGATCGTCACGCTCTTTGAAGGGTCTTTTGTTTTCAGGGCCGTCGGCTGCCCCTCGACAACGTCCTGGACCTGGCCGTCGACCGTGACCTCGAAGACCGAAGCGGGCGCCTCTTCCTCCGCGGCCGCGGAGCGCAGGGTCAGGACCGGAGTGAGGGCAAGGGCGGAACCGAGGGCTGCGAGGCAGGAGAGGAGGAGCATGCGGGGAGTGGACATCGAATGGCCTTTCTGCTTGCACTCTTGCGGATCGGAGGGGGCGGGCGGGGGAATGCGATTGCCCGGGATTGTTTGCGCCGTAGCGCAAATCTTGCGGAGACAATGACCAATTTTCAAGGACCAAACAATGCCCAAATGACCAATGACGAAGCGCTTGCGCTCCAGCAGCGAAGAAGAATGACGGCGCGGCGGCCCTGACGCCGGCCAGGTGTCCAGGTTGGTCCTTCGGGCTTGGTCCTTGATTGGTCATGGGTCATTGGGACTTGGTCATTCGTCAGCGGGCTCTGGTTGCGGCCACCGGCCGCGGTAGGCTATTTCCCTCGTAGGGGGGAGGGTCGGGGTGAGGGGTGCCGCAGGGAACCTCCCGGGCCCGTCAGAACGGCAGCCGTACCTTGGCCGACGCCCGAAGCTCGTAGCCCAGCCGCAGGGAACGCGTGGCGCGCGCGGGCAGGTCGACCTCCATCCGCGCGAAACCGTCCTTTGCGTCCATCGACCAGCCCGTGGCCTCCGTGAGGGAGACCTTGACGGCCTCGAGCTCGCTCACCGGGACGCGCTCCGTGACGAGCACCCGGCGCGCGTCGCCGGAGAGGTTGGAAAGGTAGAGCCGGACCGTCCGGCGCAGCCGCTGCGAGCCGGTGAGGGCGCCGGTTTCGCGTTCGTCGTCAAACTCCCGGCGTACCCGCACGCCGTCGTCGACGCCGAAGCCCAGCTCGAACGGCTCCCCCGTGCCGACGAACCCGATCCGACCCCTGCCCACGAGGCTCCCGCCGCGTGCCAGGCGGACCGGGCCCGCCAGGAGCGGGACCTTGCCGGCGTGGGTCAGCGTGGCCCGCACGTGCGCGACCGGCGCGCGCTCCGGGTAGACGACCCGAACCACCTCCGCCTTCGTCGTCGCACGGACGATCTCCACGCGAAACGGGCGGCCATCCGAGGGGAGCGAGACCCGCTCGCGCGGCTCGAAGACCAGGGGCGCGCCCCCGTCGTCCATGCCGGGCATCTCCTCGACCTTGCGCGCGCCCCGGTCGAGGCCGGCGAGCGCGATCGCCTCCTCGCGCGCCTCCACGACGATCTCTTTTTTTTCCTGCTCGGTCTTCCGCCGCGTGACGAGCCGGTCCTCGGTGAGCGCGGGCGGGGTCGCGGCGCGGGCGGGACGCGCGGTCGAGAAGCGCGCCTCGACGTCGTCCCACGCCTCGCCGGTGCGCTGCCAGGCGGTCGCCCAGGTCACCAGCTCCACCGACCCGGCGGCCTCGCCGGCGCCGGAGGCGAGCCGGGCGAGGTGCTCCGGACGCCACAGGGCGCAGGGGACGCGGTACACGGCCTCCACTTCGACCTCGCCCGCCGCCGCGGCGCGGAGCTGGACCTCGATGACCGCTTCCCAGCGCGGCCGTTCCACGCGCCCGAGAGCGAGCCGGCTCGCGGCCCGTTCGGCTTTTTCCTGCGCGCGCGCCGCCCGCGCACGCGCGGTCACCGCCGCGCCCAGCGCCTCCGCCGCGGACCGGTCGAGGGCGGCGTAGGCCCCGGCCCAGGCCTCCAGCACCCGTTCCGGGCCGGCCTGTCGCGGGACGCGCGCGATCGCCCGCGCCCAGTCCTCGGCGAGATGGAGCGCGCGGGCCTCCGCCTCCTGCGCGCGCTCCAGCGCGCGGGCGGCGTCCGCGCCCTCCCGGCGCGCCTCGCGCTCCGCCAGTTCGAGCGCCTCCAGTTCCCCGCGGCCGAGCGTCGGCTCCTGGTGCACGCGACGCAAGACGCGTGCGGCCAGGACCTCGGCGCCGTGAGGCGAACCCGCCGCGCGCACGCTTGCCTGCACGCTGCGGTCGTCCACGAACGGCGACACGCCCGCAAGCGCTACCCACTGGACGCCGGCGAGCAGCGTCGCGCGGGCCGACCGCGAGACTTCCGCGCGGTCCTCGAAGAGCGTGACGCGCGTGGCGCGGCCAGGCGCCGGGACGGCTGCCGCGGGTGGGGCGGCGACGAGCTCAGTCACGGCGGTTGCCTCCGACCAGCTCGCTCTTCGCCGGGAGGGTGATCCGGTAGCCGAAGTCGATCCGCGCCTTTCCGCCCGCGGGCACGTCGATGAACCAGCGCCGGCCGCCTTCGACGGGGCGGCCGCGTTCTTCCTGCTCGTAGCGCTGTCCGGGCGGCTGCGCCGGCTCGTCCTCGACGACGACCTCTTTGTCGTTCGTCACCGGCACGCGGTCGATGACCTCGACGCGGGCCGGCGCGCCGAGCGCGGAGGTCAGGTCGATCGTGACGCGATGCGTCACGACCGTGGAGCCGCCCAGGAGACCGGCCGCGGCCTCGTCCGCCCGCACGTTGCGGGAGACGCGGAGGCGGTCCTCCACGCCGAGGCCCAGGAGCAGGGTGCCGCCGCGGTCGACCGCCTCGACGGCGGAAGTCGCGGAGAGCGTCCCGTCCACGAAGACCTCGACGGGGCCGGCCAGAAGGGGGGCATCGAAGGGGTTTCGCAGCTCGACCTCGCGGTAGACCTCGGCGGCTTCGCGGGGCACGACGCGGAAGCGCGGGGCGCCCTGGCCGGCGGCGGCGGCGACCGGCACGCGGTGAGGGCGCGCGTCGGAAGGAACGTCTGAAGTGCTTGCGCCGTCGTAGCGATGGTCGAAGCGTCCCCGGCTGCCGAGGGGATCGGAGGCATGCGCGGGGGAGGCGAGGCCGTCGACGGCGGCCCGCGCCGCGCGAGCGGCCTGCGCGAAGGAGGGGCGTTCGTCGTGGCCCAGCCGGCCTCGGCGGCCGCGGTCCCCGGGGGGCGGGAGCACGAGGCCGTCGAAGTCCAGCCAGGCTTCATCGGGCTCGACTTCCTCGGGGGCCGAAGTCTCGTGCGGGTCGGCGGGACGGCCCTCCGGTGAACCCCCTAGGCTGCCGCCACCGCCGTAGCCTCCGGGCACCCTCGGGGCCGCGGCAGCGGGTGCGGCACGCAGGGGTGCGCGCGCGGCGCCCGCTGCTTTGGCCATCGGCTGGGGGGCCGGGGGCGGGGGAGGAGGAGGGGGCGACCCACCCGCGTAACCTGGCGCGGAGAGGGTCGCGGCGTCAGGCTCCGGACCCGACTCGATCGTGCCGGAGGAGAGAACGGAGTCCTCGTAGAAGATCTCTTCGACAGCGTCGTCGTTCTCGGCGGCACGCGGAGGGCGGGCGGCCCGCTTGACGGATCGGTGCGCGCGGGTCTTGTTTCGCTCGTGTTCGACGCTTCGCCGGTCCACGAGTGAGCCCGCGCCGAACGAGGCGGGCATCGGCGGCGGCGCGACCGGTCGCGGCGCTCCGGCCAGGGCGCGATCGAAGGCTTCGAAGAGTCCATCCAGGCCCTCGGGGGCCGGCCGGTAGCCGCGTCGGGGCGCGGGCTGGGACCTGCCGAGGCGAAGCGAGGGCAGTTCGGGGAGTCGGGCATCGTGGACCAGGTCGGCGGTGGAGAAGGAGAACCGCACGCCGGTCCAGTCCTCGCCGGAATCCTGGGCCAGCAGGGCCTCGAGCGTCCAGGCCGCGCGGCTCGCGCCTTCGGAGAGTCGCACCGCGTATGCGGGCCACCAGCGGGCCGCGGCGACGGCGTACTCCAGCTCGAGCGATCGGACCGGGGCGTCGCCGGCCGCGAGCCGCACTTCGAAACACGAAGTCGGGCGGCCTTCGCCTGCGCGGGCCGCGGCCGGCGCCTGGGCGGCCGCAAGGCGGGCCGCATCGAGGTCGCGTGCGTTTTGTTCGAGGCGTGCGTCGAGGTCGAGGCCCCGCGCGTCCAGTTCGGCGACGAGGCGAGTCAGGAGGCCGCACACCGCGACCGCGTCGCGGGCACGCTCGGCGGGGTCCGCTTGCCGCCAGCGCGGGGGGACGCGCACGCTCGGCCGAAGCGCGGCCAGAGTGTTTCGGCGCTCGCCGACATGTGCCCGCTCGGCCTCGAGGGCCGCGCAGTCGAGCTCGAGGGAGTGGAGGCGCTCGAGGGTCTCCCCCGGTCCGGCCGGATCGCCCGGAAGGACATAGCGCGTACGAAGGCCGACGACCTCGCGGCCGCCTTCGACCAGGGCCCGAGCGCTGCCCGGTTCGGCGAGCGACGTCACGCCGGCGATCGAGAGCTCGACGGGATCGCGGGGAAGCGTGGCCGGAAGGCTGACTCGGCGTCGGACCAGGGCGCCGCGGGCGTGCACGGTGACGTGCTCGATGCGGCTCTCGCACTCGATGGGGGCGGGACGCATGGGTGGGCCTGTGGTTCGGAGTTGAAGCCCTACTCGCCTGGGAGCGGGAACGAAGGCTCAATTCTCAATGATCAAGGGTCAATCAAGGTTCAAGCCTCAAGGCTCAACGCGTCGTGCGCGGGCGTGAAGGAAGCTGCTCCAACACGGTGATCAGGCACCTCGGTGGAGATCCGCGTTCACGGCTCCGGTCCGCTGAGCATTGAACCTTGAGCCTTGCCTGAAAATAGAGCCTTGAGCCTTGAGCCTTTTCCTGAGGAGCTCCCCGGTTTCCGAGCGGCAGGAGTTGTGTGTTTGCGGGCCCCTTAGTTGTTCCCCTTCTGGTAGTACCGCACCACGCGGGGCTTCCGGAGCGTCACCGCGTTTTCGCGGTAGCCGTCGATGTGCCGCTCGAAGCGGCTCTCGACCTTAGGGTCGAGTTCATCGAAGCGCACGCCACCCAGCCAGGCGCCGGTTCCCGCCATGGCGGCCCCGTCGCGGAGTTGTTCGGTCCAGACCACCGAGCCCGCGACCTTCATCTCCGCGCCGTTCGCCCCCGGGAACCGGAAGACCAGGCGCTGGGACCAGTCCAGCGGCCGGTACGACGCCATCTTCATGCCGGTCGTGGAGCAATCCACGACCTGGAAGGGAAACGAATGGCTCAGGCCGAACTTCGAGAGCAGCGTGTCCTGCGAAAAGGTCCCTCCGCACTTTTTCACGCGCGCACGCCCCGCGCGACGCCGATCGTTGTTCTGGTCCTGGCCTCTGGCTTTCAGCATGGGGAATTCTCCGTCGCTGGGTTTGCCGGTGTCCGCTTCCGCTCCGAGACCTTCGCCCGGATCGCGAGGATCGTAAGGGGGGAACATGATAACCGTCGCCCCCGCCGGAATCAAGAATAATTCGTGAATGAGTTCCCCGGAGCGTTGCGAAGACGAGGGCGCTGCCTGCGTCGCAGGGCCGACCTCCGCCGAGCCTTGATTTTGCGGACCGGAGGCGGTATCCTTGCCAAGCGACTCCGGCTCGGCGTGGAGCCCCTTTCGGTCCCGCGCTCGTCCGGAGGCCCGGCCGCGCTCGTCCCAGGCCATTTACCGCCCCTACCCGTCCGTTCGAGGTCCTCCCGCTGATGGACCCTCAGACCCTCCTGGCCCTCTCCTATACCGTCGGCTTCGTTTCCTTCGTCGCCTTCGCCCTGGTCGGCGTCCGGCTCTTCAGCAAGGGCTGGGAGGGCTACGAGTCCCAGTATATGGAGGGCGCGGAGACCACCCTGGAGGCCCTCTATCTCACGATCCCGCCTCAACACCTGCTCTATCTCTCCTTTCTCTGCTTCTTCCTCATCGGCGGCTTCGTGCTCGCCGTCCTCCACAACCCCATCCCCGCGGTCGTCTTCGGCGGCGCGGCGTTCTTCGCCCCGCAAGTCTACCTTTCGCGCCTGAAGAAGAAGCGCGCCCTGGCCTTCGAAGAGCAGCTCACGGGTTTCATCACCATCATGAACAATTCGCTGAAGGCCGGCCACAGCCTCCCGGTCGCGCTCGAGGTCATCCGCACCGAAATGAAAAACCCGATGCGCACGGAGATCGCCATCCTGCTCGGGGAACTGCGCCTCGGCGTCTCCATGGAAAAGGCCCTGCGCAGCCTTTTCGGCCGGATGCCCAGCGAGGACCTCGACCTGATCATGACCGCCATCATGATTTCGGAGAAGGTCGGCGGCAACCTGACGAACGTCCTCCAGGGACTCGAAGCCACCATCCGCGAACGCTACAAGATGAACGGCAAGGTCCGCGCCCTCACGTCGCAGGGGAAGATGGAGGGGTTCATCGTCGGCCTCCTGCCCTACGTGCTCGGGCTCGCGATTTCGATGATCGACAAGAAGCTGATCATTCCGCTCCTCACGACGCCGACCGGGTGGCTCATGATCGCCGCGATCTTCTTTCTCGACCTCATCGGGATCCTCGTGATCCAGTCCATCGTGACGATCGAATTCTAGGCCGGGCGCTCGAGAGGTGGAGGTGCCGATACCCAGTGACGGGGGAACCACGGATTCCCCAGCGCAGCCCATGGTCACAACCCAAGGGACGAGCCACCGAGGACGCCGAAAAGACCGAGAGACGAACCGCGGACGAAGTCCAGTCACGATGCCTGGGGGCGCGGGCCTCCGGCCCGCGCGAACGGCCGCATGGGTTACGACTCGCCGTGGCGGAGTTGACGACTGTGTCCGAAGTTCGTCAACGGGCCACTAGACGCGGGCGAAATTTGCAATTTGAAATTTGACTTTTTGCAATTTGAAATTCGGGCATGGTTCAAACGTGGGTTACAGCCTGCCGTCGGCCGTCTGCCGTAGGGGCGCACCTTGTGTGCGCCCACGACTGGCCGAAAACGGTTGGAGTGCGCGGTGTCGCCAACCGGGCGGGCACAAGGCCCGCCCCTACGTCCGGACACGAAAGCGTGTTACCCGCACACTGCCCGATTTGAACCATGCCGAAATTCGGACCCGCCGTGCGGGGCGAATGCGAGACCTGTCCACAGCGACGCGGAGACGCGGAGGCCGGGCGCTGAGTCCAGCGTCCCCTACCGGCGATAAGCTCTGGCAACGTACGGAGAGATCGATTGTAGCTGCACTTCGGGTTGTGGTTCGAATTCACAGGGCCCCCTCGCGCAAGACCCCACGACTCTGCTGACAAGGCCCGCCATGCTCCTCTGGTTCAACTCGCTCCTCCTCGCGGGGGCCGTGTTCCTCATCACCTGGACCTTCATCCGGGTGCACACCGAGGTCATGGAACAGAAGCGCGAGGACGATGAGGTGATGGAGTCCGCCCTGCTCAAGCTCTTCCTGCCGTACATCCGCACCATCGGCTACTTCATTCTGGCCTTCTCGAAGGCGTGCGAGCGGCGCGAGGGACGCGGGAGGGAAGGGGAAGTCGGCTTCTTCGAGAGCCTTTTCCTCATGGTGCTTCGCGGCTACCTCGCGATGAGGACCAAGACCGAGCAGACCATCGTGGCCGCGGGCCGCCCTTTCCAGCTCACCGCGGACGAGGCCTACGGCTTCTCGGTCCTCGGCGGCATCCTCGGCCTGCTCTTCGGCCTCATGGACTATTTCGTCGTGAAAAACAGGGCGTTCGTGGCGGGCATGGGGCTGATCGGCGCCGTGCTGCCGCTGATGTGGCTCGGGGACCAGGCGCGGCAGAGGCAGGACGCGATGCGGAAAATCCTGCCGGTGACGATCGACCTCCTCACGCTCGCGGTGGAGGCGGGTCTGGACTTCACGGCCGCCATCGCCATGGTCATCGACAAGCAGAAGGGCAACCCGCTCGCGAAGGAGCTGTCGGAAATGCTCCGCGAAGTCCGGATGGGGAAGCCCCGCCGCGAGGCCCTCCGCGACCTGGACCGCCGCTGCGCGCTCGACGAGCTGTCCCCGGTCGCCAGCGCGCTGATCCAGGCCGACCAGATGGGGTCCGACCTCGGCCCCGTCCTTCGCATCCATTCCGACCAGCTCCGCGTGAAGCGCTTCCAGAACATCGAGAAGAAATCGAACGAGGCGCCGGTGAAGATGCTCTTCCCGCTCCTCTTTTTTATTTTCCCGACCGTGTTCATCGTGATTTTCGGTCCGATCTACCTGTACTTCTTCCAGTAGGTCCGCCGGATGGCCGCCACCGAGGACGCACCCCGCGATCGCACGCCCAGCGCGCGCCCGCGCCCGCCCCAGAAGGGGGGAGCCCCTCCGCCCAAGGGCGGGTCCGGGGCGCGTCCGCCGGCGGCCGGCGCAAGCTCCGCGCGTGGGGCCGGTCCGCGCACGGGCGTCGTCAAGAAGGCGGTCGAGGTTTCGTTCGCCGAGGTGGACGAGTCGGAGTTCGAGCAGGCCTCGCGCGTGGTCCCGCCGAAGAAGCCCGCCCGCTCCTCCTCGGCCGCGCCGGCGCGTTCGTCCGGGGCGGCTCCGGCCCGCTCTTCCGCCGCCGGTGCAGGCGCGAAGCCCGGCGCGTCGCGCGCCGGCAAGGGCTCGGGCCCTGCGCCCGCCGCCGGTCCGGAGGCCGCGTCACCGGGCCGCTCCGGCGGCGCGTCGAAACTGGGAAAAACGGACCCCCGGAGGACGACCGGCGGTGCGCCGGGCCTCGCCGCGGGGGGTGGGGAGGAGGGGCTGAACCTGAAGGAGCAGCCCCGGATCACCCTCATCCTCGGCACCGGCGCGATCCTCGGCGTCCTTTTCGTGTGCCTGATCATCCTCAACCAGGCCACCACCGTGAGCACGGTCGAGGTGGCCCTGGAGATGCGCGCGGGCGAGATCCAGGTCCGACACGAGACGTGGAAGGAGGGGAATCCCGTTTTCGACATCTTGTCGAGCGATCCGGAGGTCGTCGAGGCCAAGCCCTTCCTCTACCAGGAAGAGTCCGACATGGTCCACTTCCTGATCGTCGCGAAAACCGAAGGACAGTCGGACGTGCAGCTCGTCTACAATAACAAGGACTCGAAGCTCTACCACGTGAAGGTGGAGCCGAAGCCGAAGCTCAAGTCCGACTGGCTGGACCTGAAGAAGGAGCAGCTCCTCGAACGCGTGCGGGGCACGATCCAACTCGCGGACGATTTTCATCGGGACGGTTCGAAGAGCCTTGACAACTACTACAAGGCGGTGAAGAATTACAAGCTTGCGGTGCAGATGTTGAAGTCCGTGCGGATGTACAACTACCTGCCCGAGTACAAGGACGTCTCGGAGAAGCTGCGGGTCGCCGAGAAGGACCTGGACGACGTGTACAACAAGTGCGACGCGGAGTACCAGGTCGCCGTCGACCGGGAGCTGAATGCGAAGGCACGGCCGCTCCTCGAGGTGCTGCTGAAGATCATCCCCGACGAGGGGGACGAGCGCTACCACAAGAACAAGACGCTGCTCGAATACAAGCATCAGTAGTAAGAGTGGGTACTGGGCGGCGCTCGAGGACGGAACCACAGATTGCACAGATTCAACGAGATTCCACAGATTACGAATCTGTGAAATCTGTGGTTTCGTCGTCGCTTGGCTGCGGCACTGCCGCGCTGTGAAAGCCGTGGTTTCGAAGGCGTTCGATCCCAGACAAGACGATCGAATTCATACCCCAGGGAGCCCCTGCGATGGCCAAGGGCGAGGACCGCAACAAGGTGGTGGGCAAGCTCGCGATGAAGCCCGACACCACTCGCTGGAAGGATACGCCTCCGCCCGCGGACAAGGACGGCGAGGAGGCGGGCTCCAAGAAGGCCGGCGGGAGGCGGATCGTGGCGAACTGCCAGGCCGCCCTGCTCCTGATCGACGGCCGGCTCGTCGTCCGCGAGGTGGACCTGGAGGGCAAGGTCATCGTGAACGGGAATGCCGTCACGCAGGGCCGGCTGAAGGAGGGGGACTACCTCCAGCTCGGCGACTACGAGCTGTACGTCGCGGAGACCACGCTCCCGGGCGAAAGGTCCTCGAAGACGACGGGTTCGACGGCCGTGCTCAAGGGCGTGAAAGTGATCGAGGCGGAGGAGGACGCGCGCTCGGCGTCCGGTGAACGCGCGGCCGCGGCGGGCGCCGGGCTCCCACCGATTCCTACGCTGCCGGCGGCCCCGCCGCGCCGGGGCCCGGAGACGGTCGCGGACGAGGACGTCCCCCCCGCGCGCGCGCCGGCGCCTTCCCTGTCCGGCCGGGGCGCGGACACCGCCGCGGAGGCGGACGACGGCGGGGTGGTCTACGAAGAGGTCGAGGACGACGCCTTCGACGTGGCCCTCTCCGGGAGCGCGCCCGGGATCGGCGAGGCGGCGCCCGGACCGAAGTCCCTCCTGGACCGGATCCCCCCCGACAAACGCAAGCCGCTCGCGCTCGTGGCGGGCTTCCTCGTCGTCTTCTTCGGGGTCGGCCTCTGGCTGAAGCACGGCCAGACGCCGGAGGAAGTGCCCCTCACGCTCGGCGAACTGCTCGCGCCCGGGCTCGAGGCTTTCGAGAAAAACGAGTTCGCCGAGGCCCTCACGACCTTCGAAAAGGTGAAGAAGGCCTGCCCGGAGTCGAAGCTGCCGAAGTCCCTGATCGACCTCGCGCGCCAGTTCCGCGACGAGAAGGGGGACCTTTCGAAATTCGACTGGAAGGGCGCGCAGAGCAAGGTCAAGGACATCCAGGCCTGCGAGGGCGCCGAGGAGAACATCAAGAAGTTCTCGAAGGAGAAGCTCGCGTGGCTGGAGCGCGAGGAGAAGTGTTCGGGCGACGTGAGCGAGGCGATCGACAACGCGGAGAAGGGGAACTTCGAGAACGCCCTGCTGCTCATCGAGAAAGTGCTGGCGGAGCACCCGCAGAGCGACTCCCTCATTTTCGTCCAGGGGGAGCTGACGAAGTGGCGGGCGAGCGTGCGGAACAACTACATCGCGAAGGCCCGGGAGTTCTTGAGCGGGCAGAATCCGAACTGGAAGGAGGCGATCGCCAACTTCGAAAAGGCCCAGACCTTCGTCAAACAGGAGGACCCCGAGATCCCCGCCGAGATCGTGCGCTGCCAGTCGAACCTGAAGACGCAGAAGGAGCTGGAAGAGGTGCTCAGCCTTTTCGAGCAGGCGCACTACCCGGACGCGCTCGAGCGTCTCGAACGGATCAAAAGCGGCGGCTTCTACGACCGCGCGATCACGAACCTGCGCGGCCAGATCGTCTCGGAGCAGACCTACCGCCAGGCCGTGCAGGCGTACCGGATCAAGGATGCGCGGCGCGCCTCGGACCTGCTCGCGCGTTGCGCCTCCGACAAGAAGTGCTCGGAGCTGATGAACAAGATCCGGCTCGTCGAGTCCGGGCTGGAGCAGGGGCGCCGCCTGCTGGGCACGCGCGACTACAGGGAGGCGATGAAGGCCTTTCAGTCGGTGCTGTCCGCGGAGCCGGATCAGGCCAACCCCTATAGCAGGGACGCCTCCGAGGGCTTCAAGACGTGCAAGGCGCGCATGGCCGAGCAAGCCGTCGCGAGCTACGCGCGCGGCGAGTCCAGCTACAAGGCGGAGCGTTACGGCGAGGCCCTGGACGAGTTCCAGAAGGCGCTCGAGTATGACGAGGGAGGCACCCTCGCGAACCGGGTCAAGACGCGCGTGCTCGCGGACGCGGAAAAGCTCTTCAAGGAAGTGCACACGCACTTCATCACGAGCAACGTCACGCAGTCGGACTACCAGGCGCTGCAGATCCTCGTGAACTACCTCGACAAGAACCATCACGTGTGGGGCGAGGCGCAGAAGCTGCTCAAGGGCAAGCCGCCCAAGTAGCGGCGCCGGACGCGCGGTCCGCCCGCGTGCGGCGGCGCGGCGACGCTTCGCCGCCCGAAGGCCGATTCGCCGCGGGTTTGATTTCAGGTTTGCATTTCACGTCCCGAAATCGGATAATCAGGCACGGTTCAACTCTACGGGTCTAAAGGCAGGAATTCGAGGGTTACCTGGATACGTTGGCTTCTGAGTCCTGCCCAGAATCCTCCTTCAGGGCCCCCTAGTGGGCCTTCAACATCGCTCCTGGGGGCTCACGAACTGGGCACGATTGCGGCGAAACAGGTCTGCGACGGTCACACGGAACCGCGACCGTGAGGAGCGGTCTCCGAGCGTTCTTCCAGAGCCGCGGATTCGACCTCGCCGCCCGAGGGGTTCCCACGGCGCTCGCCTGCGGGTCGGCAGCCTCGAACCGGAGGTCATGGCAGGACGCCCCCAGACCGCTCCCTCACGGTCGCGGCTCGGTTTTCACGCGGCACGCCAGGAGCCCCAGGGCCCCGAGTGGACCTACAACTTTTCCGCTGTGCGTGTTGGACACCGGGTGCCTCGAGGCGAGACGCGTCCGCGACGGACAGGAAGGACCTACGGAAACGACCTTGAAGGCCCCCTAGTGTCCCGTCTACGCCTATTCTGCTAGTTCGCCGGGCGCTCCGTGGAGGTCGGCTGGCTCCCGTCAGGTAGAGATTTCAGGGAAGCCTTTCGATGCGCTTGTCATCCCTTCGGCCCGGCTCAGGGCAGGCTCTGAGCGAAGCGAAGCGCCGCAGCGCGGAGCGAAGTGAAGGATCCAAACCAAGCGTAGCGACCGCTTTTCTCGACAGGGCACCGGCTCGCCCACGACACGGCCCGAGGGCCGGTTGAGAAGGTTGGGCGTCCGTCATTGCTTGGATCCTTCGCTTCGCGCTGCGGCGCTCCGCTCAGGATGACATGTCGGGATGACGGGTTCACCGAACGCGTACTCCGCTACAGCGGCGGACCCTTGGAATTAGCGTAGACGGGACTCTAGCCTCGCATCCAACTCCTTGGATCGCCCAATTCCTAGGAATTCGACAAAGAGAACCCGACGGTGATCCTGGCCGTGGTGTGCTTTCTGATAAGCGTTCATAAGACTAGCGATTCAAATAAGTTGCGATCGCGTGTCGCTCGCCTGTAGTCCTGGCACGGTTCGTGCGTTTAGTCTGCTGAATCCGCCCATTTGCGGGCTTGTCGTGTGCGGCATCCCGAGCCTCTTAAGGAGAGTCGTATGTTCAAGGGGTTGCAGAGCTGGGCCGGCGTGCTCTTCACGCTGGCGCTGGCCGTAGGCCTCGTCGGAGGCGGCGCCGCGAGCTGGGCGCAGGAAGAAGGGGCCGAGAAGGGCGCGCCGGCGGCCCAGGCGAGCCCCGTGAAGCTCGCCCTTGGACTCAAGGAGAACAACGGCGTCGCCGTGTTCTCGCTCGAGGTGTCCAACAAGGCCCCCACGCCTCAGAACCTCTCCTTCGCCTCTTCCCAGAAGTACGACTTCGTGGTCACCCAGGTGGCCACGGGGGAGATCGTCTGGAAGTGGTCCGACCAGCAGGTCTTCACGCAGGAGGCGCAGACCAAGTCGGTCGAGTCCAGCCAGGCGTGGAACGTGAACGAGGCGTGGTACTACAAGGACGTCCCGGAGGGGATGTACGCCGTGACGGCGGTGCTGACGACCAACCCGCCGGTCAACAGCGAACCTCAGCTCGTCCCCTTCCTGCTCCCCGCGAAGGTCAATTTCACGATCGACCACAAGGAAGGCGAAGCGACCTTCACCTTTGCCCTTGAAAACAAGGACCAGAAGCCGCTGTCCTTCGCGTTCGCGAACGACCAGCAGATGGACTTCCTCGTGAAGAGGAAGGCGGACGGCACGGTGCTGTGGAAGGCGAGCGAGGGGAAGACCCCGAATCCGACGCCTTCGGAGAAGTCCCTGGCGCCGGGCGAGAAGCTGGCGTTCACGGAGAAGTGGAATTTCAAGAGCGCGACCAAGGACGCCTACACGGTGACGGCGGTCCTGACCTCGACGCCCCCGCTGTACACGGAAGCGCGTGAACTGGACTTCCTCGCGGCCGCGGGCGGCGAGGGCGGCTACTACGGCGGCGGGAGCGGGAGCGGCGTGGGCAGCGACGGCTCCGGCATCGCCGCGGGCAGCGGCGAGGGCAAGGGCGAGGGTAAGGGCGACGGCAAGGGCAGCTCGAGCGGCGGGTCCGGCTCCGGCGGCGGCACGGGCGACGACCGGATCGCGGCCTTGAACAGCGACCCGAACGCGATGGACGGCGGCGGCGCCGGCGGCTCGGGCGGCGGCATCGGCGGCCCGAGCGGTGGTGACGGTGGTGGCTTCTCCGGCGGCGGCGGCTCCGGCGCCGGTGGCGGCATGGGAGACGGTGGAATCGGTTCGAGCCCGGGCAGCGGCAGCGGCGGTGGCAGCGGCGATTCCGGCGGTGGAACCATCGGCGGCGGCGGTAGCGGCGGCAGCGGCGACGGCGGCGGCTTCCCCGGTGGCGGCGATGGCGGTTTCGGCGGCTCGCCGGGCGGCGGCGGCTCGGGTGGCGGTGGCTTCCCGGGCGGCGGCGACGGCGGCGGCTTCGGCTTCCCCGGCGGCGGCGGGACCGGGGGCGGTTTCCCCGGCGGTGGTGACGGCGGCTGGGGCACGCCGGGCGGCTCCGGGCCTGGCCAGAACGGCGGGTTCCCGGGCGGCGGCGACGGCGGCTTCGGCTTCCCGGGCGGCGGGATGCCCGGCGGCGGCGGCTTCCCCGGCGGTGATGGTGGCTGGGGTGGCGGCTGGGACGGGACCGGCGGCATGGGCGGCGGGACCGGCGGCGGCGGCGGCGACACCGGCTCTTGGGGCCAGGATCCGACCGGCGGGACCGGCGGCTTCGGCAATACGGGCGGCGGTGGCGGCGGCGGCGGCGGCGGCTAGTGGGGCCAGGATCCGACCGGCGGGACCGGTGGCGGCAAGGGCGACGGCTACGGCGGCACCGGCGGCACCGGCGGCGGCGGCCCCGGCTGGGACGGCAGCGGCGATCCTTGGGGTGGCGGCAAGGGCGACGGCTACGGCGGCCCTGGCGGGACCGGCATGCAGCAGCCCCCGGAGCGCAAGCTCTCCTGGTTCGAGAAGCTCATGAACACGCTGAACATGGTCAACGCCGTCGGCAGTGGGATCTTCAACACGGTCTCCATGGGCGCCGGCATCTACAATACCGTGAAGGACGTCATCGACCGCATGCGCGGCAGAGAACCGAGCGGTTGGGCCGGCATGGGTGGAATGGGCGGCATGGGCGGTATGGGTGGGATGTTCGGCGGCATGGGCGGCATGGGTGGAATGGGTGGCATGGGCTTCCCCGGCGGCTTCGGCGGCGGCTTCGGCGGCGGCGGCTGGGGTGGGTTCGGTGGCGGCGGCTGGGGCAATGGCATGGGTGGCATGGGTGGGATGGGTATGGGCGGCATGGGCATGGGCGGCGGCGGCTTCGGCTGGCCCTCCGACGGCGGCGTCGGCGACTGGGGCGGCTACGGCGGCAGCCCGTTCGAGCCCACGGACATGAGCGGTCGCCTCGACGGCATCGGCCGGCGGATGGGCACCGGCAAGTAGCCCGCACGGACAGACAAGCGCACCTGCGGCGGGCCCGCGGTCGAAAGGCCGCGGGCCCGCCTTTTTTTGCATCCGGGGAATGCGGCGACCGCTGAACACTGGCTCTCACGATCGGCTGTTGGGGCTGAAGCGGACCCGCCCTCGCATCGTGTTCGGCAGGCAGCACTGCCTCACCGAGCGTGATCGCCTCGGTCAGCCGTCGAGTCAATCGCGGCGCCGAGCTCTCCCCACATGCTTCTGGGCGTGGGCGTCAATGGTGCAGTCGACCACGAGCGCGCGCAGCACCTTTCCGCTGGAGGAGAGCTTGTGAGCTTGCATGTCGAAGTGAGCTCTCGCGGCCTGTAGCGACCTTCCTTGCATCAGCCTCTCCGCGTCGCGTCGGCGATCCGAGCCACGCCATGCCTGACACCGCGTCCAGGCGACCAGGTAGAGACCATGACGACACTCGTTGTCCCGCAAGTATCGGTTGAGGAGTTGGTGTTCCATTGCGGTATCCACATCGCGATTCCAACAGCCCTTCACTTCGATGATCGCGCCGACGTTGTGCGCGGAGTGGCTTGAACCACCAGGGCAGTGCACTGTGGGCCCGCGCTGCCTGAGCGATCGCCGGAAGATGGTCCGGGCAGTCCCAGGCATGGCACCCCCGGATCATCCGAGCAATCCCGACGCGCTTTACTGGATCCGTCGCTTGGTCGAGAAGACTGATGAGCCAGGGCATGTCCTCTGCATGAAGAAGCGGAGGTGCGCAATTGCGCAGGATTCCAAGGTGGTGAGGACGCTTCTCGGAAGCAGCACCCGCGTGTGAAAGCAGGGTCACCAGCAGCGCGTGGCGAGAATCAGCCCCTTCGCCGAACGGGGCGTCCAGCCGGTCGCCGGAGCCGAAGCCAGGAAGCGAATGCTCTACTACCAGGCGCCAGATTGTGGCTGCGAGAGCCTCGAACACGGCGGGCGTCGCCATCTCCTTCCAGGCTCGGACCAGCAAGCCACCCATCAGGCTCCGAAACGCGTCAGGCATGTGGTGCCGGCGTCCCAGGCCCCGGACCCAAGTCAACGCGAGGTCGAGCTCGCTGGTGGCCAATCGCGCCGGGATCTCATAGCACAGAAAACGATGGTAGTCGCCAAGAACCCTGGGATTCGCCGGCGCCCTGAGCTGCTGGAAGAGCTCGACCGTCGACAGGATGTCGGGCCAGAGTGCCCGTAGCGCTTGGCCTTTCAACGCGTCCTTGGGATCCTCGTCGGGGCCGAGTGCCGCGAGAGGGCGAATTTGTGGGAGCAGGTTTTTGGGGCAAACCTTGATCAGGGCGCGGAGGGCCTCACTCCTCCGTTCGCCGCGCTCCGTTTTGCTCAATGCGACGGCGAGCAGGTCGCCCGCGAGTGCGGCCTCGCCGCAGGCCGCTGCGATGCCCATCGCCGCGCGCCGGCAGACCCAGTTCTTTGAGGGCTCGGCGATGAGCGGTCGCAAGTCGTCGGCGAGATCGGGGTGCCTGAGTACCGCTCCACGGAAGTCGGTGACCAATAGCCGAAGGCAAGTTCGGGCGCCCGCGAGGCGCGCGAGCGAGGCGTAGTAACGGAGAACTACGTCGAGCGAGCGCAACGAAGCAGGCGGCCGAAATCGCCGAGGAAATTGGTCACCCAATTCTGTGGGGCGGTACTGATGTGGTACGACGCGGTGCATGGATGCTGCGTGGAAGATCAAAGGGCGGATTTGGGCAAGGGCAAAACCGTGGGTCACGAGAAAGCGCGCGGCCAAGTACTCCGCGTACGTTTTGTGCGCCCAGGTCAACATGCCCGGACCGGCGGACGAAAAGAGGCCCGTGCGTCTTCGACAGGAAAGGAGCACCGTTCGACCGCCCACCAGGCAGACACCCGCTGTCTGCCGGCTACTGGTTCCGATACTGGGAGGGAAGCTCGTCTTTGTTCAGTCGCCTCTCGATGACCTGGGAGGACACGGCGAAGGTCTTCCCGAGGAAGGCCGCGATCCGTGTCCACGCGAAATCCCAGTTTTCGGAGAGTCGCAGCCCTTCGGCCTGAACGCGGGCGACGCACTTCGCGGTTTCCCGGACCAGGGGCTCCGGTGGAACGAGGACGAGGCCCGCGAAAGCGTGGGCCTGGTATTCGAGCCACCCGTGTTCCTTCTCCGGAATGGACTGGACGAACGCGCGCCACTCCACGAGGCTCGCGAAATGCCGCGGAAGGTAGAGGTCTCGATGCAGCACCATGTGCCCGACTTCGTGGGCGAGTGTGAACCGGTAGCGGGTTGGGCGGCAGCGATAGATGAACTCATCGACATGGACGTCGGCGAGTTCGCTGCTGGTGAAGGCGTCCGCCTCGAGCATTTCGTGCAAGCCCGGCATCGGGACGATGTTCACGCCTAGCTGAAACTCGACGAGCTCCTCGATTGGGATCGGAATCCCACCCGTGGGATGGTGTCGTGCGAGGAACTCCGCGGCCTTGCGACGCAAGTCGTCGGAACTGAAGACGGGTGCAAGGATCTGATCGCCGGCGCCCACGATCAGCTTCTCCGCAAGCGACGGATGAGCTCGTCCAGCTTGTCCTCGGGGACGCGCTGCCCACGGAGCGTGCGGAAGAGGATCGGTAGCTTGTCGAGGAGCTCCGGATCGCTCAGGATCTCCTCGGGAATCCGGCCAGTCTCGGCTGCCGCGAGGTCAAAAAACTCGTACCACTCGTCCGAGCCCCTGCGCAAACCAAGCAATCCGGCGTAGCTCTCCAGCTTCTCGCGAGTCTGCGGCGGGGGCAACAGCCCTCGTTCAAGACGACTGGTGTTCCCGGGATCGAGTCCGTTTTCCTGGCAGAACTGGCGAAGGGTCTTGCCCAGCGCCATCCGACGTGCCTTGAAGTGATCGCCGAAGCGCTTGGTGCTGCTCATGATCGTGGCCTCCAACTGTTGTATGCATAATACAACGCGGACTGGCGCCATGTCAAGCGCCGTCGTGAGAATCTTGAAGCGAAGGAGGCAGGGCCGCAGATGACTGGTTGGACCGGTGCGGCCCCTCGAGGAATGCTCACGACGGTAGGCCTGCCGGAGCCTGTTCGTGCCCGACACCAACCGCATCGGCGTCGCGATGCTTCAAGTCCGATACGTAGGTCGCGGCCGCGGAGTCCAGCGCGCCGCCCTTTCCGCGATCAGCGATGTCGCGAGCGATGCGCACCGTGGCGTCGAACGGGTGTTCGACAGCGGGGAGGTCCGCCTTCGGGAGGGCGATCTCGGCCGCGCGCTTCATCGCCCCACCGCGCACACGCGCGCGGATTTTACCTGCGCGGAGGTCTGGAAGCAAACCCCGCGAGGAGTCCGCGCCGTGAACGGAGCGAGGTGGGAGTTCCGTGGCTCGAGAGATCGCGCGATGCTATAATTCGCGGATCTCAAGGAGGTCCCAGCCATGTCCCGCGAAGAACTCCTCGCCCTGCTCCGAAAGGACCCTGCGGTGGGGGCGGAGGTTCGACATCTGGTCATGGAGTGCCTGGTGCAGCAGGAACTGAAGGCGCTTCCCCCGGAAATGGAGCTCCGCCTCGGGCCGGGCCACAGGGCGCTTCTCGACCGCTTCGGCTTCCGGCCCGACCGCTTCCGGCTCCAGCAGGCGCGGCTGCGTGTCGGCGTCGCGGCCGAGGGCAACATCGTTCGCGGCGACCTGCGTCCCCCCGCCCCCGAGGAGATCCCCTCGCTGCCGCCCGCCGGCTCCGAGGAGCGGCGCCGCCTCGAGGCGCGCGGCGCCGGCGCGCTCGCGTCCGGCGAAGTCGCCTCCGTCATCCTGAACGGCGGCATGGCCACGCGGCTCGGCGGCGTCGTGAAGGCCGGCGTCGAGGTGCTGCGGGGGTGGAACTTCCTCGCGCTCAAGCTCGCGGACGTCCGCGCCACCGAGGGGCGCACGGGCGGCCGCATCCCGATCCGCCTCATGAACAGCTTCGCCACCGACGAGGCCACGGATCGACTGCTCGAGCTCCTGCCCGGCGGACGTCCGCCCGGCGTCGGGACTTTCGCGCAAGGGGTGTCCGTGCGGCTTGCGCCGTCCGGCGACGTGTTCGCGGGCGCGGACGGCCACGCCTCCCTCTATGCGCCCGGCCACGGCGATCTCGTGGAGGCCTTGCGCAAGGGGACGCTCGCGGAGCTGGCCCGCGCCGGCGTACGCTCGATCGTGATGAGCAACGTGGACAACCTCGCCGCCGGGGTCGACCCCGCGGTCGTGGGCTTCCACCTGGATCGCGCCGCGCAGATGACGGTGGAGGTCGTGCGCAAAGTCCCGGGGGACCGCGGCGGCGCGCCCGCGTGGCTCGACGGCCGTTTGCAAGTCATCGAAGGCATGCGCTTCCCGCAGGCTTTCGACCAAGACCGCATCCGCGTCTTCAACACGAACACCCTCCTCTTCGACCTCGCCGCCATCGATCGGGACTTCCCGCTGGACTTCTTCTACGTGAAGAAGACCGTGGACGGCCGGGAGGCGATCCAGTTCGAGCGCCTCGCCGGTCAGCTCTCCGCCTGGCTCTCCACCGCGTACCTGGAGGTCCCGCGCTCCGGACCCGAAAGCCGTTTCTTGCCGGCCAAGGACGCGGAAGAGATCGCCGCGCGTCGCGGCGAGGTCGAGAAGGTGATGCGCGCGCGGGGCGTGATCGTGTGATTTGAGAATGGAGAATTGAGAATTGAGAATTCGACCGGCCTCTCTTCAGGATGTGCGGGCATGATCCGTCGCAGGTTTGCGGAGCTTCGTTCCGCCCGCCATTGGGCAGGCTTCGGCGGTCCGACGAGGCATTTCGTCGCGTGGATGCGTTGTCTCCGAGTTTTTGGGCTTTGGGTTCTAAGCTTTGGGATTTTGTTCGCGGCTGACGAACCCAAGCCTCCCGTGGAATTCCAGGAGATCCGTGTCTACTCCGACCTCCCGATCGTCGGCGTCTCCGCCCACGACCTCAACGGGGACGGCCTGCTCGACCTGGTCGTCCAGGAGGGGCGGCGGATCCTCGTGTACCTCTTCGACAAGGAACGGGGCATCTCCGTCGAGCCGCAGGCGCAGGTCGAGTTGCCGCCGGGCGCGTTCGCGTACGACCTCGGCGCGATCAACGAGACGACGGGCTTCGGCGTTTCGTACCTGATGTCCGACGGCGTGTACCACGTCCTCTACAAGGACGGTGCTTTCCAGGTCGAGTCGAAGCAGCTTGTCGAGCTGCCCACCTTCTTTCATGGCGAATCCACCGAGCCGCCTGTGCGGCTTCCGTTCCTGCAAGACCTGGACGGCGACGGCCGGATCGACCTCCTTGTGCCGCAGCCCGACGCCCTCGCGGTCCTGTCGCAGGCGAAGGACGGGACGTTTCGCGTCAACCAGCGGATCCGCCTCACCCCCGAGGTCCATGTCGGGACCGGCGGCGGGACGCTCGAGGAGGAAGTGACGACAACCGTGTCGCTCCCGAACTTCTACGTCGCGGACGTCAATGCCGACAAGCGCGCGGACGTGCTCCTCTTCGAGGGGGATGCCTTCGAGATCTACGCCCAGGACGCGCAGGGGCGGTTTCCGCCCGCTCCCACGACGCGCTTCGCGCTCGAGGGCGACGCGTCGCGCAAACGGAAGCAACGCGCCTACAGCTTCGAGATCCCGCCCGAAGTCCTCGACATCAACCGGGACGGCCTGGTCGACGCCGTCGTGACGAACGCCTCGAAGGGGACGACCGCGATTTTTCTGGGCAAGGCGGGCGGGCGGACCTCGGGGACGCCGGACCAGGTCGTCAAGGTGGAAGGCTACTGTTACCGCGTGCCCGGGTGGGTCGCGGACCTGAACGGCGACGGTTTCGCGGACCTCGTGCAGGTGCAGGCGAAGAAGATGGGGGTGTGGAGCGCGCTGCAGGTCCTGATGACGCGCACGATCGACGTGGACCTGACGGTGAACCTGTGGGACCCGAAGACCTCCCGGTTCGAGGGCGACCCTGCGTTCAAAAAGGAGCTGACGGTTCCGTTCGTGATCTCGGTCACGAACCGGACGATCTCCGTGGATTTTCCGTTCCTGATCACCTTCGACGGGGATTTCAACGGGGACGGGCTGCGGGATCTGATCGTCAAGACCGACCCGCAGACGCTCACGCTGTTCGAGGGGCGGAGGCAGGGGGTCTTTGATGAAAAGCCCGGGCTGCGGATTCCGACGATGGACACCTCGGCGTACACGGGTGCGACCGTGCTGGTGCGGGACCTGAACGGTGACGGCGTGAGCGATATCATCTTGCTGCATCGGGACATCGAGAACAAGGCGAACGCGATCGAGCTGCTTTTCAGCCGGAAGCGCTGATGAGGAGTCTCGTGGCCAAGTATGAAAGCATTTTAATGCCAAATGCGCCTTGACTTTTCGTCAGGTTGGGGTATGATTCAGACAGTGGTGCAACGCCACGATAATCGAAACCGGGTTCCGTCCCCTCTTCGTTCAGATCGAAGCGATCATGCGCGCCGGCTACTTTGCCGGCAGGATCGGTCTTCTTAGAACCGAGACGTCTGAACGATGGGGGGACTCTTATTTGTGGGAGGGGCGAGGGCGGGCCGGCCTCGGTCTTGCGCAAGGTTCTCCGCTCTCGATGTGCCGTAGGGGCACGGCGCTGCCGTGCCCGTCCCGCGCGCAGGCCCTCATTCCCGCTCACGCCCCCGGCCCGAACGCCGCCAACTTCCCTGCCAGCCAGCAGCCCTTGTGGTGAAGGGCTTTCGCCCAGCCCTCTCAAGGTGGGTGAACGAGTCGACTCTTGCGGCACATTGTATCGAAGGTCCGAGCGCGGGAAGGGGCGAACTTCCGAGTGCTCGTCTCCGCCGGCCAGGAGCCCTTGTGGTGCAGGGCTTCCGCCCTGCACCGACGGGCCAGCTCGGGTGGAAAGCACCCAGCCCGTTGGGTGCGGAGAGGGCTCCAGGGGAGATCGGGGAGATGTGTTTCGCGCTCCGTGCGCGAACGGGTGCAGGGCGGAAGCCCTGCACCACAAGGCGGACTCAAGTAGCATGCTCAAGTGAACATGCTACCTGCGCCGGGCGACGGGGCCAGGCAATCACCTCGAGGGGGCCGGCTTCACAGCCTGCCCCTCCGCGCTCACGGCTTCCTACGGGTCGGCGGCAGCGCCCCCGTCGCGAACTCCTGATTGAACGCCTGCAGCTCTTTCACCCTCTCCGGGCCCAGATGGTCGCAGACCCGCCCATACGCCCGTGGAAACGACTCGCGGTCCCCCAGTCGCTCCGCGATCCGCGGCTCGAGGTCCTTGGAGTGCGCCACCGCCTCGACCAGCTCCTCGGCCGTCGTGATCCCGTGCTCGTCACGCAACTGGGTCAGGAGTCGGGGATCCACGCCCGCGATCGATCTCAGCGGCGTACCGCTCTTGAAGCCCATGACGAATTCACCTCAGGCCCGCGGCGAGGCACGCCGACACGCCGCGTGCGTGTCGCCGTGCGCCACGGGCGCCCCGCGACCTACGGGCAATCCAGGGAGAACGTCTCCCAGTTGAACTGATCGACGTACGCAAACGGAAGCATGCCGTAGCCGGGCTCGAACGGGGACTGGGTCGCCCAGGTCGTGCCCCAACTGTTCCGCACGATGAAGAAGCCCCCGCCGGCGAAGTCCTCGTCCTCCGCACCGCCGGCGGGGCGCCGGACGCGGGGTGCGCCGTCGGCAGGTCGGCGAGCGCAAGCGTCTCCAGCATCAGGCGGCGATACGGCGGGAGTGCGCCGGTTGCGAAGCGCGCGACGAAGCCCGAGCCCGCAGGGTCGAACTCCAGCCGTGGGCTCACGCCGCGACCCGCGGCCAGGCCGCCGCGCCCACCGCGGGACAGGCCCCTCGCGACCGGCTCTGAGTCGGCCGCCCGGGGCGACAGACACTTCTGGGCCCGTTTCCTCAGCTCCGCGACGTTCGTGACCTCCAGAAACTGCGCCGCCCGAAAGCTCGACTCGGGTTTCTCGGACTGCGCCAGCCAGTCGAGCATTTCTTCGACGGTCGACATCCCGAGCCTCTGGACCTTTCCCAGATGGCCGGCGTCGAGCAGGCCCGCCTGCGCCAGGGATGTCCCCACCTTGTACGCCATACTACCCTCCACTTGTGCGCTTGCCGGAGGTCCCCGTGCATCCCCAGTATAGCTCCTGCGTCGTCTTCGGGCAAGGCCGGCACTCCCCGTCCTGAACGGAACCGCGACCGTCAGGGAGCGGTCTCGAGGTGTCCTTCGTCTCCCCGGATTCGACTTTGCCTCACCGCGCTCGACCACCCCGGGAGCGATTCGCGGGAGTCCAATCAGAAGTCCGCGACGATTTCTGACAGGATAACAGGATCGACCGGATGGTTCTATCCGTATCCTGTCGATCCTGTTATCCTGTCAAAAGCAAGACACAGGCCACCGAATTTGACATGTCGTCCATCCGTGCCGCTTCTTGCCGGACCCCGCCCTGCGAGGTAGAATCCACGCTCGGTCGCCGCCAGCTCCGTTCGCGGCTGCGCCCGTGCCCAGGTTCCATTGCCCCTTCGACGCGCACAGCGGGAGGTCCTCGTGGCAGGAAAGTCCCCCACGCCCCCACCCCCACCGCCCCCCCCACCCGGCTATGGCGAAGTCCCCAAGCCCCGCTCCGCCCTCCTCGTCGGCATCGGCGACTACGGCGGTCCGCCTGACGATCTCGTCGCCCCGCCGAAGGACGCCAAGCGCTTGGCCAAGCTCCTCCAACAGGTCGAGCGCGGGGCGTGGACGCTCTACAATCCCACGGCCTCCGTGCCCACCACCGCGCCCGAGCTGACGGAGCTGATCGAACGGTTCTCACTCCAATCAGGGAGCCTCCTCTTCTACTTCTCCGGGCACGGCATCGCGAACAACCGGGGCGTGTGGCTGGAGACCTCGGACTCGCGCCCCTATCAGGAGGGGGTCTCTCTCGCCCTCCTGATCTCGCTCTTCGCGCAGAGCCCGGCCGCGGAGGTCCTCCTGCTCCTCGACTGCTGCCAGGCCGGCGGCGCGGCGGCGATCGCCCACGAGCACCTCTATCACGCCCTTGCGCCCGTCGCCGGCACGGGCAGGGAGCGACCGGTCGTCTCCGTCCTCGCGGCCTGCTCACGCCAGGACCTCGCCTGGGAGAAGGGCGGGCACGGCATCTTCACGGACGCCCTCCTCCGCGGCCTGGACGAGGCGGCGGACGAGAAGGGCCGCGTGCGCGTCGGCAAGCTGCGCGACCACGTCGTCGAGCGGTTTGCTGAAACCGGCTGGCCCACGCCCTACTCGTGGTGCAGCCCTCACGGCCGCGACATGATCGTGGGCTGGGCTCAGCCACAGGCGCCCGCCGACGCGGAGGTCCGTTTCCGCGGCGACGTCGAGCTCGCGTACCTGGAGGCCCTGGTCAAAAGGCGCGAGCTGCTCCCGCTCAGCGGCCTCGGCGCCGGCAAGCCCGTCGACCTGCGGCTGCAGGACGTCTACATCGCGCTCCAGACGCGCGAGTCCGCCGCCCCCGTCGAGAAAGGGGAGGGCGCGGCGATGCGGCGCGTCCCCCTGCAGCAGTTGCTTCCCTCCTCGCCGCGCCTGGCCGTCATCGGCCCTCCGGGGTGCGGGAAGACCACGCTCCTGACCTTTACCGCCCTGGTGCTCGCGCAGGCAAAGCTGAACCCGGGCTCCGGCGTGGCCGCGAAGGAGCTTGGTCTTGCGGGCGCGGAGGCCGGCCTGCCGGTCCCGGTCCTGGTCGAGGCGCGCGCGCTCGCGGCGCGCCTCCCGCCGCCCGCTGCGGCGCCGGTGACATTCGCCGCACTCCTGGCCCCGCTGCTCGTCCCCACCCAGGATGGCGCCCCGCCGCTTTCGCCGGCCTCGGTGGAAGAGCGGTTGAAGCGCGGAGAGCTGGTCCTTCTCGTGGACGGCCTGGACGAGGTCACGGACCCGGGGCTCCGGCAGCGCGTCATGGATGCCGTACGCGACGTCGCGGCTGCGCATGCGAAGACGCGCATCCTGGTGAGCTGTCGTCCGCGCGCCTTCGAGAAGACGGCGGGCTGGGAGTCCTTTGACGTGCGGCACGTCGATCCCTTCGACGCCGACGACATCCGCGGCTTCGTGGCGCGCTGGTCGGCGAAGCAGCCGATCGCCGGGGATCGCGACGCCTTCGCCGCCGAACTGACCGACCGCATCCTTCGGACCCCGCGACTCCGCCAGTTGGCGTCGAACCCGCTGCTTTTGACGATGATGGGCGTGGTGCAGTACGACCAGGGGCGCCTGCCGGAGGACCGGGATCGGCTCTACGAGCTCTGCTGCGACTATCTCCTGAATCGCCGCTATCCCGGGAAGGAGGCGGACTCGATCCGACCGGGCGTGAAGCTCCCGGAGACCGACCGGTGGGCGGCGTGCGAGGGGCTTGCGTGGGCCCTCATGACCCAGGAGGCGGCGGAGGGGCGGCTCCCGGGGGCCGAGGCACGCCGGGTCCTGGAGCGGTGCGTCGGCTGGGAGGGCTTCGGGGCGAAGCCGCTCCCCGCCCTCTTGAACGAGACGCTCGAGTGGCTGGAGGTCAGGGCCGGGCTGTTGGAGAAGGACCGGAACGACTCGTGGGGTTTTCGTCACCGGACACTGCAAGAATTTCTGGCCGCGCGCCGTCTCAAGGGGCAGGACGGGCCGGTCTGCTGGGACGAGCTGCGCACGGCGCTCACCCAGGCGACCGCCGTTAACTGGCACGAGGTGTACCTGCTGCTCGTGCGCCAGCTCGCCCCGGGGCAGCGCGCCGGGCTGCTGGAGCGGATCGTGGACGCCGCGGGGGGTGCGCTCAAAAAAGAGCAGGCGGTCGCCCTGTTGGAACGGGCGCTGGCCGAGTGCGGACGGGGTGGGCTGCCGCCCGCTTTGACCAGCAGGATGGAGGCCCTCTCGCGAGAAGTGCTGCACGTCTTGGAGGACCCGTCGCAGGCTGCGGACCTGCGGACCCGGATCGAGGTGGCGGAGGCCCTGGGCCGATTCGGCGACCCGCGGCTCGGTCGCAGTCCGACGGAGCTCGTGCTCGTCGACGTGCCGGCGGGCGAATTTCGCATGGGAACGGAGAAGGGCGGAGACGATGACGAGCGGCCGGAGCACGCCGTCGAAGTTGCCGCGTTTCGGATCGGGCGGTTTCCGATCACGAACGAGCAATACCATGCGTTTGTGGACGCGACCGGCCACCGGCGGCCGAATACACGGGATAACGGCAGGCCGCCAGCCGACTGGCGGACACACCCGGTGGTTGGCGTATCGTGGCAGGACTCGGCGGCATACTGTTGCTGGCTGTCCGAAGCGACGGGGCTTGTTTACCGTTTGCCAACCGAGGCGGAATGGGAGAAGGCCGCCCGCGGGACCGACGGGCGAGAGTACCCTTGGGGGAATGAGTGGCGGGAAGGCCTCGCGAATGACGCAAGCTCACGATTGCGTTCCACGTCTCCGGTCGGCGTCTTCCCCGCGGGAGCGAGTCCATACGGGTGCCTGGACATGGCCGGAAACGTCTGGGAATGGTGCAGCAGCCTGTACAAGGGGTACTTGTACCATGCCCATGATGGCCGCGAGAACACTTCTGCAACCGGCGCACGTGTGTTGCGCGGGGGCGCCTGGCTCTTCAGTCGGACGAACGTACGCGCCGCCTGCCGCAACCACCATGTCCCCGCCTTTCGTGATGACGACATCGGGTTTCGGGTGGTTGTTGGCGCAGGGGTCTGAAATTCTGTTTTCTGGAATTCGGAATCGCGGGGGTCAAGGGGTCCTCGGCCCCTTGCGGCGCTCGAGCCGTCGGAGAGCCTGCGATGCGGAAGCCCGAGTACCCGATCGTCGAGAAGTGTTACGACCTCGTGCTCTGGCTGCACGGCCGCACCGCGGCCTTCCCGCGCACGCGCAAGGCGGGGATCGGCGTCCGGCTTGAAAACAAAGTCCTTGACCTGTTCGAATCGCTCGGCGCCGCGACGACCACGAAGAAGCGGCTGGGTCTCCTGGAGGAGGCCTCCGACCAGTTGGATGGCCTGCGCCGGCTCCGACTTTGCCCTGCGCGCTTCGGGGGATAGGCGCGGAATCTCTGGGCCCGCGCAGACATGACTTCGCGCCTCTGGCCAGTCGGCCCACGGCAGCGCGGGCGTCCCCGCCCGCGTGAACGACCGCGGCGCGATGCACGGCGCTGGCGCGAGCTTCGTTGAGCGGTGCTTGAAAGACGCCCGAAATCGTGATGATATTCTTCTGCGTGCCGGTTGGAGCGTTCGATTCCTTCGCAGCACTTGCGCGATGATCTCAAGCGTTGCGGAGCCATTGGACAGGACGTGCGCATGTTCGACCGCGGACCACACGGGAATGGCCATGGCCGGAGACAGCCTGCCGGGAGCCGTCCAGCGTGGCCCCGTAGGGGCCGCAGAATGTAGCCAGGGCTGGAGGCGCCGATAGGCGCCGAAGGCCCTGGAACCGACGGACCCCGTTTCCGAGCCCCGGAGGGGCGAGAGAGCTTATGCCTCAATCCCATGCTCGCGTGCTGATTCACGTGGTATTCAGCACGAAGGATCGACGAGCCTGGATCCATCGGGAGATCGAGGCGGACCTTTTCGCCTACCTGGCCGCGACCTTGAAGGCCTTGGGATCTCCGGCTCTCCTGGTTGGAGGCACCGACGATCACGTTCACATCCTCTGCAGCATGTCGCGGACGCTTGCGATCGCCGACTTGGTGGAAGAGGTGAAGTCGGGATCATCCAAGTGGATCAAGACGAAGGGACAGGAGTACGGCCAATTTACTTGGCAAGCGGGGTACGGCGTTTTCTCCGTGGCACCCGACCGAGCGGATGCCGTGAAACAGTACATCGCGGGCCAACGTGAGCACCACCGGAAGCGAACCTTCCAGGAAGAATACGTGGCGTTCTTGAAAACCTGTGGAGTCCCCTACGATGAACGCTATCTCTGGAAGTGACGGCAACGCGTCTCCGCATCGTCGTCAGTCGTGTCTCCCGCCCCTCCGGGGCTCGTCCAATTCGTGATCGACCTTCCAGGGCCTTCAGCCCTGGCTACATTCTCTCGCGCCTTCGGCGCTCCTCCGTGTCACGATCGCCGGACGCGGGCCACGTCCGCGCATCGCTCGCGAGCTGGTCCGGCCATGCCCTGCACGCGGACGCCTGGCGACTGACGAACGACTTGGCACGGACCTTCGTGTGGAAGAGCTGAATCCTGGGGAGCCGCATGAAAAAGAAAACCGCCTCCACCGTTCCTGACGTCGTCCCCCAGCCGCGTCATGCCCTGCTGCTCGGCATCGGCGACTACGGCGGCCGCCTCCCCCGCCTCGACGCCCCACCCCTCGATGTCGACCGTCTGGCGACGCTCCTAAAGCGGGAGAAGACCGGGGAGTGGCTGACGTTCGTTCCGCACGAAGATGGGTGGGCGAGGGCCGCGAGCCTCACGCGACGGATCAGGGCGCTTCTGGAGGGCGCCGGGAGCCGCCTCCTCTACTTCGCAGGGCATGCGGAGGCGAACGAGCGTGGGGTATGGCTCTCCACGCCCGATGGGGAAGACGGGCGGGAGGGCGTTTCCTTCCGGGACATCCTGTCGCTGGTCTTCGGGAGCAAGGCCGAACAAGTGCTGGTCGTGCTCGACTGCTGCTACGCCGGCGGCGCGGCGGAGCACGCACAGGCCGCTTACGCCCAGGAGGTCGGCCGTGCGATCGCCGGCGAGAAGAAGGGGCCGGAGCTCTGCGTCTTCGCCGCGTCTTCACCGTTCGACCTCGCATGGGAAAAGCAGGAGCACGGCGTCTTCACCGACGCGCTCTGCCACGGCCTCGAGGAGGCCGTGGACGTCCATGGCCGCGTCCGGATCGGCGCCTTGCAAGACTACCTGGAGGATCGGTTCTCCGCAAAGCCGCGGTGGCCCGCGCCGTACTTCTGGACGGGTCCCCAGAGCCGTCAAATGATCGTCACGTGGGGAACGCCCAAGCCGCGGGCGACGCCGGCGGGCCGCTTCCACGGGGAGGCCGAACGCGAGTACCTCGACGCGCTCGTCCAGAAGCACAAGCTGCTCGAGCTGTCCGGGCTCGGCGTCCAGAAGGCCGTCGAGGTCCAGATGGAGAAAGTCTACGTCACCCTGCGGACAAGCGAGGCGGTCGAGGCCGGCAAGCGGAAGAAGCCGACCGTCCGGCGAGTCGCGCTTTCGCGGTTGCTCCCGAAGAGCCCGCGGCTCGCCGTCATCGGAGCGCCGGGCTGCGGGAAATCGACACTGCTGAAGCACGTCGCCCTCGTGCTCGCCTACGCCAAGCGGAACCCGGGCTCCGGAGCGGCGGACCAGGAACTGGGCCTTGCGGGCCCGGAGACCCAGCTGCCGGTCCCGGTCCTCTTCGAGGCGCGCGCGCTCGGCGCCGCGCTGTCGAGGGCCAAGGGCAAGCCCGTCCCCTTTGCCGGCCACTTGGCGGAGTTTCTGCGAGGCCCAAAAAGGCGTGCGTTGGCGCCCGCGTCCATCGAGGAACGGCTCCAGGCGGGCACGCTCCTCCTCCTCGTGGATGGCCTGGACGAGGTGACCGCGCCCGGGCTTCGGCAGCGCGTCCTGGAAACGGTGCGGGACGTGGCGGCGCACTTCACCCGCACGCGGATCGTCGTCACCTGCCGTACGCGCGCGTTCGAGAAGCTGCGCGGCTGGACCGGGTTCGATGTCCGACGCGTGGACGATTTCGACGAAGCGGACGTGCGGAACTTCTTGACCCGCTGGTCGCAAGCCTTGCCGTTTCCTGGCGCGCGCGAGGCCGTTGCCGCGGAATTGTGCGACCGGATCCTGGGTACGCGGGCCCTCCGTCAACTGGCGTCGAACCCGCTCCTCCTGACCATGATGGGCATGGTGCGCTACGGCGTGGGGCAGTTGCCGCGGGACCGGGATCAGCTCTACGAGCGGTGCTGCGAGTATCTGCTTGTCGCGCGTTCTCGCGATACGGATGCCGACAACATTCGGTCGGGGGTGTGGCTGCCGGAGCGCGATCGCTGGGCGGCCTGCGAGGAGATCGCCTGGGCACTCATGACCGACGACAAGGGGCGCGGGCGACTGTCGACCTCGGAGGCGCGGGCGATCCTCAAGCGGTGCGTGGACTGGGAGGGAGTTGGGAGACAGCCCTCCCGGGCCCTCCTGGACGAGACCCTGGAGTGGCTGGAGCTGCGTGCCGGAGTGCTGGCGAAGGATGCGGAGGAGGCTTGGGGCTTTCGCCACAGGACCTTCCAGGAATTCCTGGCCGCGCGTCGACTCAAGGGGATCGGCGGGACGGACTGCTGGCCGGAGCTTCGGCCGAGGTTGTCAGGCGCCTCCTCGGTCGACTGGCACGAGGTCTACCTCCTCCTCGTGCGCCTGCTCCCCGCGCCCCAGCGCGCAGCCCTCCTCGAACGCATTGTAGCCGACGCGGGCGGAGCGATCCCGAAGGAGCAGGCGGTTGCGCTCGTGGAACAGGCCCTGGGAGAGGCCGGCAGGGCGGGGCTCAAACCTGAGCTGACGAAGCGGATCCGGACGCTGACGCGAAGCGTCCTGCGCATTCTGGAGGACCGGTCGCAGGCCGCGGACCTGGGAACGCGAATCGAGGTGGCCGAGGCGCTGGGGCGGTTCGGCGACCCGAGGCTCGGGCGGAGTCCGACGGACATCCCCCTCGTGCAGGTGCCGGCGGGCACGTTTCGGATGGGGACGACCAGGGGCGGGGACGATGTCGAGAGGCCGCAGCACTTTGTCGAGGTAGCCCTGTTCCGCATTGGCCGTTTCCCAATCACGAACGGGCAGTATCATGCCTTCGTAGTGGCGACCGGACACCGTCCGCCGGAGCCGGAATACAGCATCGGCAAGCATCGTGCGTGGAAGGCGGGCAGCCCGCCTGGAGACCGTCTGACGCACCCGGTGACCGGCGTGTCGTGGCAAGACACGGTTGCCTATTGTCACTGGCTCTCAGATGCAACGGGCTCTGCCTTTCGCTTACCGACTGAGGCGGAGTGGGAGAAGGCCGCCCGCGGGACGGATGGGCGGCAGTACCCATGGGGGTATGGCTGGCGCAAGGGCCTTGCGAACGACAAGAGCTCGCTGTTGGAGGCGACCACTCCCGTCGGGGTCTTCCCCGCAGGTGCGAGTCCATACGGCTGCCTGGACATGGCAGGAAACGTGTGGGAGTGGTGTAGCAGCCTCCGACAGCCCTATCCCTACGATGGGTGTGATGGCCGCGAAGACATTACTGCGGCGGGGGCCCGCGTGTTGCGCGGGGGCGCATGTTTCTATGATGGTTTGTTCGTGCGCGCCGCCTACCGCTTCGGCCTTGTGCCCGGCGGGCGTAATGCATACGTGGGGTTTCGGGTGGTAGTTGGCGCAGGAGTCTGAAATTCGGTGTGCTGAAATTAGGATTTGCGGGGGTCGAGGGGGCGGAACCCCCTTGCCGCCCCCGCGCACTCGGAGAGCCTGCGATGCGGAAGCCCGAGTATCCTGAGACCTCTGGACACGGGGGCCCGTCTTGTGAGACGGATTTGTGGAGCCAGCCTCGCAGATTGCGTCGTAGGGCCTCCCAGGTCCCATTCCACGAGTCGCATTTCGGAATTGTGTCTCAAACGCCTGCCGCAGGGTCCGGGGACCCATCGTCGGTCCGACGGGAGTTTTCCGGGCGCATGTCCAGAGGTCTGATCCTATCGTCGAGACTTCGTCGGCTCGCGCCTTGCCGTTGCGCCCGCTAACCGACGATGCTACACTTCCGTGACACGCGGGACTGCACGCCCTCGCGCTCCCGCGCTTCCCGCCTCAGCACAAGGCATTGGAATCGCCCCGGAGTGTGGAATGAACGCCGTCGAACTGCTGGAAATCCTCCGCAACGGAGAAAACTCCGGCGTGGAATTCAAGCGCGACGACATCGAGCCGCGCGAGCTTTCGAAAGTGCTGGTCGCCTTCGCAAACTTCGAGGGCGGCATGGTGCTCCTCGGCGTGGAGGACGACGGCTCGGTGTCCGGGATCCGGCGGCCCAGCCTCGAGGAATGGGTGATGCAAGCCTGCCGGGACAAAATCCGCCCGGAGATCATCCCCTTCTACGAGACGGTCGCCCTCGAGGACGGCCGGAGGGTCGCCATCGTCCGGGTCACCGGCGGCGCCAACCGGCCGTACGCCCTCTACCATCACCAGCAGAGTACGTATTGCATCCGCGTGGGCTCGATCGTCCGCGAAGCGAGTCGCGAAGAGCTGCAGCGACTCTTCCAGACCAGCGGCGCCGTGCGCTTCGAGCTGAAGCCCGTGTCCGGCAGCACGCTGGCCGATCTGGACCGCGACCGACTCGTCAACTACTTCCAGGAGATCCGCGCCCAAGCCGTCCCCGAAGCCACCGATGCGCCCGGGTGGGAAAAGCTCTTGGTCAACACGGAGCTCATGGTGCGAGATGCGGACCGGGCGGTTCCGACCGTGGCCGGCATGCTCCTTTTCGGCTCGCGTCCGAGTCGTTGGCTCCCTCAGTCCGGGATCAGCGCCATGGCCTTTCCGGGAACGGCGAAGGACTACGCCACAAAAGACAGGCGGGTGATCCACGGGCCGCTCGTGGCGTTGAAACGCGGGATTCAGGTCCTGTCCCCTGGGATCGTCGAGGAGGCCAGGGAGTTCGTCGCTCGCAACGCGCCTGCCACCGTGACCGTCAGCGAGAAGAACGGCAAGGAAACGCGGCCCGCCTATCCGCCCGACGCGGTTTGGGAAGCGCTGATCAACGCCCTCTGCCACCGCGACTATACCATCTCCGTGACCGACGTCGAGCTGGCTCTCTATCACGATCGGCTCGAAGTCATCAGTCCCGGAGGCCTTCCCAACACGATCACCGTGGAGCGCATGAAGGCCGGATGCCGGGCCAGCCGAAACGAGCTGATCGCGAACGTCATGCGAGACTACGGCTATGTCGACCGCATGGGCCTCGGAGTTCCGACCAAGATCATCAAGAGCATGGTGGCCCACACCGGTCGGGAACCCGACCTGGTGCAAGACGAAGCGAAAACGAGCTTCACCGTCCGCTTGTTCCGGTAGTGCCGCGTGATCAGCCCTTTCAAGGTCAGCCCGATCCGCGCTTTCAACGCCGGCTCTCCGCCCGATCAGCGACACAAGCCCCGAAGGGGCAAGAGAATGTAGCCAGGGGCAACGCCCCTGGAACTGGACGTGGAGGAGTCGAGCCCCGGAGGGGCGAGAGAATCCAAGGCCTCTCTCTCGCCCCTCCGGGGCTCGAATTTCTCGCGATGCCGATTCCAGGGCCTTCGGCCCTGGCTACATTCTCCCGGCCCCTACGGGGCCTTCGGTTCGAGCCCGGGAGAAGTTGCTTCCCGAATCCCGATGTCGGTCACCTTGAAAGGGCTGGCCGCGTGATCCACATCCTCGCCGATTCGCCCCAGCAGAAGGGCGAGCACTTCGAGCGCTTCATCGGCCGGCTCCTCGCCCGGCTCGGCTACCAGAACGTCAACTACCGCGTCCGCAAGCCCGAGGAGCTGGACCTCACGGCGGAGAGCGTCGCCCAGCCCGGTGTCCACTGCGTCTGCGAGTGCAAGGCGCACCGTCAGGACATCCCCCTGGCCGACGTCGCCGCCTTCTTCGGCAAGTTCATGGCCGCGCGCCTCGCCGAGCCCGACCTGACTGGCTTCTTCTTCACCCTCTCCGCGCTGACCGGCGACGCCCGGGGCTTCTACGAAAACCTCCGCGCCAGGGACGAGGCCCTCGCCCGGCACTTCCGGGTATGCGATCCGCGCGACATCGTCGGCATGCTCATCCTGCAGGAGGGCCTCGTCCCGGCCGCCGCCGTCGAGCGGCAGGCCAAGGTCCTCTCCGCGCAGCCCGCGGGCCCGACCGACCTGGTGGTCTGGGCCGCGGCCCCCCACTGGGTGCAACGGTTCGGGGCTGGCGCCTCCGCCGGCGGCGACCTCGTCGAGGAGGTGGCCGTCTTCGACGCCGGCGGCCGGCTCGTGCCGACGGACGCCGCGAGGCCCATCGCAGGCGCCTTCGCTCCCGACGCGCGGCTCGTCGCGAACCAGCGGGGCGGCGTCGCCCCGCCGCCGCGCACCGAGGCCGAAATGCTCGATCGCTACCTCGAGGTCGTGTTCCAGGCGAACCGATACCTGCCGATCCACGGCCTGGAGACGAACCTCCGCGTCCCGCTCGAGCTCGACCGCATCTACGTCTCGCTCACGGCGCGCGCGGGCGCCATGGAAGGCCGCATGTCCAAGGACGGCATCGACGCCGGTGCGCCCGCCCCCGCCCCCGCGTCCTCCCCCTCACCCGCCCCCTTCGCCGGCGAGCCGATCCCGTTCGCGGGCGCCTTCGCCCTCGCGGAGGAGCACGGCTACCACGGCCTCGTGGTCCTCGGCGATCCCGGCTCGGGCAAGACCACGGCCCTCCGCTACGCGGCGCTCGCCTTGACCGGAAAGGCGCCCCGCGACCTCCACGTGGCTTTCAAGAGCGCGCGCCTCCCCGTCCTCGTGCCTTTGCGGAAGGTCCAGGACTTCGACTGCCCCCTCCCGGTCCTGCTCTGCGCGCTCCACGCGACGCCGGAGCTCCCGCTCACGCCCGCCTTTTTCGATCGGCTCCTGACCCGAAAGCAGTGCGCGCTCCTCCTCGACGGCCTCGACGAGGTGCCGACTGCCGAGCATCGCAAGCACGTCTGCGCGCGCATCGAGGAATTCCGCTGCGCCTACCCGGGCAATCTCTTCGTCCTGTCCTCGCGCTTCGCGGGCTATCGGGGAGACGCGCGCCTGCCCGGGCACTACCTCGAGCTGCAGCTTCAGGACTTCGACGAAGCGCAGGTTCGGCGCTTTCTCGAGCTGTGGTACACGGAGGTCGAGACGCGCGTGCGAGAGGACAGCGAGCACTGGCGCGCCTACGCGCTGCGGCAGGCGGCGGATGTCTTCGACGCCGTCCGGAATCGACCGGACCTGAAGCGCCTCGCCACGAACCCGCTCATGCTGCAGATCCTGGCCCTGGTGCACCGGGACCGCGGCCTGATGCCGGAGACCCGCGTGCGCCTGTACGCCGAGTGCATCGACGTGCTCCTGGAACACTGGGATCGCGCGAAAGGGATCGACGTGCCGCTCACCGTGGACCAGGCGCGCCAGGTCCTCCAGCCGCTGGCCTTGTGGATGCACGGCGTCGAGGGCCGCACGACCGCGCCCGGCGAGGACGTGCGCCGGCTCCTCACGCCGTATCTGGAAAAGATCGCCGGCGATCGCGCCCGCGCCCAGGACCAGCTCGACCGGTTGCTCCGAAGCGTCCGCGACCGCAGCGGTCTCTTCACCGGGTACGACGTGGACCAGTACGGCTTCCAGCACCTCAGCTTCCAGGAGTACCTCGCCGCGGAGCAGGTCCGCAACACGGCGAACTTCGAGCCGCTCATTGCCCACTTCAACGAGAGCTGGTGGCGGGAGCCGACGCTCTTGACGGTCGGGCTCGGCAACCCGTCGGTGTTCGAGCCCTTCATGGAAAAGCTGCTCGCCGCGCCCGCCTTCGAACGGCACACCGACTTCGTGCTTGCGTGCGTGCGCGAGGCCCTGGTGAAATCGGCCGCGCCGTTCGCCAGGGTCGTGGACGGGCGGCACTACGGCTGGAAGACCCAGTACAACGCCGTGCTGGCCCTCGGCGAACTCGGTTCGGGGGAGGCGCAATCGGCGCTGACGCGCGCGCTGAAGCACAAGAACCGCACCGTCGCCGGCGCGGCGCGCCAAGCCCTCGCGGGCCTCGGCGCGTTGCAGAAGGTCGCCGCCGAGGCCCGGCTTCCCGTCGGCAGGTCGCCGGGCGCCCTGCCGGTTCAGTACGTACACGAGAAGGACGGATCGGAGCTGCTCCTCGTCCCGGCGGGCGAGTTCTTCCTGGGCAGCGATCGCGCTCACGGCGACGAGCGGCCGCGCCACATTGTGAGGCTGAACGCCTATTTCATCGGGCGAAATCCCGTCACGAACGCCCAGTTCGAGCGATTCGTGAAAGCGACCGGCTATTCCGAGTGGCCGGGCGGCGGGAAGCGGTTCGACGCCCCGAATCAGCCGGTGGTGACCGTGTCCTGGGCTGATGCGCGGGCGTACTGCGAATGGGCGGGTGTCCGGCTGCCGACGGAGGCCGAGTGGGAGAAGGCCGCCCGCGGGACGGATGATCGGGAGTACCCGTGGGGGAACGAGCCACCCACGGAGCGGCTGGCGAACTTCGGGATGAACGTCGGCAACACCACACCCATCGGGAGCTACCCCGAGGGCGCGTCGCCGTACGGTTGCCTCGACATGGCGGGGAACGTGTGGGAGTGGTGCAGCAGCCTCTATCGACCGTACCGCTACGACGCTGCCGACGGACGCGAAGACCCGACCGCAGACGGCGCCCGCGTGTTGCGCGGCGGTGCTTGGGTTAGCGATAGAATGGTCGTCCGCGCCGCTTACCGCAACGACGATGGTCCCGGCTATCGTGTTGATTTCGTCGGGTTTCGGGTCGTCGTTGGCGCAGGGGTCTGAAATTTGGCGTTTTGGAATTTGGAATTTGGAGACGCGGGGGACTGGGGGCGGAGCCCCCAGCGGCGGCGCGGCGCGGGCCCGATGCGCTGGGACGCGCAGGCCCTCACTCACGCCCCCGGCCCGAATGCCGTCAGCTCCCCCGCCAGCCGCACACCCCTCGCCTCGACCTCGAGCCGCACGACCCCGACCTCGCGTGCGATCCAAAGCCGTCTGCGCCCGCGCACCAGCCCCGACTTCACGTCGCGGAACGACGACTCCAGCACGCGCGCGGCATACGCGCCGGCCGGCGTCCGCACAGGCTCTTCCCCCTGCCACGAGTGCCTGCCCGCCAGCCCCCACCCCATGCCGAAGAGCTCGTCCCGCCACGAGGCGAACAGCCCCGCGCCGGCCGACCGCGTTTCCCACGAGAGCCCCGGCGCGTACAGGAACGGGATGGGGTCCGAGCCGATCCCCAGCCCGTCCAGCAGAAGCGCGCCGCCCCGCGCGGCGGCGGCGGACTCCGGGTCGCCGATCCGGAGCAGGCCATTCCCCGACGAGAGAGCGCGCCGCGCCGTGCGCGTCCCGGCCGACGCGAAGAGCCACGCCGCGGCAGCGAGGTCGCGCCGCACGACCCACTCTTCCTCCCAGCGCGACGTCCCGTGCTCCGCCGCGTAACGCCACCGCAGCCACTCGACGAGCGGCCACCAGGCCGCGCCGGCCGCCGCCTCCGCCTCGTCGTAGCGCCGCACGAGGTCCCCCTCGCGCGGGCGCGCGTCCAGCTCCAGCGCCTCCCCCTCAGGTGTTCGCCGTAGATACGCCGCGAAGACCGCAGGGCAGGTCGCGGCCCCGGATGCGTTGGTGTCCTGGAGCTGGAAGTGCACGTGCGGCTCCGGGGAGCGACCGGAGTTGCCGCATTGTCCGAGGACCTGACCGGCCGCGACCGCGTCCCCCTCCTTCACGGCGAAGCTGCCCTTGCGAAAGTGGGAGAGCTCGCTGTACTCGCCGCCGTGGTCGAGGACGAGGTGGTTCCCCCACGGTTCGGATGAGTTGATCGCCGGGGGCTCGTTGTCGGCCACGCCGTCCACGAGCCGCACGATCTTTCCCGCCGCGGGCGCCAACACCGGGGCGCCGAAGGCGTGGAAGTCTTCCGCGCGGACGCCGTGCCCTTTGCAGTGGCGCCCCTCCTCGTCCACGACGATGAAGTCCCACGCGTGCCGAAATGGACCCTGATGCGTCGTGGGGCCGTCGCACCCCTGGCTGACGCGCCAGGCGCCGAAGAGCGGAAGCTGGAGGCGCGTCCGCGGCCGTGCGCCCGCCGCGCGGAGTGCGCGCCACCAGGCCAGATGCTCCTCCGGCCGGTGCAGTCGATCGGCGGGGACGAGCGTGAGGCCCAGCTCGCGCGCGGGCAGGAACCCGGACGTGAGCGGGAGCAGGAAGAGGAGCGAGACGAGATTGAACGGAGCGGCGACGGGTGGGAGGCTGAACGGAGCGAGGAGGGCCTCCACCGCGACCGCGACGACCGCGGCGACCACCGCGCCGGCGACTGCGTACAGGACCGACGCCCGAGACGGGACGAGGAAGTAGCCGCCGAGGGCGAGCGCGACGAGGACGGCGTTGAACCCGCCCGGTCCCGCTGCCACATGGGGCACGGGCACGCCCGCCACGCCGAGCGTCAGGAAGGCCGTGATCGCGCCAAGGAGGGCGGCGGCGGCCGCGAGTCGTGAGTAGGAGACGAGCCCCGCGACGCAGAGCAGGCCGGCGAGGACGGAGTCTTGGAAAAAGCACGAGCCGACCGAACGGAGAAGCCCCTGGATCTCGCGAGGCAGGAGGTCGCGTAGGAGTCCGTCGACCGCGCCGATCGGGAGCGCGGGCGGGCGCGCGAGGGCGAGGTCCGGGAGCGCGGTCGCGAGTGCGTCTTGCGCGGCGCCGCCGACCCAGGCGACGAGGACGAAGGCGAGGCTGAGCGCGGGGAGGTTCCAGCGTGCGCCCAGCGAGGCGAGGAGCGCCGCAAGGACGAGCGCGGAGGCGGCCGACGCCGCGGCGAGGAAGCAGAGCAGGGGGAGCGTTGTCGCGTGATGGCTTCCCCACGCGAGGCCGACGAGCAGGCCGTTCGTCGCGAAGATGCCGGCGTCGAGGTACGCGGGCGGGACCCGCAGCGCGTGCGCGGCGAGCGTTGCGGAGACGGCGCCGACCAGGCCGAGCAGGCCGACGCCGGGCTCGAGGCAGGTCGCGGCGAGGAACACGGCGCCGCAGAGCGGGTTGTCGCAGAAGAGCACCTGGCCGTAGCCGCGGAGGACGCGGCGTGCGAGGGCGACGGCGGCCTCAGGATTCCATAGCATCGCTCAGCGTCCTCGGTGGCCGGCACTACGACCCTAGTCGGAGTCTGACTCCGGTCCGAACCCGTTCGTAGTTCCGCCTTCAGGCGGATCGTTTCCGAGCATGGCCACCGCATCGCAGCACGCCCCGCCTGAAGGCGGAACTACAAACAGCGCCGTGGCCTTCGGGAACCCGCTGCCTGGCCTAGGGTCGGCGAGGTCGCGCCTCTTCGCGGCAAGACGAAACACGCCGAGCGCGCCGGTTCTTGCGACGATGTTTGAGCCTCGAACACGATGCCTGGGGGCGCTGGCCTCCGGCCCGCGCGACCCGCCTCAAGATGCCCGGCCACGCGACCCGTCCGCTGTGGTCGGCACGATCCCGCTCACGGGCCACCGATTCCGAAGCGGAACCGCGACCGTGAGGGCGCGGCCTCGGCGGGTCCTCGGGCACCCTGGCGTGCGACCCCGCCGACGGGCCCGCGACCGCCCGAGGCTCGGTGGGAATCGGCGACGCGGCCGAACCTCGCGTGTCCGCTCTGCGGGTTTGAATACCTGGGGCGAGATACAGCACGGCGTTTTGGGCGCACGCCGCGGGACCGCTCGCTCACGCTCGCGGTTCCGTTGGGGATGCCCATCGAGGATCGCATGGCTTACGACCGCAGGTGGTCCGGGACCCGCTCCAGCTCCTTCACGTACGCGGTGTCCTCCCGGCGGCGGAGCAGCTCGACACGGCCGTCGGTGATCAGGACCACGGCGGGCCGGAAGTGGATGAACTGCATCGATTGCGTGAAATTGTACGCCCCGACGTTTTTGATCACGAGCGCGTCGCCGCGCCGGAGCGGGGGGAGCGAAACGGACTGCCGGAGGCAATCGATCTGCATGCAGAGCGGGCCGTAGAGGTGGACGTCCTCGGCCATCGTCCCGCCTTCCTGCGCCGCCACGACGTCGTGGCGGTACCACCACGCGGTCGGCAGGACGTTCACGCCGGCGTCGATCACGACGCCCTTTTCGCCGTTTCGCAACCGCTTCACGGAGACGACCGTCGCAGCCAGCGACATCGCCTCGTCGACGAGTGCGCGCCCGGGCTCCAGGATGAGGCGCGGCAGGTCGCCGGGCTTCCAGTGGCCGCGGAGGAGCGCCGGACAGATGGCTTCCGCGTACTCGTCGAAGGTCGGGCAGGACTGTTCGCCCGGCACCCAGGCGGATTGAAGCGTGTTCCGCGAGGCGTACCCGCCGCCGAGATCGACGTACTCGAGCTTGATCCCCAGCTCCGTCTGCAGGAGGCCGGCGAGGTATACGAGCTTTTCGGTCGCGGTCGTGTAGACGCGCGTGTCGTTCACGTAGGTCCCGACGTGACAGTGGAGGCCGACGACGCGGATGCACCCGGAGGCGACCGCGCGCTTGCAGGCCTCGAACGCCTGGGCCGACTCGTAGTTGAACCCGAACCGGTCCCAGGGCGGGTAGTTCACCTCCACGTTGACCCGCAGCCCGATGTCGACCGGCCGCCCGCGCCCCTCCGCCAGCTCTTCGATTTGGAACAGCTCGTCGTACGAATCGACGTTCACGCGCGAGCCCAGCTCGAGGGCGGTCGCGAGCTCTTCCCGCGTCTTCAGCGGACCGTTGAAAACAATGCGGTCCCCGGGCACGCCGAGCGACCGCGCGATTTCGTACTCGAAACCCGACACGACCTCCGCCCATGCGCCCTCGCGATGGAGGATGGCGCAGACGCCGGAGAGGTAATTGGTCTTGTAGGAGTAGGCGAGCTGCACGCGCGGGTAGCGGAGGGCGAAGGCCCGCTGCATCTCGCGGCAGCGGCGGCGGAGCGTCCCCTCGGACACCACCCAGAGGGGGGAGCCCCAGCGGGCCAGGAGGTCCCGGACCGGGACGCCGTCGATGGAGCCGAGCGGCACGACCGCGGCCGGCCGCCCGAACTTGTTCATCATGCCGACGGCTTGGCGCAGGATCGTCGGCTTCTCGTAGGGAGCGCGCAAGGGGTTAAGTTCCTTTTTTTTCAGCAGCGGCCTGAAAGATCAGTTCGCCGGTGGTCGTGAGGCTTTCCAAATGCTCCATCGGGCAGACGACGTCGACGGCGTGGCGGACGAAGGTCACGCCCGTGCGATAGGGCGGAAGCGGCGGCACGTCCTCGTCCAGCGCCAGCCGCACGGCGGCCAGCGGGAGGTTCTGGTCGGCCCGCGCCGCGAGGTAGACCCACGAGGGGAACCGCGGGTTGATTTCGATGAGCGAGTACTCCTTGGAGTGGGAGGCCCGGAGGAACTCCAGCTCGAGCGGGCCGGTCCAGCGGAGGGCCTCCACGATGCGGCCGGCGAGTTCGAGGAGAGCGGGGTCGCGCATCGTCACGCCGGCCCAGGCTTTTCCCTTTTCCGTGAGCCGGAGCTTGCGCATCGCAACGGCGCCGACAAGCCGGCCGTCGCGATTGCCGAGCGCGACCACGTCGTACTCCTCGCCGTCGATCCAGCGCTGCAGGATCACCGGCAGCCCCCAGCGCGCCCGGACGCGCTGAAAGAAGACGGCTGCTTCTTCGAGGGTGGAGGCGACGTACGCGTCGTAAAAGATCCCCTTCACGACGAGCGGCATGCCCAACCGACCGGCTGCGGCGTGGACCTGGCCCGGGTCCATGCAGAGCTCGGTGTCCGGGAAGCGGAAGCCGTGTCCGCGGCAGAAGTCCGCGAGCGCGGCCTTGGAACGCATCCGGAGGTGCGACCCGGACGGGATCAGCATGCGCACGCCGGCCTCGCGCAGCTCCGGCTCGAGGGCCGCGAAATTCTCCAACTCGGCGTCGAGCGTGGGGACGAGCGCCTGGATGCCCGTGCGTTCGGCGACGTACTGGAGCCGGGCCAGAAGGTTCCCCTCGCCGGCGGTCGGGTAGGGGATGAGGTACACTGCGTCGAGGATGTCGGCGTCGTAGATGCCGGTGTCGAACGCGTCGTAGCCGAGGCCGACGATGCGGCCGGCCCACGACGGCTCGGCGCGCAGGGAGCGGGCGACGGGGATGCCCGGCGCGGGGTTGTCGGCGGCGTTGAGGCCGGTCACGGCGACGCGGTACGGCTGCGGCACGTCAGGCGAGTCCAAAATCGCGGAGCTGTTGCACGAAGTCGCGCACGTCGTCGGCCGCGCGCGGGAGTTCCACGTCGAACTCCGCGGCGAGCGCGGCGGTCGCCTCCGCGGCGGCGGTCCCATGGCGCAGGCGCTGGAAGAGGAAGGCACCGGTCCGGTTCAACGTGTAGGTGAGGCCGGTCGTCGGGTCGAAGAGGAAGCCGCGTTCGCTGAAGGCGAGGTCGCGCGGGATGCCGACCTCGGGCGGAGAGGCGCTGCCGGCGGCGGAGGCCGCGCCGGTGGAGGAAGCGTCGCCTGCGGGCGGCGTGTTTTCGCTCACTTCTTGTCCCCCTCCTTGGCGACCGGCCCGAGCTTCCCGTCTTTCCAGCGGAGGAGTCCCTCCAGGTGGTAGCCAAGGAGCGGGCACATGCGGCACCCGGAGACCTTGCAGGCGTCCTTCGTGACCTTGCGTTCCCAGAGCGCGGCCTCGTAACCGCCGCCGACATGTCGCGAGGTCAACGGGATTTTCTGAGTCGCTTCTCCGTTGGCCACGGTCTCGACCTTGTGGTCCCCTTCGGCCGCGGCGTCCTTGACGCCGGCGGGATAGACGGAACGCCCCAGGTAGGCGGTGCCGTTCTTGGCGCGTGCCGTGAGCACCAGCTCGGCCGGGAAGCCCGAGTCGTCGTACACGACGCTCGCCGAAAGGGTGGTCACCAGCGTGGGCACGAGCGCGCCGCTCTTGTACCCCAGTTGTCCCTCGAAGTGATAGCCGAGCTTCGCGCACCATTTGCACCCGGTGATCTTGCACTCGGCCGCCTCGACCTTGCGCTGCCAGAGCGCGACTTCATAGGTGCCGCCGGCGAACTTCGCGTCGATCGTCCACGAAAGGGAGATCGGCTGGTTCTTCACCAGGATGCCGAGGTGGTCGCCGCCGTTGACCGCGTCCGTGACCCCCTTGGGGTAGAAGGAACGGCCCACCCAGACCTCGCCGTCCTTCACCTCGCCGGTCACCGCGAGCCGCCCGTTCGTGCCGTCGGCCACGACCTCGACGTCCATGCGGGCGACCGCCTCTCCGCTGAGCTTGCCGGCGCGGTAGCCAAGCTGACCTTCCACGTGATAGCCGACGGCGCGGCAGGTCGGGCAGCCCCCGGGCGTACGGCAGTCCCTTTTGTCCACCTTGCGTCGCCACAGGGCGACCTCGAAGGAGCCGCCCTGGAAGGATGTCCCAACGGGGAAGCTCTCCAGGAACGGCCCACGGCCGACGGGTACGAGCGCGTGGTCGCCGTCCTTGGCCGGGTTGCTCATGGACTTGGGGTAAAGGGAGCGACCGAGCCAAACGCTCGCGGGGGCGTCCCCTGTGACGACCAGGCGGGTCGGGCGGCCGGTGGCCTTGTCGCGTTCGACCGTGGCCTGGAGCGGCGTGTCCTGGGCGGGGAGGGGGGCCGCGAGGAAGAGCGCGGTGCAAGCTGCCAGTGTGACCGCCCAGATCGTCCGAGGGTTCATGTTCGTCTCCGGGTTGTGTTCGCTGCATAGAGATACCCGCGGGACGGCGCGCCGGGGAGAGGCCGGATTGTACGTCTTGTGAAAGATGCCTGCAAGGGATCGCTTTGAGCGCGCCTTCAGCCGCGGTGCTCCAGATGCCGGTGCGGCGCCACCTGCGGAGAGACGAGGGTGGTCTCGCGGTTCCGCGCGGGCCCGAGGCTCGCGCCCGCGCGCATGGGCCTCCGCTCCACGGCGTGGTTCGTCCTGTCGGCCCCGGAGGCGAAGCCTCCGGCGCCCAATTGCGCGCGCGCCGTGGCGGCTGCGCCGGAAGGGGCGTCGCGCGCCGGCGTTGACTTCGGTGGGCGGGCGCGGTAGAGTGACTTCTGCCCCCGCGGGAGCGTCGCACTCCCCGAGAGCCACTCCGGGCGTTTCCGCAGGAAACTTGGAGCTCGAAGGCTGATGGCGGATGGGATGGCGATCCCGGGCGTCCAGATCCTTGGGAAACTCGGCGCCGGCGGCACCGGCTCGGTTTTCCGGGGGCTCCACGTCCAGACGAACGTCCCGGTCGCCGTGAAGATCCTCTATCCAAAGCTCGCGCGCGATCCCATGCACGTGAAGCGGTTCGTCCGCGAGTCGCAGCTCCTCATCGAGTTCCACCATGCGGTCATCGTTCGCGGCATGGCGCATGGCGAGGCGGGCGGCCTCCACTACATGGTCATGGAGTTGGTCAAGGGCCAGTCGGTCATGGAGCTGCTCGACCTGTGGGAGGGGGCCATCGCGGAGAAGGTCGCGCTCAAGCTGGTCCGGGACGTCGCCGAGGCGCTCGATTACATGTGGTCGCGCGGCGTTCTCCACAAGGACATCAAGCCGGGCAACATCATTCTCACCGAAAAGGGGAAGGCCAAACTCTGCGACCTCGGTTTTGCCGCGCCCATGCGGCGGTCCAACGGCGCGACCACGCACTCCGAAGTCACCGTCGGCACGCGCGAGTACATCTCCCCCGAGCAGGCCCAGGGGGAAAACGAAATCGACATCACCTCCGACATCTACTCCCTCGGAGCGACTCTCTATCACATGGTGACGGGGAAAATGCCGAAAAACGATCCCCTCGAGCCCGAAGTCCGGCGGAGAAGCGTACTCGAGGGGATCGCGAACGCCACGAATTCCGCGGCCGGTCTCACCGATTGCACCCGCTACTTCATCCTGAAGGCGATGGCGCGCGATCGCACAAAGCGGTTCGCCCGCCCGCGCCAGATCGCCGTGGAGATCCAGCAGTTCCTGGATGGCGTACGGACCTTCGGCAAAGAGGCGTGGATGGCGCAGAAGGATCTCTGATGCGCCAGTGATGGCCCCCCCCCCCGGCCGGCCGCGAAGCGCACTCCGGAATAACCGCCCTCCTCGCTGGTATCCTCCCTGTCTCCGTGTCGCTCACGCTCCCGTCTTGCCCTCCGGTGCCCGCGGTCCGCGTGCGTAGGAGGGAGGCACGCGTTCCCAGGAGGACCCCATGCCGCAGCTCCCTCTCCGCCCCGCCGTGTCGCGTCCCCCGTCTCCTCGCCCGCCCACGCCCGGCACACGCGGAGTCCGCGTGGGGCTCGCCTCGCTCCTCCTCGTGACCTGCCTCGCTTCCTCGCTCCACGCGCAGGGCATGATCATCGTCGACGACCCTCCGACCGGTGCGCCGGGCGCGGGCGTCGCGCGCTTCTCCACGCGCGACCACCGCGCGACCGTGACCATCCGCGACCAGGTCGCCGCCACGCACGTCGAACAGACCTTCGTCAACTTCGGCGACCGCGAGACGGAAGCGACCTTCCTCTTCCCGATCCCGGTCGGCGCCGCGCTCTCCGGTTTTCGCCTGAAGGCGGGGGGGCGTCCGGTCCCGGCGCGCATCCTCGAAAAGGAGGAGGCGCGTCGCGTGTACGAGTCGATCGTGGCCCGCCGCCGCGACCCCGCGCTCCTCGAGTGCGTCGGGCGCGCGCTTGTTCAGGCGCGCGTCTTTCCCATCCCGCCCCGCGGAGAGCAGCGGATCGAAATCGACTACGAGGAGGTCCTGCCGGCGGACGCGGGGCTGTGCAGGTACGTCTACCCGCTCAGCCTGGAGCGACTCTCGGCGCGGCCGCTCGACAACGTGACGATCGTCGTGCGCGTCGAGTCCTCGGGCATGCTCAAGAATCTCTACTCGCCGTCGCACACCGTGAGCGTCAGCCGCCCGGACGACCGGCACGGGGTCGTTTCGTTCGAGGAGACGCACACCCTCCCGGACCAGGACTTCACACTCTATTTCGGCGCGGCCGACGGCCCGGTCGGGCTGCACTTCCTCACGTTTGCCGACGGCAAGGAGGACGGCTACTTCCTGCTGCTGGCCTCGCCGCAGGTGAAGCCCGCGGACGCGGAGGTCGCGGGGAAGGACGTCGCGTTTGTCCTCGACACTTCGGGCAGCATGGCGGGGGAGAAGATCGCGCAGGCGCGGCGGTCGCTTGAGTACTGCCTGCAGAGCCTGCGGCCGCAGGACCGGTTCACGCTCGTGGCGTTCAACTCGACCGTCAACCCTTTTTCCGTCACCCTCGTGGACGCGACCAAGGAGCGGATCGGCGAGGCGGTGGCCTTTTTGCGGGCGGTCCCCGCGGCCGGCGGGACGAACATCGCCGAGGCCCTCGCGACCGCGCTACGGGCGTTGCCCGGGAGCGCGCGGCCGGCGTTCGTGGTGTTCCTAACGGACGGGTTGCCCACCGTCGGCGAGCAGGATCCGGCGGCGATCGTAAAGGGCGTGGAGGCGGCGAACGCGGCGCGCGCGCGCGTCTTCACGTTCGGCGTCGGCTACGACGTGAACACGCACCTCCTGGACGGGATCGCCGAGCGGACGCGGGCGGTGAGCGACTACGTGCGGCCGAAGGAGGACGTGGAGGTGAAGGTCTCGTCTTTTTTTGCGAAGGTCGGCGCGCCGGTGCTCACCGACCTCGCGTTCGAATTCGCTGGGGCGCGCGTCTACGACCTCTTTCCCCGGCAGCTCCCGGACCTGTTTCAAGGCTCACAGCTCTTGCTCTTCGGGCGGTACGCCCCGGCCGTGACCTCCGCGGCGGCGGGCTCCGCGGGCGCGGTCGCGGGCGCGACCAGTACGTCCGCGGGCGCGATCCGGCTGCGCGGGCGCGTGGAGGGAGCGTCGCGAGAGTTCGTCACCGACGCCGCGTTCCCACGTTCAAGGGGCGGAGATGAGGCCCTGCCGCGGCTCTGGGCCGCGCGGAAGATCGGATTCCTGCTGGACGAGATCCGTCTGCACGGGAAGGCGAAGGAGCTGGTGGACGAGGTGATCGCGCTTTCGCGGCAGCACGGCATCGTGACGGAGTACACGTCCTTCCTGATCCAGGAAGACGGCGTCGCGTCGGCCGACACGCTGCGCGGCACTGCGGAGCGGAACTTCTCGGACGCCTTCGGGCAGCAGACAGGCGGCTGGGCCGTGGCGCAGTCGATAAACGGCCGGAATTACCAGGAGCAGTCCTGCACGGGGAACATGAACTGGGTGCTGCAGGCGGACGGGCACGTGCGGCGCATCGGCGGCGTGCGGCGGATCGCGGGCAGGACCTTCTACCTGCGGAGCGGCGCCTGGGTGGACGCGGCCGTGCGCGCGGACCTGCCGGTGTCCGAGGTGGCGTCCTTCTCGCAGACCTACTTCGACCTGAACCACGAGGACGCGGACGTCGCGCGCATCCAGTCCCTGGGCCAGGAGGTCCTGTACGTGAAGGACGGGCGGGTGGTGCACTGCAAGTGAGGGGGAGCGCTTGATGGCGCGCAGCGCTCCATCGGGGGCCGCTCCAATTTCCCGGCAATTCGCGGCTCACTTTGCTGGGGCATGTTGCCTGCTCCTTCAAGGTGGGATGGACCCTTCGACTCTTGCGAATCGGAGCCGCAATCTCCGAGCGCGGAAAGGGGCGAACTTCCCAGTGTGCTCCTCCTCCAGTAGCGAGGCCTGCACCACAATGCGAACCCAAGGCGCATGACCAAGTGGGAAAGCTGCTTGCTGCTGGAAGAAGGTGCTGCGCAGCCACCTTGGGCATGGTTCAATTCGGGCGGCGTATGGGTAACACTGATCGACGCTCAAACGTAGGGGCGGGCCTTGTGCCCGCCCTCGTGGCGCCGCCGCGCACTCTGACGCCTTGCAGCAAAGCGCGGGCGCCCACAAGGGGCGCCCCTACGGCAGGCGGCCGACGGAAATCTGTGACCCAGATTTGAACCATGCCCCACCTTAAAAGGGCTGGGCGGAAGCCCGAATCCACAAATCGGAGGTTGACACGAGGTCGGACCCCGGGTATTCTGCCCCGAGAGGCCTCCAGACGGAATGACACCAGAACGGAATGCTCGAATGATCCAGAGACGCAGTCCCCACCACCTGCTCTTCTGGGCGGCCAGTCTGGCGCTCCTGCTGCTCTGGTCGGGATCGGACTCCCCCCGACGAGGCCAGGCACGGCTCCCCCAGGAGTACACGGACGCGAGCCAGTCCGGCACTTCCCATCCGCCGCCGCCCGCCCCCTCGAAAGACCCGCGGTTGCCCACGCGGACCGGCGCCTGCCTGGGCCCGGTTCGAAGCGCGCCTCCGACGCCGGTGTCAACCGTTACCACGATCGTTGCACAGTCGCTGGACCTTTTCGCCATCCATGCCTGTGGTCGCCTGACCGCGGGAGACCTGCTCCTCCCTCCGATCCCACCCCTCAGCTCCCCGGGTGCCTCGCGGGCCCCTCCCCTCTAGGCCCACCGGTCCCCGCTGCCATCGGGGACTTGCGAGGGTCAGGAAGAACAGGCGCCGGTGTGTCCCGGCCGAAGCTCGTCCGCGTGACAGCTTGCTCCGAGCGCTGAGCCGTCATGTACGACCTCGGCCGGCAATCCCACGCCGGCTCGTCCGCTGAGCTCGGTATCCCCGGCTTCTTCCACTCCCACGCCGCCTCCCTCGCCCTCTCAGTCTCCACCGACGGGTGCATGCTTTCGCCCGGACATCCGCGCGAGTCTTTCGCCCTTCGGTGGGTGGTACGCGCATCGCCCGGGTGCCCTAGCGGGCCTTCAAGGTCGTTCCGGGGGGTGAAGGTTGAAGGTCAGACCGCGCCCCTCCAGGAGGGACGCAACGACGAACTCGATCCATCCGCCGGCCAGTCACCCCGCCTGAAGGCGGAACTACGAACCGGGTCGCCGTACTTCGCGCCGGTTGCCCGTTATGGCCGATTTCCGGGCACCGCGCGAACAGGCCGCGGCGCTGCTTGTAGTTCCGCCTTCAGGCGGACCGTGAGGCTACTGGGGTTCACTCGCGAGCAGCCCGTCAACGTCGGTCCGGGGTGGTGCTTGCCCCGGGGTCAATCGAGCTGGGATGAACCCACGAGGGACACCGAGAACTCACCGTAACGACATTGAAGGCCCACTAGCACAGGGAGCGCCGCTCTATGGGCAAGAAAAACCGCGGAAAACGTCAGCATACGGTGGATCGACGGACCGAGCCGAAGCCACTGACGGAAGCGGACGGGGCGGCGCCTCTGCCGGTAGGGCAGTCCTCGCCGCACCAGCCTCCGCCGTCCTTGGCCGCCACTTCCCCGCCCGACCGCAAGGCTCTCCTCCCGGGCGAAGGATCGTCCACCGGCACGGATCCTTCTCCGGCGGGCGTAGCTTCGCACGCGGGTGTCCTGACCTCGGCCGGCGCGGCGCCGCTCCCCGGCGCGATCCTCGGCGGCGGGCAATCCCCCCTCCCGGCAACGGCGTCGTTCGACCCCGCCCCGAAAGCGGGCACTTCCGTGCAGGCCCCCGTGGCCCCGTCGACGCAGCCCACGCCCCCGGACAACCTCGCCGGATGCTTCTCCCGGGTCGCGTGGCTCATGCTGGCCCCATGCCTGCTTTGCATGTTGCTCCTCATGATCGCGATCGATCACTTCCCGATCGGTTCTCCGCTCGACTGGGCCTACGCGTCCCTCGCCTGCGTCCTCTTGGCCGCCCGACGGATCGATGAGCGGGTCAGCCGCTCGCCGCAGGAGCTTCCCATGGCCACAACTCCGCCGCGCTTCGCGCTCGGCTTCCTGGCTACGGCCCTGCTGGGCTTGCTGGCCGCGCACGGAATCGGTTGGCTCACCAAGTGATCCCGGAGGTCAACGGCGTGAAGCCGAGCGTCGTGAGTCGGGGAGTTCGGGGCCCGCTCGGTCGGGCCGCCTGTCTCGGGGCCGGCGTGCATCTCCTCGTCCTCCTTGGCACGCCGGCCCCGGCCTTCGCCGCCGGGGACGACACGAGCCTCGGGGCCGCGCTTCCCCTCTGGAGCGTTTCGCCCTTCGTCGCCCTCCTCGTCGCCATCGCGGTGCTTCCGATCGTCGCCCACGCGTGGTGGGAGTCCAATCGGAACAAGGCGATCCTGAGTCTCGCTCTCGGCCTGCCGGTCGGGCTGTGGATGCTGTCGCTCGATGCGCACCTGGTCGGGGAGACGCTGGGCGAGTACGTCTCGTTCATCGTTCTCCTGGGTTCGCTCTATGTCATCGCCGGGGGCATCCACCTGAAGGGGGCCCCGGCGGGAACCCCTTTGATCAACACCGCGACCCTGGCGGTCGGGGCGTTCCTTGCCAGCCTGATCGGCACGACCGGCGCGTCCATGGTGCTGATCCGCCCCTTTCTGCGCGCCAACAGCCACCGCAGGCGTCGCGTGCACCTCGTCCTCTTCTTCATTCTGCTGGTTTCGAACATCGGAGGCGCCCTCACGCCGCTCGGAGATCCGCCGCTCTTCCTGGGCTTCCTGCGCGGCGTGCCCTTCTTCTGGACGCTGCGGCTCGTCGGGCCCTGGGCCCTCGGGCTCGGCTTCCTGCTCGTGCTCTTCCATTTCGTGGACGCCTGGTTCTTCGAGAAGGAAGACCTGGAGACGCCGGGCTCCCTCGTGGAGGACTCTCAATCGAAGGAGGCGGTCGTCCTCGAAGGAAAGCGGAACGTCCTGCTGTTGGGGGGCGTGGTGGCCGCCGCCTTCGCCGGCGGCGTGTTCCATTGGCCCTTCGGCGTGCGCGAGGGACTCTTGGCGGCCCTGGCGCTCATCTCCCTCCGAACGACGCCGCGGGCGCTCCACGCGGCAAACGAATTCACCTACCATCCGATCGTGGAAGTGGCGGTCCTCTTCTCCGGCATCTTCCTGAGCATGATCCCCGCACTCGCGATCCTGCACGAGCGCGGCCGGGAATTGGGGCTGTCGAGCCCCTGGCAGTTCTTCTGGGCCACCGGCGTCCTCTCCAGCCTGCTCGACAACGCTCCGACCTACCTGACCTGCCTGTCGCTGGCGCAGGGTCTCGGCCTGAAGAACGAAGTGGTCGGCATGCCCCATGAGCTCCTCTCCGCCATTTCGGTCGGCGCCGTGTTCATGGGCGCGAACACCTACATCGGGAATGGGCCCAATTTCATGGTGAAGGCGATCGCCGAGGCGAACGGCGTCCGCATGCCCTCGTTCGCCGGCTACCTGTTCTGGTCGGTCCTCGTGCTGCTGCCGCTGTATGCTGCGTTGACCTTGCTTTTCTATACGTAGGGGAGTCCCTGTCGGCTCCGGCTGAACACCGAGCCTTCCCTGACGGAGGAGCGCGACCATGATGCGCAGGACGGAAGACAAGAGCCTCGTCGCTCGCAGGCTCGCCGCCGCGTTGACGCTCGCGGTGGGCGCCGCGCTCGCCGCGGCGACCGCAGCCGGCGGGTGCGGCAAGAAGGACGCGCGCCCGGCGGTCCGATTTCTGGAGGGACCGGACAGTGGAGGAGGCTGGAAGGAGATCCTTGCGCGGTTCAAGGCGGTCCACCCGGAGATCGACGTCGAGCTGGTCGAAGGGCCGGCGGCGACCAACACGCGGGAGGACATGTACGCGACGGCGTTGCTGAGCGGGGACACGACCTATGACGTGGTCTACATGGACGTCATCTGGGTGCCGAAGTTCGCCGCCCAGGGATGGCTGCTGCCTCTCGACGAGCGACTGCCTCCGGCCGAGCGCGAGAAATTCCTGCCGGGCGACATGCGCGGATCGACCTGGGAGGGGCGCGTCTATCGAGTCCCGATGCAGTCCGATGCGGGGATGCTGTACTATCGGACGGATCTTCTCGCCGAACCTCCCGAGACTTTCGACGCGCTGGTCGAGTCGGCGGGACGCTTGCAGCAGCCGCCGGGGCTGTGGGGCTTTGTCTTCCAGGGCCGGCAGTACGAAGGGCTCGTCTGCGGTTTTCTGGAAATTCTCTGGGGGCACGGCGGGGACGTGCTGGATGCGCAGGGACGCGTCGTCCTGGATTCGCCCGAGGGCGTGCAGGCGCTGACCTGGATGGCGGGGCTGGTCAAGCGGATCGCGCCCGAGGGCGTCGCCACGTATCAGGAGGAGGAGGCCCGGCATGTCTTCCAGGAGGGGCACGCCGTGTTCATGCGGAATTGGCCGTACGCCTGGACGCTGGCCCAGGCCGTGGACTCGCCCGTGCGAGGCAAGGTGGGGATCTGTCCGATGGTGCACGCCCAGGGCCGCGCGAGCGCAGCGACGCTCGGCGGCTGGGGCTTCGGCATCGCAAAGAAGGCCCGCCACCCCGACGCGGCCTGGACGTTCCTTTCGTTCGCGACCCAGCCGGAGCAGATGAAGCTCCTCCATTTCAAGAACGGCGCGATCCCCGCCCGACGCGAGCTGTTTAAGGATCCGGAGATCGTGGCGAAGAGCCCGCACTATCCGGACTTGTACCGGGTCCTGCTGGCGGCGCGGCCCCGGCCGGTACACCCGGCATACGCGCGGATCTCGGACGCGCTCCAGGTGCACGTCAGCGCCGCGCTCGTCGGAACGGAAACGCCGGAAGCCGCGATCCGAGCGGCTGCGGAACGCATCCGTGAGGCTGTTGGGCGATGAAGCGCTACCTGTATTTCGCACCGGCTGCCGCGCTCCTGGGCGGTGTCCTCGCGCTACCGCTCGCGATCGGACTCGCCCGGGGAACGGGTCACTGGGGCGCCTTGTTCCGCGATGCCGCGCTGCCCCGGATCGCGCTCACGACGCTGTCCTTTGCCGGCGCCTCGGTCGTGCTCGAGCTCGGTCTCGGGCTCGCGTTCGCCCTCCTCCTCCATCGCACGTTTCGGCTCCGCGGCCCGGTGCGGGCCGCTGCGCTGGTGCCCTGGGCGCTGCCGACGGCGGTCATGGCCATGTCCTGGCGCTGGATCTTCAACGACACCTATGGGCTCGCGAATGACCTGGCGGTCCGGCTCGGGGTGCTGGAGCGGGGAATCGCCTGGCTCGGCCGGCCCGGGACGGCGTTCGCCGCGATCGTCGTCGCGGACGTCTGGAAGACCACGCCGTTCGTGACCCTCTTGCTCCTCGCGGGGCTGCAGTCGATCCCCGAGGACCTCTACGAGGCGTTGTCGCTCGACGGCGCGGGTCCGATCCTGAGGTTCCGAATGGTCACGCTCCCGCTGTTGCGCCCCGCGCTCGCGCTCGCGGTCGCCTTCCGGCTGATCCAGGCGCTCGGCGCCTTCGACCTCGTGTGGGTCCTGACCGGCGGCGGCCCGGCGGACGCGACCCGGACGATCGCGCTCTACATCTACGACCAGCAGTTCCGCTATCTGGACTCCGGCTACGCCGCGGCGCTGACGGGCGCATTCGGGCTCGCGACCCTCGCGCTCGCGGCGGGCGTCGGTCGCTGGGTCCGGGGGAGCAGTGCGTCATGAAACAACAAGCCGAAGTGAAGCTAAAATTGATCTCTCCGTCCGTTGCCAGAGATGATCGCCGGTAGAGGACGGCGGACTCAGCGCCCGGCCTCTGCGTCTCCGCGTCTCTGTGTAAAAGTCTCGCGTTCGCCCCACACGGCCGGGCCGAATTTCAAATGGGTGTGGCTACTTTTCGACGACAGCGCCCAGACCGCCTGAAGGCGGTACTACGAACAATAGGTTCCGAGAGCAGCACCCACTGTTTGTAGTACCCCCTTCAGGGGGCCTAGGAAAAGTAGCCACACCCATTTCAAATTTCGCCCGCCTCTAGCTGGGACGCAGAGCCATGATCCAGCCATTTGCCGCCGTCGGTCGAGTTTGGCCTCAGTTCGGGTTGTTGTCATGAAACGCGCCGCCTGTGCCGTCGTCTTCGCCGCCGCGATCGCCGGGCTGCTCCTGTTCAGCCTTGCGCCGTTCCTGTGGTCGGTCCTCACCTCGCTCAAACCCGAGCGCGAGGTGTTCGCCGTTCCTCCCACCTGGCTCCCGAGCCGGATCGCCTTGGAGAGCTACGCCGGCGTCTTCGAACAGCGCCCCTTCGCCCTTTACTTCGCGAACAGCCTGCTGGTCGCCGCGCTATCCACCTTGCTGGCCCTGTCGGCGGCGGCGCCCGCAGCCTATGCGCTGGCGCGCTTCCGACTGCGCGGCGCCGGCCCCATCGAACAAACTTTTCTGCTTTTCGCCCTGTTCCCTTCGGCCGTCCTGCTGGTTCCCCTGTACTCCATGGTCCGAGACCTGGGGGTGGCCAATTCTCGCCTCGCCCTGGCGGCCGTCCACGCCGCGCTCAATCTGCCGTTCGCGGTCTGGACGCTGACCTCGTTCTTCCGGGAATTGCCGGTCGAGATCGAGGATGCGGCGCGCGTGGACGGCTTCTCGCGCCTGCAGCTCCTGGCGCGGATCGTGCTGCCGCTCTCCGCGCCCGCGCTCGGCGCAACGTCGATCCTGCTTTTCATCTTCTCCTGGAACGAATTCGTCCTCGCGCTCGCGTTCCTGACCCGGGACGACCTCCGCACGGTCCCACTCGGGATCTCGATGCTGACCGGGGTGAGCGTGTACGAGGTGCCCTGGGGCCGGATCTCGGCCGCCGTGGTCCTGACGACCCTGCCCGTGGTGGCGGCCGTCCTCGGGTTCCAGCGCTGGATCGTGAGCGGGCTGACGGCCGGTGCGGTGAAGGGCTAAGTACCCGCGAAGAAAAAACTCATGCAGATCGGAAACCGGGGAGTTCCTCAGGAAAAGGCTCAAGGCTCAATGAGCAATTTTCAGGCAAGGCTCAAAGTTCAAGGTTCAGAGTCCGCGATTTCCTGCCCGGGCTACGTTCCGCGGTGGTCATGGAGAATTGAACCTTGAGCCTTGTCTGAGTCTTGAAAATGGAGCATCGAGAATTCTTGTCGCCCCCCTGCGCGTCAAACGAGCCAGTTATTTTCTTTCGGGCCCTAAGCGGCATGTCGGACGTGGAATTGCGCGAGGTAACGAAGACCTATCCGGACTCCGGTCCGGGCGGCGGCCGCGGGGCTGCCGCCGTACGCGACGTGTCGCTGCTCGCGCGCGACGGGGAGATCCTGACCGTGCTCGGCCCCTCCGGGTGCGGCAAGTCGACGCTGTTGCGCCTGGTCGCCGGCCTGGAGCGGCCGGATTCCGGGGAGATCCGGATCGGCGGCGAAGCGGTGAACGACCGCGAGCCGCGCGACCGCGACGTGGCGATGGTCTTCCAGAGCTACGCGCTCTACCCTCACATGACGGCCTATGAAAATGCGGCGGTCGCCCTGCGCATCCGGCGCGTGCCGGAGGCCGAGGTCCGGCGACGGGTCGAGGAGGCGGCCGACCGGCTGGGGATCCGGGGGTTGCTGGACCGCCGTCCGGCGCGGCTCTCGGGCGGGGAAAGGCAACGGGTCGCGCTGGCACGCGCCCTGGTGCGTTCGCCGCGCGCCTTCCTCCTCGACGAACCGCTCTCCAACCTCGATGCGCAACTCCGGGAGCGGGCGCGGTCGGAGCTGAGGGCGCTGTTCCAACAGCTTCGCGCCACCGTGCTCTATGTGACCCACGACCAGGTGGAGGCGCTGACGCTCTCGCACCGGATCGCGGTGTTGCAGACCGGCCGGATCGAGCAGGTCGGGTCCCCGGAGGACATCTACGCGCGGCCGGCATCGCTCTTTGTGGCCGGGTTCGTAGGGAGCCCGCGGATGAACTTCCTCCCCGGGGACCTGCTGCCCGGCGGGGCGCACACGCTCGGCGTGAGGCCCGAGGACGTGACGCTGGCGGAGGACGCCCCGCTGTCGCTGTCGGTGGTGCTGCGCGAATCGCTCGGAGCGCAGCAGCTCTGGACGCTGCGCTCGGACCGGCTGGAGCTCCGCGTCCTGGTGCCGGCGGCTCGGGCGACGGCACAGCGAGTACACGTGGACTTGGACCCGGCTCGCGTCCACCGGTTCGACGCGCAGGGGCGACGGCTCGGGTGAGCGTGAGCACCTCGGCAGGGATCGCAGCGGACGGCGGGTGGGGAACCCGCAACGGCGCGCGGACGTAGGGACGGGCCTTGTGCCCGCCCTCGTGGCGACACCGCGCACTCCAGCGGCGCGTTGCCCTTCGCGGGCGCCGACCCGAGGCGCCCGAACGATGGACGTCCGACCGGAGGCTGGAACCCGGGTTGGAAGGCTGCGAAAACTTGGACCGACCAACGGCCGCCGGCGCCCGCGGTGGGACCGCCGGCGCGGAAGGAGCACCCCGTGCGTGAGGACCCGCTTTGGTACAAGGACGCGCTGATCTACGAGCTGCACGTGCGCTCGTTTCACGACGCCGACGGGGACGGGATCGGCGACTTCGCCGGCCTGACCGCCAAGCTGGATTACCTGGTCGAGCTGGGGGTCACGGCGCTCTGGCTCCTCCCGTTCTACCCGTCGCCGCTCCGCGACGACGGCTATGACATCGCCGACTACCAGGGGGTCCATCCCGCCTACGGCAGCGTGGCCGACGTGCGGCGGTTCCTGCGGGAGGCACATCGGCGCGGCCTGCGCGTGATCACCGAGCTTGTCCTCAACCATACCTCCGAGCAGCACCCGTGGTTTCAGCGGGCGCGCCGCGCCCCGCCCGGCCATCCCCACCGGGAGTTCTACGTCTGGCGCGCCACCCCCGACGGCTACCGGGATGCGCGCATCATCTTCAAGGACTTCGAGTCGTCGAATTGGTCCTGGGACGCGGTGGCCGGGGCGTACTATTGGCACCGGTTCTACGCCCACCAGCCCGATCTGAACTTCGACCGGCCGGAGGTGCGTCGCGCCCTGCGCCAGGTGGTCGACTTCTGGCTGGGCATGGGGGTCGACGGCCTGCGCCTGGACGCGGTCCCGTACCTCTTCGAGCGCGAGGGGACGAATTGCGAGAACTTGCCGGAGACGCACGCCTTCCTGCGGGAGCTGCGCCGCCACGTGGATCGCCGCTTCGCGCGGCGCATGCTCCTGGCCGAGGCCAACCAGTGGCCCGAAGAGGCGGCGGCCTACCTGGGCGTCGGGGACGAGTGCCACATGGCGTTTCACTTTCCGATCATGCCGCGGATGTTCATGGCGATCCACCTCGAGGACCGGTTCCCGATCCTGGACATCTTGCAGCAGACGCCCGCGCTTCCGGCTTCCTGTCAGTGGGCGATTTTCCTGCGCAATCACGACGAGCTGACGCTCGAGATGGTGACCGACGAGGAGCGGGACTACATGTACCGGGTGTACGCGCACGATCCCCAGGCACGGATCAACCTGGGCATCCGCCGCCGCCTCGCGCCGCTCCTGGGAAACAACCGGCGCAAGATCGAGCTGATGAACAGCCTCCTGCTCTCGCTTCCCGGCACTCCGGTGATCTACTACGGCGACGAGATCGGCATGGGGGACAACATCTACCTCGGCGATCGCAACGGCGTCCGTACGCCCATGCAATGGAGCGCGGATCGCAACGCGGGCTTCTCGCGGGCCAACCCGCAACGACTGTTCCTCCCGATCGGCATCGACCCGGAGTACCACTACGAAGCGGTCAACGTCGACGCACAGGCAGCCAACCCCCATTCCCTGCTCTCGTGGATGAAGCGGATTCTCGCCCTCCGCCGGCATTTCCGCGCCTTCGGCCGCGGCGCCATCGAATTTCTCCAGCCGGCCAACCGGAAGGTGCTGGCCTTCGTCCGGCGCTACGAGGAGGAAGCGGTGCTGGTGGTGGCGAACCTGGCCCGGCACGTGCAATTCGTGGAGTTGGAGCTGTCGGCCTACCGCGGCATGACGCCGATCGAACTGTTCGGGCGGCAGAAATTCCCCGTGGTGGGCACGAAACCCTACTTCCTGACGTTGGGGCCGCACGGGTTCTACTGGTTCCAATTGGTGCGGGCCCGTGAGGAGGCGGCGCCCGGAAGGAGCCCCGCGGCGGCGCCGCCGGTTTCTCTGGAGGTGGAGGCGGACTGGGAGGAGGTCTTCGCAGGGGGCGGGCGCTGCCTCCTGGACGAAGCGCTGCCGGGTTGGCTGTCGGGGCGTCGCTGGCTGTCGGGGCGTGGCAGGCAAATCAAGGTGGCGGCGGTGGCGGAGCAGGTGCGCTGGCCCCTCGCGCACGGCGCGGCGTGGCTGGCTTTCGTGCGGGTGGAGTACACGGACGGGACTCCGGAGACCTACCTGGTACCGGTCGCCTTCGCGGGGGGCGCCCAGGCTGTCCGCCTGGTCAAGCGCGCCCCGGAGGCCTGCCTAGCGAGCCTCAGGGTTCGGGGCGGCACAAGCGCGGGTGGGCGCGGGCGAGGGCGCCGCGGGCGCGAAGGCGTACTGTACGATGCACTGGAGAACCCCGAGTTTCGCGCCTCGCTGTTGGGCGCGTTCGCACCGCGCAGGACGTTCCGCGGCCGGTCGGGAGAGGTGACGGCGTGCGTGACGCCCTTCTTTCGAAAGGGCGGAGCCGGGCCGGCCCGGCCCCCGGTCGCAGGCCCGGACCCGCTGCGCCATGCCAATACGATGCTCCTCTACGACGAGCGGTGGGCGCTCAAGGTCTACCGCAGGCTGGACGAAGGCGTGAACCCGGACCTGGAACTGGCCCGGTTCCTTACCGAGAAGGTCTACTTCCGGCATACCCCGGACGTCGGCGGCTACCTGGAGTACGGCCGGCGCGGGCGGGACCCGATGACACTGGCGGTGCTGCAGACCTTCGTGCCGAACCACGGGGATGCGTGGAGCTACTTCCTGGAACTGGCCGAGGACTGCCTGGACCGGGTGCCCGCGGGCCGGGGCGCGGAGGCACGGGCGCCGGGCCCCGCGGTCACGGAGCTGGACGTGCTGGAGGAGACGCCGCCGGATTGGGTCCGGGAGCACCTGGCGGCCCCTCTGGAGGCGGCGCGGCGCCTCGGTGGCAGGACGGCCGAGATGCACCTCGCCCTCGCGGGGGCGCCCCAAGACCCCGCGTTCGCGCCGGAGGCCTTCACGCGCCTGTGGCAGCGCTCCCTCTACCAGGCACTGCGAAGCCGCGCGCTGGAGGCGATGAACCTCCTGGCCGCGAGGTGGAGCGCCCTGCCGGCGCCCCTGCGCGGGGAGGCCGCTCGGCTGATCGGCGCCCGCGAGCGGGTCCTGCGCATCTTCCGGCCTCTCTTGGAAGGGCGGTGCGACGCGCGGCGCATTCGCATCCACGGAGACTATCACCTTGGGCAGGTGCTGCATACGGGAAAGGACTTCACGATCATCGACTTCGAGGGCAAGTCCTCCCTGCCGCTGACCGAGCGAAGGATCAAGCGCTCGCCCATGAGAGATGTTGCAAGCATGCTCTGGTCCTTCCGGCGGGTGGCCCGGGGCGCGCTGGCGCGGTACGCGGCCGAGGCGCAGGTGCGCGCGCTGGCGCCCTGGGCGGAGCTCTGGCGGCGATGGACGGGCTCCGCGTTCGTGCGGGCCTGGCTCGAGGAGGCCGGGAAGGGCGGGCTCCTGCCGGCCGCGCGCGCGGATCGCGAGCTGCTCCTGCGCGTCGACTGGCTCGACCGCGGGCTGCAGGAATTGGCGGAGGAACTAGCCTCGCCGTCGTGGGGGGCGGAAGTGTCGCTCCGGGGCATCCTGGAGTTGCTCGACGCCGTGCGCGGTCCGGCGAGGGGAGGCGCGCGATGAGGCTGGGAGCGACCCTCGTAGGGGATGGCCGGACCGAGTTCCGGGTTTGGGCGCCGTCGGCGACCGCGGTCGAGGTGCACCTCGTCGCTCCGAGGGAGCGTTGGGCCGCGCTCGAGCCGGCGGAGGACGGGTATCACGTCGGCGTGGTGGAAGGCGTGGAGGTCGGCGCGCGCTACCTGTACCGCCTGGAGCGCGGACTCGAGAGGCCGGACCCGGCCTCCCGCCGGCAGCCTCTCGGCGTGCACGGCCCCTCGGAGGTACTCGACGGTCGCTACCGCTGGACCGACGCGGACTGGCGAGGGCTGCCCTTGGAGCGGCTGGTGTTGTACGAGTTGCATGTGGGCGCGGCGTCGCCGGAGGGGACGTGCGACGGCGTCCTCCGGCGGGTCCCTGGCCTGAAAGCACTGGGCGTGACGGCGCTGGAGTTGATGCCCGTGGCGCAATGCCCTGGCGTCCGGAACTGGGGCTATGACGGCGTGTACCCCTTCGCGGTCTCGGAGGCGTATGGGGGCGCCGACGGCCTGCGCCGACTGGTCGACGCCTGCCACGCGCACGGGCTCGCGGTCCTTCTCGACGTCGTCTATAACCATCTGGGGCCGGAGGGGAATTACCTCTCGGCGTACGGGCCGTACTTCACGGACCGCTACAGGACGCCGTGGGGGGACGCGCTCAATTTCGACGGGCCGGGCAGCGACGAGGTCCGTCGGTTCTTCCTCGAAAATGCGCTGGAATGGGTGGTCGATTTCCATGTCGACGGCCTGCGCCTCGACGCCCTGCACGCGATCGTCGACTCCACCGCGCGCACCTTCCTCCAGGAACTGGCGGAGCGCGTCCATGCGGAGGCCGAGCGGCTCGGCCGCCCGGTACACCTCATCGCCGAAGTGGACCGGAACGATCCCCGGTTCGTGCTCGGACCCGAGCGGGGCGGCTACGGCCTGGACGCGCAATGGAACGACGATTTCCACCACAGTCTGCGCACGCTCCTGACCGGCGAGACGGGCGGCTACCTGGGGGACTACGGCACGCTGGGGCACCTCGCCCGCTCGTTCCAGCAGGGCTACGTCTACGCGGGCGAACGGTCGAAGCACCGTGGACGGCGGCACGGCGCCGACCCGCACGGCATCGCCGCCCGGCAGTTGGTGGTCTTCGCCCAGAACCACGACCAGGTCGGAAACCGCCCGTCGGGCGATCGCCTGGGCGCGCTCGTGGACTTCGACTCCCTCAAGCTGGCCGCCGCCGCGACCCTGCTCGCCCCGTTCGTGCCGCTCCTCTTCATGGGCGAGGAGTACGGCGAGACCGCGCCCTTTCCCTACTTCGCGGATCATGGCGATGAGGCGCTGAGGGAAGCCGTACGACGCGGCCGCCGAGCCGAGATGGAGGGCCTCGCCGGGGAGAAGGAGCCGCCGGACCCGTTCGCGGAGGGGACGTTCCGGGCCGCGAAACTGGACGAGCGGCTGGGAACCGCGGGGCGGCACCGCCGCCTGTACGAGTACTACCGCACGCTGCTGAGCCTGCGCCGCGAGGTGCCGGCGCTCGCCACGCTCGATTTCGCCTGCGTGTCGGTGACCCGGTGCGAGTCGGCGCGTGCGCTCGTGCTCCACCGACGGGCCGCGGGGGTGGGCGAAGGCGAGGCGCTGGTAGTGCTCGGCTTCGCAGCGACCGAGGCGGAGGTGGCGCTGCCGGCGCTTGGCGGGGGCTGGCGCCGGCGGCTGGATTCCGCGGACGCGACTTGGGGGGGCGGCGGCACGTCGCTGCCCGAACGCCTCGACCTCGAACGCCCGACCCCGATCCGACTCGCGGCGCGGTCGGCCGGCGTGTTCGTGCGCGAGGCGGAAGCGAAGCCCGAGCGGAGGATCCACCCATGAGTGCACGCGGCGCCGCGGGCGGGCGGATCCCGATTGCGACCTACCGGCTGCAGCTCAACCGTCACTTCACGCTGCGCGACGCGACGCTCCTTGTCGAGGATCTCGCGGAGCTGGGGGTGACCGACGTCTACCTGTCGCCGATCTTCCGGGCGCGCGCGGGAAGCCTCCACGGCTACGATGTCGTGGATCACGCCACGATCAACCCCGAGTTGGGCGGAGCGGCCGCGCTCGGCGAGCTGAGCGATGCCCTCCGGGGCCGCGGCATGGGCCTGATCGTCGACGTCATTCCGAACCACATGTGCATCGACGACGGAGGCAACCGGTGGTGGAACGACGTGCTCGAGAACGGTCCCGCCTCGGCCTTCGCCCCCCATTTCGACATCGACTGGCGTCCGCCCAAGGTCGAGCTGGCGGACAGGGTCCTTCTGCCGATCCTCGGCGACCAGTTCGGGCGCGTGCTGGAGAGTCAGGAACTGCAGGTGGCGTATCAGGCGGGGACGTTCGTGCTGCGGTACTACGAGCGCGCGCTGCCCCTGGCGCCGAAGAGCCTGCCGATCCTCCTCCGACCGGTCGCGGCCGCGCTCGAGCGGCGACTCGGACCGGCGGCCGCGGAGGTGCTCGAGATGGAGAGCGTCCTGACCGCGATCGACCACCTGCCGGACCGCCACGAGGGCGACCCGCGCCGCCTCAAGGAACGAGGGCGGGAGAAGGAAGTGATCAAGCGACGGCTCGCGGCTCTCGTGGAGGGCTCGGCGGACGTGCGCTCGATCCTGGACCGGACCGTACGCGAGGCCAATGGCGCGCAGGGTGCGCCCCGGAGCTTCGACCGCCTGGAGAAGCTGCTCGACCAGCAGGCCTACCGGCTCTCCGATTGGCGCGTGGCGGCGGATGAGATCAACTACCGGCGCTTTTTCGACGTGAACAGCCTGGCCGCCATCCGGATGGAGGACCCGCGGGTCTTCACCGCCGTGCACGACCTGCTGTTTCGCTTGATCCGGGACGGGTGCGTGACCGGACTGCGCATCGACCACGTGGACGGACTGTACGACCCGGAGGCGTACCTGGATGCGCTGCAGCGGAGATGCCGCGAGGCGCTGGCGGAACTGGAGCCGGCGCCGAAGGGAGAGGGCATGCCCGCGCTCGTGGCGGGGCCGCTCACGCTTCGCGACCCGGAACGCCCCTTCTGGATCGTGACCGAGAAGATCCTGGGGCGCGAGGAGCGGCTCTGCTTGCGCTGGCCCACGTGCGGCACCACCGGCTACGAGTTTCTTGCGCTCGTGGACGGCCTCTTCGTCGACGCAGCG
>JACPWG010000081.1 GCA_016197205.1 Planctomycetota bacterium
CGGCAGCCCTGTCGGCGGTAGAACTTGCAGGCGCCGACGTTGTTATTCTGGGTCTCGGCCTTCAGCCGGCGGCAGCCCTTGGCGGTGGACCAACGCACCGCCTCCCGAAAGAGCGCCGAGCCCACGCCTCGCGCCTGCCAGTCGGGTCGCACGCGGATGTCCCACAGGGACGCGAGGTCCGTTCGTCCCTCGAGCAGGAGCAGGTCGGGCGTGTCGTAGGCCACGGCCGCGGCGCCGACAGGCGTGTCCTCGGCCCTGGCGAGGAAGAACGCCCAGCGGGAGACGTCGAACGTCTTGGGCCAGTCGGCGGGCGCTTCGTAGGCGTCGTAGTTCTTTTCGAAGGGCTCGACCGCCGCCTCCTCGAGGCGGAAGCCCCCGAGCCCACCGTCCACTTGCGTGACGCGGAGGGTGGTGCTTGCGCGGAACGTGCTGGGCACGGACGCGTACTCGGCCAACTGCGCGGCCGAGGCGGCTTCGACGAGGAAGGGGGCCAATGCTGTCGCGGCTCCGACGAGGGACGCGCATGCGCGTGACTTCCTGTGCTGCCAGGCCGGCGAGGTTGCGTCGCGAAGCAGGCGGAAGTCACGCCCGGCGAAATAGCTCAACATCCGCGCTCGTGGCGATGACCAGTGTCTTTCCGGTCGGCGAAAAGCCGCAGGCGAGGTACTCGACGACCTCGTCAAATTTTAGGCGGACAGTCCCCCGACAGCGAGCCACATCATAGACGCATGAACCCGGCGGCTGAAGGAAAATGGAAACCTGGGGCCACGCCGGCCATGCAACTTTGATCGACCACTGGTCGAGCGTCTGAACTGGGAGGCCTCCGCCGCTGAGTCCCGCCACAGGAACTGCGATCCCTTCGAGCGGTCCGATCCCACGAGCGGTCATTAGGATCGGATCAAACCAGCTCTCCGAACGCGCAGCATCGTGTCTGGCCACTCGCTCGCCGGTCGCGCAGTCGAACACTCCGCGTCCATCATGAGAGACTACCAGCAGCAAGTCCGTCCCGGGTCCGAAGCCGACCTCGGTCAGGCCGCCAGTGAAAATGGTCCTTCGGTGCATCCATGGCGAAGGCGGGCAGGTTGGCTTCATCTCAACCAATCGCCGTCTCAGTTCTTCCTCGTACTTCATGGGATGGGAAGCCCCTTGGCAGATGGCGCGCATGCATCCCAGCCGGCGAAACCGAGCCTGCCTCCTCCCGACTACGCGGTCAGGATCCGGCTGGCAGGGGACTCAAGCGGACCTTCTCGTTCGTGAGCGAGTGTGAGTTCCTTGCCTGATGCCCCTACCGCCACACGATCGCGGAAGGACCCGGAGATCAAGCACTCGAAGACCCTAGAGTCCGGCCAGAAAAGGGTTCCTCCGGAAAGTGCGCAGTTTCCGGATGAGCCTTTCTTTGCAAGATCCCGGCGCAAGTCACTCCCTCGGCGAGGAAACCGCGGGAGTGCCTGAGCCCGAGGGACGTACCATGAACCGCGGGACAAAAAAAGCACCCCGCGAGGTTGGGCCTCGCGGGGTGCTTCGGAGCTGTTTGGTACCCCCACGGGGATTTGAACCCCGGTCTCAAGACTGAGAATCTTGCATCCTAGGCCGCTAGACGATGGGGGCACCGATGGGGAGGGGCTTTTGGCCCCACCGCCCGGAACTCCGGGCGATTGCCCTAGGATTGCACGGAATTATACGGAGTCGCCCGGGCGAGTCAAGCGGAATCTCGCGGTGCGGATGCGCCGGATGCGGGCGGGCCCGCCGGCGCCACGCCGGGGTCGGGCGAGGACGCGCCGAGGGCATGAGGCTCGGAGGCTGAGACGCCGCCGAGCCCCTCCAGAATGGCGCCAATCGCAAGCGCAAGGGAGGACAGGATCGCGACGGGCGCGCTCGGGAAAGGCGAAGCACCGGGGATCGCCAGCCGGAGAACGCGAAGGAGCATCTGGGCCGGTCCCACATCTGGGGCCTCCGACAACTCAAACCAGAGCAGCGTCACGAGCGCGGCCAGGCCCTGCGCTTGCAGCAGCGACCGACGCGCGTCCCGGGTGCGCACACGTTGGACGACAAGCCAGGCGAGAAGCACCACACCCTGGGCCAGGTCAAGGGGATGGGACCAGGCCGGCCACGCCGCATCCCCCGGGAAACCCGGCACGCCGTGGCCCGCGTAGAGCAGGAGCGAGGCGAAGGCCAAGAGGTCCAGTTCTACGACTACGCGGCAAATGCGCAAGGCCCGCCCGCCTGCCAGGGAGCAGGCGGCAAGGCGTGCGAGTATCAGAACACTCAGCAGGTAGGGGAGAATCCAGCGCAGCATCCGCACGGCGTGCCCTAAGGGGAGCAGGACCTCACCCCCGCTCCCCACGACGCGCCAACTCCAACCCCAGTCTTCAGCCTGCCAGGCCTCTCTCAACGAGATCCGGAAGGCCCAAAAGGGGGACTCCGTAACGCCGCAGTCGCCGAAGACGGGCAGAAAAAAGGCCGCGGCAAGCCCCAGTGCCCCAGCCGCGCTGACGCTCGTCCCGGCCTGTCGCAGTCTGCGCGCGCTGATGCTCGGCACGAATGACTCCCCCCTCACATGCCGTAGGCCTGCTTCACGTCGTCCATGATCGCGGAGGTCACGACCGCCGCCCCGCGCTTCCGCGCGAACTCCTCGATCGCCTTCGCGGCCATCGAGCGCACGAACGAGGGGATCCTACGCAGGCGCTCGTCCGCCTCCGGCGACCAGGTGACGGGGGTTCCGGGGGCAAGCGGGGCCGGACGCGCCGCCGCGGGGGACACCGGCGCAACAGTGGACACTGGGGCGGCTGTTGCCACCGGGTCCGCCGGTGCGGGGGCGATGGGGGCGACTCGGGTGTTCACCCGATCAGGGGACGGCAGCGCGGAGGCGACCTCGGGAGCGGGTACGCCGGCCGACTCGGTCTCGGCCGCAGGCGCGAACCGCGCAGCGAAGGGGCACCGGCTCCCCTCGGGTGGAGCCCCCTCCGACACGCGCGCCTGTGTGACCGCCGCCGCCGAAACGGACGCCAGGGCCTCTCGGGTGAAGGACGGCGGCCCCGCGCCGTCCGCGCCGCCGTCAGCCCCGCCGGCGGCGCTCGTCTCCGGACGACCGATCCGCACGTTCATCGAGCGCACGACCTGGGTCTCCATCGGGTTCGTCAGCATTGCAACCGCATGGCCGCACCGCGGGCACGCGAACACCGCGGTGATCGAGCCCGCCTCCGGCCCCTCCGATCGCTCCAGCCGCATCGGCTCGTCGCACGGGACACACAGAAACCGCATCCACGCGTCCTCCATCGAGACCACTTACCATGTTCGGTCCAGTCGCCTCCGACGGACGCCCCGCCTGAAGGCGGAACTACGAACGGCGGCGTCGGCGTTCGAGGACCTTCGCCGCACTTCGTCGGCGGGTGACTCGTGCCCCGTTGACGAACATCGGGCAGATTCGTCCCCGGCGCAGCGGCGCAGTGGAAGCCAGGTGCCAAGTCGCGCGGGCCGGGGGCCCCCGCCCCCAGGCCACGTGACCGCACACTGGCCATGCGAAGCGAGTGTCCCGTCCACGTCGATGCCATGGGTTCGCCATGTAGACGCGGCGTCCTCGCCGCGTCCGGAAGAGGCAGGATGCCGCTTCTACCTGGACTCCACTGGAAGTTTCATCCTTGACGGGACACTAGGGTGTTCGCCTGAGCCGCTCCGCGAGGCTCAGGAGCGCCCGAGCACCCGGGGACTCCGGCCGCGCGAGGACCACGGGCGTGCCGGCGTCGCCGCAGCTCGCCACGGCCGGGTCATAGGGAATGCGCCCGAGCACGGAAAGCCCTTCGGCAAGGGCTAGTCCTTCGACGGCCGACGGCGGCCCGCCCTCCGCGTGCTCGCCCCCGAGCGAGGCGCCGCACCGGGGACACGCAGGCGTCGCCATGTTCTCCACCAGCCCGGCCGTGGGCCAGCCTCCGGCCCGCGCGAGGACGACCGCGCGCCGGACGGAAAGGACCGCGACCTCGGTCGGAATCGTGACCGCCAACAGCAGCGCGCCCGCGGGAAGCATCGCCATCACCGTCGGCACCCGGTCCGCGCCCGGCGGCAGGTCCAAGAGCAGCCAGTCCAGCTCCCCCCACGCCGTCTCCGCGAGGAACTCGCGCACGGCCGAGGCCTCCGCGGCGCCTCGCCACAAAAAGGCGTCCGCCTGCGTCGGCGCCTTCCAGACGATCGGCGCGCCGTCCTCGCCGACCAGCAAATCGGTCGAGACCAGCCGCACGCCGCAGCTCGCTTGCACCGGCGACCAGCCTGCCGGCCCCCTGTCGACACGACGGCCGCGCGCCCCCAAAAGCAGCGGGATCGACGGGCCGTTCACGTCGGCGTCCACGACGCCCACGCGCGCCCCGCACCCAGCCAACGCAGCGGCAAGGTTCGCGGTCACGACGCTCTTCCCCACGCCTCCCTTCCCGCTCATGACGACGACGACTCGGCCCACGCTCGCGAGCCGTGCCGCCAGCCGCCGACCCTGCGCCTCCACCTGCGCCGCGACGCCCGACCCGCCGTCGCCTGCCATCTCCGCGTACTTCTTCACCCGGTCACGCACCAATTGAGATTTGAGATTTGAGATTTGAGATTTTGCAATTTGAATTTTGAAATCGAATCGCAGGCGGTCTTCACTTGCGCCGGAAGCAACGCGGCTCCACGCGGCTCTCGACGGCTGTCCACTCCAGCCGTCGCCTCCCGCTCCATCTTGCCTGCGCAACCGCTCTCCGCTCTCGCTCTCACTTCCCTCGCGCCTCCTCCAGCGCCCTCTTGAAATCCGCGTCCGCGGGGTCATCCTTCACCGCCCGCTCCCACACGCCCGCGGCCGCTGCGCGGTCTCCCTTGTCCGCCAGCGCCTTCGTCCACTCGAAGTAGATCGCCTTTCGGTTCCCCACGAAGCGCCTCTCCCCCGGGTCGATCCGCAGGGCGCGGTTGTAAAGCGCGATAGCCGCTTCCGAGTCTCCCCCCTTGTGGAGGGCAAGCCCGTGATTGAGCAGCCACCCGTTTCTCACCTCGCGCGACAGCGGATCCTTCGGATACGCCTCGGTCGACTGCACCAGCAGGCACTCCGCGAGCTCGGGCTTGCCTTCCTCCACCAGCCGCTCCGCCCACTGCTGTAGCGTCGCGGCCCGATTCCGCAGCACGTTCGCGGACGGCTCCCCTTCCGAGAGCCGCAGGCCACGGTCGTAGATTTCCAAGGCACGCTGGAAGTGGCCGCTCTTCGCCTCGCGGTAGCCCCAGTTCAGGAAGCTGGAGACCCGAAGCTGCTGGAAATCCTTGTCCTCCGGGTCGACGGCGAGCACCTCCTGGAGCGTCGCCACCAGTTCCTCCTCCTTGCCTTCCCCCGCCAGCCTGGCCATCCACTCCTGCACGAAATACGCCCGATTGTGACGGAAGAGGGAAACGGCGGGGTCAATCTTCAGTCCCGCCTGATACACGTCGATCGCCTCCCGTGGCTTCCCCTGGTCCCACAACGACTGCGCCCAGTCGTAGTACGCGCCCTGCCACCACGACTGCACGCGCGCATCCTCGGGGGCGAGCCGGCGCGCCTCCGAGAGCCACGAGAGGGCCTTGTCGAAATTTTTCGCCTGCAGTTCCGCGCAGCCGAGCCGCCGCAGGGCCGAGGCCTTCCCCTCCTTCGCGAGCGCGGGGAGGCGCAGCTTCTCAGCCCCCTCGGACAGCACCTGGTCCATGCCCGGCGCGTCCCCGGCCGCGGCGAGGTCCATGGCCCAGCTCTCGTAGACGTCGCGGCCGACCTCCTGGAAATAGAGGTTGTCCGGGTCCGCCTCCATGCCGCGCACGAAGGCGGCCACGGCCCCCGACCAGTCCTTCGCCTTGACCCGCTCCACGCCCCACTGCTGGTACGCGACGATGCGATTGGTGGAGAGCGCCGCATGGAAGGGGTCGATCCGGAGCCCTTCCTGGAAGACGCGGGCGGCCTTGTCGAAGTCCCGCGCCTCGAGCTCGTGGAGCCCCCAGGTGTTGTAGGCCGCGAGAAGGTTCCGCAGCGCCGACGAGCTCCCGGGGTCGAGCTCGAGGGCCTTCACGTTGGCGGCGACCGCATCCGGGAACCGCCCTTCCTCCAGGAAGCCGACCCCCCGGTTGTAGTACACGATCGCGACGAGGCCGACGTCGCCGACCTCGCGTCGTTGCCGCGAATTCGGGTCCTCGATGTACACGAAGCCCGTCTGCTCCTTGAATTGTTCGAGGGCCTTCTGGTCGCGCAGGGGATTGAAGCCGAGCGGGGTCGTGGTCTCGACGTCGACGACCTGCCCGTCCGCGTAGAGCAGCGAGAACGCGTGGTCGGGGACCTCGATCGCGCGCAGGTCGAGGCCGAACGCCTCCCCTACGGCGTTGTAAAGGGTAGCGGACGAGACGCAGTTGAATTCGCGCGTATCGAGCACGCCCGTCAGATCGGTCCAGCGGCTCCTGTAGTGCGTAAAGAAGTTCTTGTGGAGCCACTCGAAAACGAGGCGTCCTTTGTCGAGATCTTTTTTTCCGGCGAGCGACACGCCCGCGCGGGCCTGCTCGACCAGCTTCTGGAAGACGGCGGCGTACTTTCCAAGGCTCTCCTCGTCGGCGCAGCCCGAAGCGATGAGCGCGGCCTCGGCCAGGCCGAGCGAGGCGAGCTTGCCGGTGGCGGCGGCGGCGAAGAGCTTCTGTTCGAGCGGCGTGCGGACGACCGGCACGAGACTCTCCGCGCGCAGCTTGCGGAACTTGTCGAGCTTGGCGGGGTCCTGCTGCGAAACGAAAAACTCCGGTTCGCGCGATACGACACCCCAGAGCTGGATTTCGTTCAACGTGGTGGTACGGCCGCCGTGGTTGGAGAGGAGCCGCACGCGGACGAACTTCGCGGGCACGTGGGGCAGGTCGAAGGACTGCGACTTGGGCTCGTTCGCCAGCTTCCAGCGGCCGAGGGAGACGAAGTCGTCGATGGGGCTGGCGAGGGAGACGAGGACCTCGAAGTCTTTGGCGCGGCAGTCGGCGGCGGAGACGGAGGACGGGTCGAGGCGGATGGAACGAAGCGCGGCGACCTGGTCGCGGTTGAACGCGAGGACCACGTCCTGGGGGAGCTTCGTGCCTTCGGCGGTGGAATAGCCCTCGTCCGTGGTCTTGCCGTCGATGAGGCGATCCGCGGTACCCTCGCCGCTCCCGCGATCGGAGGATACGGAGACGACGCGACCGCCCTTCGCGCGCAGGACGAGATTCTCGCCTTCGTCCTCGGCCCGGAGACCGAGCGGCACGGCGAGGAGAGCGAAGAGAACCAGGAGTCGTGCCGACGCGCGAGTCATGGGAGCACGTCCAGGGGGTAGTGGCCGAAAGGGCCGAAGCACGAGCAAGACAGGATTCTACCGGGCGCGGGCGGACGTGACAACGCTTTGCGCGCCGGACGAGGGGGAAATTCGTTGCCAGGTCGGGAAGGGAGGACTATCATCGCCGGCTCGCCGAAGCCGCATTCGATTCGGCAGCGACGTGCAACAGGCGGTGTCCCGTCGGAAGGAGGCGCCACCGAATGCGCCAAAGACGCAGAAGGCTCGGAACAGCTTTCCCCGAGGGCCGGCAACTTCAGCAGCTTCGGCGACGCCGATTTCAAATTTCAAATTTCAAATTTCAAAGCTCAAAGCGGCCGCCCCGTAGCCGACGGACGCGCCCAGAATCCGTTGGGGCGCACAGTTGTACCCGATGTTCAATGAACCGAAAATCCTCAGCGTCTCTGCGTCTCTGTGTAAAAAAAAGGCTGACACTCCACGTGTCGCTCCCACTCCCGCCGACGTGGAGAAAACTCTCCGCTCGATCCTGGCGCTCGAAGTAGGAACCTCTTTGGCTCCTCCAAATCTCAATTCTCAATTCTCGAATCCCCCTGCCGTCCTCTACGGAGACCCCTCATGAGACCTCCTCGCCTCCGTCGGCGATCGTTCCCGCTCGCGGTCGCGGTCGCCGCGGCGGCTGCCGCCGCGTGCTCGCTCGGCGGCCTGCCCGGCCACGCGCAGGAATCGAAGGCCGACCGCGTGGAGTTCCTCTCCCGCTCCGCGACGGGCGCGGACCGGTTTACGGCCGCGCATCCGGAGTACGACGGCCGCGGCGTGCTCGTGGCCGTGCTCGACACCGGGATCGACCTGGGCGCGCCCGGTTTGCAGACGACCTCGGACGGCGAGCCCAAGATCGTGGACGTGCAGGACTTCTCCGGGGAGGGGGAAGTACGACTGGAGCGCGCCGAGGGGAAACGCGACGAGGCCGAGGAGCGGCTCATCCACCCGTCCACGCGGCGCTTCCTCAAGAACGCGGACAAGCTGCCGGTGCATGCGCGGGGCGGCGAGTACTGGATCGGGTGGCTCGCGGAGTCGCGGTTCGAGGGGAGCGCGGTCAAGGACCTCAACGGAAACGGCCGCGAGGACGACGCGATCGGCATGCTTGCCTTCCCCGCCGAAGGGAGCGAGGGTTGGGTGGCGGTCGTCGACACGGACAACGACGGCGACCTCGCGGACGAGAAAGTCCTGCGCGACTACCGGGTGGAGCGGCAGACGTTCACGCTCAAGTCCGGGCGGCCGGACCCCTCCCCCGCCGTGATCACGCTGGCGCTGAACGTGCGGCCGGAGGAGCACGTGATCAGTTTGTTTTTCGACAACGGCGGGCACGGGACCCACGTGGCGGGGATCGCGACGGGGTGCACGCTGGCGGGGGCCAAGGGCTACGACGGCATCGCGCCCGGGGCGCAGGTCCTCGGGCTCAAGATCGGTTTCTGCGCGAAGAAGAGCATCTCGACGTCAGGCGCGATGCGGCGGGCGTTCGAGTACGGCGCTCGCGTCGCGGCGGAGCGCGGGCAGCCGCTGGTCTTCAACATGAGTTACGGGATCGGCTCCGAAATCGAGGGACGAGCGGACATCGATCGTTTCCTCGACGGCTTCCTGACCGAGCACGAGGACCTGACGGCGTGCATTTCGGCCGGGAACGACGGGGCGGGAGTCTCGAGCGTGGGGACGCCGGGCGCGGCGCGACTGGCGATCACGGCCGGCGCGCTGCTGGATCGGGGGACGGCGCGCGCGCTGTTCGGCAGCAAGCCGAGCGGCGACCGGATCCACATCTTCAGCTCGCGCGGCGGGGAGCTGCCGAAGCCCGACCTGGTCGCGCCGGGGAGCGCGTCGTCGAGCACGCCGCCGTGGGCGAAGTGGGACGTGGCGAGCGGGACGAGCATGGCGGCGCCGCAGCTCGCGGGGTGCGTGGCGCTCCTCTTGTCCGCGGCTCGCGCGGAAAAACTGCCGTCGGGCCATCGGCTGCTGCGTCGGGCGCTCACGGGCGGCGCGCGTCCGCTGCCGGGGTACGCGCCGGTCGACCAGGGCGCGGGGGTCGTGGACGTGCCGCGCGCTTACGAGGCGCTGCGCGGCTTGGCGGCCGTCGCCGCGACCGATCCGTGCATCGACTGGTCGGTGACGACGGTCTCGCCGTCGATGCCGGACCGGAAGGGTCCTGCCGCCTATTGGCGAAACGGCGGCTGGCCGGCGCCGCCCGAGTCGCAGGCCTTCCAGGTGAAGCCGGTCTTCGCCGCGAAGTCGGACGCCGAGACGCGACGCTGGTTTTATCGGACGTTCAGGCTGGAGGCCACCGAGGCCTGGCTCTCCGTCGACAAGCCCGGGATCTACGTACGCGGCGAGGGAGAGGCCGAGGTCCGCGTGACCTACGACCGCGCCTTGGCCGCCCAGCCCGGCCTCCACTCCGCCCGCATCCTCGCCTTCCGCGAGGAGCCCGCCGCGCCGGCCCACGCACCGCCCCAGCTCGCCGCGAACGCACCGGAGTCCGGACACACGCCGGCCGCGAGCACGTCGGCCGGGCCGGACGCCCCGGGCGCGGACCGGCCACCTGCCGCGACCCCAGCCCCGGTGACTCCCCGAGTCCCCGAATTCGAGCTCTGGTGCACGATCGCGGTGCCCTGGACGCTGGGCCCCGACTGCGACTACCGGCGGGAGCTTCGCGGCCGCTCCGTCGACGTCGGCGCCCTCGAGCGGCATTTCTTCGCCGTCCCGCCCGGCGCCTCCGCGCTCTCGTTCGAGTTGGACATCCCCCAGGGCGCCGCCGGCCGCGTCCATGCCTCTCTCTTCGATCCCAACGGCCACCCCGCGGGCTCGGCCTCCGCGAATGCCGAGAAGGCGCGGCACGGCGAGCACACCCTGGCCGGCCCGCGACTCCGGTGCGGCGTCTACGAAATCGTCGTCTCCTCGGACTACCACGCGCGCGCGGCCTGCTCGTACGACCTCACCGCGACCTGCGCCGGCCTCTCCATCGAAGCAGGCCCCGAAGGCCGCCTCCGCTTCGAGGCGGGCGCCGCGCCCTACGGCACGCTCTTGGCCACCGACCACTTCCTCACGCCCTTTACCGGAGCCGCCACCGGGGACGCCTCGATGCTGCGCAAGACGCACAAGCTCGAGGCGACCGATACCGACACGCTCCGCCTGCCCGTCAAGGTCGGCAAGGAGACGGAAGGGCTTCGGTTCGAGGTCGAGTGGTCGCCCGAGGACTACGACAAGTTCACGGACATCGTCCTCCTCCTCCAGGACAAGGCCGGTCGGACGGTCGCGAGCGAGAGCGTGGACCGGCGGCGCGCCCGGCTCGACTGGAAGGTCCCGGCGGAGGGAACGCACGAACTGACGCTCGTCCTCGAGGGCGGCCTCGCCACCACCGAAAAGAAAACCGCGTGGGCCGTGCGCGTCGTCGAGGAGCGGCGTCTGCGCGAAAAAGTGGCCGTGCGGGTGACCGCGCGCGGCGACGAAGCGCTCGCCCTGTATCCGGGCCAGCCCGAGGAGCTGCGGTACGAGCTGGACCGCGCGCCGTCCATTCCTCCGGAGGGCTACGCCCGCTGGGCGCGGCTCGATTTCAAGGACGCGTCCGACTCGGTCCGCGCCAGCCACGAGTTCGCCTTGCCCGCGCCGCGCCGGTAAGCGCCCGGCCCAGCCCTTCCAATTCGTGGTGCAGGGCTTCCGCCTTCGCGCGCGCCGCATCGGTGGACGTGTCCGCCCTGCACCCGCACCCGCACGAAACGTCCGAAGGGCCTCCTCGCTTCCCGTCGAGCCGCCGCCGCACCCAACGGGCTGCGTGATTTCCATCCGAGTTGTCCCGCCGGTGCAGGGCGGAACCCCTGCACCACAAGGGCTCGAGGCCGGCGGAGGGAAGCACCCGGAAATTCGCCCCGTTCCGCGGTCGAACCGTTGCCGCGCCGTGCCGCAAGAGACGACTCGTTCGCCCACCTGGAAAGGGCCGGCCACCCGCCCTCATCCCCGCGCCATCATGCGGCCGCTCAGCGACTCCCGGAGCCCGTCCCCCACCCGGCGCATCCAGGCCAGCTCCTCTTCGGTCATCGGCCCGCGCTCGAGCGCCGCAAGCGCTTCCTCCATCTCCGCCGCGTCTTTCGGCCCCGACAGGCAGAGATGCACCCGCGGATCGGAGAGGGCGAACCGGTAGCAGTCGCTCGCGCGCGGCACCCGCTCGCCGGGCGGCATGCACTTCGGATCGACCAGCTCGCCCCAACGGGTCGCCGTGTACGCCATCACGCCGGGCCCGCCTTGCGGGGGCAGGTACGGGAAGACCTCCCGCTCGGCGCCGCGGTGCGCCGCGTTGTACCGGACCATGAGGATGTCGAAGCTGCCGTCCTTGATGTAGGTCTGAAACGTGGGCCGCTCGTGGCAGGAGATCGCCACGAAGCGCACCCGCCCCTCGCGCTTCAGCCGCTCACACGCGTCGAGGACGCTTCGGCCCGGAGGCCGGTTGTACCAACCCAGGAGGAGCACGTCGGCGTAGTCGATACGCAGGCTGCGCAGCGCCCGCGCCAGGCTCCACCGGACCAGCGAGCCGAAGCGGGCATACGACTGAACGGCGACGACCATCCGGTCCCGATGTCGCGGTGCGAGCGCCCGGATCGCCTCCGCCATCGCTTCCCGACGGATCGAGCCCCAATAGAAGAAGTTCGCGCCCCGCTCGAACGCCGCCTCCAGCGCGGCCCGCGGGACCCCGTAGGAAGCGCCGACGCCCACCCGACCGACCGAGAGCCCGGTCCGGCCAAGCGGCACCTGCTGGCGAAAGTCCGGCATACGGTGTTCACCCTATAGGTAACTTTCTTGGGCCGTCACTCCCTTTTCGCCGGCTCCGCCGGCGCGGGCTCGCCCGCCGGCCGCGGCGCGAGGCGCGCGGCCACCTCGCGCAGGAGGAGGTCGATCGCGCGCTCCAGGGCCCGGCCCGCGAGGTCGAAGGGGCCGGCATCCATCGCCGCGGCGGCGCCGTCGGCACCCCGCCCGGCGGTCCCCGAAAAGGCCCGATCCAGGAGCACGCCTGACGCGCGAGGTTCCGCGGGCGCGGTGCCGGCCGTGCCGCCGGTCGGCTCGGCAACGGGCGGCTTGCGGCCCATAGAGAGTGTCGCCCACAGCTCGCAGACCCCTTTCCACTCCGCGCCCGCCCCCTCCACGGCCTCGAGCCGTCGCAGCTCGACGGCGAGGGAGAGTCCGCCGAGCGCCTGTCCCGGCCGGCGGACTTCCACCGGCAGGTCGGACGTGCGAAGCCGTTCGAGGAGGTGGTCATAGAGCAGGTCGCCGGGCAGTCGCGCCCACCGGTCGGTGTCGGTGAGCGTGATCGAAGAGCCTTCGCCCGCGACGCGCAGGACCAGTTCCTCGCGGTTGTACGCGGCGGCGACGACCACGGGCAGAAGCGTCAGCGACGGACCGCCCGCGTTGCGCGTCGCGGCGGCCGCGGTCGACGGCGCCGGCGTTGGAAACAAGTGCCGGCCCGCGGGAGCGGACGGCGTGGAGGAACGGCAGCCGGCGGTGCCCAGGGCAAGCGAGAAGGCGAGGACGAGGGCGGCTGCAGCGAATGCGCGCGCGCGAGCTGGGAGCATGGTACCTCACAATGCGGCTCCGGGCCGCGCTCGGACCGGGTGCGAAGGCCGACGCGGAAGACGTCGATCCGTCTGCCGGGTGCCGCGTCCACAAAACTCGGGCACGGTCGGACCGAAGGTTGCGGCGGGGCTCAGACCGTGTGCCGGCTCGCGCGGGCCGGCCCGCGCTCCCAGGCATCGTGACTGGACCTCGTCAACGCCGTCCTAGCGCGGACGCGTGCCCGCCGCGGGCCGTTCCGGGCCCGATGGGCCGCCGGGACTCGGCGTGCGTCCCCAGAGGAGCTGCGACGGATCGCGATTGAGCACGTCGAGCAGTTGCCGCAGCTCGACCACCGCGTACCGAAGCTGGAACGCCGTTTCCGCGATGCCCGCCTCTTGCGAGGCCAGCGTGCGGTTCACCGCCTCCAGCGAGTCCTGCGTGGCGGCGAGGGCCTGCTGCACCGAAGCGAGGGTCCGGGTCACCTCCCCCTTTTCCCCGGTCAGCCGGTCCATGTTCCCGAGGGTCTTGGCCAGCGGCGCGTCCGGCCCGAGCATCGCCGCGAGGTTATCGAGGCTCCGCTTCAGGGACGCCTGGTTGGCCTCGAGGATGTCCCCGCCTTGGCGAAGGACGTTTTGCGTCTCCTCGGCCGTGCTCTTGAACGTGGTCCCCACGAGGTCCATGTTTTGCCCGGCCTTCGTCATCGACTCCTTCGCGACGTCGATCGTCTGGGAAAGCCGGGTCTTGATGAAGTCGATCAGCTCGATCGCCATTTCCTTCGTCTGGATCAGTTCGCGGCGAAGCTGCTCGCCCGTCGAAAACTCCGTCTGCTCGAAGGGCAGGTCCAGCGGGGGCCCGTCCGCGGCCGGCAGGCACGGGCTCTCGGGCGGCGACGGCTCGGCCGACGGGGTCTTCGGCGTCGAGAGGTCCTTGCGGAACGCGTAGATCGCCTGGATGCCCGTCACGAGGTTCGCCTGGAGCTGGAAGCGGGTCCACGTGGTGATCAGGTGGGCGTAGCGCTTTTCGATGGCCATGGGGACGCGGGGATGCTGGCTGCCGGCCTGCAGGAACGGCGCGCGGCTCACCCTGCCGATGAGCGTCCCCTCCCACGTGACGCGGGAGCTGGGAGAAATGCCGCTCACGTCCTCGCGGAACTCGATCGTGTACTCCACGACCTCGGGCGCGCGGAGCGACGGCCAGAGCCAGAGCAGGAACCCCGCGAAGAAGGCGAGGGAGAGCGAGACGAAGACCCAGCAGCCGATCCGGTACCGCGCTTTCGGGCTCATGAAGCGACGCTCCTCGACGGAATTCGGCGGACGAAGTCGTGCACCCAGGGATCTGTGTGGACCTGGAGGTCGGCCCAGGTCCCTTGGGTCACCACGCCCTGGTGCCCCTTCTTGAGGACGGTGATCCGGTCCGCGATCGACTCCACGCTGGGCAGCTCGTGCGTGACGACGACGAACGTGATCCCGAGGGTCCGCTTGAGCGAGACGAGGAGGGCGTCCAGGTCCGCGGAGGTGATCGGATCGAGCCCGGCGGACGGCTCGTCGCAGAAGACGATTTCCGGTTCGAGGACGAGGGCGCGGGCGAGCCCGGCGCGCTTCTTCATGCCTCCGGAAAGCTGGCTCGGCATTCTGCGCGCGGCATCCTCGAGTCCGACGCGCCAGAGCGTGCGGAGCACGGCGTCGCGGACCTCGGCCTCGGAGAGGCGGCGGCGCTCCCGGAGCGGGAAGGCGACGTTTTCGCCGACCGTGAGGGAGTTGAAGAGTCCGCCGGACTGGAACAGGACGCCGACGCGCGTCAGCAGCAGCTCGCGGTCCCACTCATCGACGGACCAGAGGTCCCGCCCGAAGAGGCCGACGCTTCCTTCTTTGGGGCGCTCGAGGCCGATCGCGTGCCGGAGCAGCGTGCTCTTGCCGCAGCCGCTGCCGCCGAGGATCACGTGGATCTCCCCGCGCCGCACCGCCAGGGAGACGCGGTCGAGGACGCGGCGGTCGCCGTATTCGCAGACGACGTCCCGCGCGTCGAGCACGACGGCAGGAGAGGCGGGAATTGGCGTCATGGGCGAGACCCCGGCCGAAATCCCAAATCCCAAATCCCAAGGCAGGCGCGCGCCCGAAACCCAAAGACGATGATTAGCCACCGAAGACGCTGAAGACGCCGAATTTCACGACGGGTCGTTCGGCGTCTTCGGCGTCTTCGGTGGCTCGTCCTTCCGTGGGCGGAGCGCACGGCTTCCCCATCGGCTGCGCTGGGAAATCTGTGGTTCGTCGAGCTTTGGTTGCGGCCGCCGCCCCTCTGGGGAAGCTGCGGTTCCCGCCGGTTCGACAAGCGACCACAATTCTCAAATCTCCATTCGTCAAAGCTCAAATGCTACTGGTGTGCCAGCGACCACCCGAGATCGAGCAACGTGTCGGTGAGGATGATGAGCGCGATGGAAGCGACGACGGCGGTCTGGGTCGCCTGGCCGACGCCGGCCGGGCTGCGGGGGGCGCGCATCCCCTGGAAGCAGGAGATGACCCCGATGAGAAAGCTGAAGACAATGGACTTGCCGATCCCGAAAAGAAAAACATCCGGACCGAGCGCGCTGCGCGAGCGGGCCAGCCAATGCTCCGGGGAGATGCCCGGCGAGACCATGCCGATGAGCATACCGCCGACAAGGCCGGCCGCGTCCGCAAGGACGCAGAGGAGCGGTCCGGCCAGGAGCAGGCCGAAGAGCCTGGGGGCGTAGACGTGCTGTTCGGGGAGGAAGCCCATCGAGCGGAACGCGTCGATCTCCTCGTTGGCGACCATCGTGCCGATCTCGGAGGCGACCGCTGCGCCGGAGCGGCCGGCGAGGAGCATGCCCGAGATGAGCGGGACGATCTCGAACGGGATCGCGACCGCCACCATGTCCGCCACGTAGACCTGGGCGCCGAACTGCCGAAGCTGCAACATGCCGAGAAAGGCGATGACCGCGCCCATGGCCAGGCAGAGCGGCAGGACCAGCGGCAGGCCGCCGACGCCGACGGCGTAGACCTGTTCCGTGACCGACTGGAGCCGCGGCGCGCGTCCGGCCACGATGCCGGGAAAAACCGTGGTGGTCACGCCCGCGGCGAACCGCGCAAACTCGACGGCGAGTCCGACCAGTCGCTCGGGCAGCGACGGGAGCTCCTCGACGACGGGGTGAAGCGGGGCATCGGCGAGGCCGACCTCGAGCAGCCCGCGGTAGGAGCGGGCGGCGTCGTCGAGCAGGAACTCCACGCCGGGCGCCGGGGCCAGCCGACGGAACGCGCGGGTCACGCAAAGCGCCGCGGCCTCGTCGAGGGCCACGCCCCGCAAGTCGACTCGAACCGGACCGCCTCCGGCGAAGGCGTCCTTCGCGGCGCGAGCGGCGCGCCCGAGTCCAGCCTCGCCGAGGGCGGAGAGGGGCTTGCTTGGACGAACGCTTCTCGCCGCGAGGTCGAGTTGAAAATCTTCCGGGGCCTCGGTCATGGAATGCGGCGCCGACGGAGTGACCCTGCGAAGGCACGCCCTCCACCGCTTGCGCGGCGGACCTGCTGCTCCTTCATTCTACCCGTCGCTCCTCACTCCGGGCAACAGTTTTGCCGGCAAGTTGTACAACCGCTTGACAACGCCCGGACACCCGAGGTAAAGTTGTGCTCTACGGATCGAGCGCGCCGGGTCCGCCTTCACCACCCGCACAAGCCCCTCGGGTTCGAGCAAGTCTCAACCGCAGACATACACACGAGATAGGGAGTTTTCCCCGGCCGACAGAGAGCCGTCCGGGGTCGAGGACCTCCGCCCGCATGGCGGGCACAGAAACTGCTGGGCTCATTTTCATGATCCAGAGCCCATTGGGTACCCTTCGAGGCGAAGCGCATGCACAGGCTTTTGAGCTTCCGGTTCCTCGCCACGCTGCTTCTCGGGTTGGTCCTGCTGTTCCCCGCCGGCACGGCCTGGTCGGACAACGGCAAGGACTCGAAGGACGGCCAGGGGGATTCGAAGGACGGCGGGAAGGACAGCCACCGCAAGAACAAGGAGCGGCGGGAGCAGGAGCGGCGCGAACGGGAACGGAAGGAGCGGGAGCGCAAGGAGCGCCAGCGCAAGGAACGCGAGCGGCGCGAGCAGGAGCGCAAGGAGAGGGACCGGAAAGAGCGCGAGCGTCGGAAGGAACGGGAGCGCGAGCACGGCAAGGACCAGCACAAGGACAAAGACAAGCACCACGACGGGGACAAGGACCACGGCGGGGAGGGGGACGGCCAGGGGAAGTAGCCCCCGGCCTCCGAAAAAAAAGCATGCGGGGCGCGGCCGGCCCTCCGGCGGCGCCCCGCTTCGTTCTCGCCTTCGTGTGTTCCTGCGATGACCCTGCCGCGACCGACGGTTACGGCGCCGAGCAGAGACGGCCCTCTCCCCGTGGGGGCGAGGGTCGGGAGAGGGGAGCCACGAGCGCCTCCTCGAGGTTGGCATCCTTGGTTGCGGTTCTGCCGCGTTAGGGGAGCTCAAGCATGCGGGCGGAGCTTCGGGTCTTGCGCGGCGACGGAAAAGGCCGCGCCTACGTCGTGCCCGTCGTCGGACGGTTCACTCTCGGTCGCAGCCCGGAGTGCCACATCCAGATCAACGACGCCGGCGTGTCCTCGCTCCATTGCGTCCTCGACCGCTCGGGCGAAGTCGACTACGTCGTGGACCAGGAGAGCCGGAACGGCACGTATCTGAACGGCCACGAGGTACAGCGCCACGCCCTCGGCGACGGCGACGTCCTGCGGCTCGGCGAGACCGCTCTCCAATACCACCGCTTTCCCGACACGCCGAGCTCGGATACCGAGAAGCTCTCGGCCGACGACACGCCGTGGACGAAGGGGGAGGCCTCGATCTGCACGCGGATCCGCCTTCGGGACCGCTCGTTCTGGGAACGACTCGAGGAGACGGACGAAATCCTGGAGGTGCAGCGCCTGCGGCAGGTCCTGGCCGCCTTCGACAAGCTCGCCTCCCTTTCCCACCGTAATCCCGCCCTCGAAGAAATCCTCATCGCCGGGTTGGAGCTGTCGCTCGAGGCCTTCGCCGCGGACCGCGCCGCCGTCATCCTGGTCCCCCGGCTGCCCGCGTTCCCAGGGGTCGAGCTGGTACGCCGCCGGGGAGAGGCCGGCGGGACCATGGTCATTTCGCGCACGGTGGTCGAGACGTGCCTCTCCGAAGGCGTGTCGGTCCTGACGATGCTGGGCGGTCCCTCCCCCATCCCCGCCACCAAGAGCATCCTGGCCATGGGGATCAAGTGCGTCCTCTGCGTCCCGATCGAGTCGGAGAGCAGGATCCTCGGCGTCCTCTACTTGGACATGCTCAGCGAGAGTCGCCATTTCCGCAAGGGAGACCTGGAGCCCCTGGCCGCCCTCGCCTCCCTCCTGGGCACGCTCGCCGAAAAACACATCCTCCAAAGCCGGGTCCGGGAGAGCGAACACCGCCTGGGGTACGTGCTCGAACACGTCCCGGTCGGCATCTTCGTCACGAACACCGCAGGCGTCTTCACCCTCTGGAGCCGACACTGCGAGCGGCTCTTCGGCTTCGCGGCCGCCGAGGTGGTAGGCATCGCCGGGCTGGCCCAGCTCCTCGGAGGGACGGAGAGCGCGCAGGCCGCCCTCGCGCAAGTCGCGGGCGACACCGTGCTCGAGAACGAGCGGGAGTTCGCCAGGAAGGACGGCTCCAACTTTCTGGGCGCGCTGACGCTCAAGCGGTTTCTTGACGCGGAGGGGACCTCGATCGGGTGTACGGGCATGGTCCTGGACGTCACGGAGCGGCACGCGCTCGAGGACGAGCTGTCGCGCGAAGAAAAAATGGCCCTCCTCGGACTCCTGGTCGCGGGCGTTTCGCATGATTTCAAGAACGTGCTCACGCCGCTTCATGGCCACGTGCAGCTCGCGCGCTATCGTCCGGAAACGACCCCCAAGCTGGTGTCGGCGGTCGAGACCGCGGTGAAGCAGGGGCTCGCCCTCACGGACTCCCTCCTCGCCTATTCCCGCCAGCGCGAGGAGCGGGTAACGCCCACCGACCCCGCGAAGCTCGTGGACGGGGCGCTCTCTCTCCTGCTTCAGGAATTGGAGCATCGGGGCATCACGGTAGCGTGGACCCCGGGACCCGCGGCGATGGTCCTCGCAAACCCCGGCCTGCTCCAGAGCGTCTTCATGAACCTGATGTTGAACGCGAAGGAGGCGATGCCCAAGGGTGGCACGCTGGCCATCACGGTGGAGTCGGAGCCTTCGTCCCTCCGGATCAAGTTCGCCGACACGGGCGTGGGGATGTCCGCGGAAGTCCGCGAGCGCCTGTTCCAGCCCTTCGCCACCACCAAGACCGGGTCGGGCGGAGGACGGCGCGGGATGGGCCTCGGCCTCTACATGTCCCGCCAGACCGTGCTCCGCCACGGCGGCGAAATGGAGTGCGAAAGCGTCCTGGGCCAGGGCACGAGCTTCACGATCCGGCTGCCGCTCGCACCGACGCAGGCGGCCGCGTCAACGGCTACGCCCGCGCCCCCCGCGTCCCCCGCGTCCCCCGCGTCCCCCGCGTCCCCCGCGCCGCCCGCGTTCCCCGCGTCGCCCGTGTCCTAACGCGGCCGGTAGCCGCACTGACCCATGACCAAGCTCCAATGACCAATCAATGACGAAGCCTAAATGACCAAACTGAACATGTGACCGGCGTTGGGTCCGCGGCGCCGTCATCCTTCCTCGCTGCTGGAGCGCAAGCCCTTGGTCATTGGACCCCTACCGTTCGGGAGGGTGAGTTCTCGCCAAGAAGTTCGGCCTGGCTCAAACTGCCGCCGACATCATGCGAGGCCGACTACGAGGGTCCGCTTCGTGGGCACGGCAGCGCCGTGCCCCTACGGATCGCAGGCGATCGCGAGCGTAGCCGGGATTTGAACCATGCCCTGAGTCCCGAGTCCATGGACGGCCCGAGTTGAAAATTGAGCCTTGAGGCTTGATTGAGCCTTGAGCATTGAACATTGCGCCTTCGCCTTGGTCTTTGGGTTTCGGGCGCGAGCGCCGACTTGGTCATTGGTCATTTAGACATTGATTGGTCCTTGGAAATTGGTCCTTGATCATTGGTCATTATCCTCGTAAGATTTGCGCATGCGACGCAAGTGGGGCGGAGGAATAACATGCCCCCTCGCCGCGTCCATCGAGGCCTTCCATGCGCCCGACGGAGAGCCTGGATCTGCACGCCCTCTCGTCCACCGACCGTGCGCTGGTCGAGCAGGCGCTCCGCCTGGGCTTCGTCACCGAGGACCAGGTCCGCGACATTCTGAGAGAGGGTTCGCTCACCGAACGGCGAACCGGAGCTCGGGAGGTCAGGGATCTCCTGGTCGAGCGCGGCTACCTCACACGCGCGCGCCTCCGAAACCTCGAAGCCCCGCCGCCGGGTCACGGCGCTCCGCCGCCGCCCGAGGAACGGCCCCTCCCCGCCGCCCATCCGCCCCCGGTCGCCCACGCCGCCCCCGCCGGCCGGGACACCCTCGGGCAGCCTACGCTCGGGCTGGCCGGCACCGGATCCGGCTGCCCCATCTGCGGGGACCCTGTGGGGCCGCACGGCCCGGCGCCATGCCCGTCGTGCGGCAACGCCACCGGAGCTTCCCCCGCGCCCCCCACGTCACCGGCCGCCGGCCCACTCGGCAGCCCCCCCGCGAAACCCCTTCCCGACGCCCTTCCACTTCCAGGTCCTCCGTGCGCGGCACAGCGGCCGAGCGCCCCCCCGTCCAACGCCGCGGAGGTCCGCTCACCGCCGGCCGCTCCGCTCTTCCAGCCGGCCCGGCCGCTCCTCCACGACACGCTTTCCCTACCGCCCCCGCCGGCCTCGGGGGACCCGCAGCCGCCGCTCCCGCCCGCTTCGCAAGCTCCGGCCGTGGCGCCTCCGGCGGAAGCCCGGCAGGCGGAGGAGTCCTCGCTGGCCGGCGCACTTCTCTCGCCGGGAATGCGCTTGGGCGAATACACCATCGTCCGCGAATTGGGCCGGGGCGGCATGGGCGTCGTGTACGAGGCCGCCCAGGAGTCCCTCAAGCGGCGCGTGGCGCTCAAAACGCTCTATCCCCACCTCGTCGCCGAGCCGTCCCTCCTCCAGCGCTTCCGCCGCGAGGCCGAGTCCGCCGCCCGCGTGGCCGCCCCGCTCATCGTCCGCGTCCACCACTTCGGCACGGACCGCGGCGTCTGCTACTACACGATGGATTTCGTCGACGGCGAACCGCTCGATCGGGCGGTGACCCGGGCCCCGCTCGCGCCCGAGGAAGTCGCTTCGATCGGCCTCGACACGGCGCGGTCGCTCGACGCCGCCCATTTCCAAGGGATCATCCATCGGGACATCAAGCCGTCGAACCTCATCCGGGGCCGCGACGGCCGGACCTGGCTGACGGATTTCGGCCTCGCCCGGCCGACCGACGCGTCGGCCCTCACCCTCTCCGGCACGCTCGTCGGCACTCCCGCCTTCATGAGCCCGGAGCAGGCCCGCGGCCACCGCGGCGCCGCGGACCCCCGCTCGGACGTCTATTCGCTCGGCGCGACGCTCTACGCTCTCCTCGCCCGCCGTCCCCCGTTCGTCGGCGAGGACGTCCATGCGCTCCTGAGCCTCGTCCTGCACCAACCTCCGGTCCCCCTCACGCAAATCGACCCGGCCTTCCCGGCCCCGCTCGTCGCGATCGTGGAGAAGGCCATGGAGAAGGACCCCGCGCGCCGCTACCAGACCGGCGCGGAGATGGCTTCGGACCTCCAGCGTTTCCTGTCCGGGGAAGCCGTACGCGCGCCCCTCTCCGGAGGCGCCCGGCGCCGGCTCCATGGCCTCGTGGCCGCGCACCCGACCGCGGCGGCGCTCGCGGCCGCGGCCGGGCTGGTCCTGACCGTATTCGCGCTTTCGCCCCGGCACCCCGACCGCGTGCAGGGCCCCGACGACGCCGGCCGCCCAAGCGCCCCCGCGACCGGCGGCGCAGGCCAGGGCGGGGATTCGCCGGAGCTTCGCCGCGCGCGTGCCGACGCCCTCCGCAGCCAGGGCATCCTCCTCCTCGACCGCAAGGAGTTCGCCGGCGGCGTGCAGTGCCTCCGGGATGCCCTGGAGCTCCAGCCGGAAAACCCGGACCTGCGGTCGGACCTCGTCAAGGCGTGGTGCCTGACGGGTAACGCCGAGATGGCGCGCGCCCGCCTCGAAAAGGCCTTCGCGGCCTATGATCAGGCGTTCACCCTAGCCCCGAACTCGGCCGCCCCGCGCGTGGGACGCGGCGACGTCCGCCTGGCCGCCGGCCGGCTGGCCGAAGCGGAGGCGGAGTACGACGCCGCTCTCCAGGCCGACGGGCGCTCCCCGGACGCCCTTGCCGGACTCGCCGAGGTGCGCATGCGGCACAGGGACTTCGCCTCGGCCACGGAGCTCCTGGAGCGCGCCCGCGCCTCGGAAGCCGAGCACCTCCGCGTGCTCGCGGACCTCGCGTGGGTCGCGGAGGAAAGGGGCGACCACCCCCTGGCGCTCGAGCTCGCCGAGCGCGTCCTTCGCACGGCCCCTCGCATGCGCTCCGGCTACGAGCTGCGCGGCCGCCTGCACGAGCGGCACAAGGACCTTGCCCCCGCATGCGCCGACTTTGCGGCCGCGGTCGAACGCGACCCCTCCTCCGCACCGACCTGGTTGCGCTACGGAGAGGTCCTCGCCGCACTCGGACGCGACCCGGAGGCCCGTCAGGCGTTCGAGCACGCGCGCGCCCTGAACCCCGACCTCCCCGGCCTCGACAAGCATCGCTGAGCGGACCGCGCGCGTGCCGCGCCCCTGTGCCCTGTGCAACCGCCACTCGCCCCGGGGCTGGCCAAGCTGAAGCACGCATTTCCGAACCGCGACCGTCAGGGAGCGGTCTCGCGGCCCCCGCAGGCCACGCCCCGATCGCATGCCCCCACAGGCGCTCGACCGTGTTCCCGGTCCCAGGCACGCCCGAACCCAACGTGCCCCACTCGAACCACGCGTCGCCGGCGCACGCCTCGAGACCGCTCGCCCACGCTCGCGGTTCCGTCAGGCTGCGCCCCACTCGCAACTGCTCGCCCACCCACAACCCCCGAATTCGCTTGCGTTTCGTTTCGTTACGCGTTACGATTCGAAACAACCAAACCCAAGCGGCCCGGGAGGCTTACGTCCCCATGGTTCATCCGGTCGTCAATCACCGGTATCGTCTGGTCCGGCTGCTGGGGGAGGGCGGAACCGGCCGGGTCTACCTCGCCGAGGACCTGATCGAGGACCGCCGACCCGTCGGTTTCAAGACCCTTTCCCCCCGCCTCTCGCCGGTCGAGTTGATCGAGTATTTCAAGACCGAGTTCCGCTCCCTCGCCCGCCTGCGCCACCCGAATCTCGCCGAAGTGTACGACTTCGGCACCGTCACCGTCGTCGCCCCGCACCGCCCCGACGAGTGGCCGCTGTACCCTGGCTCTCTTTTTTTCACCATGGAGTACATCCCCGGCTCGGACTGCTTCGGCGGGACCGCCGGGATGGCGTACGATGCGCTGTTCGAAGTGCTCGTCCAGGTCTGCCGCGGCCTCGAGTACATCCATTCGCGCGGCGTCATCCATTACGACATCAAGCCGTCGAACATCCTCATCTCGGGCCCGGGAATCTCCGCTTCGATTCCGATCCATCCGGCCTCGCTCGCGGACGAAACCGTGCTCCTGCCCTCGGAGGCCCTCGTCGATTTCCGGCCTCGTGCGCTCACGACGCCGCGTCCGCAACCGCCGCCGGGCGAGCCGGCCCCCGCGGCCGCCGCCACGCCCACTCCCGCCCCCGCCCCCACCGCGACCCGGCCCACCAAACTGAAGACCGAGCGGCCGGCCCCGCTCAAGACCGATCGACCGCTCCCTCCGCTGCTGACGCCGCCCGCGCTCCCCCTGCCCCCGCGGCCCTTCCAGGTCAAAATCCTGGACTTCGGCCTCGCGGGCGCCGGGATGCAGGCCAACGAGGCACGGCCGAAAGGGACGGTCCACTACATGGCCCCCGAGCTTTTCAAAGGCGTGCCCATCGACCGCCGCGCCGACCTCTACTCGCTCGGCATCCTCCTCTACCAGCTCGTCACGCGCAAGCTCCCCTTCCAGGGCAACACGACCCTCGCCATCGCCCGCAAGCACCTCGAGGACGCGCCCGAGCCCCCTCGCCTCCACCGCGCCGATCTCCCGCCCGGCCTGGAGTCCGTCATCCTTCGCTTGATCGCCAAGGAGCCCGCGGACCGCTTCGCCAGCGCGAACCAGGTCATCCGCGCCCTCTCCGAGACGGCCGGCCGGCCGTTCGAGCTGGAGACCCGTTCGACGCGCGAGTCGTACATCCTCACCGGTCGCTTCGTGGGCCGCGAACCGGAAATGGACTACGTCCAGGAGTGTTTCGACCGGCTCGTCGGGGACCTGCACCCCGGCCCGCTCGACGGGGAGGAGCCGGCCCAGGAGCCGCTCCCCTCGACGACGGTCGCAAGCCCGCCGCGCGAGGCGACCCCCAGGCCCTCGCGCTACGCGACCCCGCCGATCGCGGCGCAGCGCGAGCCGCGCAAGGTCCCGCCGGTGAACAACGTCGTCCTCCTCGCCGGCGAGACCGGGATCGGCAAGCGGCGCGTCCTCGAGGAGTTCAAGCACTACGCGCAGTTGAGCGGCTCCCAGGTCTATGAAAGCGGTTGCCGCGAAGAGGGGGGCCTCCCGTTCGAGCCCTTCCTGCCGCTCTTCCGCCACGCGCTCGAGGTCGTCCGTTCCGACGAGGAACTGCTCGACCGCTACGCGCGCGAGCTGGCGATCGTGGTGCCCGACCGCGTACACCGCCGCTCGGACCGCGCGTCGCTCGAGGGGGACCGGGAGCGGATCCGTCTCGTGTCGAAGCTCGGGGAGTTTCTGCTGGAGGTCGGCGCGCGCGTCCCGCTCTGCCTGGGCATCCGCGACCTGCAGGGGATCGACCAGGTGAGCGGGGAACTGCTCCGCTACCTCGCCCATCGCCTGCACGTCCTGCGGCGGGAGTACCACGCGGCCCTCGCGGAGGACTCGCTCGCCGCGGCGTCCCCCCCCGGCGGGGCGGCCGCGGCCGGCGCGTCCGTGGGCGTGGGCGCGAGCGTCGGCGCCGCGTCGCAAGAGGCGGAAGAGCCGCTTTCCGTCGAAGCGCCGTCCGGCGCCGCCGACGACCTGGACGACTCCGAGGAGCTGCTCCCCCGCCTGGCCGAAGAGAGCGATCCCCTGCCCCCGGTCCTGATCGTCGCGGCGTACGACACCGAGGCGATCCGCGGCCGACCCGCGGAGTCCCTGGTGGCCGAGCTGACCGCCAGCGGCAGCGCGCGCGAGCTGCGGCTGCTCCCGCTCACCCCGGCCGACATCGAGACCCTGGTCGGCTCGATGATCGGGCTCTCGAAGATCCCCGCGGCCCTGCGCGACGTGGCCGTGCGCGTCTCGGGCGGCAACCCGCTCTTTCTCGGCGAGTTGATGAAGTCCCTCGTCGAGGAGGAAGTCCTCCCCTTCGAGGGGGGCGGCTGGACGGTCAAGGAGGACCGGCTGGCCGCGATGAGCCTCCCCTCGGGCGTGGAGGCCGTGGTCCGGCGCCGCCTCGGTCGCCTCGAGCCCGCGGCGAAAACCCTCCTCGAACACCTCGCCGCGTACCAGCGCGAGCTCCCCGTGGAATTCTTGTCGCGACTGGGGGCCGAGGTCGTCGACGCGCAGCCCGCGCTTTCCCAGCTTGAGCGGCAGGGCATCCTGCTGCGGGAACGCACTCCGACCGGGCCGCGCCTCCGCTTCGTCCACCCGACCACGCGCGAGTTCCTCTACGCCGAAATCCCGGAAGACCGCCGGAAGGAACTCCACGACCGCATCGCCCACTTGCTGTACCAGGTGTACCCGCCGGACCGCCGCGGCGAAAAGGCCGAGGAGATCGCCTTTCACCTGTTGCGCGGTCGCGGCCCGCGCCGAGCCATCGAGCCGCTGCTCTCCGCCGCTGACCGGGCGCGGAAAAGCTGGGCCAACGACAAGGCGATCGAGCTGTACGAAAAGGCGCTCTCGCTCGTGGACCCCGCCCGGATCGACCGTCGCAACTCCATCCTGGAAGGGCTCGCGGCGGCGAGCGCGCGCGTGGGCAGGTACGACGCCGCCATCGCCGCGTATCGGGACGTCCTTTCGAAGACCACCGAGCGCGAGGCGGAGGCGTGGCTCCACTTACGGATCGCGGAGTGCCACGGCAAGAAAGGGGAGCTGGAGCCGGCGAACGAGTGGATCGACCGCGGGCTCGAGCGCGTCGGTTCGGAGAAGACGCTCGTTTCCGTGAAGCTCCTGCACCAGCGCGCCTGGCTCGCCGTGCAACGCGGGATCTGCGACCAGGGGCTCGAGCTGGCGCGCAAGGCCCTCGTCGTGGCGGAGGCCCTGGCCGACGAGGAAACGCAGGCCGCGCTCCACAACGTGCTCGGCGTCGGGCATCTGTACCAGGGGAAATTCGAGGAGAGCCGGGAGGCCCTCGAACGCTCGATCGCCCTCCACCTCAAGAACGACAACCTCCAGGGGCTCGGCGACGGCCGGAACAACCTCGCCGCCTTGTACGGCTACATGGGGGACCACGAGCGCTCCCTCGAGGAGCAAAAAAAAGTCTTCTCCCTGCGGGAGCGGATCGGGGACCGCTGGGGGATGGTGCTCTCGCTCGGCAACCTCGGCGTGGCGACGCACGCGCTCGAGCGCAACGACGACGCCATGCAGTATTTCAAGCGCAGCCTCGCCCTCCGCGACGAGATCGGCATGACCCACGGCCGGGCGAGCACCTGGCTCAACATGGGAAACATCCATTTCGACCAGGGCCGGCTCGGCGAGGCCCTCCGCTCCCTCGACCGCGCGCTCGCCCTCTTCCGCGCGCAGGGAGACGCGCAGGGGGAGGCGATCGCGCTCGAAAACCTCGCCCACCTCTACGCGTACCTCGGCGCCCCGGCCCGGGGCCGCGAGTGCCTCGTCCCCGCGCTGGCGACCGCGCGGCGGCTGAAGCTCCCGCGCGAGGAGGCGCTGCTGGCCCGCATCGAAGGGGAGTTGGCCGTGCTCGACCGGGCGTGGCCCGCGGCCGCGGCGGCCTTCGCGCGGGCGCGCGAGCAGTACGAGCGGCTCGGCAGCGCGGTCGAGGTCTACCGGACCGACCTCCTGGCGGCCCAGGCTCTGGTGGAGCAGGGGGACCTCGCGAGCGCCCAGGCGGCACTCCGCGCGGTCGAGGAGCGGGCCAAGGGGGCCGTCCCCGAGCCTCTCCGCGCGCTCTTCTACCTGCTTCGCTCCCGGGTCACGCCCGGCCAGAGCCTCGCCCTCCTCGAGGTGGCGCGGAAGCGGCTCGAGGGACGCGACCTGCCCGAGCCCGCCTGGCGCGTCCACCACGCCCTCGCCACCTGTCTGCGGGACCGGGGGAAGCCCGTGCCCGCCACCGATCATTTTGTCCGCGCCCTCGAAATCCTGCGCGGTGTGCACGACTCGCTGCCCGAGGCCTATCGCTCCGGCTTCCTTGCCGTACGCGAACGACGCGCGCTCCTCACCGACGCCCGCGAGTTCGCCGCCTCCACCGGCCTCCTCCCCGAGGGGCAGTACCGCGATTTCTACGAGAAAGGAACCCTCATGCCCATGAAGGAAGAGCTGCCCGAGGTCGACGGGACCCGGAAGCGCCTCCAGGTCGCGATCACGCTGCTCAAGGAGGAAAACAAGAACCTCCTCAAGCTCATGGAAATCAACAAGCGGCTGCTCGCGGAGCTGGACCTGTCGCCGCTGCTGGAGTTCATCATGGGGACCGCGATCGAGCTGACCCACGCGGAACGGGGCTTCCTCATCCTGGTCGACGCGAAGGGGCGCATGAATTTCGAGGTCGCCCGGAACATCGACAAGGAGGCGATCGAGAAGCCCGAAATGCAGGTCTCCCACTCGATCGCGCAGGAGGTCGCCAAGAGCGGCGAGGCGGTGATCACCTCCGACGCCCAGCAGGACCAGCGCTTCTCCCTGTCCGAGTCGGTGCGCGACCTGCGCCTCTCGTCCGTGCTCTGCGTCCCGCTCCGCGGCCGGACCAACACCCAGGGCGCGCTCTACATCGAGAACCGCACGACGCAGGGGTTCTTCACGGAGAAGGACAAGGAGCTCCTGGAAGCCTTCAGCGACCAAGCCTCGATCGCCGTGGAAAACGCGCGCCTCTACCAGGACAACGTCCAGAAGCAGAAGGACCTGGCCAAGTCCAAGGCCGAGGTCGAAGGCCTGAACAAGCAGCTCGAGGAGGCCAACCGCAAGCTGCAGGAGAAGGTGCAGGTCCAGGGGGCGGAACTGGAGGAGGTGAAGGAGATCCTCGAGGTCAAGACGCGCGAACTCACCGTCAAGTACAACTACCAGAACATCGTCGCCCGGTCGCCGAAAATGCGGGACGTCTTCATGCTCCTCGACCGCGTGACGGACAGCGCCCTGCCGGTGGTCATTCACGGTGAGAGCGGGACGGGGAAGGAGCTGGTCGCCAAGGCGATCCACTTCAACGGCCCGCGCAAGGGGAAGCACTTCGCCGCCGAGAACTGCGCGGCCCTCACCGAGACGCTGCTCGAGAGCGAGCTTTTCGGGTATGTGAAGGGGGCGTTCACGGGGGCGGATCGGGACCGGAAAGGACTCTTCGAGATCGCGCACGGCGGAACGCTCTTCCTCGACGAAATCGGCGACATGTCGGTGGACATGCAGAAGAAGCTCCTCCGGACGCTGGAGTCGGGGGAGCTGCGGCGGGTGGGCGGGAAAGACGTCATCAAGGTGGACGTGCGCATCATCGGCGCGTCGAACAAGGACCTGAAGGCGCTCACCGAGCAGCAGCTCTTCCGGGAGGACCTCTACTACCGGCTGAACGTCTTCCAGGTGAAGCTGCCCCCGCTCCGGGACCGGAAGGAGGACATCCCTCTGCTCGTCAACTACCTGCTCGGGGAATTCGCCACGGAGTCGAAGACGCCGAAGAAGTCGGTGGACGCGGCCGCGATGGGGCTCTTGATCGACTACAACTGGCCCGGGAACATCCGCGAGCTGAAAAACATCATCCGGGGCGTGGCGAGCCTCTCGGATGCCACGCAGCTCGGCGTGAAGGACTTCGTGGACAAGATCCCGGTCATCGACCGGCGAAATGCGAAAGAGGAGGCCTCCTCCACCACCGTGGGGCCGCAGGGCCAGTATTTGTCGATCGACGAGTACACGCGGCAATTCATCGTTCAGCACCAGGACAAGATGTCCGATACGGACATTGCGAAGGTGCTCGGGATCTCGCGGAAGACGCTCTGGGAAAAGCGGAAAAAGTGGGAGATCCCGAAGTAGGGGGGGACGGGCGCTTGCTGATTTCGGGCTCCGGCGAAGCAGGAGACCTGGAGCCTGCGCGCGGCGGGTTCGGTCTGCCAACCCCACCGTTCGTAGTTCCGCCTTCAGGCGGACCGAACTCGGCCGGCGTGTTCGAGACACGCTCCGTTTTGGGCCCGCGAGCGGCCCCGTGACGAGGTGAAACATGCGCGCGAAGAGAGCGATCGGGCTGGTCGGTTTGGGACTCGCCGGGCTCGTGGCGGCGGCCGGGTGCAAGAGCGGCGGGGACTCCGGGGGCGCGGGTGCGCCGACACCGGCGGCCGCGACGCCTTCCCCACGTGCCCCCGCGGCTGCGAGCCGTCCCGGCGCCACGCCATCCCCCTCTCCCGCGGCGCGGGAGAGGGCCGGGGTGAGGGCCACCCCCGGCAGCGCGGCCCCGCCTGCCGGCACCGCCTCCGACGATGCCCGGCGCGCTGCGGCGGCGCTCGCGCTCGCCGAACGCGAAGCCGCGACCGCAGGCGGAACGAAGCCCGGCGCGACCGGCCGTGAGCCCTCACCCGCCCCCGCCGGCCCGCGGAGCTGCACGGAGGTGCTGAACACGTTCGCAGTCGACGTGGAGTTCGCCGACACCCCGCTCCGCGCCGTCCTCGGCGGGCTACAGGGACTCGCCGGCATCTACATTGACCTCGCCAAGGACGAGAAGGAAGGCGGCTATGGTGAACGCCGTGTGAGCGTAGCGAGCCACGGCGAGCCGCTCGGCCGCATTCTGGAACGCATCGCCGCCGGCCAGGGCCTCGAGGTCGTCGTCCTCGCGGACAAGATCGTCCTGCTCAGACGGCCGATCGGCAAATAGGCGTGGTTCGAATTCGGGTTGCGCGCCCCGATCGACTCGTTTCCGCGGGCACACGGCGCCACCGCGCCCGCGGACGGTCGGGGCTCGACGCCGCCGCGCCCGCGGACGGTCGGGGCACGGCGCTGCCGCGCCCGCGGACGGTCGGGGCTTGACGCCGCCGCGCCCGCGGACGGTAGGGGCACGGCGCGGTCGTGCCCACGAAGCGAGGCATGGTGGTCGCCCCTGCTCCACAGGGGCGGCAAGTCGGTCCAGCCCGGAAATGTACCCTATCAAGACCGATCGCGCTGCTCGCCGACCGGAGCGCGGAGGTCGCGACACGCGCGTTCGAAGCACCCCGCGGGACCGCTCGCTCACGCTCGCGGTTCGGATCGCGTCCTCCCCGCGTCCTGCGCTGCGATCGCCCTTGCGCCTCCGGGCGCCGGCCTGCGAGTTTCACTTGCCCTGCGTTCGCCCCCTCCGTACAATTCGCGCCGCACCGCCAAGCCGCCGCTCGTCTTCTCCCGAGCTCCTCTCCCTCGCACCGCTCGGCATTCGCCTAAGGGAGCCCCGGCATGGAATCGCAGGTCGGCCGCGCCCCGCGCGCCCCCCGCCCGCTTGAAATCCGCGCGGGTCTGGAGCAGGCCTACCCCGACGTCTACACCCGCCCGGTCCTCGAGGCCCTCTCGGCCCTCGCCCCCTTCAACGACGACCGCCGCGAGGTCATGGCCGCCCGCACGCGCCTCCGCCTCGAGCGCTACCGCGAAGGCCGCCGGATCGCGTTCCTCCCCGCGGACGCGACCATCGCAGGGAGCTCGCTACGCGTCGCCGACGCACGCGACGGACGTTTCCGCGGAGGCGACATCCCGCACGATTTGCGGCGGCAGTGGATCCAGGGGACCGGCCCGGCCGCGAAGCCGAACGCCCCCACCGAGTCGAGCATCCGCAACGTCGCGTACGCGCTGCTCTCGGGCGCCGACGGCTGGATGTTCGACGGCGAGGACGCGCTCGGCCAGGTCTCGACCATGTCCCTCGACAATCAGCGTAATCTCAAGCTCGCCTTCGCCCGCGACCCGCTCTTCGACAAGGTCGCGGAACAGGTCGCCTCCGAAATGAACGCCTGGTCGCAGGCCTTCCTCGGACGGCGCATCGTCGAGGACTGGCGCCGCCAGCTCGACTTCACGACCCGCATCTTCCGTGCACGCGGCCTCCACCTCGACGATCGGCACGTTCGCGAGCGGGACGGCGCCGGTTTCTCCGCGTCGATCGTGGACGTCGTCCTTTACGTGGTCCACAATCACGAGCGCCTCCGCACGGAAGGCCGGTCCGTCGTGCTCTACTTGCCGAAGATCCAGACCGCCGAAGAGGCGGCCCTTTGGAACGACCTGCTCTCCGCGTTGGAGTCCCAGCTCGGCCTGCCGGCGGGCGCGATCAAGGTCTACGTCCTGGTCGAGCAGGTGGAGGCCTCGTTCCAGCTCATGGAAATCCGCGCCGCCCTGGGCCTGCACTTCGTCGGCTTCAACACCGGTCGCTGGGACTACATCAACAGCGTCGCGGATGCGCTGGGCTGGGACCGCGGCTTCGTGAATCCCAACATCGACGCCATCCCGATGACCTACGGCTACATGCGCGGCTACGAAGACCGCGTGCGGCGCGCGGTGAACACACCGGACCAGGACGGGGGATTCGCGCTGTGGCAGGGGGGCATGGAGCCGAACATCCCCGTGGGCTCCGCCGCAGGCGTCGCCGCGGGCATGAAGCGCGCGGTCGGGGGCGCGGAGCGGGAGGAGCGGGAAGGCGCGAGCGGGAAGTGGGTCGCGCACTGGAAAATGGTCCACATCGTCCGGCCGGTCTGGGAGCGCGCCGGGCGCGACAACCAGCTCGGACGCGCGTTCCCGAGGCTGACGTACACGCAGGCCGACGCCGACGCCCTCTTCCTGCTGGAGCCGGCGCCGCGGACCGTGCGCGGGGCACGCGACCTACTCAGCGTCGCGCTCCAATACGGCAACGCGTTCGGCCAGGGGATGCAGGCCGCGGCCCTCAAGCCGGCGGACTTCTTCGGCAACGACGACGTCCTCTACTTGATGGAGGACATGGCCACGGGCGAGATCCGGCTCTCGATCCTCTGGGAATGGCTGCACAAGGGGGCGGCGCTGACCGAGAGCGATGCGGCCACCGGCGTGACGGCCGGCGACCGCTTCGATGCGCGCCTCTTCGAACGGCTGTTGACGGAGGAGCTGGAGAAGCTCCGGCGCGCGAGCCACCGCGACGTGCACGACCCGTCGAAGACGACCACGCTCCCCATCGCGGCCGAGATCGTGAAGGCGTACGTCGGAGAGGAGCTGAAGGCCCCCTGGTACATCGATCTTCTGAACCTCAACCTCGACAATCACGATCTGGGCACCGCGCGGGAGCGCATCCGGCGGTACCTGGACGGCTATCGCGCCGACGGACGGCGCATCACCGAAAATCTGGACTTCGCCCTGGCTGCAAACAAAACTACCGAGTGACGCCCGCGGCGTCGGCGTCTCGCTCGCGCCCGTTCGCAGTTCCGCCCTCAGTACCGCCCCACGGCATTGGGTGCCCAGTTTGCTCGGCGATTTCGGCCGCCTGCTTCGTTGCGCTCGCTCGACGTAGTTCTCCGTGACTACGCCTCGCTCGCGCGCCTCGCGGGCGGCCGAACTTGCCTTCGCCTACTGGGCGCCGACTTCCGTGGAGCGATACTCAGGCGGCGCGAACATCGAGCTAGCACCCGACGACAGGACAGGAGGAGGACGATGAGCACGTTCGACGAAGAAGTGGCCGAAACGCAGCGCTGGTTCGACGCGCCGCGCTTCAAAGGGATCACGCGGTTGCACACCGCCCGCCAGGTCGTGGCGCAGCGCGGGACGATCCGCAGCGACTACCGCGTCGCGCGCGAGGCCGCCGAGGCGTTCTACGCCCGGTTGCGCGAGCTCTTCGAGGCGCGGAAGGCCGTGACGACCTTCGGGCCGTACTCGCCCGGGCAGGCCGTCTCGATGAAACGCGCCGGGATCGAGGGGATCTACCTCGGCGGCTGGGCGACCTCGGCCAAGGGCTCACTCGACGAAGACCCGGGTCCGGACCTGGCGAGCTACCCGCTTTCCCAGGTGCCGAACGAAGCGGCCGGCATCGTGCGCGCGCTCATCACCGCCGACCGCAACCAGCGCTTCGCCCGCTCGCGCATGACGCCGAAGCAGCTCGCCTCGACCCCCGAGGTGGACTTCCGGCCCTTCATCATCGCCGACGCGGACACCGGCCACGGCGGCGAACCGCACGTGCGCAACCTCGTCCGGCGGTTCGTCGAGGTCGGCGTCCCCGGCTACCACCTAGAGGACCAGCGGCCGGGGACCAAGAAGTGCGGCCACCAGGGCGGCAAGGTCCTCGTCGCGTCCGACGAACAGATCAAGCGGTTGAACGCGGCTCGCTTCCAACTCGACGTCATGGGCGTGTCCGGCCTCATCGTCGCCCGGACCGACGCCGAGGCGGCCAACCTGCTCGACGGCCGCGGGGACGAGCGGGACCAGCCTTTCATCCTCGGCTCGACGAACATCGAGCCGCCGACCTACAAGGTCGCGTTCCTCGCGCTGCTCCGGAAGCTCCATGCGCTGGGCATCGCCGAACTGAACGGCTTCCTCCTGTACGCCGTCTCCGAGGGCGAGTACAAGCACGCCGAGGCGTGGCTCGACCGGGCGGAGCTGACGCCCGCGCTGCACGAAGCGGCGAAGGCGTACACGAGCGGGAAGAACACGAACGCCGACGCCCTGCTGGACGGAGTCCTGACGCGCTTCATCGACGCGTGGCAGGCGGCGGCCGGCCTCTCGACCTACGGCGAGGCGGTCGCGGAGCTGATGGAGTTCCGGCGCAACGAAGGCGAGACCTTCTCGATGAGCCTCGAGGAGTGGAAGGCGTTCGCGAAACACGCCTCCTTCCACGAGGCGCGGCAGCGGGCGAAGTCGCTCGGCCTGGGCGTGATCTGGGACTGCGAGCACGCGAAGACGCCGGAAGGCTACTACCAGGTGCGAGGCGGCCTCGAGTACGCGATCGCGAAGTCGCTTGCCGCGGCCCCGTACGCCGACCTCGTGTGGATGGAGACGAAGACCGCTGACCTGAAGGACGCGACGGAATTCGCCCACGCGGTCCACGCGCGGTTCCCGGACAAGATGATCGCCTACAACCTGTCCCCGTCCTTCAGTTGGGACACGACCGGGATGACCGAGGAGGAGATGCGGGCGTTCCCGGCCGAGTTGGGCAAGCTCGGGAGCGTCTTCAATTTCATCACGTACGGCGGGCATCAGATCGACGGCCTGGCCGGCGAGGAGTTCGCGGCCGCGCTTCAGCAGGAGGGGATGCTGGCGCTCGCGCAGTTGCAGCGGAAGTTCCGGCTGGTGGAGTCCCCGTACCGCACACCGCAGACCCTGGTCGGCGGGCCGCGCGCGGACGAGGCCCTCGCGGCCGCGTCCGGTCGGACTGCGACGACGCGGGCCATGGGTCAGGGCTCGACGCAGTTCCAGCACCTCGTGCAGGTGGAGGTCCCGCCGAAGGTGCTCGAAGAGTGGCTCGGTCTCTGGACCCTTCACCACAAGCGGAGCGGGATGCGCGTGGAGCTACGGCCGTATCGGGCGGGCTCGGCCCTCTTGGAGCTGAAGGTCCTCGACGGCACGGGGACGCGCGTGGGCGCCGTCGCGGCCGGGGCCGCCGGCGCGAAGCTCGCGAACGTGATCTTCGGCACGATCCAGGACCGGAACGGCCGGAACATCCTGTCCGTGCGCGACCAGAACACTTTCGACGAGTCCCTCCGTCGGAAGCGGCTGATGACCCTCCTGCACCTCTTCCTGCTGCACCGGTACAAGATCGCGGCCGTGCACTACGTTACGCCGACCGAGGACAACCAGCAGCAGTCGGCGCACATGAAGGCGCTCGGCATCTACGCCGAGGTCGCGGAAGAGGTGGGCGAGATCATCGTGGCGGACGTGAACGCGGCGCGCGTGCAGGAGCTGATCGAGCCGGGGCGGGGGCTGATCGGCAAGCTGATCGAAAAGACGCTGTAAGGGCGTCGGGGCATGGTTCAATTTCGGGTCACACCGCACGAAGGGCTCGTAGCCGTAGGGGCACGGCGTTGCCGTGCCCGCGAGGCGAGTGGTCGTGTTCAGACTTGCGCAACGGCAACGGCGATTTCCGTGTGACCCAACTGCCGATGAAGATCTTGAGAGATCGACTGCGAGTCGACGCATCGTGGGCACGGCAACGCCGTGCCCCAACCTTCCATGTAGCGTCCGCGCGTGTAACCACGATTGGGGCCGATTTGAACCAGGCCGGCGGCGGGGAGCGCTCCTGTTGCCTCGCAGGGGGCGATGGTTTCAGCACGCCTGCGAATCGTTGCCCCCAAAACCGCTGCGCGCTGAAGGCCACGCAGCGGGCGGCGGGGAAACACGGAACCGCGACCGTGAGGGAGCGGTCTCAGCGCGTCCAACCGCATCCCAGGTTGGAGCTCGCCGATACGCAGGGGACGGAGCGGGGATCCGATTCGCAAGGACTGGGTCGTCAAGCCTCAAGAAGCGCCCCCGCACCCGTCCCAACGATGGCCGCCGCCACTCCGTCGCTACACTAACACTTCCGCCGCCGGCCACGGATCACCGTCCCGCTGACTTCGCGAGCATGCCGCGCAGCCATCGGGCATCGGCCGCCGAGAGAGAGGGCGCAGGCGGGGGAGACGAGTAGTCGAGGTCGAGGTCGTACCCGGCCGCGTCATAGACGGCAGCGAAGATGGGCTGCAGCTCCAGGGGCACGTCGGGATCCGGGGCCCGGAGTGGAACGGGCAGCGTGGGTAGAGCATCGCGCAGGCCTACGGGCCAAACACTCACGCGAAGGGGCCGGGTGGCGCGATGCAAGAGAACGCGGTATTCGGACTGCGGCGCTCCCTCGGGCGACCATCGAGGGAGGGCCCGGAGCAGGTCGAGCTCGATGAAGTGAACGCTCGACCCGAGGTATTCCTCGCGCTTGCGCCGGTAGGCTTCGGCGTCGTCGGAGCCCGGACGTTTGTTGCTCAGCGAGACCAGCTCGATCGCGGTGACCAGGTCGCCCAGGCGAGCCAGGCGCACTTCGACTCGGAACTGTCTCGCCTTGACGGGAATTGCCAACCGCACCTCCACGGCGGGCGTGAGCGCGACGGCCGCCGACGCGGTGGCCGAGGACGGCTCGGGGCGCGCGCCGCGTCGGTGGAGGCCCGCGACGGCGACGTCCGGGTGAACGATCTGCACCTCATCGGGATCGAGGGCGTCGACAACTTGGCGACCATAGACGCGCGCCACGTAGCGCGGTCTCAGGCGTGGGACCAGCGCGCGCCGAACCTCGTAGGCGAGCGCCTGGTGAAAGTCCGGGTAGATGTTCGGCGCCTCGAGATAGGGGTCCATCCCGGGGAAGGGCGAAGGCATGAAGCATCGTGCTCCGCTGGGATCGCAGGCAAAGGAGCCGCCGGTCGCGGGCCAGGAACGATTATGGTCAGGATGAGTCCGTCGCAGCAATGGAAAACCCCGGCACAGGGGCGGCCGAGACGGGAGCGCCCAGGTAGCGCGTGCGCGCCTGCGGGCGCCACCGCCCACCGCTATTTGAAGTTCGCCGCCAGCATCTCCGACACCACCCACGCGCCGCCCTTGGTCTGCACGCCGATCGAGCGGCTGTTCGTCAGGTTGTCCAGGTTCACGACCGCGACGTAGATCGTCGCGACCGTGGCGCTGGACTTGACCACCACGCGCGCGTAGAGGAACGACATGTCCGTTTTCTTCCAGGAGCCGGGCGCGGTCTCGTCCCAGGAGACTTCGCGCTTCCATGCCTCGGAGGTCATCCGGACGGCAAGCACCTCGTCCTTCGGCCAGGCCTTCCCCCATTCGGACGCGATCGCAGAGCGCAGCTCCTCCGCGTCCGCGCCCGTGTACTTGTCCTGGGGCGGCTGGGTCTCGGCCAGGATCTTCTCCTTCAAAGTCGACGACAACTCCTCGATCCGCGCCTGCGCCTCGCGGTACTTCGCCGAGAACGTCACGTACTTCTCGTGCTTGTCGTTCAGGGCCGCGAGCAGTTTGAGCCGCGTGTCGGCGAGCTCCATCTGCTGGCGCACGCCGCCGGTGAAGAAGCCCGGCTTCTGTTCGGCCTTGCCCTGCTCCGCGAGCTTCAGCGCCTGGTCGATGGCGGCTGGGAGCTCGGCGAAGGCCGCGGAAAGGACCTTGTTCAGGGACTCGTGGAAGTGGACGAAAGCGCGGCGCGCGCCTTCGAACTTGTTCTTGATGAAGCTGCCGTGTTTCCCCGCGGCGGCGATCAGGGGCTGATAGGCTTCGTTGCGCTTCTTCCATTCTTCCTGGACGGCGTTGAACTGCTTGACGAGCCTGCCGACGCGGTCCACGTCGTCGAAGAACTGCGTGCGGCTGTAGTCCTTGTCCTGGGTTTCGAGCCAGTTGACGTCGTTGTCGAAGTCGGGGTAGTTGGAGACGTCGGCGGCCTTGGCCTTGGCGGCCTCGCCGGCCTGGAGTCCGGCGCGCCGCGACTCCACGAGCTTTTTCAGGGCTTCCACTTTTTCCCGGAGGGCGACGGCGCGCGGATGGGTCTCGGGAATGCGATTGCGCCGAAGCTGGTCGAGCGCGCCGTCGAAGCGCTTCTGGTAGAAGTCGAGGTCCGCGGTGCGGGCGATGCCGGGGATTTCCTTCTCCCATTGGGCGAGGTTGCGCTCCTGCGCATCGAGCGCGGACTTCTGGGACGGCGAGAGATCCTGGGCCGCGACCGGCGCGGCGCCGGCGGCCAGGGCGAGGACGGCGAAGACGAGGGCGAGCATGAGGGCGCGGGCGAAACGCGGCATAGGACGCATCCTTTCGAGAGAAACGGTCGCCGTGGCGAAGGGGGAAGGCCGGGCGCGAATTATTGCACTCGAAGCCGGGGAATGCAACGGATTCCAGGTGGGACCGGCGGGCGCCCAGAAGATTCGGCTGTCTGTCCACCCGAGTTCACTGGCTCGAGGCGTTTCCCGAGGTGGAGCGGGCCTCCGCAGGCGAGGTCGCATGTGGGCAGAGCCAGGGGGCATTCCCTTGACCTGCGGGTGGTGCCTTCGATGCGCTACTTCGGCGGGCACGGCCGCAGGGGATCTCCATAGCGGTAGGAAGCCTCGAGACTGAGACAGTTCAGTGCCGTGGAGTAGACGCGCCCGCCTACGCACCCCCAGCGATCGTCCGGCGCCCACGATCCGGCGTCGCAGGATTTCGACTGCAGGGCATGGGGGTCGATGAGCGCCGCGGAAAGCGCGCGGTCCCAGGCCGTCCAAGCGCCGCTCGGGCGGGTACGCGCAGGGCCATCGGTGTGGAAGAGCGCCAGGGTTCCCCAGAACCAATAGTTGTAGTCCTTGCCGGTTGGTTCACCCTGCGACGAGGGTCGATCGCGATCGAGGGCCTTCGCACCGAGGTCGAGGACCGGGTCGTCGGGATTGCGCTCGCCGAACATTCGACACACCATGCCCACCGCGGTCATCGTCAAATGGTGGACAGGCTCCTCATTCCCGCCGGGGATGACGGTCTCCACGTCGATGTCTTGCGCGGATCGATACCCGCAACGTCCGGTGTTCGGTTCCGTCGCCGTGCGAATGAAATCCAGGGCTCCCCTCTTGGCCTCGGCTGGAACGTCAAGCCCCGCGGCCTCGGCGGCGACCAAGGCCAGCAGGCACCACCCGGTCACCGAAACGTCGTTATCCCCGGCTCGTGGCGTGTACCGCCATGCCGCGCCCGGATTCTGGGCCGCCAGCAGGAACTTCACCGCGGCCTCCGCGGGCTCTTTGAAGAGCGGCGATTGCGTGACTCCATAGGCCTCGGCAAGGGCCGCCGTTGCCACGGCCTGATCGTAGAGGCTTCCCGCGGAGTCCCCCTCGCCCACGCGACCGGCGTGGTCCTGATGCTGGAGCAGAAAGAGGATCGCGTTCTTCGGGGCGTCCGATCGCCGCATGGTTCGAGCGGTTACCGCGTCCTCGTAGCGTTCGGAAGACAGGTGGCTGTACCCCGCGCCGAGAAAGGCAAGGAGCGCGAGGGAGGTGAGGCCCACGTCGTGGTCGGCCACGCCCGCCCCCGCACAGGGCTCGCCCGCGCACTGCTCGGGAAAGCGCTTGCCGCGCCAGGCGCCGTCGCGCCCCTGGTGCCGCGCGAGCCAGCAGAGGGCGGAGTCAACCGCTGCATGCGTAGCCGGGTCTGCCCGCCTCCGTCCCGCTTCGCGAATCGCACGGTCGATGCTGCCCGGAGCGTGGACCCGGTTCAGCTCCGCGTCGGGCAGGCTCACTCCCGGGACCCCCTCACGATTGGAAGGCTTGGGTGCGTTTCGAATGAGCTCCGGCCTTTCGGTCGACGAGATGCCGTGTTTGGCGCACAAGCTCGCTCCGTTAGCAGTCACCTTCCATTCGCAACCTTTCCCCGCCACCCTCAACCAGATCGTGGGAAGCTCGGTTTCGGTGAGGGTGCAGGCGTCGTCACAGCCAAGCCCCTTGTCCAACGGCAATGGCGCAGGCATGCGCCCGATCGCCCCTGACGGATCCCACGCTGCGAACGACAGGTTCCAGAGGTAGGAGCCGGCGCATGCGTCCATGACATGTTGGATCGCACCCCACGGAGCGCGTCGGTCGGCTCGGATCCGAACGGCCCGATCCCTGGGGTGAGGGAACGACTTGTCCAGGCGCGGCTCGGCTTCATCGAGGAAATGCTTGAGGTCCCCTGCGACCGAGAGAGTCTTCCCGCGCTCGGTGCGGGCGCACCCGTCCCGATCGACGGCGAGCACGATCGCGGGCGCGCCGGGCTCCGCGGAGCCGTCCAGGACGAACGCAACCTCCGCGATAGGCAGCTCGAGGTCTCCTGCCACCGCCCACGCCGCCGGCGGCGCCGAGGCGGGCCCGGAGTCCCGATTCGGAGGCCCGGGCCAGGGGGCCGCGAACTCCACTCTCTCGAACCGCGCCGATCGCGCCGCGTCCAGGGCGCGAATCACGTCTGCGAAGGCAACATCCGCTCCCGAGTCGAGCCTTGCGTAGACTTGGCTCCGGTCGCACGTGAGCTGGTCGAGGCGCTCGGCGAGGCCGGGCAGGCCGGGTCGGTGCTGCGGCGCGGGTACAGCGGGCTCTTGGGCGCGCGCTCGACCTGCGAGCGCGGCAACGACCAGGGTACCCAGCAGTACCGGCGCAGCCGCAACAAGGTAGCGGCGGTGCGACATGGCGAACGACATGAGGACTCGTCCAGAGGCAAGCTTGAAATCGTTCCCAGGTCGATCAACGAGCTAGGCGGTCGCGTCGCTCACCCCGGGGACCAGTTTCACTGCCATTTGGTCCAGATACTCCGTGAGGCCGATTTCGCGCCCGCGTTTCTTCAGAAGAGGGAGGTCGGCGCACAGGCATTCCTCTTCTCGCTCGAGTCGCCCGTTTGTCAGTTTTCCGAGGACGCTCTTGGCCGATCTCTTGGTTTCCTGAGACCTGCTCCTCGCGGTCAGCCGGTGAGCCTTCTCACAGGGATCAAAACCCAGTTCTTCCCTCAGGATTCGCAGCAGGTCCTGCTCTTCGGCATTCCGCGGAGTATACCCGGCAAGCACCCAGCATTCTCGATTTGGGTGCGCCACCCCCAGTACCGTCTCGAAGGGCCACTTTCCCGAGTCGACGGCCTGCTGAATGCCTGAAATGCGCTTGCGGCACCCGTCAGAGTCCCGAAGGAGCAGGACGCCCAAGGCACCAGGAGCCACTCGTTGGACAAGGGCGAGGGCCCTTCGAGTCTGGTGGGCGTCGGGATCCCCGGGGCGACCATCAAATTGGCCGTGGAGACGGAGGCCGGCCTTTTCCGCAAGCTCCCGCACGGAGGCCCAGCGCAGGAACGAAGCGCCGGGGGTTAATCCTACCCAGGCCCGCGCAGACTCCAGCGACTCCGCCCGCACCTGAGGGAGCCTTTCGAGCAGCACGCGATCCGCCAGGAGCGTGCCGGTCCGAAGATCCGCGGGGCCCTCGCAAAGCACCACGATCTGGCACGGCGCCGGCTCAGGGGGCATGCTGGCCTGCGAGCTCGGCAATCCACTGCTCCCCGATCGTGCTCCAGAATTCGCCGGGCCTCATGGCGTCCTTCCACCGGTCGAACTCCGGGTGCTCCGTCAGAGCCGCGCAGTGGATGTCTCCGGGCGACGCCTCGTAGAGGAGCCGCACCTCGTGGGGCTTGAAATGGTCCAGCAGGTAGGGCGAATGGCTGGTGGCGATGATTTGGAGATTTCGGTACTGCGCAAGGAGCTTGCGAAGCTGTCCCACCAAGTCGCCTTGGGCCCGCGGATGGAGACCGCGATCAAGGTCATCAAGAAGGAGAAGCCTGGGTTCTTGGGGTCCGAGCATCGCGGTGAGAATGCCCAGCACCAAGAGCGTGCCTTCGCTCGCCTCTCGCGCCGGAATGTCTGAGGCGGAGTCGAAATCAAGCAGCACCCGGTGTCCCCAGTAGGCTTGCACCCGCTCGTGCCGAACGGGTTTTCCCTCGACCTGGATATCGAGCGGTTCTCGGCGACTGATCTGGGCGGGCAGAACGCGGATCCGTTTCAGGGTCGGGACGATCGCGCGCACCGAGTCCTCCACCGCGCGGAACGCCTCCGGCATGCTGCCGGTCATGTAGCTCAGGACCGACGGGAGGAAGCCACCATCAAACTGCAGATAGGGGGTCGGGCCGTCAAAGTAAGAAGGCTCGGCGAGTTGGTTGGCGATCAATCCAAGCCGGACAGAACTCGGCATCTGGGCGGCAAATTCCGGAAAGGCCTCTGCGAGGCGTTCGGTATCGCTCGACAAGGCTTTTGCGGGAGGGTTGTGGTACGGCAGTGTGGCATCGACCCTGATGGTGCAATGGGTTTCGGCGAAGGTGGGGCCGGGAACGATGCCCTCGACGCAGATCCTCAACCTCGTGGACGCGGACCCCATGTCTGCATCCATCTCGAGCTCCAGTGGCCAGCTCTTGCCGCGGCTCAACCACTGATGGGCATCGCCGAATTCCAGAAAAAGCTGTTTGGGAGTCATGAATTTCAGGGCGGTGAGCAGGTCCAGACCACGCAGGACCGTGCTCTTTCCGCATCCGTTCGGCCCGACGAGGACCGTGAACGGTTCGAAGGTCAGGGACAAATCCCTCAGGCCCTTGAAACTCTTGAACTTGGCCTTCCGAATCATGGCGCATCCGACAACAAGGGGAGTTTCGAATGTGGGCTATGGTACGAAGATACCACTCGGCAGGGACGAATGCAACGCGCGAATTGGTTGGAGCGGCGACGCGGTGGCGAACACCTGACTCGCGAGGTCGGCGCGTCTCTGGTGATGGTTCGGGAAAGCTCTCGCGTCGACGCGACCGAGCACCTGGGACGCGCGCCGCCTCGCTCGCATCGCGATCACGCAGAGGAGGCTAGCGGGCAAGAGCCGAATCATCGCGGGCAGCAGCCGCCGGAGGCGCGCAGCCTCCCCGCCCGCCGGGCGTCGACCGCGAGCGCGGGCACATCGCGAAAACACGCGCGCAGGCACTCCAGCAATCGTTCGTGGAAGCCGCCGCGTGCCGGCTGGAGCGCATGAAACATCCACCGTCCAGACCTCCGCGCCGTCACCAGGCCCGCACGCCGCAGGTACGACAAGTGTCGCGAGGCCGTCGGCTGCGGCACCCGCAGGATCGTGACGAGGTCGCCTACGCACGTTTCTCCCTCCAGCAGCAGGTGGAGCATCCGCAGCCGCGTCGGGTCCGAGAAGGCCCGGAACATCAGGTTCACTCTTTCGTTCGCCATAAGTCTTTTCATATGCGTGCAAGCGATTATAATGGCCGGACGTTTCCACCGTCAAGCGCCCGCGGGCATGGAGGACCTCAACGCCATGAACTTCTCTCGCCGCCTTGCCGCCGAGGCGGTCGGCACGCTCCTCCTCGTTGCCGCGGTGGTCGGCTCCGGGATCATGGGCGAGCGGTTGTGCGGCGGCAACGTGGCGGTGGCCCTGCTCGCGAACACGCTCGCCACCGGCGCGGCGCTCCTGGCTCTCATCCTGACCTTCGGACCCGTTTCCGGGGCGCATTTCAATCCGGCCGTGACGCTCGCGGACGCCTCGCAGGGAGGGCTTCGTTGGTCCGCGGCCGCGGCCTACCTGATGGCCCAGTTCGCCGGAGCGCTCGCCGGAGTGGCCCTCGCCGACGCCATGTTCCGCGAGCCGATTTTCGCCCTTTCCCGGCACGAGCGAGCGGGGCTCGCGCAGATGCTAAGCGAGTTTGTTGCCACGTTCGGCCTGCTGGGCGTGGTCCTGGGCTGCTCCCGCCGCCGTCCGACGATGGTCCCTTGCGCCGTCGCCGCGTGGATCGTCGGCGCGTACTGGTTCACCGCCTCGACTTCCTTCGCGAACCCAGCCGTCACGCTCGCGCGGTGCGTCACCGATACCTTCGCGGGCATTCGGCCCGTGGACGTCCCCGGATTCATCCTCGCGCAGCTTCTCGGCGCGGGCTGCGCCACGCTCCTTTTTCGATGGCTCGTCCCCCCTCTCGCCCCTGAAGCGGGGCTGCGCTCGGAAGGAGAGGTCGCCCCATGTCGGTAGCGTACGTGGTTCGGTCGTTCACGCTCTATGTGCGTGCCATCTGCAGCACGGACGCGGGTATCATCCTCTTCGTTCCCAGAGGGCATTGAGCGAAAAGCTGCTCATGAGCGCGCGCGTCGTCTTCGCCTGCATCCACAACGCCGGCCGATCGCAAATGGCGGCGGCGTGGTTCAACCACCTCGCCGACACGCAAGAGGCGCATGCGGTCTCCGCCGGGACCGAGCCCGGAAGCCGCATCCAGCCGGAGGTGGTGACCGTGATGCGCGAGGTGGGCATCGAACTTGGAGCCGCCATCCCGACCCGCCTGACCCCGGAGCTCGCCGCCGGCGCCCGCCTCCTGATCACGATGGGCTGCGGGGAGGCCTGCCCCTTCGTCCCAGGGGCTCGGCGCACGGACTGGCCGCTCCGGGACCCGAAGGGGCTGCCCATCGAGGACGTGCGGCGCATCCGGGAGGAGATTCGCCTGCGCGTCGCGCAGTTGATCGCCGACGAGGGCTGGTCCATGGACAAGCTCGGCTGCTGAATCCGCCGGGCGCGTGGCGAGGCAGCCGACTCGCCACGCGTCGCGTCGCGGTCTCCGGCAAGGTCAAAACTCCCGTCGACGTTTCGCACGGTCGACTTCGTTCCCTCGCTTCGTGGGCACGGCAGCGCCGTGCCCCTACCGAAAGCAGCCGCTCGGCGACCGTAACCCGGATGTGAAGCATGCCCTGCTTTCCATCCTCGCCTCCTCCCCCTACGACCCGCCCCCCGCCCCCGCGCGCAACTCGGCCTTCGCTTGCCGCAACAGCCCCTCGACCTGGGGCTGGCCGGGGCAGAGCTTGAGCACAGCTTCATACTCCTCGATCGCCCGCGGGAGCTGCCCCTTCATCTCGAACAGAAGGCCGCGCTTGGCGCGCGCCTGCCAAAGGGCGGCGTTCAGCTCCAGGGCCCGGCCGAAATCGGCAAGTGCCCGCGCCCAGTCCGCCCGCGGGTCCCCGCCCATCGCCGCGTTCGCCAGCCCCCGCGCCTGCAAGGCCTCGCCGCGCAACACGTACGCGTCCACGCAGCCCGCATCGCAGCCGAGCGCCGCATCCCCGTCCGCGACCGCCAGCTCATAAGAAGGCCGCGGATCCCGCCGCGCCCCGGCTTCCGCGTGTCCCCGGCCGAGCTGGGCGCTCCCCCGCTGGAGAAAAGCGGCGACGGCCTTTGGGTCGCGTTTCAGGGCCTCGTCGCAATCCGCGATCGCCAAGTCGTAGCGCGCCCGCGCATCCCCGCCCCGACGCGACTCCGCCTCCGCCCGCTCCACGCGCGCCCGGGCACGGTGCACCCGCACCGGCACGGACTCCGGGCTCTGCCGCAATGCCTCGGCGAAATCCGCCTCCGCCAAGTCCAGGCTCGCCGTCGGGTCGATGCCACGCACCGCTTCCGCGCCCGCCTTCATGCGGTGCGCCTCGCCGCGTTCATCGAGGCCGCGCGTGAAGTCCGGCTTCCGGCGCAGCGCCTCGGAGAAATCCGCGAGCGCGCCGCTCAGCGCGGGACGCGGATCCCCGCCGCGCACGGACTCCGCCTCCGCCCGCAGCACCCGCACGGCCGCCCGATGGGCGTAGGCGAGGACCAGCCCCGGATCCCGCCGCAGGGCCTCCCCAAAATCGGCCTCCGCGCGGTCGAGGCTCGGGCGCGGGTCCCCCCCGCGCGCCGACTCCGCCTGCGCAAGGCTCCGGTACGCGCCGGCCCGATTGCTCCAGGCGCCCGCCACGCCGTCGTCCAGTCGCAGCGTCTCTCCGAACGCCTCGAGCGCCTGCGCAAGCATCGGTCGCGGATCCTCGCCGCGCGCGGCGCCCGCCTCCGCGCGTCCGACGCGGACGATGCCGAGCCCCTCGCGCGGTTCGGCGCGAACCGGGTCCAGTCGCGCAGCCTCGACGAAAGCCGCACTCGCGTGATCGTACGCGGACCGCGGATCGCCGCCGTCCCGGTTCACGCGCAAAGCCTCTCCCATCGAGGCGTACCCTTCGAGCGCACGCACGCCAAGCGCCTCCGGCCGCGCCTCCCGCACGGCGACCAGGTCCTCCAGCGCCTCCTGGAAACGAAGCAGCAAGTACCGCACTCTCGCCCGCGCGAGCAGGAGATCGGTGTCCAGGAGCTGAAGCGTGCCCGAACCCCGCAGCTCCGTAAGCCCCCGCTCGGCGTCCTCCAGTCGCCCCTGGTCGAAGTCGCGCAGCGCCCGGAATGCGACCCGCAGCTCGCTCGCCACTCCCTCCGCCGCCAGCCGCGCCCGCCCCGCCTCCTCCAGCAGGCCTTGCATGGCTTGGCGGCGACGCGCCAGCTCCCCGGACGCCGGCGGCGCGGCCTGCGGCGCCAGCCCCGCGGGCCCGACGCCCATGGGCGGGATCGGCTGCCGAAGCACGCACTCCGCGAAATTCGCGAGCGCCTCCATGGCGGTCCCGAACGGCAGCTCGGGGTCCAGCTCGCGGGCCTGGCGCATCCACGCGAGCCCCTCCTCCTCGTAGCCGGCGAGCCGGCGCGCCCAGCCGGCGAACGCGCGCGCGACCGCTTGCGAGGTCGCATCCCGCGGCGTCTTCGCCAGGAAATCTTCGACCCGCGGCCACTCGGCCGCCGCCCGGCGTCGCCGCTCCTCGAGCGGAATCGACGAGTCGTAGAAGCTCCGCTCCATGTTGCGCAGCGGGACGACCAGCACCAGCAGCCGGCCGACCGTCTCCTGCACGCGCAGCGCCTTTTCCTTCGCGCGTCGCTCCGCCGTCATGCCGAGTCCGGCCTCGAGCGCGTAGAGCCCGCTCGCGAGCGCCAGCAGCGCCGCCGCCGCCGAGGGCAAGACCACGCGCCGGTTGCGCATGACCCACCGGGCCGCCCTCGCCGCGACGGAGGTCGGCCGCGCCCGGATCGCCTCGCCGCCCAAGTGTCGTCCGATGTCGGCCGCCAGCTCCCCGATGCTCGCGTAGCGGCGCGCCGGCTGCTTTTCCAGCGCCCTGCGGCAGATCGTTTCCACGTCGGCGGGGACGCGCACGCCGAGGGCGGCGAAAGTCGGCGGCTCTTCTTCCTGGATCGCGCGTAGCAGCGAGTACAAGCTCGCGCCGCGAAACGGGACACGACCGGCCAACAGGTGATACAGCGTCACCCCGAGGGAAAACTGGTCGCTCGCCGGACCGATCTCCGCCAGCGCCCCCCTCGCCTGCTCGGGACTCATATAATTCGGCGTCCCGAGCACGGACCCGCTCCGCGTGAGACCCGCCCCCTCCGAGTCCGAGCCGGCCGCGAGGGCCGTTTCCTTCGCCAGCCCGAAGTCCGTCACGCAGGCCTTGCCCGAGGCATCGAGCAGGATGTTCCCGGGCTTCACGTCGCGGTGAACGACGCCCGCGTCGTGCGCGGCCTGGAGGGCCTCGGCGCTCGCCTTCACCCACGCCAGCGCCTGTCGTACGGCCACCGGCTGACGCATGGCGGCCTCCAGCGAACACCCCTCGATGAAGTCGCTCGTGAAGTACGGCCGGCCCTCCTCGGCGCCGACGTCGTGGACGGCCACGATACCGGGGTGTCGAAGCCGGGCGGCGAGGCGCGCCTCGCGCAGGAAGCGCTCCGCTTCGGAACCGTCCCCGCCCTCTTGCGAAAGCAGATGCTTGAGGGCGACCACGCGGCGCAGCTCGGGGTCCCAGGCCTTCCAGACCACGCCCATTCCGCCCTGGCCGAGCTTTTCGAGGAGCTGGTAGCGCCCGAATTTTCGAACGCTCGCGGAGGGAAGGGCGCCCCTCAGGGCGAGCACGTCGCGGAGCCGGAGCGTCACGCCCTCGGCGCGCAGCGTCTCCTGCGCCCGAATGGACACCTCCAGGTCCGTGCGCGAGAGCGTGCCCGACGCGACGAGGTCCTCCCCGAAGCGCGCGTCCTCGCGCGCGCGCGGCTCCGCGCTATCGTCCGCCCCGGACCTGTCCGCAGGCATGTTCTCCCCGGAAGGCCGCACGTCGGCCATGCGCGCACTCGTCCCAACGGTCCTGCTTCGAGGCTGAATTCGGGCAACCCGCGGCCTAGCCCACGATGCGGGGTCTTGGAAAGCGGGTGGCGGCGGTTCGGCAGGAGGCAACGGGCTCGCCGTCGCCGGCGACGGCCCCGCCTGCGCCGCGCCCGGGAGGTCCGACAGGCCGGCCGTTTGCGCCCGCGCAAAAAAAATCAACGACCCGAACAAAGGCTAGACGGGACCGAGGGCGGCAAGTGGCTAGCTCATGGCTCCGCGTCCCAACCAGCCGCGGGCGAAATTTGAAATTTGAAGTTTGACTTTTTGCAATTTGAAATTCGGACCGGCCGTGTGAGTCGAACGCGGGACCTTTACACAGAGACGCGGAGACGCAGAGGCCGGGCGCTGAGTCCACCCTCCTCTACCGGCGATAATCGCCGGCAACGCACTGAGAGATCGACTTTTTGCTTCATTTCGGCTTGTTAAAAAAAACTGCGCAGACTCAGACCTCGCGGCTCCTGGGGGCGCGGCCGCTACGCGCGGATCACGGTCACGCTCCGCCCGCCGGGCGTCGCCGCCGGCGCGCTCGTCGTGCGTTCGCGGATCGGCGGCCGGCCGCCGCGCCGATCGAAGATCACCAGCCAGCCGCTCGGCAGGCCCAGGCCGCCGAGGTAGGCGTCGAGCTGCTCCAGCCCCTCCTCCAGCGGGTCCCCTTCCCCGTCGCGCCAGACCTTCAACTCGAGCGCGACCGTCGCCTCGCCGTGGCGCAGGCACAGGTCCATGCGCCCGCTGCCGATCGCATATTCCCGCTCCAGCGTGCCGCCGGCATTGGCGACCCGGTGCAGAAAGGCCATGAGCACCAGATGCGGCGCGATCTCGTGATACGGCGCGCTTGCCAGGAGCGGCTGGCCGTGTTGCCGCCAGAAGGCCAGGAAGGCCGCGAGCAGCCGTTCCGGGTCCAGCGTGCCGTCGGGCCGCAGCCAGTTCGGCGTCAAGACCGGCAGCGAGGCCATGGGCGTGCCGGCCAGTACTTCCGGCATCACCTCCCGGTAGATCGGGTTGGCGATCACCAGCCCGCCGGTAGGGCTCATCCGGCACAAGCCCAGGTCCAGGACGAACTGCACGTCGTCGCGCGGCACGTCCCCGAGCGTGCGACCGGCGAGCATCGGCTCGATAATCCTCCGCACGCGCGGCTCGCGCAGCCGCTCCGCCAGGCTGTCCAGGTGCGTGTCCTGACGCTCGATCAGGAGCTGCTTCGCGCGGTCCAGCTCGGCCCGGCCGATCGCTCGCGCCGGGTCGGGCGCAACCACCTCCACGGCCTGGCGCGCGAGCGCGTTGACCAGCCACGGCTGGCCGCCTGTGAGATCGAACGCGCACCGAACGGCCTCCGGGGTGAAGACCTGACCCGTCTCCCGCGTATGCTGCGAGTAGAGGGTGGCCACCTCTTCGGCGGTGAAGTGGCGCAGCGTGAGCGATTCGAGCTTGATGTTGAACGGGCTGGAGGAGTGCAGCCGCTCGCTGCCGCCCGCGGCGACCTTGTAGTCGCGCACGTCGCGCATCCCGACCAGGGCGACGGAGGAGGGAAAGCCCCCAGGACGCTGCGGATAGCCGCCGCGAAGCTGGCGCAGGACCGAGACCAGCCCATCGTCCTGCAGCGCGTCGATCTCGTCCAGGAAGAGCACGAGCGGGCGCGGGATCGCCCGAGCCCAAGCGCTGATCGCGGCCCCCAGGCGCGCACCGGGCTCGGCCTGCGGCCAGGGCGGCGGCTGCAGCTCGCTCGGCAGCCAGTGCTCGCAGGCCATGCGCCAGCTCCCCAGGATGGCCCCTTCGGATCGGGCCGCATCCGCGGGAAACGCCGCGCCGGTCTCCACCGATAGCATCACCGCCGCGTACCGGCCCCCGGCGGTCAACTGCCGGGCCAGGTCCAGCATGGTCGTGGTCTTGCCGCACTGCCGCGGCCCGTGGAGGACGAAGTACGCCTCCTGGTCGATCAACCGGAGCACGTCCGCGAGACGGGCCGCCGCCGGCAGCATGTAATGGCGTCCCGGAGCACAGGGTCCGGCGGTGTTGAAGAAGCGCATCGACGAGCTCCCATGGGGCACGACCCCCGCAGTATGGCACGCGCCCCGGGCCCTTGGCAAGCGGAACCTCCCGGGGCCTGGGGGGCACCGCGCCGGTGCCCGCGAACCCCGGGCACGGACCAGCGCCTGCCACGTCGATCTGGGAGGTGAAAGAGGCAGGTCTGACCGCGCCCCTGCGAGAGCAGACGATATGGATGGGGACGCGACGGCGAACTTGGTCCATCTGGCTGCCAGACGCCCCGCCTGAAGGCGGAACTACGAACCGGGTCGCAGTGCATCGCGCATGTTGCCCGATGATGGCCGCTTTCCAGGCCCGGTGCGCACAGGCCGCGGCGCTGCTTGTAGTTCCGCCTTCAGGCGGAACGTGACGCGACCGGCGCTCACTCGCGAGTGGCCCTTCAACATCGGTCCGGTGTGTCGCGTGACTCAGGGTCATTCGGGTTGGGATGGACCCAGGAAGGACACGGAGAGCCTACCGAAACGACATTGAAGGCCCACTAGATCGCGGCGCGGCTGGGGTACGCGACCCCGGACCGGCATCCGGTGGCGCCGCCGGAAGAGGAGGGCGCCGCTGCGCGCGGACGCGGTTCGACCTGCCGATGAGCGCCCCCTCGCCCTCCGCGCCTCGCCGGCCGGAGGGCCGGCCCCGCCGAAGCGGGGCCCGCCCTCGCCGACGGCCTCCGCTGAAGCCCCCCCTGACAACGCAGAAGGGGGGCAAACGGAGGTCTCTCCATTTTCGCCCCCCGGCCGCGGAGACCCCCGTCCGTGGACGGGCGCCGCCGCCTGCCGGTCGACCGGAGACCGAGACCGTGACCTCACGATGGCCGCGCCGGGCGGAGGGCCGATGGTCGTGAGGCCTCTTGATGGACCCCGCTTGTCTGCACGCTTGAGACCTCCGTGGAGATCCCAAATTCTGGCAGGGCGGCTGCCTGCGCGGCCGGCCGCCTTCATGCCGCCTTCGGCGGCTCGGGGTGCTGCGCGCGCACGGGCGCAACCCGTTGTTGTCGTTCGCGTTCTCCGGTTCGTTGTCGTTCCGGTACGCACCACGGCACAGCGCGCTTCGGTCTCGGAGCCCGTGGGAGGGCCTTTTCGGCCCTCCAGGAGTCAGGATCGTCATTTCGGAACGGAGAGTAATGGGAAAAAGAGAAAGAGAGAAGAGGGAATTTAGCGGGTCCTGCGAGCACTCAACCGGAAACCGCGGTCGCCGCCAGCCGCGTCCTCTGGTGCGTCGCCGAGTCGGGACGCACCACGGCAAGCCGCGCTCGACACGCCCAAGGCACCACCCTTCAGAATTCGCCACTGCCCGAGGAGGCCGGCGACGGTGGCCGTCCACTCGCGGAGACCGCCGGCGAGGTCCCGAACACCGAAGGGGCCCTCGTCGAGCGGGAAGAGCGCGGCCGGCTCGAACCAGAGATTCAGCCGCTCCGCCTCGCGCGAGCCCTGCCCGAGGCAGAAGGTCCGGTCGAAGGCGTCCCCCCATGGGAAGGAACGCCCGTCCAGGCCGCGGGCGGCCCGTTCCCACTCGTCCTCGGATGGCAAGGCGAACTCCCACGTGCCGCCGCCGCGACGGGTCGTCAGCCATTTGCAGTAGTCGACCGCGTCGTGCCACGAAACTCCCATCGCGGGCCAGTCCGGCGTGATTCCAAAAGGAATCGCGAGGATCCGTCCGCCGGCCTGGATCCGGGCGTACGAATTGTCGGAGCGGGCCGTGTTCTCGGAACGCGGGACCCGCGCGGCAGCCGTTGTCGCATCGTGCCATGCGCGGTCGTTGAGGTACTCGAGGTACATCCCGAACGTGACCTCGAAGCGGGCGAGGAAGACCCCCTCGGTCCGGGGCGGCGGAACCTTCGCGCGCCGGGCGGGGGTCCAGGGCTCCCCCTCGGGCAGGCGGATCGTCGCGGCGTCACGCGGCGGGGACTGCTGCGCGTCGCGGTCCCCCGAGGCGCGGTAGGGGCCTGCGGGAATGTAGCACCAGTAGGACTGGGGATTGCTGATTGGTGATTGACGATTGACGATTTGCCCCGAGGGACCGGGAGGGTCGGGCGGCATTGGAGTTACCGGGGCCAATGCCGGCGGCGCCTCCATCCCCCGCGGGGACGGCGGCACGTCGGTCACGGTGACCAGCTCGCAGACCTCATCCCAGGCGGCCTCGCGCTCGATCACGAATGGGTAGCGCGTCTGGTAGAGGCTCTGGCCCGACGGGGAGGGGGGAAACCAGAGGAGGTACGACCCCGCAGGGAGCGTGGCGGCGAACACCATGCGCGGCCGACCAGCCGCGCCGGCCGCCGGACTCCCGCGCTCGCTGCCACTATCGCCGCGCTCGATGCTGAGATCCACGCGGTTCTTCGGCATCCGGCGAAGTACGTATGCGCTGCCCCAGCGCGCCTCCGCGACCCGGCGCGCCGCGTCGGAGGGGGTGGACGCGACGCCGACGGCGGCGGATGGCCGCGCGGCGACGCTTGCCGCCGGCCAGGGGAAGCGTGCCGGACCCTCAGGCCGCAGGTCCACCTGCGCCATCTCGATGCCCAGCCGCTCCCCGCCAGCGGCCTTCACCAACATCGCCTCGGCCCCACGGCGCAGCAGGACCTCGTACTCCTCCCCTTTCGCCGTCGCCTGGATGGCGGCGCGTGCTTCCTCCAGCGTCTCCGCCACCCGCGGGGCGGCATCCGCGCCGCGCCGGAAGCCCACGAGCGCGTCTCCGGGCTGTATACCGAGCCGGGAGGACTGAGCGTCCGGCAGCGCGCGGAGGATGCGGACGTGCCGCCGCGGGATCTCGCCACGCATCACGCCGAGAAGCACGCCCAGGGCTGCCTCCCCGCGGAGCCCTTCCAGGTCGGAGTCCTTCGCCGTGTGCTCCGCGTCCGACCACCCCCGCCGGACTGACTCCTCCAGCGCGACTACGGCGAGCGCGCGCCACGCTGCAGGAGCGGCCCCGGCCGCCGCTTCCCCCTCCGCGAGGGCCGCGGTCCAGAGCGCGGCGACAGGTTCCGCGAGAGCCGCGGCCCCGTCACCCCGCGCGCGGGCGGCCAGCGCCGCGACCGCTTCTGCCCCCGCGCCCGCGGTGAGCCACGCCTGCGGGTCCTCCTGCGCGGCCCCCACCGCCAAGCAGCAGGCGAGGTTGTAGGGGTGGTCATTCGAGACCGGGGCCGCCCGCGTCAGCAGGTCCAGGACAGGAAGCGCCTCGGCGTACCGTTTCGCGAAGACCAGCTCCGCCGCGCGCACTTCGAGCGCCGCAATCTCCGCTGCCGGCAGCTCCTGCGCAGCGGCGTCCGCGACTCCCCCTGCCGCTTCCTCGACCAGGGCGAGCGGCACCGGCAGCGCCTGACCCAGTTCCGGCTCGCCAAGCGTCTTGCGATCAGCCACCGAGAAAGGCACCGGCACGAGGACCGGCGGAACGTTCTTCCGCTCGTACCGGTAGAGGTACGCCTCCAGGGTGGCCGGCGCTTCCCGCGCTTCCGCGAACGCCGCGGGCAGCAGGAACCGCACCCGCACGTCATTCACGGCGTGCACGAGCGGCCCGTACTTCTCCGGGGCGAAACGCACGCAGAGGGCACCGTACGCGGCGAGGTCGGATTCGCGCCGCTCCCGCTCGGCGACGAGATAGCGCTCCCAGTTGAGGTCGGCCAGGCGCAGGCGCGCCGTCGGGTGACCGTTCCAATAGCCCACCGCCTCCGAGAAGGCCGAGACCGCGTCGGCGAAGGGCTCCTGCGCGTTGCGCTCCGCCTCGTGCGCCTTGCGCTCCGCCTCCCACATCGGGGCCTTCTCGTCGTGCGTCCGCGCCTTCTCGAGGCGCTTCGTCGCCTCCTCGGCCTCGGCGGCGCGCGCCCGCGCCTCCTCGCGCGCGGCCACGCACGCCCGGAAGGCGCGCTCCCCGCGCGCGGCCGAGCGCTCCGCCTGCGACCGACCCGCGAGCTGCCGCGCCTCCTCGTCCTCCGGCTCGAGGTCCCGCAGCGTCCCGGCCCGAGTCACGGCCGAGTCGAGCACGGCCGCCGCCTCCGCCTCGCGGCCCGCGCCCTCCGCCAGGAGCGCGCGCCCGCGGTCGAGGAGGCCGGCCACTTCCCGCCGGAGCGCGGACACGCGCCCGGCGTGCACGATCCGGCCGATGCCGTACGCCAGCCCCGACCCGACCACGAGGAGGGCGAGCGCGGCGATGGGGATCGCGACCGACTTGTTTCGCTTCGCCCGCCTCCAGAGCCGCGCGACCGGCCCGAGCGGGCGCGCCGCGATCGGCTCTCCGGCGAGGAAGCGCCGGCAGTCCGCGGCGAGGTCGGCAGCCGAGGCGTACCGGTCCTTCGGGTCCTTCTGGAGGCACTTCAGGCAGATCGTCTCCAGCTCGACATCCAGGTCGGGGACCAGGCTGCGGGGGCGGACCGGGTCCGCCGTGAGGATCCGGGCCAGCAGGCTGTGGAGGGACGGTGCATCGTGGAAGGGCGCGAACCCGGTCAGCATCTCGTAGAGGCTCGCGCCGAGCGAGTAGACGTCCGCCCGGCCGTCCACCGTCGCCGCCTCCTGGAGCTGCTCGGGTGACATGTAGAGGGGCGTCCCCATCATCTGGCCGGTCCGCGTGAGCGTCCGCAGGGACTTCCCCTTTTCGTCGGCCTGCGGCATCTGGACCTCGCGTTCGGTGAATTTCGCGATGCCGAAGTCGAGGAGCCTCGCCGAGAGGGCGAGTGCGGCGGTCCCCGGCCGGGTCTCGCGGTGGAAGATGACGTTGCGCGGCTTGATGTCCCGGTGGAGGACGCCGTGGGCGTGGGCGAAGGCGAGGGCCTCGGCGACGAGGGCCGCGATCTCGACCGCCTCGGCCGGCGTCACGCTTGCCGAGCGGATGGCCGCCTCCAGCTCTTCGCCCTCGACCAGCTCCATCGTGTAGTACTGCTTGCCGTCCTCCTCGCCCACGTCGAGGACGCGGATGATCCCCGGGTGGGTGAGCGCGGCGGCCGCGCGGATCTCGCGGTGGAAGCGGGCGACGTCCTCGGCCTGGGCGCGGTCCCCGAGGAGGAGGACCTTGAGGGCGACCTCGCGGCCGAGGCGGCGATCGTGCGCCCGGTAGACGACGCCCATCCCGCCGCGGCCCAGCTCCTTCGCGAGCTCGTAGCGGTCCGCGAAGACGGGGGCCGGCGCGGGGGCGAGGGCGGGGATGGGGATGGGCGCGGCGGCTGCGGCGCTGCCGCCCCCGCCAGTGGCCGGCAGCGCCTGGGTGGGGGCCGTGATCGGCGACGCGGGGGCGGGGGAGGGGACAGTGGCAGTGGCCAGTTCGACGGGGAGGACCGTCTCCGCGCCCGCGGGGGCGAGGCGCGGGCGCGGGCGCGGGGCCGGTGGGGCGGGAGCGGGGGCGGCGACCGTGGTCGTTGCTACGGCGGGGTCGAAGGCCGTATCGCCGAGGCCGGCGTCGTCCGGGGCGGCAGGGAACTCGGCCTTCCCCGCGAGCTTGTCCGCCAGGCGCGCCTGCGCCCGGACGGTCGCGGCGAGCGCCTGGGCGTCCAGGACCCCCCGCCCCGCCAGGAGCTCGCCCAGGCGCTTGGGGACGCGCATGAGGAGTTGGTCCGCCAGGGCGCGCCCGACCACCTCCCACGAGGCGAGGCCGTTTCCGACCAGGACGGCCCCGAAGCGCGCGTCCTCCTCCGTGAGCGCCGCCCGCGCCTGCGCGTCGAGCAACGCCGCGAGCCGGTCGTCGGTGAGCGCCCCCTGTTCGACGAGGATCGCCCCGAGGAGGCGCCTTGGCCGGCCGGCCGCCTCCTCCCGGCCCTGCGCCGCCACCGCCGCCGAGAGCGCGCCCTCGCTCACACACCCGCGCTCGACCGCCGCGCGCCCGATCATCCGGTCGGCCTCGCCGCTGCCCATCGCTTCCTTCCACCTTACAATCGGGCATGGTTCAAACTGCCGCCGCTTTCGCGCACGTCCGAAAAAGCCGCCTCGCTTCGTGGGCACGGCAACGCCGTGTCCCTACCCCCCCTGCGAGGGTCACCCGGATCGGAACCTTGCCTACAATTCGGGGCCTGGAGCCGCCCCGCACAGGATAGCAGCCGGGTCGCGCGGGCGCAAGGCGATTGCGGCGGCGCCGCCGGCCCGGCGGCCACGCGAACCGGCGATGCTATTCCTCTGGACTATTCGCGCGAATGCGCCAATAATCCGACACGGTGGCGAGAAGCGCGGGCCGGCCGGCGATGCCACCATGCTTGGACCAAGCGTGGGGATGGTTCAAAGTCGAGTTCCACGGTTCGATCGGCTGCCGGCGGTAGGGGCACGGCGCCGCCGTGCCCGCGAAGCGATAAATCGTGTTCGACCGTGGGCGACGCCGGCGGCAATCGAACCATGCCCGATTTGGGTCGCGGTCATTCGCCTCAGGCCCTTCGCGGCGTCGCCGTTCGGAGCAGTGGTTTCGGCCATGGCAAAGTGCGCGTATTGCTCGAGTCGCAAGGGGAATCGCGCTTGTCCCGCCCTCCTCGGGAGGATCTGTTCCCTCTGCTGCGGCTCGCACCGACAACGGGAAATCGCTTGCCCCTCGGATTGTACGTACCTGCCCGCGCGTGGAGCGCGTGGGGAGCTGATCGATCGCATCCAGACGAAGCTCCTTGATTTCGCGCTCAACAAGGATCCCGAAGCGGGGACGGCGGCTGAAATCTTCCTGGGTCCCACGAGGGGGATGGAGACCTGGGAGCAGAGCGCGCTCGGCGCGTATGTGGCCCACGGCCACGAGTCCAGCCCGGGCGAGCGGGCGATCGACAGGTTCGAGCGCCTCCGGGGGGGCGCCCTGTCGGAAGAGGAGCGTAGGGTACTCGACAGCTTCGCGGCGGCCTTCCCGGGCCTGTTCGAAGTCGTCGACGTCGTGCGCGACGCGAGCCTCACGCTCCGCGACGTCCTTTCCGGCGTGGAAGTCCAGGTCGAGGAGCGCCTGGCCACCCACTCGCTCCGCCATGGGGCACGCGTGCTGGCGTGGATCATGCGGTTGGACGGCGTCACCCTGCTGACGGGCTCGCTCACGCCGGTTCCCCCCGCGCACGAGGAGGTCGTGGAGCAGAGCTTGCGAGCAGCCGTCGAGGCGGAGGGAGCAAAGGACCCCGCGGCCTCCTCTCACATCCTCGTCCGCCGAGCCCTCCCGGCAGTCCACCGTGCGCTTCGCATGGCGATCAAGGAATGGGCGCCGCCGCCGGTCAAGAGCGTCGAAGGCTTTGAAGTGGGCTCGTACACCGCCGTCTACGAGATCGTCGACCCCGGCAAGCTGCGGGCGCGGCTCGCGGCTCTCCCCGGCTTCACCCAAGTCGAGCCCGACCAGTTCGTGCTCCTGGAGCAGTCTCCGCCGAAAGCCCCAGGAGGGCCAGAGGAGGGCGAGGCACGCGGGGACATCTACGCGGTCACGAGCGCGGGGCCCCGGCGCGTGCTCGGCAGGCTGCGGCTTCGCACCGTTCGCCTCACGCTGGAGGCCACGACCGCCGAGTTTCTGGCCTTCGCGAAACCCAGGTTGGAGGAGGCGCTTGGCGGGCTCATCCGCCACCGCCATGACACGGGGGAGAGCCTGGTCGAGCGCTTCGAACGCGATCGTGCCGAGGGGCGAGTCCCGGAGGCGCCTCCCGACGGCGCGGGTGGCGAGCTGGAGCTGGACCTCGGTCCCGGCGGCTCGCTCGAGGATCGACACGCCCGGCTGCTCGCCTTGATCGAGCGCATGAGCCCGGAAGAGCTCGCGGCTACGGGGCTTCACGCCTCGGGGGCGTCCGGCGCGTCGGCGACCTCGGATGGGCCGGACGCGGACGACGGCTCAGGCGGACCGGCCGAGCCGGCGACCCGCGGCGGCCGCGCCGGGAGAGGGCGTGGCCTCCCGCCGCTCGCGCACGAAGCGCTGTACGCGCTGGAGCCGGGGCTGGAGGTGTTCGTCCGGGAAGAGGCGCTGAAGCTCCGCGAACGGCCCGGCTGGGAGCTGCGCGGCGTCTCGCGGGAGCGCCTCGCCGAGCGGCGCGACTTCATGCGGTTCCTCGAGGGGCACGCGCGGCACGAGGTCGCGCGCGGCTCGAGCCCTGCGGACGCCAGGAGGGACGCCGTACACCTTGCGCATGAGCTTTTCGTGCTGCTCAATTTTGAAATCCACCGACGGAAGACGTTCTGGGTGGACGAGGAGCTGGCGTGGGCGCTCCTCGCCACGGAGCTGGACATCCAGGGAGAATGCCTCAAGCTGCCCTTCCCCTCGTGCGCCTTCGTCCTGGCGGACCGGGCCGCGCTGGAGCTCGGGGAGAGCCTGCTCTCGCAAGACCGGGACTGTCCGATTCGAAATCGCCGCCTGCGACTCCTGACCGTGTACGTCACGGCCGGGCAGGGAGCGGAAGGCGGGGCGCAGGACCTTCATCTGGCTCTTTTTTTTGACGCGGGCGAGGGCAAGTGGCCGTACTTGATCGGGCGCGACCTCTACGTGCGCCCGCAGGACGACCTGGCGACCATCCTGGACAGCCATGCGCCGGAGGTAACGCCCGCCGAGCTGGACCCGATCTTCCTCGCGCCCGAGCTCTTGAAGCTCGTGCACCTGACCGTGAACGCGCTCCTGTATGCGACGTCGGCGGCGCCGGAGAGGCTCGAGCGGCCGGGAGGGGGGCGCGGGGGGGCCGGCAACCTGGAACTCGTGCCCCCTCGCCGTCGCGGCGCCGGCGACGAGCCGTACCACCTCCCTGGGAAGATCCCGATCTCGCAGCTCGCGCGCTTTCGAGACCTGGAAAAGACGGCGTCCGGCCGGACGCTCATGAAGCGCTTCATGGTGCGCGGGCACTGGCACCGCGCCGCGGCGACGTGGAAGGACCAGCGGCTCCGGTGGATCGAGCCTTACTGGAAGGGACCGGACATCGGGGTGCTCATCGAGCGGCAATACCGGATGAAGCCGTAGCCCCGGAGGGCAGCCCTTCCAAGGTGGGCAAACGAGTCGACTCTTGCGGAACAGCCCAGGAACGGTTCGACCGTGGAACGGGGCGAATTTCTGGGTGCTTGCCCCCGCCGGCCTCGAGCGTTTGAGGTGCAGGGCTTCCGCCCTGCACCGGCGGGACAACTCGGGTGGAAATCGCGCAGCCCGTCGGGTGCGGCGACGGCTCGACGGGAAATGAGGAGGCGCCTCGGACGTTTCGTGCGAGTGCGGGTGCAGGGCGGACACGTCCATCGAAGCGCCGCGCGCGAAGGCGGAAGCCCGGCCCCACAAAGCGCTCTCAAGCCGCAGGCTCAAGTGAATAGACGGCTTGCGGCGAGCGAAAGCGTTGCAACACCACCTTGCAAGGGCTGCCCCGGAGGGCAGCCCGTCCAAGGTGGAAGTGCTCGTTCGACCGTGGTGAAATGGAGCGCCAGATGCCCGGTGCGGGAAGAAGCGACCGCCTCCGCGCCGGCCTGCATGCGGTAGGGCGCCCACGCGAGCTTCCATCCGGCCCGACGGCGCAGCGCAATCCAGGGAGCGGTCGATTCACGTTGACTCCGGTGCGCGCGTCGCTATACTCCTCATCGCTGGGCCTGACGCTCTCGCCAACTCTCTTCCCACGAATGGAGGGGCTGCGGCATGTTCGCGAAAAACCCCCTTCGCCATGTCCCAAGCCGGTTCGCGGCAGGGGCGGCCCTGCTGTGGATCGTGCTGGGATCCTCGGGAGCGGTCGCCGCCGAGCCGGCGGAGGTGATCGTCGGCACGAATCTGAACCAGATCTACGCCCTCGACCTGAAGGGGAACCAGTACTCGGCGGATTTCTACATCTGGTTCCGATGGATGGACGAGAATCTCAAGCCGCTGGAGACGTTCGAGCTGGCGAAGGGGAGGGTCACCTCGAAAACGGGCGTGGTCCAGAAGAAAATCGGAGACCTCAACTACGCCTCGTGCAGGGTACTGGCGACGATCACCCACTTTTGGGAGCTCGCCCGCTTCCCTCTCGACGACCACATCCTGGAGCTCCAGTTTGAGGACAACGAGAACGAGGCCAGCCAGATGGTCTACGTCCCCGACAAGGAAAACAGCGGCGTGAGCCCCGCAGTGCGGGTCCCCGGCTGGGTGCTGAAACGTTCCTGGCCCGAGGTGCGCCCCTCGGTGTACACGACGAACTACGGCGACACCTCGCTGTCGGCGGGGAACGAATCGACCTATTCGCGGTTCGTCTCCCGGTTCGAGATCCTACGCCCGGGTCGCTCGCGCATCTTCAAGGTCTTCATCGCGCTCCTGGTCGCCACCTCGATCGGGTACCTGGCGTTTTTCATCCGGCCGAAGGACGGGGGTTCGCGGATCAGCCTGGGTGTCGGCGCGACTTCGCCTCCGCGGCAGGCACTTTTACGATCTACAGCGGTCTGCCGGACACCAACGTCACGACCACGGCCGAACGCTTCGTGGTCGTGACCCTGTCCATGGTTTTCGCATCCTGCCTGCTCTCCATCGTGGTCATCAACCTCAACTATGCGGGGATGGAAAAGGCCCACCGCACGCTGGACAAGTTCGCGGCCATGCTGTACCCGCTGACCTACGCAGGGCTCTTCGCCCTCTACGTCTGGTAGGCGCAGCCGCTGGACGCAAGTAAAAAAAGATGGCGGGCGACTCGCGTCGCCCGCCATCCGGTCGGGCAGGGGAAGGAAGAGGGGTCGTTTAGTGGTTCCCGCCGAGGCCGTCGAGGATGCCGGGGCCGCTCGTCGCGCCGTTCGTCCCGTTCCCTGAGAGCGAGGCGACGTGGACAGTCAGGCTGAACGTCTTGGCGGCGTGGTCGGCGCCCTCCCAGGGGCGGAAGTAGGCGAACTTGAAGTGGTGGGTGCCGCCGGCCGAGAAGCGATCCGGCTTGATCGTGAAGGTGAACACCCCGCCGCTGCCGACCGCGGAGGAGGAAGCCGTGTACTTCGGCGCGCTCGCCGGCAGGCTGCGGCTGGACTGGGTGGCCTTCCACGAATAGCCGGTCGTCGGGTTGCCGTCGAGGCGGACCTTGAGGGTGTCGCCGACCTTGGCTTCGATCGTCTTCCCGTTCATGGACCCGTCGATGACCGAGGGATTCTCGGTCGGATCATGGCCGTTTTCCTGGACGCGCTGCATCAGGGTGTAGAGGCGGTTCTTGATTACCGTGAAGCCGCGCGGCTCCTGCGCGCCCATGTGGGAGTTGACCTTGTGCGCCACGGCGCGCGGAGTCTTGCGGTAGGTCACCGAGTAGCTCGGTCCGTCCGGTACCCAGCGCCCAGGGAAGTGGTCCGGCATGGACGAGAAGTTGTAGCGCGAGAAAAGGTTGTTGAGCGAGGTGTATTCGGCGCCGGTCAGCCGAAGCACTTTCTTGCTGCCGCCGCCGACCTGACCCGTGACCAGTTCGACGTCGCCGTTGTCGTAAACCTTCAGGTCCCGGTGGATCGCCGCGAACCCGCTGTGGGACTCAAACTCGACCTTCACGTTGCGCTGCGAGACGTGCGCCTCCGCGCTGCCAGGCGTCAGAAGCACGCCTACCGCCAGGAGGCCGCCGCACGCCGAGAGGAACGTCCGTCGATCCATCATGCCGAGTCTCCTTCATGGCCTGTTGGTGTGTGGAACTTTCCCAAGCAGTCTTGCACGGATTACAGCATGTCGCGTGCCGCAGACGTTTGCACCTCAAAGCGTTATTAGCAATAATATTGCAGAGCTTTCGCCGAGCAGCACGAGATTCCAGCCCGTCGAAAATCCAGAAATCATCCAAGATCCTGCACATCTATCGAACGGGAGGACCCTTGAAGGCGCCCGGACCATGGCCATCAGGCAACGACCCTCGCTTCCCTGCGACGCACCGGAGTCTCCTTGCCAGGGCAAAGGTCGGAGGGGAGGCGGAGCGTCGCCAAGCGGTCGACGAGATGGCACGCGGGTACTGGTGGCCGCTCCATTGCTTCCTCGTGCGGAGCGGCGTGGGACCGGATGAGGCGGGTGACTTGGTGCAAGGGTTCCTCGTCTCCCTGCTGGAGCGAAACGTCCTCGCCGCTTTCGAGCCCGCGAAGGGCCGCTTCCGGACCTTCGTCCTTGCCTGCTTGAAGGGCTACTGGGGGGATGAAAAGGATCGGAGACGCGCCCAAAAACGCGGGGGCGGCAAGGCGCCGCTGCCGCTGGACAGCCCGTCCGGCCGACGCCTCCTGGACCTCCCCGATCGGGAGCTGTCTCCGGAGGACGCCTACCAGCGGGCCTGGGCGATCACCACGATCGAATGGGCGGTGGCCGAAGTTCGCCGGGAGCTTGAGGCCCGCGCCGAGACCAAGGCGCTCGAGATCCTCGGTGGCTATCTCCAGGCGGAAAATCTCGCGCGCCCGGGACACGCGGAGCTTGCGACCCGGACCGGACTGCCCGAGCGCACGGTCCGGCACCTGCTCGAGTATGTCCGAAAACAAATACGCCGTGCCCTGCTCCACCGGCTTCGTGCGGAGACTTCCTCCGCCGACGAGGCGCGGGAGGAGCTGGCGTGGCTGTTCGCCTGTCTCGAGAAGAACTGAGCGGCGAACTCCGACCCCGCGGCCCTGGACGTTGGGCACGCCGGCAAGTAAGGGGCGGACGAATCCTTGACCGCGAGGCCCTCCTTCACTACACTCCCGCTTCCCCGAGTCCCCTGCGTCTGCCCGCGCACGGCGCGGCCGCGGGCCTGGACCCCCGGGGCCCGCATCTCTTGCAAGGAGCCGCAACCATGGCCGTCATTTCGATCGGACAGGAAGCGCCCGATTTCACGTTGAAGACCCAGGACGACAAGGAGTGGTCGCTCCGGGCGCAGCGCGGCAAAAACGTCGTGCTGCTCTGGTACCCCCTCGACTGGAGCCCGACCTGCGAAAAAGAAAACTGCCAGGTCTCCGAGAGCAAGAGCCTCTATGGCGCCGACCGCGTCGTCGTCGGCGTGAGCCGCGACAGCGTCTGGAGCCACCGCGCCTGGAAGGCGGCCAAGAACCTCGGCCACGACCTCCTCGCGGACCCGACGCTCGAAGTGACCAGGAAATTCGGGCTTGAGCATCCCAAGGTTCCGTTCATCAGCCAGCGGGCGACGGTGATCGTCGACAAGCAGGGCAAGGTGGCGTACGTGCAGGTACAGGAAAAGACCCCCGAAGCGCGCGACATGCACGCGGTCCAGGCCGCGCTCGCCGCGCTGCCGAACGCGTGAGGTCCGCGAAGGTCCGGGAGAGCGTGAGGGGGGGGTGGGGGGGAATGAACGCGAGCACGGAAGCGTGCGAGGGCTGCGAGGAGCAGGCGGCCTCGGCCTGCCGGCCGGGGCCGTCACCCCCCTCGTCCCGCGGGCAGGCGGAGGCGGCTCGGGAGGGGACGAGGACCGGTCGCGCAGGCGGCGTCCGGGCTGGTGGCGGCGAAGCGGTGAGGCGCGCGCCGCGGGCGCCCTACTCCTTCCCCGCCGGCCCGTATTCCTCGGTGAAGGTCCGCTTCTGGACGCGCTCGACGAGCTCGCAACCGGAGCGCATGTAGGTCAGGATCTCGCCCCTCCCCCACTGCGGGTGCCCTTCGATGTGCTGGATGAGCTCCTGCAGGGTCTGCTTGCGATAGGCGAGTCGCTTCCCGATCTTGAGCTTCTTGAGGTCGTAGCCGAGCTTGCGGGCCGTGTTGAACACCTTGTCGGCGAGGCTCTTCGCGACCCGGACCTTGGTGTTCTCGTTCAGGATGTCGCGCACCAAGGCCACGTCCATCCCGACTTCGGACGCGATCTTTTTCAGGTTCGCCAAGGGACCACCTCCTCTCGGTGGGGTCGTGTTCGAACCGGCCGCGGGGAATCGTTGGAATTCCCACGATCCCCGGCTCGTTTGCGTCTCGTGGGGGAAGGTCCTCCCCCGGGTCACATCCTCGGCAGGGTGACCTCGACCTGCCCCTGGTACTTCCCCTTCTTGTCGCCGTACGAGATCGCGCAGACGTCGTCCGGATCCGCTTCGAAGAAGATCACCTGGGCGATCCCCTCATTCGCGTAGATTTTCGCGGGCAGCGGCGTCGTGTTGGAGACCTCCAGGGTGGCGAACCCCTCCCATTCGGGCTCGAACGGGGTCACGTTCACGATGATGCCGCAGCGCGCGTACGTGGACTTCCCCACGCAGACCGTCAGGACGTTTCGGGGGATCTTGAAATACTCGACCGTCCGGGCCAGCGCGAAGGAGTTCGGCGGGATGACGCACACGTCCGTCTTGAAATCGACGAACGAGCGGGCGTCGAAGTTCTTCGGGTCGACGACGGCGGTGTGGATGTTGGTGAAGACCTTGAACTCATCGGCGACGCGGATGTCGTAGCCGTAGGACGAGACGCCATAGGAGATGACGCCCTTGCGCACCTGCCGGTCCTCGAACGGCTTGATCATCCCCTGCTCGACGGCCAGCCGGCGGATCCAGCGGTCGGACTTGATGCTCATGGGTGGTCCTCCGGACCGGATGCGAGGGAGGTGCTTGGGGGGCGGTGGGCCCCGCCAAATGGAAGCGCCGAGTATAGCCGGTCCGGCGAACGGGTGTCAAGCAAAAGCGCCGGCGCCGGCGGCTTCGGCCATTTCCCTTGACCCTGCTGGACGCGCTCCCTAAGATACCCCCTCCTCTGGCGGGCCGCTGCGGCCCAAGCCAGGGGGTAATCCGCCTACAACCTAAGGAGGACATGCATGCTCTCGTGGAAACGAGTCCTGGGTCTCGCGAGCGTCGCGGTGTTCGTCTCGGCCGTCGGGCTCCCCGTGTTCGCCGACGATGAGAAGCCCAAGGACGACGGCGGCAAGCCGGCGGCCGGCGACGCCAAGGGCGGGGACGCGAAAGGCGGCGATGCCAAGGGTGGCGATGCGAAGGGCGGAGACAGGCGCGGCGGCCGGCGCGGCCCGGACCTGGAGAAAGTTTGGGGCGAGCTGCTCGCGAAGTTCGACCAGGACAAGGACGGCAAACTGTCGGCCGACGAGTTCAAGGCCTGGCGGGAGGACGCGACCAAGGAGCATGCGGACCCGGACAAGGCCCCGGCCTTCGCGAAGAAGCAGTTCGACAAGGACGGGGACGGCAAGCTCTCCGACGACGAGAAGGCCGCGCTGAAGAAGGACTTGGACGCGAGGAACGCCAAGTACAACGAGGCGTGGGAGGCGGCGTGGAAGAAGGCCGCGAAGGACGGCAAGCTCGAGAAGGAGAGCTGGGTCGCGGCCGCGAAGGAGATCGCGAACGAGATGCGCAAGGCCGGGCGCGAGGCCCACAAGGGCGGGCACGGCGACGGCAAGGCGGGGGAGGGCGACGCGAAGCCCGGTGACGGCGACGACGACGCCGGCGGCGAAGACAAGGGCGCCCCGAAGGCCGGCGGCGAGGGCGGCGGGGACAAGAAGTAGCCCCAAGCGCCCGCGCAAAAATAACTGCGCAGACTCGGACCTCGAGGTAACGTAACTCTTGCGCGGGCGCCAAGCGCCCGGCGGCGGCCCTCCCGGGGCCGCCTGGCGAACCAAGAAAAAAAGAAAGGGACCCGCGGCACGAGGCCGCGGGTCCCTTCTCTATGGAGCGGAGTGGAGCGGGCGACCGGGCTTGAACCGGCGACAACGACGTTGGCAACGTCGTGCTCTACCAACTGAGCTACGCCCGCTGGTCGAACCGCTATTCTAGCGGCGGAGCTTCGACAGTCAACACTTTTTCGGTTGCGGGCGAAAGTTCGCCGCCGCCCCCCCCCGGACTCGCCGCGCCGGCCGGCCGCGGGCGGAGCGCCTGCCGCGCCGCGGCCGGCCTTCCGCGCGGCGGCTGAGTGCGGGGTTGGCGGCGCCGGGGGCACGGCCGGCAAGTCCGAATATTGTGGGCGGCGGCCCGCGCCGGGCACCGGACCCTTTTTCGTCTTGACTCCCGCCTCCGATTCGCTATAGAATCCGAGCATCGAAACGACTCGGTCGCTCCCCCATTTCTCCTCGGCGCCCCGAAGCACGCCCCGCGTTGCCCTCGACCTCCGGAGGGAATTCATGTACACGCCGCAGAAGCCCCTGGGCCAGTTGCTGAAGGAGATGGAGCTCGTCACGGAGGGGCAGATCCAGGAAGCGCTCGCCATTCAACGCGAGAAGGGCGGCGCGCTCGGCCGGATCCTGGTCGACCTGGGGTACGTCACCGAAGAGGAAATGCTCCTCGCCCTCGGCGCCCAGGTCGGGATGGAGGTCGTGAACCTGGACGAAGTGGACGTCCAGCGGGACGTGGTCAGCAAGGTGTCGCCGACCATGGCCAAGGTCTACAAGATCATCCCGATCAAGTTCGAAAACAACTGTCTCACCGTCGCCATGGCGGACCCGCTCAACGTGAGCGTCCTCGACGACCTCCGGTTCATGCTGAACTGCGACGTGCAGGGGGCCGTCTCGAACGAGGACGCCGTCAACAAGGCCCTCGAGCGCTACTACGCGGGCCAGACGGAGACGGTCGACGACATCCTCAAGGAAATGACCGACGCGGCCGCGGCCACGGCCGGGGCGCCGATGACGACCGGCGGAGGGGCGAGCGGCGACGGCAAGAAGATCTTCGACATCGCCAGCCTCGAGACGATGGCCAACCAGGCCCCGGTCATCAAGCTGCTCAACCTGATCCTCCTGCAGGCCATCAAGGACCAGGCCTCGGACATCCATTTCGAGCCGTTCGAGACCGAGTTCAAGGTCCGGTACCGGGTCGACGGCGTGCTCTATGAAATGATGCCGCCGCCGCTGCACCTGGCCATCGCCCTGATCTCCCGTATCAAGGTCATGTCGAACCTGGACATCTCCGAGGTGCGTCTCCCGCAGGACGGACGCATCATGCTGGCGATCGGCGGGAAGCCCGTCGACCTCCGCGTGTCCACGCTGCCCACGATGTTCGGCGAGAGCGTCGTCATGCGTATTCTCGACCGGAGCGTCGTCTCCCTCGACATCGACAACGTCGGGCTGCGGGAGGAGGACATGGGGCTGGTGAAGCGCCTCATCGACCTCCCCAACGGCATCATCCTCGTCACGGGCCCGACGGGGTCCGGCAAGACCACGACCCTCTACTCCTGTCTCAACTACGTCAACGACATCCAGTGGAAGATCATCACCACCGAAGACCCCGTCGAGTACGATCTCGAGGGGATCATCCAGTGCCAGATCAACGAAGAGGCCGGGCTGACCTACGCCGCCTGTCTCCGCGCGATCCTCCGGCAGGACCCGGACATCCTGCTCGTCGGGGAAATCCGCGACCTGGAGACCGCGGAAATCGCGATCGAGGCCTCGCTCACCGGGCACATGGTCTTCACGACCCTGCACACGAACGACGCCCCCTCCACGATCACGCGTCTCATCGACCTCGGGGTCGAGACCTTCCTGATCGCGGCGACCCTGGAGGCGGTCATCGCCCAGCGCCTCGTCCGGAAAATCTGCCTGAAGTGCAAGGAGCAGTACGAGCCGCCCGAGGAAGTCCTCATGGAGGTCGAGCTCACGCAGGACGACATCCAGGGGAAGAACTTCTGCGAGGGGCGCGGCTGCCCGGCCTGCAACAACACGGGTTACAAGGGGCGCCTCGCGCTCTTCGAGATCATGCTCTGCACGACCAAGATCCGCGAGTTGGTCATGGAGAACGCGTCCACGGACAAGCTGCGGATGGTGGCCCGGGAGCAGGGCATGCGGACCCTGCGCGAGAGCGGACTGCTCGCCATTTTCGACGGCATCACGACGATCGAGGAGGTCGTCCGCGAGACCCTCGCGATCACGTAGGCTTCCGCCGCCGGTTGGCCGCGGGAACGAGCGGGGTCGGCGGCAAACCGAGACCTGACGGGACACGCGTCCCGATTCGCGCTACTCCTGCGATTTCGCCCCTGCCAGCCGATCCGGCCCGCCTCGGCCCGCATCGACCGGCGGAGGATCAGCGACCTTTTGGAGGTTCGACATGGGTGTATTCACCTACGAGGCGGTCGACAGCAAGGGGAAGAAGATCAAGGCCGAGATCGAGGCCGCCAACACCCAGGAGGCCATCAACAAGGTCCACACGATGGGGTACTTCCCCACGAACGTGAAGGAGAAGGGGGCCGCCGGCGGGGCGGTGCGCGGTCCGGTCGCGAAGAAGAAGGGAGGCGCGATCATCCTCGGCGGCGTCTCCAACAAGCAGCTCACCACGTTCACGCAACAGCTCTCCATTCTGCAGGACGCGGGCCTGCCGATCGTGCGCTCCCTGAAGATCCTGGAGGGGCAGATGAAGCCCTGCCTCCTGAAGAACATCGTGGGGCAGGTCGCGGAGGACGTCGAAAGCGGCTCGTCCCTGTCCGAGGCCCTCGGCAAACACCCCAGGGCCTTCGACAAGCTGTACGTCAACATGGTGAAGGCCGGCGAGGCGGGCGGCGTGCTCGACACGATCCTCCAGCGTCTCGCGTCCTTCATGGAAAAGGCGCAGAAGTTGAAGGCCAAGGTCGTCGGCGCGTCCATCTACCCGGCGGCCGTCGTGACCGTGGCCGTCATCATCGTGTCCGCCATCATGGTCTTCGTCATCCCGTCGTTCGAGAAGGTGTTCTCGGACCTGGGCAAGACCCTGCCGCCCCTGACCGACGCCCTGCTCAAGATCAGCCGCATCGTCGCGAAGTTCTGGTACCTCATCCCGCTCATCCCCTTCCTGATCTGGATCGCGACCGTCCTCATCGGCCGGAACAAGGCCGGCCGGCTGCTGCTCGACAAGTTCAAGCTCCACATGCCGTTCTTCGGCTTCATCATCAAGAAGTCGACCATCAGCCGCTTCTGCCGGACGCTCGGCACCCTCATCACGTCCGGCGTGCCGATCCTCGAGGCTCTCTCCATCGTCAAGAACGCCATCGGCAACGAGGTCATCGCGAACGCGGTCCAGAGCGTGCACGACTCGATCCGGGAAGGTGAATCCATCGCCGAGCCCCTCGCGCAAACCAAGGTGTTCGACGACATGGTCATCAACATGATCGACGTCGGCGAGGAAACCGGCGAACTGGACAAGATGCTCATCAAGATCGCCGACAACTTCGACGACGAAGTCGACAACGCGGTCGGCGCCCTCATGAGCATCCTCGAGCCGGCCCTGATCATCGGGATGGGAGGTACGATCGGGACCATCGTCATCGCCCTGTTCCTCCCGCTCATCGACCTGATCAAGTCGATGTCCTAGGCTCCCGTCAGCTCCGGCCTCGAACTTCCCGGGAGCGGCTTCCCCTGAGCGGGGGAGCCGCTCCTGCCGTTTGCAGCCCGAGCCCAAGCCCTGCCCCTCCGCGTCGTGACCGCGCGAGGGTGGGGTGACGGGCGCCCGGAGCGTGACCTCCTCGCTCGACTTTGCCCGCGGCGATCCGCGCCCGGGTCGCCGCTCCTTGCGACTGAGGGAGGCTTCGTGTCCCTCCGCTACAAGATCTTCCTCGGCGCCGGCCTCACGATGATCGCGGTGGTCAGCCTCCTCACGCTCCACATCTCCGTCGAAACGCTCACCCGCGCCGCCGACGAAAGGCGTCGCATCGGCAACCTCATCTTCCACGTCGTCCAGGAGTGGATCGATGAGCGCAGGCCCGTGAGCGCCGCCGCCGCCGATGCCGAAACCTGGGTCGAGTTCAATCGGCGCCTCTCCAAAAACGACCTCTTCCGCTCCTGGCTCATCGTCGACTCCTCCTCCAAAGCGCTCGCCTGGGATCCCGACCTGCAGGACGTCGAGGTCGCGCGCGCCGACCCCAACCTCGCCCTGGCCGCCAAACGCCAGGAAATCACCGTGTCCGGCAACCATGTCTACGTCCCCCTCGTCCTGTCCGAGGGCTCCCAGGTCGTCGTGCTCCGCAACGACATCCGCCACCTCACCGTCCCCGAAACCTACATCACCCAGTTGATCAAGTCCGACATCGGCATCATGGCCCTCGGCACCGTGCTCCTCGTCCTCATCCTCTACATCCTCCTCAATGCGCTCGTGGTCCGTCCGCTCGAGACCCTCTCCGACGCGAGCCGGGCCATCGCCGCCGGCAACTACAAGATCGCCATCGGCCTCCAGGGCGCCGTGGTGCGCGTCCGGGAGGTGACGAAGGAGGAGGAGGAGCGGGAGGAGGCGCTCCCGCCCGCGCCCGCCCTCGAACAGCCGGACGAGCTCTATCGCCTCGTCGACAGCTTCAACCAGATGCTCCGCGCGATCCGCTCCCGGGACCGGAATCTCCAGCGAAAGATCCGCGAGGCCACCGACCAGATCCAGGAAACCCAGCGCGGGCTCATGGTCGCGCAGAAGCTGTCCGCGACCGGCACCCTCGCCGCCGGCATCGCGCACGAGATCAACAATCCGCTCGGAGGCCTTATCAACGCCGCCCGCACCCTCCAGAAGCCCGGCATCGCGGAAGAACGCCGCCAAACCTACCTCAAGCTCATCGTCGACGGCCTCGCGCGGATCGGCGACATCGTGAAGATGCTCCTCCAATTCTCCCCGCGCCAGCCCAACCCCTGCCCGGTCGAGCTCCGGCCCGTCGTGGAACGCGCGGTCGCTCTCGTGCAACACAAGCTGACCAAGTACCAGATCCGGCTCGAAGACGCCCTGGACCCCGGCCTCCCCCTCGTCTTCGCCGAGCCCCAGGAGCTGCAGCAGGTCTTCGTGAACCTCCTCATGAACGCCGCCGACGCCATCGGGAAGCGCGGCGGCCGCATCCGCGTCTTCCACGAGACCCGACCGGGGGAGGTCACCGTCGCCGTCCAAGACGACGGCTGCGGCATGGAACCGCAGGTCCTCGAGAAGGCCTTCGACCTTTTTTTTACCACCAAACCCGCGGGCGAGGGCACCGGCCTCGGTCTCGCCGTGGTCCACAACATCGTGCAGGGGCACGGCGGAAGGATCGAGCTCCAGAGCGGAAAGGGGGGCGGAACGACCGTGCGCGTCACGCTGCCGATCCGGAAGGCCCCCGCGGTGCCGCCGCCCGCACCGCCGCCCGCGCAGGCGCAGGCCTCGCTGCAGGGCGCGCTGTCGCCCTCCGACGCCGCCCCCCCTCCGGCCCCGGCGCCGGCCCCCACCCTCGCCGTGCCCCCGCAGCCCCAGCCTCCGCCCGCACCCCCCAACGCCTGAGTACCACCCGGTTCCGCCGGCAGCGTCCGCTCCCGCCCGGGCCACCAACTTTCACGCCGTCCCGCTTTGTGCTTGGCAGGACCCGCCTGCGCCCGGTAAAATCGCGGGGTATTTCGGCCTTCCGGAGCGAGACCATGGACGAATTCAAAAACCTCGACCGAGACTACCGGAACGGCAGGTTCCGGGCGATCGAGGTCGACCTCGAGAACTTCATCCGGAAGAACCGAGAGAACATTCGACGCTTTCAGGAGGAGAATCTCCGGAAACTCAAGTCCGCCTCCCCCTCCGACGCGCTCGCGATCAAATGGTACATCATGCAGATCCAGACCATCAATCCGGTGGACGAGATCAAGAGCCAGCTCGACGAGATCGAAAAGGAAATCTGGTACCAGGCGCAGCAGCATGGGCCGGGGCTGGACCGGAGCCGGGTCGCGAAGGAGTGGTGCCGCCGTCACGCGCCCGGCTGGCGCGATCACCGGGTCCTCGCGATCATCTACGTGCTCGACCGGAACGTGGACCGGTACGTCCAGATCTTGCGGGAACCCCTCTAGCGGGGCTTCGTCGTTTCCGTAGGTTCTTCATGTCTCTTGGCCCCGACCCGCCTCGAAAGCCGGGGAGGGAGAACGAAGGCTTAATTCTCAATGATCAAGGTTCAAGCAAAGCTCAAGACACAATGCTCAACGCCTTGCTCGCGTGCGTGACCGAATTTCCGGAAGTCCGCTGACGAAGCAGCTCGGTGAAGAGCAGCGTTGACGTTTCGGGCCTGCCTGAGTACCCCTCCACGGAAGTCGGTGACCAATAGCCGAAGGCAAGTTCGGCCGCGCGCGAGCGAGGCGTAGTGACGGAGAACTACGTCGAGCGAGTGCAACGAAGCAGGCGGCCGAAATCGCGGCATGGTTCAAACGTGGGTTACAGACTGCCGTCGGCCGCCTGCCGTAGGGGCGCCCCTTGTGGACGCCCACGACTGGCCGCAAGCCGTTGGAATGCGCGGTGTCGCCAACAGGGCGGGCACTAGGCCCGCCCCTACGTCCGAACCAAAGGCGTGTTACCCACACACTACCCGATTTGAACATGCCGAAATCGCCGAGGAAATGGGTCACCCAATTCTGTGGGGCGGTACTGGGCATGAAGTCTTGAGTCTTGTTCGAGCCTTGAGCTTTAAGCCTTGAACATTTGACTTCGAGTCGCACCCCCAGGATCGATGTTGAAGCCCCGCGAGCTCCGCCCCTCCTCCTTTGCGCCCTCTCTCGCCGCCCCGCTCCCCCTCCCAGGCCCACCGCTTCACCTTCCCTGCGGCTCCCCGGCGAAGCCCCACTCCGACGACTCCTCGTCGCGAACCCACTCGAGCACGTGCTCCTCGGGCCCCTTGCCGGCCACGGTCAGCGTGACCTTCACCCTCGCCCGGTTCCCCTCCACCACCGGCTCCTCGAGCCGACACTCCCCCAGCCCCACCGCCTGCGCCAGCCCGGGCCGCCCTTCCCACTTCCTCATGTGCTTTTCGAATTCCTCGATCGAGCCCCCGCTCTCCCGCAGCGACTCGTCATACCAGCCCCAGAGCGACCTGTAGTCCCGCCTGCGCAGCGCGTCCAGAAAGGCCTCGGCCCGTGCGCGTACCGCGGCCGCGGGCCCCATACCCGCGGGCGCAGGCGCGGCAACGCCCACCGGCGCGCTGCCCGCGGCGGAAGCGGCGGCGGGCGCCGGAGTGGACACTCGTGTCGCCGATCCCGGCGCCTGCGCCGTCGCGACGGGCCCGGACGTCTGCACGAGCACTCGCGACCGCGGCGCCTCTTCGGGCGGCGGCGTCGCCGTGGAGCACCCGGCCGCCGACAGGAGTAGGAGCGCCGACAAAACCCGCAAGCCGAGGACTGCGCGACTGCACATCCAAGTACTCCAGAGATCCGTCTCGTCCTGCTTCTCCGTTGCACAACCGCGCACAAGCTTCCGCTTTCGGCAACACAGGTTCGCGGGCAGGCAGTCGATTGCGATGCCAAGCCGAGGGAACCCAAGGACGCGCGGGGACCGCTCCCTCACGGTCGCGGTTCGGTGCGGCTGCGCCGAGCGACTCTCGAACTCTGTTCTCGGCGTCTTCGGCGTCTTCGGTGGCTCGTCTCTGTGGCCCTCGCGCGCGCCGCCTACCACCCGAAGAGCGGATCGCCGTACGCCGCCCCATCGAGGAATTTGCTGAACGCGAAACCCGCGAGCGCGCCCTCCGCGCGGTTGTGCTTGTCCAGGACCGCGCCGAGGCCGCTGAAGAAGAGCGTGCTCGGCGTAATGAACGCGTGGCTGCGACGCGTGACGTAGTACGTGTCGGGGTAGTAGGACGACGAGTAGGAGGGCGCCCCGTACGCGTAGTACGACGGCGTCGAGTAGTAGTCCCGGTACGTCAGGCACCCGGTCGGCTGCGGATAGTAGTTCACGACCACCGGCGGGGACGACGGCGCGGGCAGGGGTTGGGCCTCGGCCAGGGGCGCCGAAGCGACCGGCCGCCGGCTGCCCCGATCCACGTAGCGTTTGAGCGCGCCGCTCGCCACCTCCCGATCGCCGACCGTGATCGTCAGATTGGTCGAACGATAATCCTGGAAGTCCACCCCCGTGACCAGCAGCTTCACGACCTGGCCGCCGTGCCCCCGGAAGCGATACGCCTCCCGTTCCCCCACCCACCGGACGACCCATTCCCCGGGCGACAGCGGGATCGAGCGCGTCTCCCCGCGGCCCAGGGAGAGGCGATCCTGGAAGTTTCCATAATAGTAGAAGATCATGTGCCCTCCCTCGTCAATCTGAAGGGAGTAGGTCCGGTCGTCCGCATTCGCGAGCACCAGCGTGAGGCTCGCCGCCTCGGCGCCACAGGCCGCACCCGCCTCGGCCGGCGCGGCGGGAGCGCCGGCCGCCCCCCGTCGTGTCTGGATCATGAAGGCGATGACCTTCTCGCTCACCTTCGCCGTTTTCAAGTTGACGATTTCGGCGGCGGAGAGTTGAAAAACCGTGCCCTCCGCCTGGATCTGGCTGATGAGAATCTCGTCCGAGACACCGGCCTGCGAGAGCTTGACCACGTCCTCCTGGGTGATCGCGCCGGCCGAGGTCGCGAACGACCAGAGGACCAGGCAGGCGGCGAACGCCGAACGCCCGCGCATGGAGCACCTCCTCGATGACGGATGGACCCCCTGAAGCTTCTCCGAGCCAGTATACCCCTCCGCGCCGCGGTGTCAACCCCCGGCACGCCTTCGGACTCGCCCTCAACAAGCCGAAGTGAAGCTAAAATCGATCTCTCCGTCCGTTGCCAGAGATGATCGCCGGTAGAGGACGATGGACTCAGCGCCCGGCCTCTGCGTCTCCGCGTCTCTGTGTAAAAGTCTCGCGTTCGAGCCACACGGCCGGTGCTCGCCCTCGATACCGCCCCACAGAATGGGGTGACCCATTTCCTCGGCGATTCCGGCCGCCTGCCTCCCCCCTTCGCGCTGCGGCGCGTCGGGGCGCCGGCCTTTGCGCTCGCGCGCGGTGGTTCTCCGTTCCTACCCCTCGCTCGCGCGCCTCGCGGGCGGCCGAGCCGGCCTTCGCCTGTTGGCCACCGAACTCCGTGGAGAGGCGCCCAGCGCTTGAAATCCGATTGACAGTCCGTCGCACCGGTGCTAGAATTCCGCGCTCTTTTGGATCGCCCAGGGGGTCATCCCTTCGCCATCGATGTCCGTCCGCCTCCCCCCCGCGGTCCCAACCAGAAAGGACACGCCCATGCCCAATCCAAAGCGCAGACTCTCCAAGTCGAAGCGACGCAAGCGTCGTACGCACGACAAGCTCGGCTCCCCGATCTTTTCCAAGTGCCCCCGCTGCAAGCAGTCCCGCATGCCGCATCGCGTCTGCGGCAACTGCGGTTACTACGGCCACAAGAAAGGCCCCAAAACCGAGTTGAAGCAGATCGTCAAGTTGTGAGGACGCCCCCACGCCATGCGCATCGCCATCGATGGGATGGGTGGTGACCACGCCCCCCGCGAGGTGGTGCTGGGGACGCTCCAAGCGGCCCGCCGCGACCCCACGCTTACCCTCTTCCTGGTAGGGGATCGGGCACGACTCGAGGCGGAGCTGGCCGCGGAGAAGGACGTGCCCGCGGGTGTCCGGATCGAGCACGCCTCTCAGGAGATCGGGATGGACGAGCATCCCGTCGAGGCGATGCGCAAGAAGCCCGACTCCTCCCTCCAGCGGGCCGTCAACCTGGTCAAGGACCAGCGAGCCGACGCGGTCATCTCGGCGGGCAACACCGGCGCCGCGGTCGCACTATCCATGTTCACGCTGGGCCTCCTCCCGGGCGTGAAGCGCGCAGGGATAGCGATCCCCATGCCGAACCGCACCGGCGTCTGCACCCTCTGCGACGCGGGCGCCAACATCTACGCGAAACCCATCCATCTTCTCCAATACGGCGCGATGGCCTCCGTCTATGCCCGCGTCCTCAACGGTATCCCCACCCCGCGGGTCGGCCTCCTCAACATCGGCGAAGAGGACGAGAAGGGAACGGAGCTTCATCGGCAGGCCCTCGCCCTCCTCCAGAAATCCGGCCTCAACTTCGTCGGCAACGTCGAAGGTCGCGACCTCTTCGCGGGCACGTGCGACGTCGTCGTCAGCGACGGCTTCGTCGGCAACGTGGTCCTGAAGGCCGCCGAGGGCTGCGCGGAATCCCTCATCCTGATGCTCGTCGGCGAGCTGGAACGGGCCGCGCAGGCCGCAGGCCCGGCCGCATCCCCGACCGCCATCGCCGCAGGAGACCCTGGCCGGTGCGCTTCCTCCGCGGGGCTGGTCCGCCAGTCGATCGATCGCGTGCGCGAGCGGCTCGACTACTCCGAATACGGCGGCGCCCCGCTCCTCGGCGTTGCCGGCGTGTCGATCATCGCCCACGGCCGCAGCCGGGCAAAGGCGATCGCCAACGGGATCCGCGTCGCGGCGGACCTCGCGCGAAAAGAGATGAACCGGGAAATCCTCGAAGCGATCTCCCGGCTCCCGGCCGCCACCGCGTAGCGGCTCGCGCCCGTGCGGCAGACGGAACCGCGACCCATTCGACTCGGCCTTCGGCCTCGCTCAGTACCGCTCCACGGAAGTCGGTGACCAATAGCCGAAGGCAAGTTCGGCCGCCCGCGAGGCGCGCGCGCGAGGGGTAGTAGCGGAGAACTACGTCGAGCGTGCGCAACGAAGCAGGCGGACGAAATCGCCGAGGAAATTGGTCTCCCAATTCTGTGGGGCGGTACTCAGGGCGAGAGAGCGGCCTCGGCGCGGCTTCCAACCGCGTGATGCTCGACTTTCCCGACCCGTGACCGACCGGTCCGGGCGGGTTTTCGTTGTGTGCGGCGGGTCCGGTGACCCGCCCTCGTTGGCCGTGGCCCGCGTGCGCGACGCGGAGGCCCCGGTTTTCGTGCCGTTCGAGGAGGTCCGATGGCAGCGCTCAAACGGGTCGGGATTTTCGGCACCGGGACCTGCCTCCCCTCGAAGGTCCTGACGAACCAGGAACTCGCCACGAAGGTCGAGACCAGCGACGAGTGGATCCAGAGCCGAACCGGGATCCGCGAGCGCCGGGTGCTCTCGCCCGGCCAGTATACTTCGGACCTGGCCGCGGAGGCCGGTCGGCGCGCGCTCGAGATGGCGGGCCTCGCCGCGGAGGAGCTCGACATGATCGTCGTGGGCACCTGCACCCCCGACAACCTCCTCCCGAACACCGCCTGCCACGTCCAGCACAAGCTCGGCGCCGCGAACTCCGCCGCCGTCGACGTCAACGCGGCTTGCACCGGCTTCCTCTACAGCCTCGCGGCGGGCACGGGCATGGTCGCGAACGGGACCTGCCGAAACGCCCTCGTGATCGGCGCGGAGTCGCTCTCCACCATCGTCGACTACACCGACCGCAACTCGTGCGTCATCTTCGGGGACGGCGCAGGCGCGGCCGTCCTCCGCGAGACTGACGGCCCGCGCGAAGTCCTTGCCAGCTTCCTCGGCGCGAAGGGGGACGTGGACGGCTGCATGCTCGTCCCTGCCGGCGGCGCGCGCATGCCCGCCACCCATGCGACGGTCGATGGGCGAAAGCACTTCATCCAGATGAAGGGCCGCGAGGTCTACGAGTTCGCCGTCCGCAAGATGGTCGCCATGACCGAGCGCGCGGCCGCGCACGCGGGCGTTCAGGTGAAGGACCTCGCCTGCATCGTGCCGCACCAGGTGAACCTGCGCATCCTCGAGTCCGCGGCCAAGCGCCTCGAGCTCCCGATGGACAAGCTCTACGTGAACATCGACCGGTACGGGAACACCTCCGCGGCCTCCGTCCCGATCGCGCTGGACGAGGCCCACCGACAGGGCCGGTTCAAGTCCGGCGACCTCATCTGCCTCGTCGCCTTCGGCGCCGGCCTCACCTGGGCGTCCAGCCTGCTCCGCTGGTAGCGCCGGGGCCCGGCGGCGCTCGTCCGAGCGACCCCGCGAGGGCTGTTGTTCCGCGACCGGTGCGCGGCAAACGCGCAGGTCGGAGAACCCTAGTGGGGCTTCAAAATCGATCTGGGGGGTGCGTCGCGGATGCAAAGGTTCAAGGCTCAAGGAACAAGGCTCATTCAAGACTCAATGTTCAAGGCTCAGGGAGGCCGGAGCCCCCAACGCCGAGCTTCCCAGACCTGGTTCGTCAGCGGATTTCCGGAGATTCGGTCACGCACGCGAATAAGGCGTTGAGCATTGAGTCTTGAGCCTTGCTTTGAACCTTGCTCATTGAGAATTGAGCCTTCCTTCTCCCTCCCAGGCGTTCGGGCCAGGTCGGGGCCACGAGAGACACCAAGAACCTACAGAAACAAAACTGAAGCCCCACGAGCCCCCCTTTTCCCGCGTAGCGAAGAGGGTCGGGGCGACGGGGGGGCGCGGGCGTAGCGCCCGTGTTCGTCTCCTGGCTGCGGCTACCCGCATGGGGAGGTTTCCATGTCCAAGCGCGCGTGGCTCTTTCCCGGCCAGGGGGCCCAGAGCGTCGGCATGGCCGCGGACCTTGTGGCCTCCTCGCCCGCCGCACGGCGCGTCTTCGACGTCGCCGCCTCGGCCCTCTCCCTCGACCTCGCGAAACTGTGCGCGGAAGGGCCCGAGGAAACGCTCGCCCGAACCGACGTGAGCCAGCCCGCGATCCTGGTCGCGAGCCTCGCGGTCGTCGAGGCCCTGCGCGAACGCGGCAAGCTCCCCGAGGCTGCCGCGGCGGCCGGCCTGTCGCTCGGCGAGTACACCGCCCTTGTTGCCGCGGGCGCACTGTCCCTCGAGGACGGCGTCCGACTCGTGCGCCGCCGCGGCGAATACATGCAAAGGGCCTGCGACCTGAAGCCGAGCGGCATGGCCACGGTCCTCGGCCTCGACCGCGCGAAGGTCGAGCAAGCCTGCGCGGACAGCCGGACCGCGGGCGTCGTCGTCCCCGCCAACCTTCTCGGCCCCGGCCAGGTGGCGATCTCCGGCGAACTGCAGGCCCTCGAGGTCGCCTGCGGCCGCGCGAAGGCGCTCGGCGCGAAGCGCGCATTCCCGCTCAAGGTCGCGGGCGCCTTTCACTCGCCCCTCATGGAACCGGCCGCCGAGCGGCTGCGCGCGGAGCTCGACCGCACGTCGATCGCGCGACCGCGCGTCCCCGTCGTTTCGAACGTGACGGCGCGGTTCGTCACGGAGCCCGCGGAAATCCGGGAAGCGCTCGGGCGCCAGCTCACCAGCTCCGTCTTGTGGGAGGACTCCATGCGTTTTCTGGCGGGCGAAGGCTTCACGTCGTTCCTAGAGCTGGGTCCGGGCCGCGTGCTCTCCGGCCTGGCGTCCAAGATCGTCCCGGGTGCGACCGTCGCGAACGTCGACGGCCTCGCCACGCTGGAGGCGCTCCGATGAATTTGACCGGAAAGGCCGCGATCGTCACCGGGGCCTCGCGAGGCATCGGACGCGAGGTCGCCCTCGCCCTCGCCGAACGCGGCGCCGCCGTGGTTTGCGCCGCGACCAACGAGGCCCTGCTCGCCGAGACGGTGAAGGCCGTGACCGAGAACGGCGGCAAGGCCCTCGCCGTCCGGGCCGACGTCTCCCTCGCCGCCGACGCCGACCGCCTGGCCGAGGAAACGATGAAGGCCTTCGGCCGGATCGACATCCTCGTGAACAACGCGGGGATCACCCGCGACAACCTGCTCCTCCGCATGAAGGAGGAGGAGTGGGACCGGGTGATGGCCGTGAACTTGAAGGGCTGCTTCAACTGCACGAAGGCGGTCGTCCGCCCCATGATGAAGCAACGCGCCGGCAAGATCGTGAACGTCGCCTCCGTCATCGGGCTCATGGGCAACGCGGGTCAGGCGAACTACGCAGCCTCGAAGGCCGGCATCATCGCCTTCACGAAATCCGCGGCCAAGGAGTTCGGCTCCCGCAACCTCCAGATCAACGTCGTAGCTCCCGGCTTCGTCACGACGGACATGACCGCGGGCCTGGACGAGAAGGTGCGCGCGAAGCTCCTCGAGGGTGTCCCGCTCGCGCGCCTCGGGACCCCGCGCGACGTGGCGAACGCGGTCCTGTTTCTTTCGAGCGCGCTTTCCGACTACGTGACGGGGCAGGTGGTGGTGGTGGACGGAGGCCTGCACATGTAGGAGGATTGCTGATTGACGATTGCTGATTGCTGATTGAAGGACGGCGTCGCCCGTGGGCTGCCGGGTAACTACTGCACGCTCTGGCACAATCGGACCGACATGGAGGGATATCGCATGATCCCGGAGGAATTGAAGGCTCGCACGAAAGCGTTCGCCTTGCGCATCGTCCGGCTGGTCACCGCTCTGCCCAAACACCTTGTGTCCGCGGTGATCGGGAAGCAGATTCTGCGTTCCGGCACTTCCGTTGGCGCCAACTACCGGGCAGCCTGCCGTGCCCGCTCTCGCGCGGAGTTCGCCTCCCGGATTGCGGTCGTGGAGGAGGAAGCCGACGAGACTCTCTACTGGCTCGAACTGCTTGTCGAGTCGGGGCAGATGAAGCCCGCGCGCCTGACCTCGCTCATGAAAGAGACAGGCGAGCTCGTGGCCATCGCAGCGGCATCCCACATCACGGCAAAGTCCGCCGATAGTAGGCGCGCCCGTTGACATGAACCGGAGCTGCTACCACAACCCTCCTCTCAGAGCATCCTGAGCCCGTCAATCAGCAATCGCCAATCAGCAATCCTCCGGAGCCTCCCGATGCCCTCCCTCCCCCGACGTCTTGAGCCGGTCAATCAGCAATCAGCAATCAACAATCAGCAATCCTCGAACACGCGCCGTCTCCGCCGCCTCGACCTCCTCAAAAAAAAGGCCCTCGAGGGGGGCGGCGCCGAACGCGTCGAAAAGCAGCACCAGGCCGGCAAGCTCACCGCCCGCGAGCGCCTGCACCTCCTCGTGGACGAAGGCTCGTTCGACGAAATCGACCTCTTCGTCCAGCACGACTGCGGTCACTTCGGCCTCGCGAAGAAGAAGGTCCGCGGCGACGGCGTGGTGACCGGCTACGGCCGCATCGACGGCCGGCCGGTCGCGGTCTTCGCGCAGGATTTCACCGTCTTCGGCGGCTCGCTCGGCAAGATGCACGCCGCGAAGATCTGCAAGATCATGGACGGGGCCATGAAGCTCGGCATCCCCATCGTCGGTCTGAACGACTCCGGCGGCGCGCGGATCCAGGAGGGAGTCGAGTCGCTCGGCGGCTACGCGGACATCTTCCTCCGGAACACCCTCGCCTCGGGCGTCGTCCCGCAGATCTCCTGCATCCTCGGTCCGTGCGCCGGCGGCGCCGTCTACTCCCCCGCCATCACCGACTTCATCTTCATGGTCGAGCAGACCTCCTACATGTTCGTCACCGGCCCGAACGTCATCAAGGCCGTCACCCACGAGGAGGTCACCTCCGAGCGGCTCGGCGGCGCGGCCGTCCACAACGAGACGAGCGGCGTCGCCCACTTCCGCGCCCGGAACGAGGCCGAGTGCCTCCAGACCGTGCGACGCCTCGTCGGCTTCCTCCCGCAGAACAACGCCGAGGAGCCGCCCGTCGTCGCCACCGCGGACGATCCCGCGCGGCGCGACACCCGCCTCAATGTCCACGTCCCGGACAACCCGCAAAGGCCCTACGACATGAAGGAGATCCTCCTCACCGTCCTGGACGATCGGCAGTTCCTCGAGGTGCACGCGGACTTCGCGCGCAATCTCATCGTCGGGTTCGGACGGTTCAACGGCCGCCCGGTCGGCCTCGTCGCGCAGCAGCCCGCCGTCCTCGCCGGCTGCCTCGATATCCATTCGTCGGTGAAGGGCGCCCGCTTCGTCCGCTTCTGCGACGCCTTCAATATCCCGCTCGTCACCTTCGTCGACGTCCCCGGCTTCCTCCCCGGCGTCGCGCAGGAGCACGGCGGCATCATCGTGAACGGGGCGAAGCTCCTCTACGCCTACTGCGAGGCCACCGTCCCGAAGCTCACCGTCATCACCCGGAAGGCCTACGGCGGCGCCTATGACGTCATGAACTCGAAGCACATCCGCGCCGACGTGAACTTCGCCTGGCCCACCGCGGAGATCGCCGTCATGGGCCCGGAAGGGGCGGTCAACATCATCTTCAAAAAAGAGCTCGAGCAGGCCAAGGACCCGGCGAAGACCCGCGCCCGGCTCATCGAAGAGTATCGCAAGAAGTTCGCGAGCCCCTACATCGCTGCGGAAAAGGGCTACCTCGACGCGGTCATCGAGCCCGCCGACACGCGGTTCCGCCTCATCCGCGCCCTCGAGCTGCTCCGGACCAAGCGCGACAAGAATCCGCCGAAGAAGCATGGGAACATGCCCCTGTAGGGGATTGCTGATTGACGATTGCTGATTGCTGAGTGACGACCGCCGGTCCACACGTCCTCTTGGCAATCGGCTCCCCCCGCACAATCCGCAGCGCCGGCGTTTCGAATCATGAACCGCTCCCTCTGGCCGTACTCAGCAATCAGAAATCATCAATCAGCAATCAAACGCCCCGGGGTGCCCGCCATGTCGAAGCCCATGCGAAAACTGCTGGTTGCAAATCGCGGCGAGATCGCCATCCGCGTGATCCGCGCCTGCGAGGAGCTCGGGATCCGCACCGTGGCCGTCTACAGCCAGGCCGACGAGTGGGCCCCGCACGTCACCCTCGCCGACGAGGCCTATGCGCTCGGCCCGGCCCCGGCGCGCGAGAGCTATCTCCGCATCGACCGCCTGCTCGCCGTCGCGCGCGAGTCCGGCTGCGACGCCCTCCACCCCGGGTACGGCTTCCTCTCCGAAAACCCGGCCCTCGCCCGCGCCTGCGCGCGCGCCGGCGTCAAGTTCGTCGGCCCCTCGGCCGAGGCCATCCGGCGGATCGGGAACAAAATCGAAGCGCGCAAGCTCGCGCGGCGCGCCCATGTCCCCACCGTGCCCGGCCTGTACGAGGACATCGGCGATCCACCCGATGCGCGCGCCATCGAACGCGACGTCGGCTTTCCGCTCCTGATCAAGGCCGCGTCCGGCGGCGGCGGGAAGGGGATGCGCGTCGTCCACTCCCCGGCCGAGCTCCCGAAGGCCGTGCGCGAGGCACGCTCCGAGGCCAAGGCGGCCTTCGGCGACCCCGGCGTGTTCGTGGAGCGGTATCTGACCGCCGCGCGCCACATCGAGATCCAGGTCCTCGGAGACGAGTTCGGCAACGTCCTCCACCTGGGCGAACGCGAGTGCTCGGTCCAGCGCCGCCACCAGAAGCTCGTCGAGGAGTCCCCGTCTCCGTTCGTCGACGACGCCCTCCGCGCCGAGATGGGACAGCGCGCCGTCGTCCTTGCGCGAACCGTCGGCTACGCGAATGCGGGCACGTGCGAATTCTTGGTGGACAAGCACCGGAACTTCTATTTCCTCGAAATGAACACCCGCCTGCAGGTCGAGCACCCGGTCACCGAGATGGTCACCGGCATCGACCTCGTGAAGGCGCAGCTCGCCGTCGCCGCGGGCGAGACGCTCCCCTTCCGCCAGGAGGACGTCCACCTCCGCGGGTGGGCCATGGAGTGCCGGATCATGAGCGAGGACCCCGCGTCCGAGTTCATGCCTTCCGCCGGTCGAATCGACGGGCTGGAGTTCCCCTCCGGTCCGGGCATCCGCGTGGACGCGGGGATCAGCCCGGGAAGCGTCGTCACCCTCCACTACGACCCGCTGCTCGCCAAGCTCATCGCCTGGGGGAAGGACCGCGCCGAGGCGATCGCGCGACTCGTGCGTGCCCTCCGCGAGTTCCGGCTCGTGGGCGTGAAGACGACGATCCCCTTTCACCTCGCCCTTCTCGGCAACCCGCGCTTCCTGGCCGGCGACCTGCACACGGGCTTTCTCTCTGAAGAGAAGGGCCTGGCCTCCACCGCGGGCGATCACCCGGAGGTCGCGGCCCTGATTGCCGCCGCGCTCGAGTACGAACGCTCGCGCCGTGGTCTCCCGCAGCGCACGGGCGCACCGGAGGGGCGGTCCGGGTGGCGCTGGGGCGGCGCTCTGGGCTGGAGGAACGCATGATCCCGCAGCGCTACGCCGTCACCTGCGGCGACCAACGGCTCGTCGTCGAGGTGTCGGAGCAGGACGGGGCCCTGACCCTCACCGCCGGCGGGCGGACCCACGTCCTTCGCCTGGACGCCAGCCGCCGCAGCCTCCGGGGCGCGACCCTGGACGACGGCCGGCTGCGCTTCGGCTGGAAGTACGCGAACGGTACCTACGAGATCGTCCTGGACGGGCAGACCTACGAGATCTCCGTGGCGGATCCGCGCTTCGAATCGTTGCTCGCCGTGCGTCCGAGCGAGACCGCGGGCGAGGGTCGCACCCAGGTCCGCGCCCCGATCCCGGGGCTCGTCGTCGCGGTCCGCGTGAGGGCGGGGGACAAGGTGGAGAAGAACCAGAGCGTGGTCGTCCTCGCGGCGATGAAGCTCGAGAACGAGATCCCCGCCCCGCGCGCGGGCGTCGTGGCGGAGGTCCTGGCGAAGGAGGGCGCGGCGGTGGAGAAGGGGGACGTGCTGCTGGTGATCGAGACGCCGGCCTAGCGGCTGGGGGCGGTCCCGCCGTGACTCCGCGGCGTGATTTTCGACAGGACTCGCGGCCAGGTGGTGCAGGGCTTCCGCCCTGCACCCGCTCCCGCACGGCTTATCAGAATCACCTCCCCGCCTTCTCCCGGCGCCACCCCCGCACTCAACGGGCTCGGAACTGTTCAACCGGGTCGCCCCGTCGGTGCAGGGCGGACCCGTCCACCGAAGCGCCGCACCGGCCCGGGTGCGATCGCGGGGTCGGGACCGTCTCATTGGATCTTAGGCACGATCCTTCCCACGGCGCCATGCGCAAGGCGCCAAAAACAAAAGACACGGTCCGGAGCACGGTTCCTGGCCGGCCATCTGCGCACGGGTTTTCTCGCTCGCCGTGCGCCCCAGCGAGGACGCGGGCGACGGGCGCACCCAACTTCGCGCCCCGATCCCCGGGCTCGTCGTCGCGGTCCGCGTGAAGGTGGGGCACCAGGTGGAGAAGAACCAAAGCGTAGCCGCCCTCGCCGCGAAGAAGCTCTAGAACGGGATCGCGGCCCCACGCGCGGGCGCGGTGGCGGAAGTCCGGGCAACGGCGGGGCCGGCTGCCGCCCGGCTAGGTCGGGACGGGAAGCGCCACGCGGACGAGCCACGCCAGGGCGGACGATCCGCCGGCCTGGTGGCCCGTTGACAAACCTCGGACACAGTCGTCAATTCTGTCACGGCGAGTCGCAGCCCATGTGGCCGTTCGCGCGGGCCGGCCTGCGCTCCGTAGCTCGCGTCGAGCGAGCGAAGGAGGGAGGCCCGCGCCCCCAGGCATCCTGCCTGGAGTTCGTCAACAGGCCGCTAGCGCAGCACCAGCCGAACATAAGTCGCCAGCCAGATGGCGACGGCGATACTCTGCCCGAGTCCCTGCACCATCGCCAGCAAGGCCAATCCAACTCCGCGTGGCTTGGCGCCAGGCTCCGGCTCGCGCGTGAGCATGCCCCACGCGAGGTAGAGGAGCCAAGGCGCGATGACCCACACGACGAGCGTCGCCATCATGGCGAAACCAAGCCGCTTGACTTCGTGCTCCCAAGTCTCGGGCGCACCGGGCGCCGCTCCCGCGTCCCCCGCTTCGTCCGCGGCCGGCTCGCGTGCAAACCGCTCGGGCACTTGCGTGGTAACCCCGTCGCGCCAGGTTCCGTCCGGTGCCACAGCACCGATCGCGCCGTCCAGGCCGCCCTCCTCCGGGGCACCTACGAGTTCCTCGTCCTCCTCTTCCCCCTCGCGTGGCGGTTCCTGTTCGATCCGCATTTCGGGAAAGAAAACTCCGCCCAAGACCTGGGACTGCGGACCCAGAATTGGCGACTCCGAGGAGCCCTCCCGCGAAAGATCCTCGGATCGCTCGGCCGGATTCTTGGCCGGGCCGTTGGTCGATTCCGGTGAGGTTCCCTCGCCGACCGGAACTTCCTCGCTCATGATGGTCCCGCCAATCCTGCTGTTGCTCTTCCGGACATCGCGCCAAACGGGGCGGGGACCCGGTCCCAGCCTCATGCCGGCTTTCGCCTCCGTCCGATGATGAAGATTCTACCAGCCCAGGCCACTGAGACTACCCAGAATCCTGCCAAACAATGCGGCGCCACGCGCTGGGAACTCTTGAGCGCCACGCGGCGTCGGAGCCGGCATCGCATCGCAATCACCCGCCGCACCGTGCCGCGGCGTCCTGAATCGCCGCGTCCCCCACATCTCGAAAGGAACCCCCTCCATGATCGCCCGCCTCGCCGACTCCTCCCCGATCGCCTTCACTCCGGTCCTTCCCAGCGCCGCACTACTCGCGCTGCTCCTGCTCTCCGCCGCCGCCACCCCGCGCACCGCCTCCCCCCAAACGCCCGGCTGCGCCATCCCGCCCGCGCCGGTCGTGGTCGAAAACCGCTGGGTATCGCCGGACGAGGGCGTGGTCCTCGGCAAGATCCCCGGCGCCAACCCGTACAGGTGGGCCGTGCCGGATCCCGACCACCGCGGTCGCTACCGTATCGGCGAGGTCGTGTTCGATGTCGCGACGTGCAGCGTGGTCGCACGCGAGCCCGAGGAGGTGCGGTTCGAGGACGATGCAGTCGTGCGCCAGGATCCGGCCGGCAAGACCGCGTGGTCGGTCCGGCTCGGCGACCGGCTCGGCGGCGTGCGCCCGCCCGACCGACTCGCGGACGGTGAGCGCGTCTTCGTGGTCGTGGGCGAAGGGATCGTCGCGCTGGACCGCCCAACCGGACGCGAGCTGTGGCGCGCGGAGGGGCCGGCGGACCGGTTGTGCGCCAGCCGCGACCTGCTGCTGGCGACGAGTTGCGCGTCGAGCGTGCGCCCGGAGGACGGTCGCTGGCTCGTGGCGCGCTCGACCGAAACCGGCAAGCCGGCGTGGCGCGCCCGTCTCCCCGACGTCTCCGATCCGATGTCGATCCGCGAGGTCGGCGGCCTCTTCCTGGTCCGCGACGGCGGCTTCGGCGGCAAGGGGGCCTACGCGCGCTTCTTCGACCGCATGGGCGCGCTCCGCATCGACCTCACGGAGCATGTGGCCGCGGCCTGGCCGCAGGAGGACGGGTTCATCGTGGTCACCGAGCGCCGCATCGCACGGCTCGACCCCCACGGATCCGCGCTCTGGGAATCGGACGCGGCGAAGGCCGACGACTCGGACGGCGCGGAGGTCGTGCCGCTACCCGGGGGCGACCTGCTGGTCTACACATGGTGCCGGCTCGCCGACAGCGGGGTCGCCGTCGCCCGCGTGCGCGCCACGGACGGGAAGGCTGCGTGGCGGTCCATTTGCGCGGCGCTCGGCGTCCCCCACTCGAAGTACTGGCACCGACCGTACGTCCAGGTTCGGGGCGACCAAGCCATCGTGGTCAGTCAGGGGGCGGGCGGGGATTTCATCGAGATCCTCGCACTGGACTCGGGCAAGCAGCTCTCGCGCAGAGTCGTCCCCAGGCCGTAGACGGAGCCATGCTGAAAGTCACGCGCCCCTCCTGATGCCCGGCCTGAGGCGCGGACTCCGCGGGACAGCCGCGACGCGATCGGCCCATGCCGGCCTTGCGTGACAACATCGCACACGGTAGGACGGTCGGCGTCAACCCGACGCGCCATGCAGGAGCAAGTGGCCCGTTGACGAGCTTCGGACACAGTCATCAACTGTGTCACGGCAAGTCGCAGCCGATGTGGCCGTTCGCGCGGGCCGGAGGCCCGCGCCCCCAGGCATCGTGCCTCGACTTGGTCGCCAGGTCACAAGGGGCCCGTTGACCAAGTGCGGTCGCGGTCCTCGAAGGCCGAGGTATACGTTCGTAGTTCCGCCTTCAGGCGGCTCGTCGGACGGCAAGGCTGTGGACCGCGGAGCCGTCGGTCGGAGTAGCTGCAGGGCCTCGACCTCTCCGGCATCGAGCTGGTCGTGCTCTCGGCGTGCGAGACGGGCCGCGGCGAGACGACAGCCGGCGAAGGGGTGCTCGGACTGTCACGGGCCCTTTCGATCGCGGGCGCACGCGGCTTTCTGCTCTCGCTCTGGGCCGTGCCCGACGACGCGACGCACGAGCTGATGGATGCGTGTTACGAGGGCCTGTGGAGTGCGGCGACCGCGGGGCCCGCCACGCGTACAGCCGAACAGGCGCCCCGCGAGGCCCAGCTCCGGCTCCTCGCCGCCGACCGGGCCGCGGGCGTCTTTCGCCCGCGTCGATGGGGCGCGTGGATCCTGCTCCGCTAGGCCGCCGCCGCACGGCCTCAGCGCGCAAGCTCCGCGCACAGCCGCGTCAGGTCGTACACCCACAGCTTCGCCGCGCGCGGGTCCCCCACCGCTTGCCAGTCCGCACTCTCTTCCAGCACCATCGGGTTCGCACCCGCCGGATTTTCGACGAGGAGGTCGGGCGGGTGGCGATCGAGGAAGGACCGCAAACCCCGCAGCACGTCCGGCGTCGCTTCCGTCCAGAAGATGTAATCCACGATCAGATGCGTGCACTTCCGCGCGCCCTCCGGCCCGGTCTCCGCGGCCCCCTCCGCGGCCCCCTCCGCGACGAACCGCTCGAGCCGCGCGCCGACCTCCCGATCACCCCCGCCGGACGCCCAAATGGCCTGCAGCTCCTCGCGCGCAGTGACCGCCGACCACGCGCCGGTGGCCGTGAAAATGAAATTCGCCTGCGACGTCAGCAGTCGCCCCGCTCCCGCGTGCCGGAGCCAGTCCGAAGTCTCGGTGTAACCGCCGCGCAGGTTGCGCGCGGTGGAGGCCGCGCCCCAGACCGTCGCCGCATGGGCCGCGCCAAAAGCGACGACGAGGAGCGCCGCGCAGGCCGGGCCGCGGACCCCGGCGAGGCCGCGCGCCCATTTCACTCCCGCCTCCGCTCCCACGCCGGCGAACCACAGCACGCCGAGGCTCGCGGGGAAAACCATCCTCGAGTACAGGATGCCCGCGCGTAGGGTAAACAGGAGGAGGCCGACCAGCACGAGGGCGAAGAGGAGATCGGCGTCGCGCCGGCGTCGCGCCGCCACGACCAGGCCGACGCACGCGAGCAGGCACGGCGCCGGTCCGAGGCCCCGCCACAGAAAACCGAAGGCGCCGAAGGTCCACGAAACCTTGGACGCGAGCGCGACCGAGGCGCGCAGGAAGCGCAGCTCCAGCTCCCAGGAAATCCCCGGATAGCCGAGCACGGCCGTCACGAGGAGCGAGAGCGCACCGCCCGCGATCACGAGCCCCACGTCCCGCGCGACCCCGTGCCACGCTCGGCCCGAGCGCAGGCCGATCGCGGCCGTCGCGGCGCACGCGAGCGGGGCGGGGAGCGCGTCGGACGGAGCGAACCAGAAGCCCATGCCGAGAAAAAGCCCCGCACCGAGGAGCAGGCCTCGCGAGGGCGCATCCGCGCCGCCCGGCCCGACCTCCGCCCTCCCACGGCCAAACCTCAGCGCCGTCCCCAGCAGGCCGAGCCCGATCCAGGTCATGAGGTTCGCATTGCCGTCCGAGAGGCAGGCCCGTTGATAGAAGAGGTAGTACGGCGCCGTGGCCCAGACGAGGGCTCCTAACGCAGCCGCGCCCGCCCCTTCCCAGCGGCGAAACAGCCAGGCGATGAGCGCCGCCCCGAACACGCCGAGGGCGGCCTGGACCCTGAGAAACCCCGTGACGTCCGCGCCCAAGATCGACGACGCCAGTCCGAGCAGCGGCGCGTGCGCGGGGTGCGCCCAGATCATGCCCGGCGCTCGGGCCAGCCACAAGAGGCCGTGCGAAGCGATGGCTCCCTCGTCCGGAATGCAGAGCCCGCGCTCCTCCAGGCCGGGAAACCGCAGCCACGCCGCGAGGGCGACGAGGGCCGCGCCGAGGACGAGCTCCCACCGAGGGATTGCCGACTGCTGGTTGCTGATGGCTGATTCCGAGGCTGTCATCGATTACGATTCTCCGAGCCGCTTCCGCAGTGAGAGGCTGTCCCGGCCGCGGCTGTCCGTCGCCCTCGATTTCGAATGGCAAATTGCAAAATTTCAAATTTCAAATTTGAAGGACGGCGCCGTCGTCACGCCCCAAGTGGGCTCATTTTCGTTACTTTCCTCGCGTCGCCGTAGGGGCACGGCGCAGCCGTGCCCACGAGGCGTGCCCGGGGTTCGCTCTCGCCTGCCCGTCCTCGGCGGTTGGAGGCGTCCCCAAATTGCAATTTGAAATTTGATATTTTGAAATTTGGATTTTGAAATCGCTTTTGCCCACCGCCATCGCTCGCGCGCGACGGCGTTCGTCCGCCCAACGGCTCTACACTTCGGCCCGCCCACTCCTCCCTCCACCCGTCCCGACGAGCCACATCATGATTCAGCCGTTCCGGCCCGGGTCGTAGACCAGCGGCAACCCCCATCCTCACTCCCCCGGCGGCTGGTTCGAGATCGGCTCCCCCGGCCGGTTGTGGATGTCCAGCACGACGGCCTGGAGAAAAAGCTGGAACCCGAGGATGAACGGCAGCGCGGCGAGGAAGATCGTCCCGGTGCTCTGCAGCTTGTCCGTCGTGATGCTCACGTACCAGCGCCAGAGCCCGAAGGCCGTCCCGAGCCCCATGAGCAGCAGCCCCGAGGCCAGGAAGACGCTGGTCTCGGTCAGGTCGTAAAAAAAATACCGCCAGTAGACGCGCCGCACCAGGCCCGCGAACAGCCGGAACGGGAACGTGAGCGAGATCTCCGCCAGGCTCATCGAACTCTTCTCGTCCCCGTAAATGGCCGGCATGTGCAGATCGACGACGACCGCGCGGACCACGTTCAGGTTGATGAGCATGCTGATCTCGAAAAAGTACCGCGGATGCACGGCGTCGAGATTCAACGCCGAGAGCGCCTCCCGGCGGATCGCCGTGTACCCGTTCGTGGGGTCCGAGATGTTCCAGTAGCCGCTCGCGACCTTCGCCAGAAACGTCAGTCCCATGTTCCCCCAGCGGCGCGCCGCGGGCATCCGACGCAGGGCGTGGAAATCGTAGAACCGGTTTCCCTTCGCATAGTCCGCGCGCCGGGCAACGAGCGGGGCAAGGAGCTGCGGCAGCCGTGCCGGGTCCATCTGCCCGTCCCCGTCCATCTTCACGACCAGCGCGGCCCCCAGCTCCAGCGCGGCGCGGTAGCCCGTCGTCATCGCCCCCCCCACCCCGAGATTGACCTCGTGCCGCAGCAAGCGTACGCGCGGGTCCGACAGCCCGCGCACGAGCTCGGACGTGCGGTCCGGCGAGGCGTCGTCCACGACGACCACGTGGTCCACCCAGGGCGGGACCCCCGCGACGACCCGGACGATGGTCCCCTCGACCTTGTACGCCGGAATGACGACCGCGACGCGCTCTCCCTCGTGCATCACGCGCCCTCCGCCCGGCGCACGAGACGGTAGATTTCGAAGGCGCGGGGCAACGGGAAAAAGGGCTCGCGCGCACGGACCTCCAGCGACCAGCCCCCGGCCAGCGCCGCGGCGAGAATGTCGCGGACGTTGCGGTGGTGGTACTCGTTCTTGAACCCCGCGATGGCGCGCCCGACTCGATAAGAAAAAGTCTCCGTGGGACCGGAAACGATCAGCCGCCCGCCGGGGGCGAGGCACGCCGCCAACGAGCGAAGCGTATGCGGCAGGTCTTCCACATGCTCCAGCACGTCGAGCGCGAAGACGCATTCGACCGGCGGGGTGATCCCCTCGTGGACCCGCGCGGGGTCCTCCACGAACCGCACGGTCGAGAGGCCGCGGGCCTGGGCGAGGGCGCGGGCGGGCCCAAGAAAAAGGTCGGTCGCAAACACGCGCGTGCAGCGCTCCGCGAGGGTGGGAAGGAGGATGCCCGAGCCCACGCCGAACTCCAGCGCGGACTCGCCGGGCCGGAGCGCCGCGAGCCGTAGCGCCGTCTCGAGACGCCGCCAGAAGAGCCAGCGGATCGGCGGCAGGCGATGGCAATAGGACGGAACCGCCATCTCCCGCAGCTCGTGCTCCCCGGGCAGGTGACGGGCCGCGGCGAGAAGCTCTTCCCGCGGCACGCGGACGACGAGGGCCATGGAGATTTCCTTGGGTGGGTCCGGCAGGGTCCAGGCCCTGTGGATTCGCAAGCACTCACCACGGGGACACGGAGCTTTCGCGGAGAACCGTCGCCAGGCTCATCCCCTTCTCCGTGGGTCCTCCGTGTCTCCGTGTCTCCGTGGTAACGTGAAGCGCTCACGGCACGGAACCGTTGCGCGGATTCTATCCGTCGCGCGGCGCGGGAAGCAACGCAAAGTTGACCGCCATCGACCCTTTCCCCTATAATCGGGGCTCCCGGATCGCGTCCCTTCCCTCACCCTCGGGAGCCCCTACCCATGGCCACGGAGTCGAAGGGCGAAGACGATTTCCTGAAGTGCGCCGTCGAGCGGAGGTTTCTCCGCCCCGACGACGTCGCCGAGATCCAGGCGGAGCGGGCGGAGTTCGAGGAGTTTCTCGGCCGCCCGGTCGCCGTGGCCCATGTCCTTTATCGACGCCAGTGGCTGACGCACGCCCAGCTCGCCGAAGTCCGGTCCCTGACGCACCGCCAGGTCGCCCTCTGCCCCGAGTGCTGGGCACGCATCAACGTCTTCACGCTCAAGGCGGGACAGTCCTTCCCGTGCCCCAACTGCAAGCTGCGGCTCCTCGTGCCGGCCGACCCGCACGCCGAGCTGCTCCCGCGTGAAGAGGCGCAGCCGATCCCGCTCGTCGGCGACGAAACCGTCGCCGGCGCACCGGACGCGACCCCCCGCAGCGTGCGGCGCTTCGAGGACCACCGCAGCTCGTTCGCCCAGCAGGGCATCGAGGTCGTGGAGGAGGTCGGCAGCGGCGGCATGGGCGTGGTCTACCGCGCGATCCAGCAGCCGCTGAATCGCGTGGTCGCGGTGAAGGTGCTCCATAGCGATCTGCGCAACGACCCGGTGATCGTGCGGCGGTTTTTCCGCGAGGCCCGCGAGACCGCGCGCCTCCAGCACCCGAACCTCGTCGCGCTCCATCATGCGGGCTTCTCCGACGGGTTTTATTTTCTCGTGCTCCAGTGGGTCCAGGGAAGGAACCTCCGTGAGCTGTCGACCGAGCGCGGACCGATGCCGGTCGCCGAAGTCCTGCGCCTGGCCGTCGACGTCACCCGCGGGCTCGGCGCGGTCCACGCCACCCGGCTCGTGCATCGGGACGTCAAGCCGTCGAACGTCATGGTCCGGGAGGACGGCTCCGCGTGCCTCACCGACTTCGGCCTCGTCCGCTCCGAAAGCCCCGATGCGTCCTCCAAGCTGACGAAGACCGGCGACGTGGTCGGGACGATCAACTACATGTCGCCGGAGCAGCTCACGGATCCGAGAATGGCGACGCCGGCGAGCGACCTCTACTCGCTCGGCGCGACGCTCTTCCACCTCCTTTCCGGCGACGCCCCGTTCGGCGGCGATAGCTGGTCGGACGCGGCCATCAAGCTCTCCTGCGGCCGCATCGAGCGCCTCGACCCGGAGCGCCTCTCGCTCCCACCCGCGGTGGCGGAGCTGGTCTCCCGCATGATGGCCCCGGACCCGAAGAAACGGTTTCCCGGCACGAAGGCCCTGGAGCAGGCCCTCCTCGCCGCCCTTCGGCAGTCGCACGGCGGCGCCCGGCGGCGCGGCTCCTCCGACACGCAGCAAATCCCCCTCATCGATTCCGAGCCGGGGTAGCCTCGCATGCCCGTCTTCCCGCGCCGAACGCAGCTAACCGCAACCAGAGTTGAACGCGGGTGCCACGCCCGTGGCACCCCTCACCCCGACCCTCTCCCCCACCAGGGGAGAGGGTGGCTGTTGACCTGGATCCCTCGGGCCCGCGCCCAAAGCATCCGGGTCAACAGCCTCGCAGCCCGTCCCATGCGCGCCGCCGCGGCGGCCCTGGTCGCATGGCTCTTGCTGACGACCCAGGGCCCGCTCCTCCCCGCGCTGGCCGACGGCGCGGCCCCCGCCCCCTCCCCGGCGCCGGACCGCGCGGCCTTCCTCGACGGCGTGCCCGCGGACCTCCGCTCCGACGTCTCCCGCGCCCTCGACCTCGCCGGAGACAACGCCCCCGCGCTGATGGCCGGCGTGTGCGGCGTCGAGGGGGAGCGCGAACGGCGCTGGGCCTGCTGGCTCGTCGCGCACATGCCGGACAAGGTCCACGTCCGCTGCAGCCCGGAGGGCAGGGTCGAGCACGTCCAGGACCTCCGCGTCGTGACCGCCGACATGCTCGCCCACCACGTCCGTCTGGCGGCCGCCGCGCGCGAACGCTTCCCCTGGGCTCGCGACCTCCCGGAGGAACTCTACCTCGAAAACGTCCTGCCCCACCGGTTCACCGAGGAACCGCTCGAGGACTGGCGCGCGGGCCTGTGGGGCGAACTCGAACCCCTGGCCGCGAAGTGTCCGACCGCGGAGGAGGCGGTGCTTGCAATCAACCGCTGGGCAGCGGAACGCTTCAAGTACGTGCCCCGGGGCGCGGAGGACCTCGGCATTCTCTCCGCCCTGAAGGAAGGCAAGGGCCGCTGCGAGGACATGAGCAACCTCGTGCGCGCTGCGCTGGCGACCTGCGGCCTCCCCGCCGCTTCCGTCTACACCCCCTGGTGGCCGCGGGGAGACGGGAACCACGCCTGGAACGAGGTGTATCTTGCCGGGGCGTGGCGGCAGTTCATGGGCTGCGAGCCGACCGCGGAGCCGCCCCATTTCGATCGCATGAAAAAGGACCGCGTCTTCGCGAAGGTCTACCGCTGCGGCTTCGTACGGGGTCGCAATGCCCCGGAGGACGTGACCGCGGAGTACACGCCTGTACGGGACCTCGACCTCCGCCTCGATGCGCCGGACGCGCCCGTCGAGCTGTGCGTCATGAACATGGGGGAATGGCGCGGCGTCGCCTCGGCGCGGACGAATGCCGCGGGCCGGGTCCGCTTCGCGAACGTCGGCTGTCGCGACGCGCTTCTCTTCCGGGCACGGACCCCGGACGGCAAGGTGGGCACGGCCCCGTTCATCGCCCGAGGTCCGGGGTCGCCCGGCGCGCCCCCGCCCGAGCTGTAGTTCCTCGATGCGTCGCCGCTGCGCGGCCCGGGCGATGGGCGGGCGAACGTAGCGCTTGGCCCGCTCAAGCCGAAGACGACCTACGAGCTACTCTGCTGGTGCGGCGGGTGGGCGGGCGTGGCGCGCGCGACGAGCGATGACGCGGGCCGCGGCGAGTTCGGGCGGGTAGGCCGGCTTTCGACGATCTACGCGCTCGCGGAGCGGCAGGGGGACCGCGTCACGGAGCTCTCCCGCCCCTTCCTCCTGGAGGCCGACGGGCCGGGCGAGACCCGGCGCGTCCATTACTGACGAGAGCCGATGGAATCACGGGGCGATCAGGAATTCCTGGCCGGCGCGGTGAAGCAGGGCTTTCTCCAGGAGGAGGACCTGCCGGAGATCCTGGCCGAGCGAGAGGAGGTCGAGGCATTCCAGGGGCGCGCGGTCCCGGTCGCCCATCTCCTGCTCCAGCGTCAGTGGCTGACGCCGGAGCAGATGGACCGCGTGGTCGAGGCGACCGGGCGTCGAATCCTGCTCTGCCCGGCCTGTTGGGCGAGGATCAACGTCTTCAGCCTGAAGCCGGAGCAGCTCTTCCTCTGCAGTTGCTGCAAGGCGCGCGTCCTGGTGCCGGCCGACGCCCACGCGGAAGTCCTGCTGCGCGAGTCGGCCGCGCGCGCCGCAAAGTCGTCGCGTGAGCCGGCGGGCGGCTCCGGGGGGGACGCCGTCACCATCCGCCGCATCGCGCACCGAAACACCTTCGAGGTGCAGGGCTTCCAGGTCCTGGAGGAGGTCGGCGCGGGCGGGATGGGCGTGGTCTACCGGGCCATCCAGCAACCCATCAACCGCACCGTGGCGATCAAGGTCCTCCACGGCGGCCTGCGGCACGACCCGCAGGTGGTGCGACGCTTCTTCCGCGAGGCGCGCTACACCGCGCGCGTGGAGCACCCGAACGTCGTCGCCGTCCACCACGCCGGCTTTTCCGGCGGGTTCCACTTCCTGGTCCTCCAGTGGATCGCCGGTCGAAATCTGCGCGAGGTGTCGGCGGCCGAGGGCCCCATGCGCCCGCTGCGCGCGCTCAACCTGTGCATCGACGCGGCAAAGGGGCTCGAGGCGATCCATCGGGCGAACCTCGTGCACCGGGACGTGAAGCCTTCGAACCTGCTCTTGCGTGCGGACGGGACGGCTTGCGTCACCGATTTCGGGCTGGTCCGGTCGAGCGTGAGCGGGGGCTCGATGCTCACGAAGACGGGCGACCTCGTGGGGACGATCAACTACATGCCCCCGGAGCAGCTCAACGACGCGAGGCAGGCCGGTCCCGCGAGCGACGTCTACTCGCTGGGCGCTACGCTGTTCCACCTGCTGTGCGGCTTCTCGCCCTTCTCGGGGGAGAGCCTGTCCAGCGCGGCCCTGAAGCTCGTGCGCGGGCAGATCCCGCAATTGGACGCGCGGGCGCTGAAGCTCCCGCCCCCGGTCGCAGCGCTGGTCAAGCGCATGATGTCCCCGGAACCGGGCCCGCGCCCCCAGTCGATGACGGAGGCGGAGGCCGAGCTGTCCGCGGCCCTCCGGGCCTCGCTCGGCGACTCCCCGGGCGGGGCGCGGCCGGACCGGGACACGCACCTGCCGGAGGAGGAATAGGCGAGGCTGCGGCTGCGGCCACGGCCGAAGGGAGTCCTACCAACAGTTTGTACCGCCCTTGGAACCCTACCGGTGAACTTTTTGAAAGCGTCTCCAGATTCGCAGGCAACGAAACCACAAAGACTCGAAGTCACTAAGACCACAAAGGCGCTTTTCGGCCGAGCCAAACTCGCCCCCCTCAGTGACGGTCCTTCGTGGTCTTCGTGCTGGTGGCTTGGTGGTTTCGTCGTCCGTTTGGGTTTCGGGCCTTCGCCCGAGTTGGCCATTGGTCATTTGGGCATTGATTGGTCCTTGGAAAGTGGTCATTGGTCCTTGTCCCCCAAGATCTGCGCTCGACGCGCAAATCCCACACGGCAATAGCATACTCGGCCGGTTTCCGTAGAGGCACCCCCATGCCGTGCCCACGCGGCCAGAATCCGCACTCGGCCTTGCGCTTCGGCGCCTGCCCTTTGATTCGTGCATGTCCCGATTCGGACGAATGTTTCGCGTGACTCTGACCTTCGCCTCTCCCCTGCCCGTCCTTCTGGTCGCTCTCGCCGGCGTCGCTGCCATCTGGGCCGCGGTGCGCTTCTACCGCCGCATCTGGCGCATGAAGGGAGCCGGCCGCTTCCCAGGGCTGGCCGTGGGCCTCCGCGCCTTCGCCGTCCTTTCTCTCGTCCTCTTCCTGCTTCGTCCGGTCCTCAGCTATGACGCCCGAAACCGGGAGGATGCGCGCATCCTCGTCCTGATCGACGCCTCGCGCAGCATGTCGGTCGCCGATGGAGTCGGTGGCGTGCGCAGGCTCGACTCCGCCCTCCAGGTCCTCACCGACCCGCGCTCCGGCATCCTCCCCGCGCTTCAGGACCTCGCACAAGTGCGCTTGTATGCCTTCGGCAGGGACGCCATCCCCGTCCCTTCGGCGGACCTCGCGAAGGCCGGCATCACTCCCGCAGCCGAGGTCACGGACATCCGGGAGGCCCTCCAGGCAGCGGTCAAGGCCGAAGGCGCCGAGCGCGTCGAGGCGGTCCTGCTCCTCTCCGACGGCCTGGAAAACGGTTCAGCTTCCGCCCAGGAGGCCGCTCGCTCGCTCGGGGTCCGCATCCACTGCGTCGGCGTGGGTGGCGTCGCCGAAAAGGCACGCGACTTCCGCGATCTCGCGGTCACCCGTGTCGATGCGGATCGACAGGTCTTCCTCAAGAATCGTGTCCTGGTCAAGGCGGAAGTGAACTGCGCGGGCTGGGAGGAGCTCTCCCGCAGAGTCCAGCTCCGCCGCGGAACGGAAGTCCTTGGAGAGTCGACCGTGTCCCTTCATCCGGGGCCCAACGAGGTGCGGCTCTCCTTCTGCCCCACCGACTCGGGCTCGTTCGAGTACGAGGTCCGCGTCGAGCCCATGGAAGGCGAGTGTCTGCCCGAAAACAACTCGCGTTACTTCGTCGTCACGGTCAGCGAGGACAAGGTCAAGCTCCTCTGCTTCGAGTCGACCTTGCGCTGGGAGTACAAGTTCTTTCGTCAGGTGCTCGTCAAGGATCCCACGATCGCCTTCGCGGGTCTCGTCAAGACCAACCCGGACCACCTCTACGTCCAGGGCCTGAGCCCGGGCGCAGCCCCCGCGGGCGGCGACGCCGGGGCGGGTCTGCCCGCGTCCCGCGCGGCTTGGAAAAAGTTCGACTGCGTCGTGCTCGGGGATGTCGGCAAAGAGGACTTTCTTCCCGGACAACTCGAAAGCCTCCGGCGGTATGTCGCGGAGGACGGAGGCGGACTCCTGGTGCTCGGGGGACGCCGCTCCTTGAGCGGCGAAGGCCTGCGGAACGGCCCGCTCGCCGAAGCCCTCCCCGTCCTGCTTCCCGCGGACGCGCGCGAATTGCGAGGCGCGTTCCTGCCGCAGCTCACGCCCGACGGCGCGGCCCACCCGGCGGTCCAGAGCCTCGCCCAGGCCTTCGGCGGGGGAGGGTTCCGCCTCGAACAGGTGTTCGCCGTCGGCGCCCCGCGGCCGGGCGCACAGGCATTGCTCACGGTGCCGGGACCCGGCGGGGAGGCCTCCCCTCTCCTCATCACCCAGCGCTTCGGCACCGGTCGGGTCGCGCTCTATGCAACCGACTCCGATTGGAAATGGGTCCTCCAGGCCCGCGAGAAGGGGGGAGAAGAGTGCTGCGCCCTCCTCTGGGGACAGGTGGTCCGCTGGCTCGCCAACCGCCAGGGTGTCGATCCGAAAGAGGGGGCCGGCCTGCTGCTCGCCACCGACAAAGACCGCTACACCCTTGGCGACACGGTTCGAGTCACCGCGCGCGGGCCTTCGGTACAAGAGGCCCTGCGCCAGAAATCGACCGTCACCGCGTCCATCCAGGCTGCTTCCGGGGCCCTGAATGCCCTCGCCTTCGAGCCCGCTCCCGGCGGCTACCAGGCCGTCTTCCGCCCTGAAGCAGGCGGCGAATTTCTCCTCGAGGCGACCCTCCTTGGCGCCTCCGCCACACGGCGCGTAGTCGTCGAGAGGAACTCCCGGGAAATGGACCGGCTCGCGCTCGATGAGGAACTCCTCCGCCGCCTGGCCGGGTATTCCGGCGGACAGTACTTTTCGGCCCCGCGCGCACGCGAAATCCCCGCGCTGCTCTCGAGCGCACCGCGCCTCGGCCTGGCCCGCGTCGAGTACGGCATCGACAACTCGCCGGCGCTCTTCCTCGCGTTCTGCCTCATTCTGACCTGCGAGTGGATCGTCCGGCGCCGCCTCCAACTCGTGTGATGGACTCGGACATGCTCGACTCTCGCCACCTCGGTCGCTACGCACCCGCCCCGCAGCTCGAGCGGCAAGGCACGGGGCTCCAGTGCACGCCCGCAATGCGGCCCCAGGCCCAGCCCCAGCCCGCTGGGCGCCCGGGCCCCGGCCGTCTCACGTCGGGTTCCCGCAGCCTTTGGGTCGCTGCACTCCTCGCCCTCGCCGCTACGCTCCCGCTCCCCGGCGCGCGCGCGGACGCGCCACCTGCTCGACCGGGCAAGCTCACCCTCTCCACCGGAGAGGCCTTCTCCGGCGCTCTCTTCCTCGCCGAGGGGAAGTCCCTCGACATCTACGATGTCGAGCATAAGCGGCGCCATCCCCTCACACTGGCGGAGATCTCAAGCATCGCCGTCGAGATCGAAGAAGAGCGCATGCAGGACGGTTGGATGTTCCTCGAGGAAGGGTCGGACAAGAAGGTGAAGCTCCCGTTCCAGTACCCGGTCCGCAAGTACCTCACCCTCATCACCCTCACCGGCGGACAGGTGATTCGGGGGCACGCCGTCTCCCCCATTTATCTGCGCGCGGGGGAGGAGGAGCGCCGCTTCCTCCTGCTCTCCGACCAAAAGGGGGAAAAGGGCCAGCCCCTGAAGGACCTCGCCTACGTCCGGGAAGTCTGCTTCGATGCCGACGCCCCCTCGCCCTCCGCAGCACCTGGCGGCGCGTCCCCGGCCCCGATCACCCCTCGGCTCGCATCCCTCCTCGCCACGCTCAACGGCGCTCGCGAGGCCTGCATTGTCGACGCGGAGCGCGACAAGGGGTTCCCCATGAAGGCGCCCCGCCATGGATACCTCTTCCGCGCCGAGGGCCTCCTCCCGGGCGCATACGACCTGTGGGTCCGCGGCGAAAACGGCCTCTTCGGCGCACTCTCCGTCCCGCCGCCCGCCGACGGTCGCGCCTTGTCCGAGCCGGACCGGGAGGCCATCCGCGAGCGCATTCGCTCCATCGAGGAATTCTTCGATGAGAAGCTCATCCTCCAAATCGTCGGCGGGCTGGATCGAGCAAAGCTCCTCCTCGAGATGCGTCGAACCAAACCGACCAGCATGAAGGACGAAGCCTCCGGCGCCTCCTTCAAGTTCATACGCTGGGAACTCTGGACGCTCCACCGTCTCGAGACCACCTGGGAAATCGACGCCCGCATTTTCCTCTTTCGCGAGAAGATCCGGCCTGATGGCGACTTCCCACATCTGGACTTTCGGGAGTCTCCCTCGCTCGCCTCGCTTCGGGTGACCGGCGCGCGCGTAAACGAGCAGCTCTCCTTCGATGCCTCCGGAAAGTGACCCCCGGATACGGACGGAAGGAACCGCACATGTCGACAGCACCGACGGCGACGCCGCTTCCGGGGGGCGGTACGTCCGCCCACTCGACCCCGCCGGCGCAGGCGGCCGGGCGTGGCATTCGCCGTGCCCTCGCGCGCACACGACGTCGCTGGCTCGCCGTGAAGCGGGGAGAGGGCCTCCTCCTCCTCTCCGTCTTCGTCTCCGCCGCCGTCCTGGTCTGTTTCCTCCTCGACAACTTCCTCCACCTCGGCGCCTTGCCGCGGCTCGCCCTCACCGTTCTCTTCGCCGCCGGCGTGCTCTACGTGACAGGCCGCCACCTCTTCCCTTTCCTCGTCTCCGCGCCCACCGACGAAGAGGTCGCCCTCCTGATCGAACGCGGCACGCCCGGCTTCGACAATCGCCTCATCAATGCCATCCAGCTTGAGGGTGCCGCGCTCGAACCCGCGGCGGCATCCTTCGCCGGGCTCCTCCTCGAGGATGCCGGCCGGTTCCTCCAGAGCGTCGATCTCGGCGCCGCGGTCAGCCACGACGGTCTTCGCAAATTCGCCAGGCTCCTGCCCGTCCCGCTCGCCGCGCTCCTCGTCTATGGCCTCGCCTTTCCCGCAAGCTTCCGCAATGCCCTCCAGCGCTACACCCACCCGTCCTCCTTTGTCGCCCCCCTCACTCGAACGACCCTACTCGTCCAACCCGGGCATGCCCGCGTCCTCCGCGGGGATCGCCTCGTCGTCCAGGCCCTCACGGGAGGCGAACAGCCGCCCGGCGCCACCCTGCGCACCTGGGCCCGGGACCAGAACACCGCGCAGGAAATGACCTTCACCGGGGCGGGGTTCTCCTTCGCTTTCGACAAGGTCTCCGACTCCTTCGAATACCGCGTCGATGCCGGCGACGCCGAAAGCGAGCGGTTCCGCGTCACCGCGCTCGATCGCCCGCGCGTGGTCTCGATCGCCCTGGAGTTCCGCTACCCCGAGTACACCCGCCTCCCCCCGAAGACCGAAGACCCCGCGACCGGCGAAATCGTCGCTCTCATCGGCACCCGCGTCCGCCTGACCGCCCGCGCCAATCGTCCGCTGGCAAAGGCGGCCATCGTCCTCTCCGACGGCGCCGTCCTGCCCGCTCGCGACCTCGCGGGAGAGCGCTTCTCCGTCGAGCTGGTGGTCGAACGCAAGGACCGCTTTCGTTTCCAGGTCGAGGACGTGGACGGGTTCACCGACAAGGATCGCCCCTCCTATTCGATCCTCGCGCTCGAAGACCGGCCGCCCACCGTCGAGCTCCGGGAGCCCGGGCGCAACGTGACGCTCCCGCCCGCCGGGGAGCTTTCGGTCTCCGTCCGCGCGAAGGACGATTTCGGCCTGGTCTCCGTGACTCTCCACGGCTCACGCGAAGGCTCGCAGGAGGACATCCCGCTCGCGGTCTGGACCGCCTTCGAACGGGACCGGGAAGTCAACACGGGCTTCCTCCTGAGACTCGCCCCGCTCGCGCTGAAGCCCGGGGACATCCTCCGCTACGTCGCCCGCGCGCGCGACACGAAAGGCCAGGAGACCGCTTCCCGCACGTTCGCGATCGCGGTCGCCGGCCCCCAAGAAGAAAAGGCGAAGCTCCTCGAAGGCCTCTCCGCCGTCCTGGACCGGCTCCGAAAACTTCTCGAAGACCAGAAGCGGGCGCGAGCGGGCGTTGAGCAGTTGCGCAAGCTGGCCGGGGCGCGTCCGGAACGCATCGCCCGCGACGGCAAGCCCGTGCAGGACCTTCAGGTCTCCATCCGCGAAGCCGCCCTCAAGCTCCTCGCGGACTGGAACGACCCTGTGCTCGCGCGGATGGCGGTCCGGGAACGCCTCGCCGCGCTCGCCGAAGACGAGATGGCCAAGGTACTCACACCGCTCGCCGCCCTCCGGACCGCACGCGACGCGCCGACCCGAACGGCGCAAGCCGACGCGACGCTCGCCCTCCAGGCCCGGATCCTCGCGATTCTGCAGGAACTCCTCGCGGACGCGAAGTCCGTCCTCGAGGACCTCAAGCAGGGAGATGCGGAGCAGGTGATTGCGGCCCAGGAGAGTACCGGCACCCGGGACAAGCTGAAGGAAATGCTCGACAAGCTCAAGGAGTTCGCCAAGGCCCAGCAGAAAGTCATCGAGGCGAGCCAGGAGCTCTCAAAGAAAAAGCCCGACGACTTCACCTCCGAGGACAAGAAGGAACTCGCCGACCTCAAGGCCACCGAGGAAAAGTGGGGGAAGTTCCTGGAAGAGGCGGGGACCGACCTTTCGAAGGTCTCGCCACAGGACTTCTCCAACGGCTCGGTCGCCAAGGAACTGCTGGAAGCCCATAGCGAAGTCGACCAGGCGGCGAAGGCCCTCGAAAAGAAAAACGCCGAGATCGCGGTTCCGCTGGAACAATCGGGCCTGGAGCTGGCCAAGGAGATCACGACGAACATCGAACGCTGGCTGGCCGGCGCCCCGGACAGCACCAAGTGGAACATGGAACAACCGACGCAGGACTACGACGTCCCCATGGCCGACCTGCCCGAGGAGCTCGAGGACCTGATCGGCGACCTCCTGGACAAGGAGGAGGAGATGGGCAAGGACGTCCAGGACGTCACCTCCTCGTGGCTGGATTCCATGGACAAGGGCGTGGGCTGGAGCGCAGCGGACGGCCCGATCTCGAACATGAGCGCCAAAGGCATCACCGGCAACCAGCAGCCGAACGACCAGGAGGTCGGGGGCAGGAGCGGCGAGGGGCGCAGCGGAAAATCCTCCGGCCAGATGGTCGAGGAGAGCGCGACCGGCAAGGGCGGCAAGCAGACCCCGAGCCGGTCGACCCCGGACGCCTTTGAGGCCGGCCACGTGAAGGACTCCAGCAAGGATCCGACCGGCGGCTCCACCGGCGGTGGAAAGACGAGCGGCGTCAACGCCGAGGGCCTTCGCGGCACTCCCCCGCCGCCGACCATGGAAAAGATGGACCGGATCAAGAATCAACAGGCGGACCTCCGGAACAAGGCGGAGCAGCTCGAAGTCTCCCTGGAGAAGCGCCACTATTACCCGGAGGACCTCAAGCGAGCGATCGAGCTGATGCGACAGCTTGAGGCGGATCTCGCCCGCTACAAGGGGGACAACTACGTGGAGAGGCGCAAGCAGATCGTCGAGAAGCTCGCCTCCCTGAAGAAAGTCATCGACACCCAGCTCCGCTCCAGCCGGGACGCGGCCGTCCGCCTCCCCAAGGAACTGCGTGAGGAGATCCTGAACTCCCTCGACGAAGAGGCCCCGGAGGAGTACAAGGAGCTCCTCAAGGAGTACTACAAGAGCCTCTCCGAGGGCAAATAGCGGGCACGCTTGGCCTCCGCTCCTCGGTGGAACCGGGGCATGGTTCAGATCGGGGTCACAGCTCGCTGTCGGCCGATCTGCGTAGGGGCACGGCGCTGCCGTGCCCACGAAGCAAGGCAGGGATCTCGGCTGGGCACTGCGTCGGCGGCAATTTGAACCATGCCGGAAACGGAACCGCGACCGTGAGGGAGCGGTCCCAGCGCCTCCTACCGCTACCTCCTGTTTGGCTGCGCGCCCACGTGAGCTACCGCCCCGAGGCCCCAGCCGCAAGCGTCGAGCCAGCAAACATGCCCCAGCTCCCCACCAACCGCCGTCCCAGCCCCGGGCTCTTCGTCGTCGCCCCGGGCTTCGCGGCGCTCTTCGCACTCTCGATCGCGACCGCCGCGCCCCCCGCTGCGCCCGCTCCCCCATCGGCCCCCGCCCCCGCGGCCCAGCCCCCGACGAACCTCCTCCGCAACGGTGACTTCGAGCTCGGCGACCAGGGCCATCCCGTCGCCTGGCAGCAGGCCGAGTCCGAGGAGGACATCACGACCCGCAAAAAAGAGTTCCTGAGCGGCCCGCCGAAGCGCATCTGGCTCGACGGCCTCACCTGCTTCTGGGTGGACGACCCGCTCGGGCGCAACGGGAAGTGCCTGATGGAGGACTCGGACGTCCTCCTGTCCGAGTTTCACGAACGGCGTACCCAAATGGAAGGTCCGAACCCGCCGCCCGCGCGGCCCAAGACGCCGACGAAGCCCCCGAAGTACGACACGATCGGCGGCACCGAGGGCGTCCACTTCTTCTCCGACTTCATGGACGTCAGGCCCGACAGGGCCTACCGGATTTCCGTCGATTACCTCGCCGGTCCCGGCGCCGGCGTCCCCAAGCTCTGGCTCAAGGCCTACAAGGAAATGGACGGGATCAAGCGGGTCGCCTTCAAGAAATGCCTCGACCTCAAGACCAAGTCGCGGACGGAGTGGAAGACCCACTCCATGACCGTCAACCCGACGAAATACGACGCGGCGCACGAGATTCGTTGGATGCGCGTCGACCTATATGCCTACTGGACGCCCGGCACCTACTATTTCGACAACGTCCTCGTCTCCGATGTCGGGGAGGAGGCGCCACCAAAACCGAAGGAAACCACCGCGGAGGAGGACGATGACGAATAGCGCCCCGAGGCCGAACACCCGAACTCCCGCCGTCCACGCCGGCACGCGCCCACGCCCAGGCGCCGGCCGGCCTGTCGCTCTCGCACTTTGGCTCTGCGCGATCCTGGGCCCCGGAGCCTTCGCCCAGGCGCCGCCCGGCAACCAAGGACCCGCCTGGTGGAACGACGACTGGTCCTGCCGAAAAATGGTCACGTTGACCCCGGTCCGCGACCGACCCGGGGACAACGAAGCGACGCTCTCCTTCTCCACCCTGGGCAACCTGCGCGAGGACGGCGCCGACATCCGCGTCGTGGACGAGTCCGGGCAGGAGATCCCGCACACCCTCCTCTCCATGGGCTTCGAGGACCATGCGGAGATCGCCTTCCGGGCCACCGCCCCGACCGGCAAGTATTGGGTCTATTTCGGCAACCCACGCGCATCGGCGAAGGACGCGCCGCCCATGCACGGCGGCCTTGTCCTCGAAGTGCGCGAGCTGGGTGCCGGCCGCTGCAACACCTACGAGGAATGCCGGCGCCTCGTCTCGGACTCCCCCGTCGTCCTGGGGCGCGGGCTGGTCCGCTCCCCCCAGCAAGGCTTCAATCCGTTCGGCCGCGGCACCCATTACCTCGCGCTGTTCCAGGGCTGGCTCGACTGTCCGGAGGACGGCGAGTACGAGTTCGCCACGAATTCCTGGGACGGCTCCTTCCTCTGCGTCGATGGCGCGCCCGTCGCGCAATTCCCGGGCTGGCATGGCCCGGACGGCGGCAACGCCGCGCATGCGGGCAAGATCACGCTCACGCGGGGTCCGCACCGGTTCGAGTACCTGAACGCAATCTCGAACCGAGGGCAGGGCTGCGCCGCGGGCTGGCGCCGGCCGTCGGCACAGCGCGTGGAGCCGATCCCCTCCTGGGCGTTTCTCGGAGGCCTGGTCGGGCAGGTGGCGCGGTTGGAACGGCGCGGGGAGCGCAGGGCCGCCGACTTTGAATGGCGCATCCAGAGCGACCTCGGCACCGATGACCGCGAAGTCACCGCGGTCCAGTTCCGCGACGCCGGCACGGGCGCGGATGCGCGCTCCGCGAAGTACGAATGGGACTTCGGGGACGGCGTCACGGGGACCGGCCGGAATCCGCTCCACGTGTATCTCGAAAACACCGTCTACCCGGTGCGACTCACGGTGAAGGAGGCCGACGGCGCCGCGTCCTCCGTGACCATGAAGGTGCGGGTCCGGATGCAAACCGCGCAGGGCGTCGACGGGTACGAACGACGGCTGCGAGAGTACGTGGAGGCCGTGAAGGCCTACCCGAAGGCCCAGCTTTCCCCTCGCGCGAACCTCTTCCTCGGCTATCTCCACTACGAAGCCGGCGATGCACCCGAAGCGATCGCGGCTTGGCGCTATCTCTTCGACCGCCGGCCTGCGCTCGACGATCGGCAGGTCCAGGACGGGCTCTTCCTGCTCGCGGAGCTGTACCGCGACGACGCGGAGGACCCGGACCGGGCGTTGGAAGTGTGGCACTATCTCGCGGAAAACTGCAAGGACGACGCCTTCCGCGTCAAGGCCAAGGTTCGTTCCGCCGAGCTGCTCCTCTCCGTGAAGGGGGAGGTGGATGCGGCCGAACGCGCGATCGGGGCGGTGCTCGCGAAGTACAAGGGCGTGAAATCGGACTACCTCCGGCTCGCGCACATCGTCCTCGGGGACGTCCACCTGGCCCGGGGGAACCGGGAGAAGGCGGGGGCCGAGTTCGAGCTGGCCCAAAACCGGGCGCCGTTCAAGGTTGCCTACGGCGACATCCGGATCCAGGAGGGGGACCATGCCGTGGCCTTCGCGGAGTACATGGAGCGGAAGGACTTCACGGCCGCGCGCGACGAGATCAGGGCGCTCGAGTGGTCGCTCCCGCTCGAAAAGCTCACCGGAGAACCGACGCTCATGCGGGCCGAGCTGGCGCTCGCCCAGCGCCGGTTCGAGCGCGCGGCCCGCGAGCTGGAACGCCTGCCCTCGCTCAACCCGAGCTCGAACCGTCTCCCGGAGGGGCTGCTCATGCTCGGTCAGTGTCAGAGCGAGTTGGGACGGACGGACCAGGCCCGCGCGACCTTCCAGCGCGTGATCGAGGCGTTTCCCTACAGCATCGAGCGCAAGGAGGCGGAGCAGCGCCTGGCCGCGCTCGGTCGCTGAACCCGGCTTCACGCCCGCCCTTGGACCTCGCAGGGCAGCCCTCTCAAGGTGGGTGAACGAGTTGATCTTCGCAAATCGGAGCCTCGACTGCCCGAGCGCGGAAGTGGGCGGGCTTCCAGTACTCTCCTCCGTCGGCCACGAGCCCTTGTGGTGCAGGGCTTCCGCCCTGCACCGACGGGACAACCCGGGTGGAAATTACGCCGGCGGTTGTGTGCGGGGGCGGCTCGACGGGAACGGGGGAAGTGCTTCGGAGGTTCCGTGCGGGTGCAGGGCGGAAGCGCTGCACCACAAAGCGGACTCAAGCCGCAGGATCAAGTGAACAATCTGCCGGCGGCGGGCGGAAGCGTGACGACACCACCTGGAAAGGGCTGGCCTCGCAGGGGCACGGAGCTGCCTTAGCGCCCGCGCAAAAGTAACTGCGCAGATTCGGACCTCGAGGCTCCTGGGGGCGCGGCCCCCGGGGCCCCCCGGTCGATCCACGAAAATGTAATGTAATTCTTGCGCGGGCGCTTGCCCCACGGACGAGACGAGGGGTCGGACCTGCGATACGCCGCAACGGCATTTCGCGTCGGGCACACATTTCCCTTCCCAAGCAGTGAACCTTTCCGTGCCGCGCCCGTTTATCTCTCCGTCTTCAAGCTCACGTTCGGGAGCCACGCGCATGTCCATCCTGAGAGGTTTCGCAAAGGCGAATGGTCGAGGGCGCAGTCTGCGCCCCGAGCAGCGGCAGCCAAAAGCAGCCTGGCCGCTCGCGACCCTCCGCTCGCGCGAAGCCTCGAACGAAGGTCGGTATCGCCAAGAGACGCGAAACCATCGTTCCGGGTTGGACGTAGCGACGGCCGCTTCAGGGATCTTGACGGAGGCTTGAACCCCGTTTCGAACCGCGCCCATCGAGGGCCCTGAAGCGCGAGCTTCAGGGCCCTTTTTTTTGTCCTGGAAGCTCCTCGTAGGCCGGTAGGTCAGCAGCCAGACCGGCGGTCTCCAAAACCGCAGACGGAGGTGCGAGTCCTCCCCGGCCTGTGGTCTCGCGAAGCTCACGGAACCGCGACCGTCAGGGAGCGGTCTCCGCGCGTGCGCTCTCGCCCGCTGCTTCAACCTCGCGCTCCGGCGTGCGAGCGCCCTGCGCAACGAGCACGAAAAGAAAACAGCCGGTTCAGCTCCCCGCTCCCCGTCCGTCCCGAGGCCGGCCGGTGGCGCGGGGCGCGCGCGGTGCCTTGGTGTAGCAGTCTGCACGCCTGCCTGTCGAGCAGGAAGCACGGGGGCAGCACCCGTAGGCACCGCCAGAACTCGGGGGTCGGCCAACCGGTAGGCCGCCGGGCCCTGACCCCGGAAATGTTGGTTCAAACCCAGCCCCCCGAGCCACGGAGGCCTGGCGTAGTAGTCTGCGCGGCTGGCTGAAGACCAGCAGGTCACGGTGCGATCCCGTGGGCCTCCATCCTCGCCGCTCCGGGCCCATCGTTCAACAGGAGGACGCGAGACCGGCAGTCTCGAAATCGGGGTGCGATTCCCCGTGGGTCCATTCGCGAACGGGCGTGCTGCTGAGTGGGATCAGGGCCGGGCCGTAACCCCGGCGCCATCACGAGCTAGGGGGTTCGATTCCCTACGCGCCCATTCCCGTCGCGCCGAGCGCGGGCTGCGACACTCGGGGGTCGTCCAGCAGGTAGGACGCCTGGCTTTGGACCAGGAGACCCCGGTCCGAATCCGGGCCCCCGAATCCTCGGGCCCCTCGTCCAATAGGAAGACGCCGCCTTCGCAAGACGGAAATGCGGGTGCGACTCCCGCGGGGTCCATGCCTCTTTCGGCACCGCGTGGCTCTTCGTGCGGCCGTGGTGGAGCCAGCAACACGTCTCCTTCCCAAGGAGAAGATCGCGGGTGCGAACCCCGCCGGCCGCTTCCCGCGGACGTGGTGTAGGAGCAACACGCCACCGTGCCAAGGTGGAGATCACGGGTGCGAATCCCGTCGTCCGCTTGCGCGTCCCCTGCCCACGACGCGAACCGCTCGTAGTTCAAGAGCAGAATCGCCGGTCGATAACCGGCAGATCGAGGTGCAAGTCCTCGCGAGCGGATTGCAGCTCCCACACGCCGGACGAAGGCGAAGAGACGAGCCCCCTGACTGTGAACCAGGGCCATAGCCGGTGCAAGTCCGGTCGTCCGGCCTCTCCGGGGCGTAGCTCAGTCGTGCAGAGCGCCTGGTTCGGGACCAGGAGGCCGGAGGTTCAAATCCTCTCGCCCCGATCGGGACCGTCGTCTAGCAGCAGGACGCCTCCGTGACAGGGAGGAAACGGTGGTGCGATTCCACCCGGGCCCATGACTTGTTTTGTTTTCGCCGCCCTCGTCCAGCAGCCAGGACGCCGCCATGGTAGGGCGGAAACGCGGGTGCGACTCCCGCGGGCGGCTTCGTGGAGGCGTTGGGCATGCGGCAAGCCCACCCCGCTCGAAACGGGAAGGACGCCGATAGGCGCCCTGCAGGTTCGACTCCTGCCGCCTCCGCCAGCCTCCTGGAGACGATGCGGATAGGCAGGGCCCGTAAAGGAATGACTCATGGATCGGCACTCTCGTCGGAGGGAAAAGGCCCTTGTGGTGCAGGCCTTCCGGCCTGCACAGACTGGCGTGAGTGCCTGACTTGTTCCTTTACGGGCCCTCAGGTGTCCGCACGCGCCTGGAAAGCGCGCCTCCCGCGAGGGAGCTGTCGGGGCAGCACCGACCGTCTCCGTTCCGTGGAAGGTCGGCGAAGTTCGGAGCGTCGCACGAGGTTGCTACCCTCGGGTCTCGTGTCGAGACCAGCCGGTTCGAATCCGGCACCTTCCGCCAAATTCCAGGGCCCAGGTGACGACCGTCCGCAAACACCCTCTTGGGAGGAAGCCTTCGCCCCCTGCTCCCTCGCGCGGCTGGCCGAGCAGCGAGGCATCCGCCTGCAGAGCGGACCGAGGTCGGTGCGACTCCGACGCCGCGCTTCGATCGCCGGGCTGCCCAAGCTCAAGCAGACGAGCGGCGCTTTCGTAAAGCGCAGGTTGCGGGTGCAAATCCCGCGGGCAGCTCCACACTTCGCGCTACGCGCTGCGCGCTACGCGCTACGTGTGGCAGGCCACTATGGGCCCTGCTCGCTCCGTGTGCTTGGCTTCACTGTGGGGTCGGGTAACGGGTAGCCCGCCTGCCTGTTAAGCAGGAATGGTGTGGGTTCGACTCCCACCCCCACAGCCACATTGGATTGCGGCTTGGATCCCTACCGTTCGGCTTCGCGACAACTGTTCAAGCTTTCGGGGCCCCTGCGCGCCAACCAGGAAGGACGAGCCACCGAACTCGCCGAAAACACCGAACGACGCGCGGTGAATTTCGGCGTCTTCGGCGTCTTCGGTGGCTAATTCTTCGTTTTGGGTTTCGGGTCCGAGCCTGACTTGGACCCCTACCGGTGAACTTCTTGAAAGCGTCTCCCGATTCGCAGGCGACGAAACCACAAAGACTCGAAGTCACGAAGACCACAAAGGCGCTTTTCGGCCGAGCCAAACTCGCCCCCCTCAGTGACGGTCCTTCGTGGTCTTCGTGCCTTGGTGGCTTGGTGGTTTCGTCGTCCGTTTGGGTTTCGGGCCTTCGCCCGAGTTGGGATTTGGGGTTTTCGTCGTTCCCTCCCGGAGGCGCCCATGCCTTCCCTCCTCTGGCGCATCGTGCTCGCCATCGTCCTCATGCTCGGCTTCTACGTGCTCGCCCTCTCCATCGTCGGCGGGTTGCTGTTCTTGCCCTACGCGGAGTGGCAATACGCCCACCGCATCCACCCCAAGCTGGCGATCGCCTGCCTCGTGGGCGCGGGCGTGGTGCTCTGGGCGATCCTCCCGCGCTTCGATCACTTCGAACCCCCGGGTCCGCGGCTCCTGGCGCGCGACCACCCGCGTCTCTTCGAGGAGCTCGTGCGCACGGCGCGCCAAGTCGCCCAGGAGATGCCGGCCGAGGTGTACCTGCTCCCGGCCGTGAACGCCTTTGTCACGGAGCGCGGCGGCGTCATGGGGCTCGGCAGCCGCCGGGTCATGGGCATCGGCCTCCCCCTCCTGCAGACGCTGAGCGTCCGCGAATTGCGCGGCGTCCTCGCGCACGAGTTCGGGCACTTTCACGGGGGCGACACCAAGCTCGGGCCCTGGATCTACAAGACGCGCGGGGCGATCGGCCGGGCGGTCGGCGCGCTCTCGGAACAGAAGTCGGCGCTCGGGTATCCGTTCGTCTGGTACGGGATGCTTTTCGTGCGGATCACGAACGCCGTCTCTCGGCGGCAGGAGCTGGCCGCGGACCGGCTCGCGGTGTCCGTGGCCGGCTCGAAGGCGTTCGCGAGCGGGCTGCGCACGGTCCACGGCGTGGCCGAGGCCTTCGACGCGTACCTCGAGCAGGAATACCTGCCCGTGCTGAACGCGGGGCTGCGGCCGCCGGTCGGGGACGGGTTCGGTCAGTTCCTGCGAGCGGGCTACGTGGCGGGAATCATTGCGAAGGTGACGGCGAAGGAACTGGAGCGCGCGGTGGATCCGTATGACAGCCATCCGCCGCTTGCGGAGCGGCTGGCGGCGGTCGAGGGGCTCGCCGGCGGCGAGGGCTCGGACGGGACGGCCCCCGCGATCTCGTTGCTCGACCACGTGCCGGAGGTGGAGGCGCAGCTCCTGGTGACCGCGACCGGTGACCGCAAGATCGCGAAATTTCCGCAGGTGGCGTGGCAGGAAGTGGGGGAGCGCTTCTACGTGCCGCTCTGGCAGCGCGGCTGCGCGGAACGCCGGGCCGCGCTGAGCGGGCTCACGCCGGTTTGCCTGCCCGGGCTTGTCCCGAAGCTCGGGGAAATCGGGCGGTCGTTCGTCGAGCCGTCGGCGTCGGACCGCGACGCGGAGCGGGCGGCGATCACGACCTTCGGCGCGGCCTTCGCCCTCGCGTTGCGGAGAGGCGGGTGGCGGCTCTCGTGCCTGCCGGGGGAGCCGGTGCGGCTGGAGCGCGACGGGGAGGCGCTCGAGCCCTTCGACATCCTGCCGAAGCTCGCGGCCAAGACCCTGGCACCGGAGGCGTGGCTTCGCCGCTGCGCGTCGCTCCAGATCGAGACGCTCGACCTCGCGCCGGGCTCGGTGTGAGAGGAAGCGGCGGGAGGCGCAGGCCTGCTCGCCGGATCGCCTACGTCCGCGCGGGCGGGGGCTGACTCTTGCCCAGGACCCGGCGCACCTCGCGGACGAGCGTCTCCTGCACAATGGGCTTGCCGAACTTGGCCTCGCACGGGGGGAGCGGCATGCCCGCGGCAGCGATGAGCTCTTGCCACCCAGTGATGAGGATGACGGGCGTGGTCGGTTGGTGGGCCTGGATCCAGTCGATGAGCGAGTTGCCCGACATGCCGGGCATTTGCCAGTCGGTGATGACGAGTTGGAAGGGGGCCATCTGACAATGGCGGACCGCGGTCGCGCCGTCCCGGGCGCACACGACCTCGAGCCCTTCCATTTCGAGGAAGTCGCGGAGCACGCGAAGGCAGTCCTCCTCGTCGTCCACGACGAGGACGCGGGCCTTCCCGTGATTGGGTACGGGCGAATCGGGCATACGGCATCTCCGGGAAGGCTCAGCGGCAGACGGGACATGACCTTGCTCGGGACGACCCCGCCCTCTCCGGGGCGCGGCTGTGTGCGAGAGTCTACCGCGCTTCAGACGCTGCGTCAACGAGCCTGCGTTTCCCGGTCAGGTCGAGCACGAGACCAGCATCCAAAGTCCGAGCCCGATGAAGAGCACCGCCGCTCCCCGCCGCAGCCAGACCTCGGGCATCGCCTGCGCGGCGCCGGCGCCGAAGAGGACGCCGAGCGCGGTCACGGCCACCAGCGCCAGCGAGGCGCCCACGAACACGGAGAGCGGCTTCCCGGAGGAGGCCGTGAGCGTGATCGCCGCGAGCTGGGTCTTGTCCCCCAGCTCCGCGAGAAAGACCGCGGAGAACGCGGCGGCAACGAGCTTCCCGTCCATGGCGATGTCCATGACGCACCTCCGACCTCGGGCGCCCCACGAGCCTGGCGGCGCGCGCATCCCCGCCCGCCGCTTCACCCCTTCTCCGACCGCGCCACCTCGCCGTCGGGCGTGAAGTGCTCCGCCTGATCCTGCGGGGCGACGGTGTCCCCCGCCATGAGGACCCGGCCGCGACGAACGTACGCTTCGTACTCGCTGCGACTCTCCTTGCTCGGAAAGAAGGCCTGCGCCTTCTTCACCGCCCAGTCCGTGCACCGGCGGCAGATCTCCGGCAGGTCCCGGAACCGCTCGCGCATGTGCAGCTCCCGGATCCAGCGCAGCGGGCCGTTCCAGATCTCCTGTACGCTCTGCGTCTCGACGTTGCCCGCGACGTACTTCCCTTCGCAGTCGATCGCGCACATCACGACGTTGCCGTTCGCGTGGATCGCGCACGTGTCCATGGCCCACAGGCACGGCGTGCGGGAGGCGTCGAGCCGCACGCGGTGCTCGCCGCCCGAGACGGTCCCGGACCAGTACACCTTCGGGCGCACCTTCACGACGACGCCGCGCGCGAGCCAGTGCCGCTTGAAATCCTCCACCTCGTGCTGGTTTTCGTCGAACACTGAGAATTGCATCTCGACGATCGGCCGCCGGAGTCCGCGCCGGCGCATGGTTTCCAAGAGCAGCTCCGCCCCGCCGTACAGCTTCTCGAACTTGCCGCCGACACGGATCTTCTCGTACGTGGCCTTCGTGTGGCCGTCGCACGAAAGGATGAAGCGGTCGATCCCAGAGTCCACGAGCAGGTCGATCGTGTGCTGCGTGAGGCGGTTGCCGTTCGAGTTGAGCGTGAGCTTCGAGCAGCCGCGCTCGCGCGCGTACCGGATCCATTCGAAGAGCCGGTCCCCCAGCAGCAGGGCCTCCCCCATGAACGTCGGCCAGACCTCGGTCTGCGGGCTCTCGCGGCCGATTTCTTCGACGATGCGTCGGAAAAGGTCCGGCCGCATCGTCTTCTTGGGCCGGTCCATGTAGGTCCGGCCGCAGAAGACGCACTGCTGGTCGCAGGCGGCCGTGACCTCGACGACCACTTGTTGCGGGAACGGCGTATGGACGAAAGTCACGTCTACAGCTCCGAGAGGTCACCGAACTCCGCGTCCGCGCCGCAGGCCTGTTCCCCGGGGGGCGGGCACGGCGCGGCGACCGGCGCGCCGGCGGGCAAGGGCTCGGGGATGCCGAGCAGGGCGAAATCCGCGTGGAGCCACGCCGCGAGCAATCGGCCGAGCGCGGCGTAGAAGGGGGAGGCGGATCGTTCGGCCATGCGCGTGCCGAACGACGGCCCCCAGCGCCCCAGATGGTCGCTCAAGAAGCGCGCCTGCGCGGCGCGACAGGTCTCGGCTTGCTCGGCGAGCCCTTCGCCGCGCGCCATCGCCTCCTTCACGCAGAGGAAGTACAGGAACTCCAGCTCGAGGTGGACCGCGTCCACGCGGTCCGCCGCCGCCGAGGAGACCTTCACGCCGAACGCCGAGTAGAAGCCGGAGATGTCCCCCAGCTCCTGCGTCTGCCGGAAGACTTCGTCGGCCGTGAACTCCGTCTCGTAGGGCGGGTACTCCTTCGGGATCGTGTGGCCGAAGACGGCGAGGTAGTCGCGATCCAGCCCGCCCGGCTCGAGCGCTTGCGCGGCCTCCTGCGCTTGGCGGAGCGCGTCGGACAGCTCCGCGCGTCGGGCCGGCTCGAGCCCCGCGTGGGCCTCGACTTCCTCGACGGTCGGAGGCCACTTCGCCAGCTCCTCGCTGTCGGGGCCCGGGTAGCGCAGCGCGTCCGCGAGGTAGCGGTAGACCTGCGCGCGGCAGGCGAGCGTCTCGCCGTCGAGCACGGGCGCGGGGTGAGTTTGCGATTCGGCCATGGCGGGCTTCCTCAGATCGAGTTCGAGTGTTTCGCGGGCCGGACGAGGAACGGCTCTTCGACAGGGACCCGGAACAGCTCCTCGCCCTTTTGTCCGAACGCAATCACCGTGTCGTTGAAGAGCTCGAACTTGCGGCCGTTCACGGTCGTTTCGAAGACCTTCTTCCCCGGTTCGATCTCGTACCGGAAGATGATGCGCCGGTCCCGCCGGAAGAGCTGCATGACGGCGAGCAGCTCGCGGTCAGGCGCCGAGTACCGTTCGATGGCGGCGTCGACGCCGGGTCCGAACATCTGGCGGAGATAGTCGCGCGGGGCCCAGCGCGGCGGGATGTAGTAGCCGTTCGGCTCGGTGCCGAGCTGCGGATAGAGCGGGAGCGCGACCTTCGCCACTTTCACCATGTAGTAGAGCGGGTTCTTGGGGTCCTCGGCCCATTGCCCGTCCGCGTCGAGTTTCACGAGCCCTTGCAGGCGGATCTGGCCGACGCAGGAGGCCATGCACCGGGTCTCGGTCGGGACGTTGCCGGTGAGGGGCTCGTGCCCCTCGATGCGCGGGTAGCACCCGATGCACTTCTCGGAGACGCGCGTCACGCCGTTGTACATGGGCTTCTTGTACGGGCACGCCTCCATGCACTTTCGATAGCCGCGGCAGCGCTCCTGGTCGATGAGCACGATGCCGTCCTCGGGCCGTTTGTAAATGGCCTGGCGCGGGCAGGCCGCGAGGCACGCCGGGTACGTGCAGTGATTGCAGATGCGCTGGAGGTAGAAGAACCAGGTCTTGTGCTCGGGGAGCTGCGCGCCGGCGGCGTTGAGCTGGTCGCGTGCGCCCGCTGGCCCGACGGCCGTGTCCTCATAGAAGTTCGGGTGGCGCCACTCGGCCTCCGACGGGAGATACCCGAGCGCGACCTGCCCGCCTTCGGCCGCGATGCGTTTCTCGGCGGCCTCGAACACGGTCTTGCCGCCGAAGACGCCGTAGGGGCGCGCGGCGCCGTCTTTGGCGGTTTCGTCCCAGGCCTGGCCGCCCGGGTTCGCCTCCTCCAGGAGCCGGAGGATCTTCACGTCCCAGCCTTGCGGATAGCCCCCGTAGGGCTTCGTCTCGACGTTGTTCCACCACATGTACTCCTGCCCCTTGGCGAAGGTCCAGGTCGACTTGCACGCCATGGTGCAGGTCTGGCAGGCGATGCAGCGGTTGATGTTGAAGACGAAGGCGAATTGCGACTTCGGGTGCTTCTCCTCATAGGGATAAAGCATGGGGCGCCCGAGCTGCCAGTTGTAGACCTGGGCCATGGCCGCCTCCTGGGGGATTGCTGATTGCTGATTGCTGATTACGGCGCCGCTTACCTTCGAAACCGAGTCTGCCATTCGGCACCCGAGGCCGGGGCACTGCGTTGACGAAGTCCAGGCACGCTCCCTGGGGGCGCGGGCCTCCGGCCCGCGCGAGCCCGCGCAGGGCCCGCACTCTGCGCTAACCGCGGGTTCGGGGGCCCGCTCCCGTGGTCACTCGCGCTGCGCCGCCTCCACGCAACCGGCCTGCCAGTCAGCGATCACGCGGTCGATCGTCGCCTCCACGTAGGCCTCGCCGCGCGCCCGGTAGACGTCGTGCGTGGCGCGGAACTGCGGCGCGCGGAAGAGCTGAAGGATCATCTCCCGCCGATAGCCGAGCAGCGCGTACTCCTCGATGACCGCCCGCGTGAAGGCTTCGACCTCCGCGTTGCTCGCGGGGATTTCCACGCCCACCAAGGCCATCGGGTCGTCGTGATCGAATTCGTCCTTCGGCATGGTCGTCTCCTCGCTGCTGGCCTGTTGACGAAGTCCAGAAGACACGATGCCTGGGGGCGCGGGCCTCCGGCCCGCGCGAACGGCCACAGGGGCTGCGACCCGCCGTCACCGAATTGACGACCGTGTCCGAAGCTCGTCAACAGGCCGCTACTTCCCCTTGACGCGGATCAGCCCGCCGGCCAGGTACGTCTTCATGAAGTCCGACTCGGCCGCCGGCGTCAGGCCCGTCGTGGCGGGCGACCACACGCCGCGCCCCTCGAGCCCGCCGTTCTCGGCCTTCGTCACCTTCACCAGCGTCTCCTTCGGCACCGTGTTCACGCCGTGGTTGTCCGCTTCGAAGCCGAACATGAACCCCATCCGCGCTTTCGCCTTGTGAAAGAGCGAGTCGAGCTGGTGCATCGGCATCAGCCACCCGCGCGTGACGGACTGCTGCGAGCCGTACCGGAAGCTCGACTGGTAGCCGGTCCCTTCGCTCAGCGCCCGGCCGTCCTTCCTCGTCTCATGCGCCAGCACGCTCCGCTCCGTCGCGATGAAGGGCGCATGCTTCATCATCACGATGTTGAACGGATAGCTCGGGTTGTACTTCACCCGTAGCATGAGGCGCGACACCCGATAGAACGGGTCGTTCGGCTTCCACCCGATGTACGGCCGGTCCGCGGGGTTCGCGTCCACGTACACGTAGTCGCCGTCCGCGATCGACAGCTCCCGCGCCGCCTCGGGATTCATGTGCAGCGTGTGTTCCCCCACGCCCGGCGACCGCTTGTCCGTGCGGTACGGGTCGCCGAACTGGTTGTTCCAGATGAACTGCCAGTCCGTGACCTGCCATTGCGAGTGCGTGGAGTGCCGCGTCTTCGGCGTCATGCAGTAGAACTGATACCCCTTCTGCCAGAGCGGGTTCTTCGTCTCCTTCACCGCGCTCCAGGGCTTCTTGATGTTCCGCACTTGACGCTCGTCCCACCCCATGTGGTCCTCCGGGATGCCGTAGTCTTCCGGACGGACGTACGGGTTCGCGCTCACGATCACGTTCGGCAGGTACGGCGTCGCCTCGGGCCCCTCGCGATGGACGATGAAGTTCTCGCCGTACTCGATCACCTCAGGCTCGTCGTTGTACGCCTGCAGCCGGCCGGTCGGGGTGAAGAACGGGAGCGACTCGTGGATCTGTTCCCAAAAGGGGAGCCGCGGGTAGGTCCGGAAGAGGAACATCGCCGCGCCCGGCTCGCCGAACTTCCCCGCCATGATCTCGTCGAACTTGTAGCCGCGGAGCGTGGTCGAGGAGTCGAGCAGCCGCTGGATGTGGACCTCGGCCTTGCCGTCGAGCACGAACCGCCAGTAGGCGGCGAACCGCTTGTCTTCGAGCAGCTCGCCGATTTTTGCGGCCTGCTCGGCCATGATCGTCGCGTCGTCACGCGTGTCGTAGATCGGGTCGATCCCCCCCTTCCAGATCTGCAGGAAGGGGTTCGAGCAGGAGCCCGTGACCTCGTACTGCTTCGACTCCATCCAGGAGTTCGCCGCGAACGCGATGTCCGAGTACTCGACGGTCGCCGTCATCTCGATGTCGGTCGAGATGATCATCTCGATGTTCGGGTCCACGTTCTTGATCATCTCGTAGACCCATTTCGCGTTGTTGATGAGGTTCACGTTCGTGAACCACAGCGCTTTGGTCGGCGAGGGGAGGTGCGTCTTGCCGGTGAAGCACTTCCGGCCCTGTTTGGGCGTGTTCACGATGAGCGGCTTCTCGCCGTAGTTCCAGTAGCCGGGCTCCTCGTCGTAGCAGTAGGAGTGCGCCTTCACGTCCTTGCCGTCCGCCGCCGGGTCGAGGTTCGGCTCGAATGGGTCCTCGGCGACCCAGCCTTTGAACCCGGGTCCCGTCTCTTTCGAGCCCTGGAAGAGGGCGGACTTGTAGTTCCCCGCCCAGGTGAACGACCCGCCGCCGGGGATGCCGATATTGCCCGTGAGCATGAGCGGCAGGTAGGTCGCGCGGTTCATTTCAGTCGCGTGGAACCAGTGGTTGAGCCCCTCGCCGATGTGAATGGCCACCGGCTTGATCGTCGCGATGTCGGTGGCCAGCCGGCGGATCGTCTCGGCCGGGACGCCGGTCATTTCCGCGACGGTCGGGAGGTCGTAGTCGTTCAAGTGGATCCGGTACATCGCGAAGAGCGGCATGACCTCGACCTCGCCGCCCGAGACGAGCGGGACCTTGTACGTCCCCTCCAGCGCGGAGTCCACGCCCTGGGCGTCGAAGCGCTCGCCGACGTCGTCCCGGGTAAGCGCCTTCGGGCCGCCGGTCTTCTTGTCCCACACCACGTAGTCGCCGAGCTTCGCGCGCTGTTCCGGCGTGAGGCCGAAGAGCTTGACGCTGGGCCCGTCCGACAGGTCGCGCGGCTTGTAGTCCGGGAATACGTCGGCGGCTGAGAGACGCTTGAGCGTGTCGGTCCGCACGAGGAGCGGCAGGTCGGTGTAGCGTTGCACGAAGGTCTCGTCGTACCGCTTTTCTTCGATGAGGAGCCTGGAGATCCCGAGGAGGAGCGCCGCGTCGGTCGCGGGTCGAATGGGGAGCCAGTAGTCGGCCTTCGTCGCGGGCGGCGAGTACTCGGGCGTCACCACGGCGATCTTCGCGCCGCGCTCCATGGACTCGATGAACCAATGGCTGTCGGGCCGCTTGTTCTCGACGAGGTTTTTGCCCATGTGGAGGTGGAACTTCGTGAACCGGAGGTCGCTGAAGTCGCAGTCGGAGGCCTGGAGGCCGTGGACGAACGGGTGACCCGGCGCCTGGTCGCCGTGCCAGGTGTAGTTGGACCAGAGGCGGCCGCCCTTTGCTTCCTCGTGGGAGACGCCGCGGACCTTGGTATCCACGAGGGCCATCGTGTTGGCGAACCGGTACATGCCGTACTTGCCGATGACGCCCAGGAGGCCCATGCCGCCGCGGAATTTCAGGCACCGGGTGCCCGCGCCTTCCCAGTGTTCGAGCATTTCGGGCGCGTAGCCTTGCGCCAACAGGCGCTTCTTCCCTTCTTCGCCGGAGTAGGTCTTCGCGATGTGGACGAAGGCGCGGGCGACGTAGGAGTAGGCGTCGTCCCAGGAGACGCGGAGGAACTCGTCCTGGCCGCGGGCGTCGAACTTGTACTTTGTTTTTCGCGCGGGGGTGAGCTCGGGGAAGCCCGCGTCGGCCCATGCGCGCCAGCCCTTGCGCATGAGCGGATAGCGGAGGCGGTAGGGGCCGTAGAGCCGGCGCTGGAAGGTGAACCCGTTGGAGCAGCCGCGCGGGTTCCAATTGGCGGTGCAGCGATTCCCGTAGAGGTCGGACACGCGGTCGCTGTCGTAGTTCTGCTCGGAGCGGAGGACGATGCCGTTCTTGACGAAGGCGCGCATGCGGCACTCGTGGGTGCAGTTCGGGGAGCAGACCCAGGTGAAGGAGGAGTCGTAGCGGTAGGCGTCGCGGTACGTTTTTTCCCAGTCCCGGCTGGGGTACGCGCCGAGGGGGTTTTCGACCGAGACGGGCTCCAGCCCCCAGAGACGCAGGGGGAGGCCGAGGGCGCCCACGGCCCCGGCGGCCGCGCCGGCGACCCGGATGAACTCGCGTCGGGAGAAGTCCATGGCATGCCTTTCAATGAGCGGCCACGCCCGTGGCCTGCGCCTCGTACATTTCCGCGCACCGGCCGCACGCGCCCTGCTCGGCGCGCCAGCCGGGGAAATCCACATGGATCGCCGCGACCACCGCGGCGGGGAGCGGCGCGTGTGCCCAGTCGTGCGCCGGAAAGCGGCAGAGCGGGCACGGCGAGCCGAGGATGGGGCGTGCGCCTTCGCTGGGATCGACGCCGGCGACCGCGCAGACCGCCGCGACGTCGCGCGCGAGTCGCACCAGCTCCGTGTGCGTCGGTCGAGCGCCGTTCCAGAAGCGGCGAAAGAGCGTCTCGCGCCCGGCTTCGGGCAGGGATGCGTAGAGACGGTCGAGCTCCAGTCGCAGTCGACGCGCCGCCGCCGGCTCGCCGCGTCCCGCGTGCGCCACCCGACCCTCGACGCTCAGCGTCCAGAAGAGCCGATACCGGTCCCGCAGCAGGTTCTCCTCGGCGGGGCGGTCCGCGAGCCGCAGCGAAGGAACGAACTCGAACGCCGGATCGAGGAGGTCTTCCACCCGGACCAGCTCCGCGCGGAGGAACGAGAGGAGCGCGTTGGGGCGGAGGAAACGTTCGGGCAGGGCGCGCACGCGGATCGCCATGCCGCCGGGGCCGGGGAGGCAGTCACCTTCCTCGTCGCGGCCGGACGCAGCGGCGGCGAGGATGAAGCGTTCGGCCCGGCGATCCAGCGTCGCGCACTCGTGGAGCGCCGCGAGCACCGGTCGTTCGTACCCCAGCCTTTGGAACTGCCGCAGGTACTCCAGCCGGAACCGGCGCTCCCGCTCGTCGGACGCGGGCCGGCGGTAGATCGGCTCCAGCGCCGCGTGCAGGTCCTCCGCGAACCTCCGGTCCCCCTTCTCTTCCGCGTCCCGCAGGCTGGCGAGCACCACCTGTTCCAGCAGCTTGGGCTCGTACTCAATGCGCATCACAAGCATCCCACCTTGTTCACACCGGCGCGTTGGCATTCAATCTCCTCACCGTCCTCTGCGCCTCCGCGTCTCTGTGTTTTCGTCGCCTTGTTCTTGCTGCCGACTCGTTTTTACTTCCGCTGCCGCGAGGTCGTCTCTCCTCCCCTCTTCCGCTGCGCCTGGCTCCCTCCCTCACTTCGTCTCCCCCCTCACCCTCAGCCTGTACCACGTCGAGAACGCCTTCTGTCCATTCCGATCCCTCTGCGCCCCGCCCCACACCGCGAACGCGACCGGCACGTCGTCGTCTCTCCCGAAATCGACGTCGCCCGCGTCCTGCGTCGCCAGCGGCCGCACAAAGACGACCGTCCACCATCCGTCGTCCCACGTCGCGCGCCCGTCGACGTTCTGCGCGCCCGGCGGCTGCGGCGTGAGCGTGCCGAAGCCCGCGGCATTCAGATCCTCGACCGCGGACCGGCGGAAGCGCTGCGAAACCGGGTTGCCGGCCGCGCGCCCTGGCTGGAACTGTTGATCGAGGACCGCGTCGGGGAAGTGGTAGGTGTCCACGACGGCGTCCGGGTAGGCCTCGGAGACGCCTTGCGCGAAGGAGAGATCGGATTGCCAGTCGGCCTTCCATTGCCAGAGGTTGACGGGCGCGTCCTTCGAGCCCATGCCCAGGTAGGGTGGGTTTTTCGTGAGCCCGAACTCGACCGCCGCGGAGTCGCGGAAGGAGTCGGACGTGAGCGCGGTCAACTCGTACGAAGGGTCTTTCCAGGACATTCTCAGTGCGACCTCGCGTTCGCCGGCGAGCGCCTGCACGCGGGCGACGATTTCCGGGTCGCGTCCCTGGAAGAGGCGGAAGAGGGGGACTTCATAGGTCGTGGCTGCGCCCCAGAGCGCGGAGCTCGGGTCGCCGGCTGGGATCGCGCCGTTCGCGCGTCCGGCGACGAGCAGGCCGTCCTTCGGCAGTCGGGCCGTCTCCGCGTCCGGGCGGCGGAGCGACTGCACGAAGTGGACGAGCGCCCAGCGTTCGTCGTTCGACATGTCGTCCACGTAGGAGGGCATCGGCGTGCCGTTGAGCCCGGTCGTGAAGCGCAGGTACAGGTCACGGTCCGTGTTTCCTCCGATGTAGACGCCGGAGGTGAAGTCGCGCACGCGGATCGGGTAGCCCCAGACGTCCTTCTGCCCGGCGGAGGAGGGGCCGTCGCCGCGCCCGGTCGCGCCGTGGCACTTCGCGCACTCCATCTGTGCGTAGAGGGTTCGTCCGAGGGTGACGGTGGCGGGCGTTTTCGCGGGCTCCGGACCGACTTCGACCACGTGTCCGGGTCCGCGCTTCACAAAGAGATTCACCGCTTGCCCCGTCGCCGCGTCGGTGCGTGTGGCAAGGGCCTTGACCTCGGCGACGAGCGCGCGTCGCTCGTCGTCCTGGAGAAAGGCGAAGGCGGGCATGGCGGTGCCGGGCATGCCGCGGCCGAGGGTGTCGAAGAGGTCCTGGTCGGTGGGCATCTGGCCGGTCTGCGTGGAGCGGACCTTGAATTGTCCGCCAGTGAAGTCGCGCGGCTTCGGGTAGAGGTAGACGGCGGCCGGCCCGCGGCCGTCTCCTTTCTCGCCGTGGCAGTTTGCGCAATGGCGAGCGTAGAGCGCCTTGCCGTCCGGCGCGGCCTCCGTGCCTGCGGGCTCGGCGTAGCCGGCGCGCCGCGTTGCGGCCCAGACGAGGGCCGCCACCGAAAGGACAAGGCCGAACAGGAGACGTGGATTGCGGAGGCTCATGCTGTGCTCCTGGCTGCTGCGGGGCCGACCGGGTGGGGGCGTGTTGCCTGGCCCGTTCAACCCCGCACGACTTGGCCGCTGCATTCCGGCTGCGGGCAGGTTCGGATCGAGACCTTCCAGTCGAGGAGTTCCTGGAGGAACGTGCGGTCGAGCGTGGCGACGAGGTCGCGCTGGAGCTTGGTCCAGAGGGGGACCATGGGGCAGGTGGGTCGCCACACGCAGTACTGGGGGTTGTCGACGCAATCGCGGATGACCACGGGTCCGTCGACGGCCTTGATGACCTCGTGCACGGAGAGTTCGCGCAGGTTGCGGACGAGATAGAAGCCCTTTCCGCGCACCGAGCGCAGGATGCCGGCGCGCCGCAGGGACTGGCAGACCTTCGAGAGGTAGAAGGGCGGGATTTTCTGGTCGGTGGCGATGTCCCGGAGCTGCACGGCCACGTCGGCCGGCCGTTCCGCGATGAAAAGGATGGCTCGGAGCGCGTAGTCGGCCGTCTGGCTGATGCTCATTGTGTGGGTGTCCCCTTTGGTGCGTTAGATCCGGCGGGTCCAGTGGCCATCGCAAGCCGGGTGCCCGTGCGCCGATCGAACGGGATTGCTCCGAGCAGGCCGGTTTCACGGGACAGTGCGGGTGCGGGAGCGGCGTGGCGGGGGCGGCGCTTGCGGGAAAATCCGCGCCGGGGCGGGGGGAATTCCGGCGGCAGGACGTCTGCCCGACTTCAGCCTGAGTACCGCTCCACGGAAGTCGGTGACCAATAGGCGAAGGCAAGTCTGGCCGCCCGCGAGGCGCGCGAGCGAGGCGTAGTAGCGGAGAACTACGGCGAGCGAGCCCAACAAAGCGGGCGGCCAAAATCGCCGAGCCAATTGGTCACCCAATTCCGTGGGGTGGTACTGAGGGCTTCTCGGCGGCCTTCGGGTCGGAATGCCCATGGCGGATGGCCGTCGGGCTGGTATCATGATCCGGAGTTGCAGGCTGGAGGTCGTGTCGAGCGGCCGACGCATCCCTGGTGCCGCCTCCGCCACGTGATGGACGAGCCACCGACGACGCCGAGGGACGAAAGAACCGCGAACCGAGGAGCTACGCCCAACCGAACCGCGACCGTGAGGGAGCGGTCTCAGCGTATCCGACGGCTCCCTCGTGTTCGGTCCCGCGGACGATTGGTGATGAACCAGCCGCGACTGGCGCCGATGCTGTGAGCTTTCTCGCGAGAATTCGAGGGCTTTCGGTGTCCCCGGCGCGTCCGCCGGCCGAGTCTTGATCCGTGGGCCGCTGCGGCGTCGCCGAAAAGCTCAAGGTCGACCGGGTCCCTTCGCGAAGGTGTGGGTGGGAAAGATGTCGGGATCAACTGGTTTCGAGCACAAGGGCTCGGAGAGCGACCTGAACCTGCCCACGCTTCGGCCTCGACGTTGGCTGCTCCGCCCGCGGTTCGGCGTGCGCCACCTGCTCCTGGTGCCCCTTGCGCTCTGCGCCCTTCAGGTCGCAACCACGAGATGGGTACGGGAACCCTTCGGTCTGGACGTGTGCCTGGATTGCGGCGCGGCGCGCCGGTTTCACGAGCACATGTTGTTTCGCCGGTGGCCGCTGTTCCACACTTCCACGGTGGTTCAGACGGAGTGTTCCCGCTTCGTGTCGGCGGCCCTGGGCGAGCAGTGTTCGACGCATCGCTGGACGCTCGCCTTCCGGGTCGACCCGATCGGGTACGATCTGGGCGGGGACATCGCCTCGGTGAGAAAGCTGGGCCGCGGAGCGGAGGCGAGCGAGCTGATCGAAAAGTGGAATGGGGCCTGTTCGGCGAAGCTGTGGCCGGTCGCGCGTTCAAACCCGGACGACCTGCGCCGCCTGATCTCCATCGTGCTCGACGATTCGCACCCGTCCCTGGTTCCCCAGGGGAACGGGATGGTCATCCTCGAAGCTCAGATGGTATTCTCGGAGTGTCTTCGGCGGTTTCGGCACCGGGGAGCGGACGAGAGCGGACCGCGGACGTTTCAGGAGCTGCTCGACCTCGGGAGCGAGCCGGGGATGCAATGCGAGATTCCAGCTCGCTCGATCACCGCGGCGAAGTGGGCCATCATGCGGGCAGCTTTGGATCTGGGGCGATAGAGGCCAGGGTGCCGTTCCCGTGCCCGTGTCCGACTTTGGTGGCGGCTACCCGCGTTAGGGAGCCGCGCCGGTCGATCGATTCCCCTCCGGCGGCGACTTCGCTTTCGCATGCAACCACGCGAAGTGTCCCACAACCGACAGAACCAGGCACGCGCTCGCACCCCAAAAGGCCGGCCGGGGATCCTCGCCCGGCCACGCCAGTAGACTCACCGCCCCCACGCACGCGCCGAGCAGACTGCTGTTCATGACCGCGGCGATGTACACCAGGCCGCCGGACGTCCAGGTTCTCCCTGTACCGACCAGCGCTCTCTTTTCGCCAAAGGGGGCGTAACCGCCCGTCCACCCGCAGCCCCCCAAGATCCGCTCCCGCACGTCGTCCAACGCCAGCTTGCACTGGTCGGTGTTCCGATTCCTCTTCAGAAGACGAAGCAGAACCACCTCCCCCAGGATAACCAGCGTCAGCAGGGCGTATGCAGCCAAGGCGACTTTGGCTGCTGACAGCTCCCCCTGCGTCAGCCAGGTGGCCAAGCCTCCGCCGACGACCGTCGCCAGCGCGACGAAGAAGTCCACCCGCTTTTCGCCGGTCTCCTCGCACTTGGCCATCTGCTCGGAGAGCTGTTTGTGATCGGCGAAAAACAGGCTCATCGCCTCCCCCGGGAGGCGCGTCTTGCCAGTCTCCGATGGCGCTGGGGTCGCGTCTGCCACAGGTCACCTCCCGTGCCGCTCAGAGCTTGAGCTCAATCCGGTGGCACAGCTCATTCGCGCCTTTGAGGTCCTCCGTCGACCAGAGGTTGCTCTTGGCCTCGAGTGCACTCACGAGCGGCCGGCGGGGCACCTCGGTCCCGTTCTCCACCTTGCCGTGTTTCCCCTTCCGCGTGGACAGGAGCGTCTGCAACGGCTCGCCGCCCGCGGCACGTCCGGCGCCGGTCATCAGGCCCCAGAGGGTCTTCGGCGTCCCGTTCAGGCTCCCGTGATGGCCGACCTTGTAGATCGTCACTCCACGCAGCAGCTCCCGGAGCTCGTTCCGGTCCGGGGCCTGGAACAGCGCATGGGACCAGTTCTCGAGCTGGGCGTCGCCCGGGAAGAGCAGCCGGTGCTTTCCCACCTCGAGCAGCAGAATGACGCTCGTGTTGTTCAACACCTCGTCGAGAAGCCGCACGAGTTGCAGCAGCTCTCTCCGCCGGACCGACTCGAGTCGTCGCAGGAACCAGCGCGTGTGCGGCGGGGAGTCGCGATAGGTGGCGAAGCGCGCGAACGGTGCCGGCGCGCTGCCCAACTCGAACCGCATCGCCCCGACCTGCAGATGCCAATACTCGTTGGGATCCTCGTCTCGCTCTTCGGAGACGCCGGGCGCCTGCGCGAGGGTCGGGGGTCCAAGGACCCAGGTCTTCACCCCTGGCAGCAGGGTCTGCAGGCCGGACGCGCTGCCGTACCGTACGTACCGGTTCTTGGCCATGCCCATCAGATTTCGGACGGCGCCGTCATTTTTGAGGTTCGTCTCGCCCAGAAAGCCGAGCTGGCCGGCGAAGCGCTCGCCGTACCGCAGCGGGTCGCGTCGGAGCTCCTCGCCGACGGTAGCCGCGAGGCTGTGGATGTCGCGGAGCACGCTCAAGTAGGTCCGCCTCCGCGCGACCAGACCCGGAGGGCCCTTCGAAGCGGTGGGCGCGGCCGGGTCCTCCGTCCACGGCTGGATCACGAGGCTCGGCTTGCACGAGGCGATGACGGCGCCCGTGCCCTTGCCCGAGTCGCCCGGATCGAAGCCGCTGACGTGGTCGGTGTGGCGGTGGCTCGCGACCACCGCCAGCAGCTTGCTTTTGGGTGTGCTGCCGGCGCTGCCCGGCTCCTCGCCCCGGTCCCCCTGCTCGCACACCGCACGGATGTCTGCCGCGATCCGGGCCATCAGCCCCTTGTTTCCCGCGCCGCCGTTGAGCGGGAGCGCGCTCGTGCCGAAATCGATGAGGACGTGGCGCTGCTCCTTCGGGTAGACGAAGCTCAGGAGGATGCAGTCGCCGAAGCCGACCTTGTAGAGCCGAAGGACGAGGCGCGTGGGCTTGGAAGACGACATGACCTACCACTCCTCGCTCGTGAAATTGCCCAGCGCGCCCGCGCGTCGGCGGTGCAGCCGCGAGAATCGGCGCGACGCAGTCGAGCCCTTGCGGAGCTCCCCGTGCTGTTCGAGGTACGCGAGGCGGGCCGATTGAGCCTCGAAGTCTTGGATCGGCTTTGCGACGTGGAATTTGAGCCGGCCGCGTTCGTCGAAGATCAGCGTCCCGCCGCCGTAGATCGTCACCTGCTGCGACGCGTCCAGCTCCGGGGGCTTCCGGATGCCGTGCCGCTTCAACTCCTCCCCGCGGACCCCGAGGATTTGCACGTATTCCGACACGGTCTCCCGCAGCGGGAAGCCGTCGGGCGAGGTCCGGACGCAGGGGCGGACGGACAGGACGCGGCTGTAGGCGTTTTCGTAGAGGCCCAGCGCCTTGCGGTTCTCCCAGAGGAAGCGGAACACTTCGTCCGGGTCGCGCTGCATCGACTCGAAGTGAGTGCGGTCGTAGTCGAGGCGAGGCGGCGCCGGCGCCCACGTGCCCGTGCCTCCGCCCGAGGGGCGGCTGCTCGGGCAAATGCCGTAGGCGGCGAAGCCGGCAAGAAGCCGCTCGCGCAGGCCGTACCGCGAATCGTCGGGGCGCACTTCCTGGTCGCCGGTGAGGAGGGCGCTCAGGTAGTCGCTGAAGCACAGGTCGACGGGCGGAGCGTAGTCGAGGGCACGGATCGCAGAGGTGAGGAGGCTGTCGGCCACGGCGGCGCCCTCCTCGGCTGCGCGGCTCCGCTCGACGCAGCGGGGCGTGCCCTCTCCCTGCCCCTCCTTCAGCCGCTTCGCCCACACTTCGAGGAACACGTTCATCATGGCGGCAACGAGGACTTCCCCGCGCCGATGGGGCTCCTCGAATTCTCTGCGCTCGAGGTAGCCCGCGTCGGGCTTCATGCGAGCGGACTGCCGGAGAGCGCCACCGCGGGCCTGAAGCAGCTCCTGGCCCATCTGATCGGCCAGGCCGAAGAGAGCCGTCTCCCGGAGCCTCCTCGGGGTAAACTCCGCGAGGGGAATGGAGCCGCGCGGGATGCCGTCTCTCGTCGGCGCGGCGGGAAGCAGCGCCTCGACGACACCGGGCAGGGCGAAGACCGAGAGGAGGGCGACGATGTCGGCGAAGCCTTCGTGGAATGCGGCCTGGTCGGGGGAGGAGGGGTCGCTGTATCGGCGACGGAGCCCGTCGACGAGCGCGTGCGTCGTTTCATGCGCGACGATGTCGTGCGAGAGGCAGGTGTAGACCAGCTTGCGGGAGCGGCCTCGGCCTTGGCTGTGGCCGGGAAAGTACCCGAAGAGCAGCGCTTGGTCCTGCCGCGAGTAGAAGGCGTTCGCGTCGGCGAAAGCGTGGGGGGCGACGACGAGCTGGTGGCCGCCGAAGCCCCAGCTTACGCGGCGGCCGAGCGCGAACTCGAACCGGGAGAGGGTGCGCATAACGACGGCGTAGGCGTTGAGAGCGTGGAGATGGGGATCGTCGAGCAGCCCGTTCCTGGCCGCGGCCTCGAAGCGCGCACAATCGAGCTCAGGCGGGCCGGGCCTATAGTGCCGCCGCGTGGAGGCGTCATAGTCAATGACGTGGACCCGGTAGCCGCGCGGGCCTGGCGCGAGCACCTCTTCAGGAATGTCGACCTTGGCGAGCAGAACTCTTCCGTTACGCTTCACCGAGGGATCCTGCGCGACGATCATCGCGGATCGCGCGCGGAGCGCAGGCGCCGTGGGCATGTGCGGAACCCTCCCCCGTTGACAAGGCCGGTCACAGCCTTCCAGGTGCTCGCCTGCAGCTTAGGCTGTACGGTACGCGGAGTCAAGTCGATTCGTCCCGCCCCCCCGTCGAAGCCGACAAGCCGTGCTCTGGGTTGCGACCGCGCAGAAGCTTGCCTTGTCAACAACATGCTCTCCCCTGCGGGCAATCGGTTCCGAGACCAAACCCGAGGGAACCAAGGGAGGAGCTGAGACCGCTCCCTCACGGTCGCGGTTCTGAGCGGCTGCGCCAGTCGCTGCGAAAGCGCTTCGTCGTTCGGTGTGTGCGGCGTTTTCGGTGACCTGTCCTTTGGGGTGCGGCCAGGGGCTGCCCTGGTTCTGTCGCGTGTCTGCCGCCCTCCCCCTCACGCCTGCCCCTCCCTCACGTACAGGTGCGTCCCCTCCGCCCCCAGCTTCCGCATCCGCTCCAGCGCCAGCACCGCCGCGCCCAGCGCGCCCGCGAGCGGCGCGTCCGACGAGACGTTCACCTGCCGCTCCAGCCGCGCCTCCAGCAGCCGCACGATCCCGATGTTCCGCGCCACGCCCCCCGTCAGCGTGACCTCCGACTCCAGCCCGACCTGGCGCAAGAGCGCCGCGAGGCGGTCCACGATCGAGCGATGCACGCCGTTCAGGATGTCCTCCGTCTTCCGCTCCTGGCTGACGTGGTTGATGACCTCGCTCTCGGCCAGCACGGCGCACACGCTCGAGATCGGCTGCGGCTCCTTCGAACGGAGCGACAGCTCGCCGAGCTGTTCGAGGTCCACCTCCAGCGCCTTCGCGACGCGTTCCAGAAACCGACCCGCGCCCGCGGCGCACTTGTCGTTGCTCCGGAATTTCCGCACGCGCCCGTGGAAGTCGACGTTGATCGCGCGCGTGCACTGGGCGCCGACGTCCAGGACGCAGCGCGTGCCGGGAAACAGGTAGTGCGCGCCGCGGGCGTGACAGGTGATCTCGGTGATCTGCACGTCGCGGAAGCCCACCTGATACCGGCCGTAGCCGGTCGCGGCCACGTAGGCGATGCGGGCGTGGTCCACCCGCGCGACGCGACAGGCCTTCTCGAGGCCCTCCACGGCCGCGGCCTCCAGATCGGCGCCGCTCCGCAACTCGGATACGCCGAGCACCCGCCGCCCTTCGCCCATGATGACGACCTTCGTCGTCCCCGACCCGACGTCCACGCCGGCCACATGGTACATGGTCTACGCCTTTCCCGGAGCGGCGGCGTGCTCCGCCCGCTCGCGCGCGTAAAGTGCCGCGCCGATCGCGCCCATGAACGGAGAGTCCTCGCTCGCGTGCACCGGAGACCCCAAGCGCTCCTCGAGCGCGCGCACCATGCCGCGGTTCCGCGACACGCCGCCCGTGAACGCCAGCCCGGGCTCGTACCCCACGCGTCGCAGGAGCGCCAGGCTCCGCGCCGCGATCGCGTTGTGCACGCCGCGCAGGATGTCCTCCACTTTGCGGCCTTTCGCCAGGTGCGAGACGATCTCGCTTTCGACGAAGACCGTGCACACGTTGGTGACTCGCAGCGGGTCGCGCGACCGTAGCGAGACGTCGCCGATCTCCGCGAGGTCGAGGCCGAGCACGCCGGCCGCCGCCTCCAGAAACCGCCCGGTCCCCGCCGCGCACTTGTCGTTCATGCAAAAATCCAGGACCTCCCCCGCCTCGCCCACCTTGATGGCCTTCGTGTCTTGGCCGCCGATGTCCAGGACCGTCCGCGTACCCGGCATCAGGAACTGCGCGCCCTTCGCGTGGCAGGAAATCTCGGTGATTTGCGCGTGGCCGAATTGCACCTTGTACCGGCCGTAGCCCGTCCCCACGATGAAGCAGACCTCCCAATCCTCGATCCCGGCCGTGCGCAGGGCTTCCTGGAACGCCCGCTCCGCGGCGCGGACGACGTTCGCCCCGGTCGGCACGAGGGCGCGACCCAGGATGCGCCCATCCGCGTGTAGGAGCACGCCCTTGGTGGCCGTCGAGCCCACGTCAATGCCCGCGACGATCATACGCGTGCGCTCCGCCTGTGTTCCAACGCCTCGAAAAACGCGTCCACGCGCGTCCGGAGCTGCGCCTCGGAGAAGTACCTCGGGTCGGCCAGGTCGCTCTCGATGAAGAGCGCCGGCAGCCGGTCCTCTCGCAAAAAAAGTTCCCGCGTGTCCGCCATCCCCATGGAGAAGGCGCGGCAGCTCTTCACGGAGTGGAGCACCAGCGCGTCCGCGTGGTACTCGGCGACGAAGCGGCGCATCATCGCCTGCCGCCGGGCCAGGTTCCAGTTCGTGTACCCGTTCATGGCGTGCGTCGCGATCGACTCCCACGGCCGCTCCGGGTCGTGCCGCATCCCCCAGTCCCAGATGCCGCCGACCCTCGGGTACGTGGACGCGACACACGTCACGCCCCAGCGCTTGAAGAGGTCCCAGAAGGCCCGGAAGTGCGGCCACGGAGGGGGCCCTTCGAGCACCACCCGGAATTTCTCCTCGGGAATGGGGCCGATGCCGAGCGAGACCCGTTCCTCCATTTCCCGGAGAACGCCCTCATAGTACGCGACGCACTCCGGCGTGCCCCGCAGCACGTTGATCGGGGCCATGAAGAAGACCGCCTCGAAGAAGCCGTCGAGCGGCGACGGCCGCCGCTTCGCCATCTCGAGCACGCGTACCCAGAGGTCCTCCGCCTCCGCCGACAGGCGCACGAGCTCCCGCAGGCGCTCCTCGGAGAGCGTCCGCCCGGTCACCGCCTGGCAAAGCACGGACAGCTCGCGGAGCTGGGTGACGACGTACGCGATGTCCGCCGCCGGGACGTCCTCGTCGCGCACGAAGGGCACGTCGAGGACGAAAAGCGGGCATTCAAAGTGTTGCGCGAGCGCCTCGAACCACTTCATGTAGGTCGTGCAGCCCGCGTACGTGCAGACGAGGAGGTCCGGCTTCGGGAGGTTGCCAAGCGGCCACTTGCCGCCGGCGAGAGCGATGCCCACGTCGTTCTTCACGTAGCCGCAGACGTCCGACGAGTACCCCGCCTCCTCGGCCTTCTGGATGAAGCCGCCGGCGGCCTTCTTGATCCCGCACTGGAGCGCGTTGATCTCCGGGTAGACCAGGTGGAACCCGTAGGCCTGGAGCAGCTCCTCCACGTTGCCGGAGACGAAGAGGTAGGCGACGGGCTCCTTCCGCTCGTTCGCGAGCGCGAGGTCGCCGTACCATTTCGCGAGCAGGTCCTTCTGCAGGTTGCGTCCGAGGTCCTGGTAGAGCGCCATCGTCGGTCTCCGGGGGAGATTGGTTGAGTGTCAGACCCGTGGGGAGGAGCCACCGAAGCCACCGAAGGAACAGGGCACCCGATGGTGTTGAAATTCGCCGCAGTATCCGAAAGACGAGAACGAGCCACCGAAGACGCCGAAGACACCGAACGGCTGGACGCAAGCTTCGGCGTTTTCAGTCGCCGCGCCGGCCGTTCCCCGCGCTAGGCGAAGAGAATCGACTCGACAAAGGTTTCCACCTGCGTGCGCGGCGTTTCGAACACGCCCATTTTTTCCTCGAACTCGAGCGCCAGGTGCGGGATGCCCGCCTGCTCCAGCGCGTTGCGGAGAAGGACCTGGTCGAAGAGGGCGGGCTCGCAGAATTTGGCGGAGCACAGGAGCACGCCGTCTACGCGGGCTTCACGCGCCCGCTCGACGAGGCTGTCCGCGCGCCGGCGCGGGCGCTCGTGACGCACCGAGGAAACGGTATCCTGCCGGACGTAGCTCTCCGCAAGCGCCCGGAGCGGGTCGCCGTTCAGCGTGACGTCGGTGGCGAGCCAGCGGCGCCCGAGCAGGAGATCGTCCTCCACGATCCAGCAGCCGGCCTCCTCGATCGCTTTCATGAGCTCGAGCGGCGGCTGCTCACAGAACGCGCCCTCGAGAAGGACCCGGATCCGGTCCTTCGGTTTCCCTTTCCGCATCGAAAGAAGGTTCAGGGTCTCCTGGAGAAGATTCGTATGCTCCGCCACGTCGAGCACCGACCCCGCGTTCGTGAGAAGGTGCAGTTCCTCCGTCGACAGGAGCCAGGGAAAGCTCCGCCGGAAGGCGTGGAGATCCCGCAGCACCGCACGCTGCTGGTTGAAGGCCTGGATGCTCGCGGCGAGGGCGTCGAAGGTCGTCGTACGGCCCGCGAGGACGTCGAGGCCGACCTGCACGCGCGCAAGCTCGCTGCGGTAGTAGTCCACGACCCCCGCGGAGGCACGGTTCTGGGGCAAATGGATGTAGTCCACCCACAGGGCGGGAAAATTCCGGCTGCACATGCCGGATAGATTGCGCGCGACGTCGCAGATCGACGGAAAGAGGAGTCCGTCGAGATTGCGAAAACGACCGGTCATGCCGAGTTCGAGGGTGCTGCGCGAGATGGAGCACACGAAGGACTGGACGAGCGAGTCGGCATGGTCCATCTCGATGTGGCCGCCGCCCCCGACCAGACCGACGGGGAGCATGCCGGCCGCGTGCACCAACTCCGTGGGCACGTATACGGGGAAGCAGCCGATCGCTTTCGCGCCCGGGTGGGCCGCCTTCCATGCCGCGACGGTGGACAGGTCCGTGTCGTCCACCAGGGCGCGGCAGCGATCAAAGATCTCGGCGATGAGCATCCTCTTCTCCCCCGGTGCCCGGCGGTTGCGGTGAGGGCGCCGGCGCATCGCCGGCGACTTCCGCGTCGAGCCGCGCGAGCACCTCGCGAAGCTGGAGCGATTGGTAACCGCAGGCCTCGGCGAGCGTCCAGCCGCCGAATTGTCGGATGTGGATGCCGAGCGCGAGAAACGTGCGAACGGTGTCGGGGTGGGAGCGGACGACTTCGGCGACGGTCATTTCGGGGCGGAGCCTGCTTCTCGTGCCTTGCTCCATGTTCGTCGACGCTCCCGGAGAAACGGACCCGCGAAGAGAGGGGAAGGAAAGCCGGGAGACGGAACGCAAGTCCGGTGCCCAGCCGCGTGCGACGGTGCGGGAGGGGTCGCGTGCACGGCATCAGCGCCCGCGGAGCGGCGTTGCGGTCAGTGCGTCTGCGGATGTGGGAGGAGGAGGGGGGGGAGCGTGGACGCGCGTGGACGCCTCGCGACGTTCACTCCTGGGCAATGAACGTTCATTCCGATGCGACCGCCCCTGGTGGTGCAGGGCTTCCGCCCTGGGCCCGCTTTCGCACGGAACGTCTGAACCACCTCCCCTCTTCCAGTCGTGCCTCGCCCGCACACCCCACGGGGGCGAGGCTTCCCACGCGGGAGGTGCGGCGGGCGTGCGGCGGGCCCGATTTCCTCGAGGCGGTCGTTGTACCGATGGTCGCCGAGGTAGGTGGCCCACGTTGGGCTCGAGGACATCCGCTCTTCCCAGAATTTTTCGGCGAGTCGCGCCAGGGCCTGTGCGGCCTCCGCGGCGACGGGCGCAGCCGCGGTGGCTGCGGCGGGGCCGTGTCCGGCGCCGGCCGGGGGCGGCTCGGGGGCGGCGAAGGCGTGGGCGCCGAGGGGCAGCATCAGGATCGCTCCCAAGCGCCCGCGAAAAAAAATATCTGCGCAGACTCAGCCCTCGCGGCTCCTGGGAGCGCGGCCCTCTGGGCCGCGCGATCGAGCGGACACTGTACAACCAACGAGTTCGACATGGCAACAGAAGTGAGCGCTTTTCCTGGTCGACGGACAGGGAGGGCGAGAACCAGGCGTTGACTTGCGGGGGAGGCGGGGAATAGGATGCCCTCTGGTTTCGTCCGGAGGAGACTTCCAGGAGAGGTGATCATGTTCGAGTTGATTCGGGAAACCCAGCAGCAGGCGCGCATCCACGCGGCCGAGACGGGCGCCGCGAGTGCGGAGACGATGGCGCGCTCGGCACAGAGCCGCTACCAGGAACTGGCGGAGTCCATCGACCGGTTGTCGCTCCTGACCCGGGCCATGTGGAGCCTGTTGGTGGAGCACACCGAACTGACCGAGCAGGACCTCATCGCCCGCGTGAAGCACCTGGATCTGAGCGATGGAGTCGCGGACGGGAAGGTCCGGGCGCAGCCGACCGAGTGCGGCAAATGCAAGGCGCTGATCTCGCCCAAATTCCGCCGGTGCATCTACTGTGGAGCTGACCGGCCGCCGCCCGAGTCCGCGTTCGACAGGGTCTAGTGGCCTGTTGTCGAAGTCCAGGAACGATGCCTGGGGGCGCGTGGTTCCCTTTCGGTTTCGGGGGGTCGCCCGATTTGGGACCTGGTTGCTCGGAAGGAGGCGAGGGAGTTCGTGCGGCTACTTCCCGCCCGCCGTGCCTGCCCTCTCCTCGATCCACCGTGCGACGAGCCCGCGGAGCGTGGGCAGCGGCACGGCGCCGTTGCGCAGCACGACGTCGTGGAACTCGCGGAGGTCGAACCGCGGGCCGAGCTTCGCCTGCGCCTCCGCGCGCAGGGCCAGGATTTCCCGCTGGCCCACCTTGTAGGCGAGCGCCTGTCCCGGCCAGATGATGTAGCGGTCCACCTCGTTCACGACCTCCGTGTCCCCGAGCGCGAGGTTCGACTTCATGAAGTCGATGGCCCGCTGCCGCGGCCACTTGAACGCGTGGAGCCCCGTGTCCACCACGAGTCGCGTGGCGCGCCAAGCCTGGTAAGTCAGCATGCCGACCCGCGACAACTCGTCCTCGTACAGCCCCATCTCGTCCGCGAGCCGCTCGGAGTAAAGCGCCCAGCCCTCCACGTAGGCCGTGAAGCCCTCGTGCCGGCGCACTTTGGGAAGGGAGCGTTGCTCGAGCGCGAGCGCGATTTGCAGGTGGTGTCCCGGGACCGCCTCGTGCACCGTCAGCGCGGTCATGTTGTAACGCGGTCGGGCCGGCAGGTCGTACGTGTTCGCGTAGAAGATCCCCGGCCGCGACCCGTCGTCGGGCGGTCCGTAGTAGAAGGCCGCGACGCTGTCCTTTTCCCGGTAGGCCTCCATCGCCTTCACTTCGCAGGGGATCGAGGGCAGCTTGAGGAAATACCGCGGCAGCTTCGCGGTCGCCTTCGCCAGGATCGCCCGGAAGCCGTCGAGCAACTCTTCGCGCGTGGCGGAAAAGTTCTTCGGGTCTTTCCGCAGCCCTTCGAAAAACGAGTTGAGGTCGCCCGTGTGGCCGCGGCGACGGGCGATCGCGAGCATTTCCGCCTGGATCGCCTCCAGCTCTTCGAGGCCGATCTTGTGCAGCTCCTCGGCGGAGCGGTCGAGCGTCGTGTGGTCCCGAATGCGGAAGCGGTACGCCTCGTCGCCGCCGGGCAGCGACCAGAGCCCGTCCTCCTCGCGCGCCTTGGGCAGTTCCTCGTCCTTCACGAAATCCCGAAACGACCGGAGGGCATCGTACACCGGGCCGCGGATCGCCGCTTCGACGCGGGCGGCGATGGTCGCGCGCGTGCTCCACCCGGCCGGGATTCGGTCCACGGCCTCGTGCAAGGCGCACTGCTCCGGCGGCATCGCGAGCTGCGCGTCGAGCTGTTCGAGGACGCGGCGGCAGACGACGCGCGTGGCGGTCCGCCCCTCGCCGAGCCCTTCGCGCAGGTCGCCGACGTACTGGCGGAAATACCGGGGGAAGGCCTCGAGTCGGGCGGCGTAGTCCGCGAGGTCCTTTTCCGTTTTCATCGGGTGGTAATTGACCAGCTCGAAGAGCCGCACCTGCGGGCCGTACATCTGGTCGATGCCCCACTGGTAGAACTTGTGGCGTGGCTCCTCGATGCCCATCGCGAACTTGCGTGCGAGGAGGTCCGCGAGGATGCGATCGGCCTCGCCGAGCTGCGCGGCGGCGATGGGCGCGAGCCGAGCCTGAAAGGCGTCGAGCACTTTCGTGTAGCGTGCGCGCGCGGCCGGCCCGATCTCCTCCAAGCGGTCGTTGTACCGATGGTCGCCGATGTAGGTGGCCCACGTCGGGCTCGAGGACATCTGCTCTTCCCAGTATTCCTCGGCGAGTCGCGCCAGGGCCTGCGCTGCGTCCGCCGGGGAGGGGGCGGGCGCAGCCGCGGTGGCTGCGGCGGGGCCGGGACCGGCGCCGGCCGCGGGCGGCTCGGGGTCGGCGAAGGCGTGGGCGCCGAGGGGCAGCATCAGGATCGCTCCCAAGAACAAGGTTCGCATGCAGGGCTCCGTCGCTGAACCGGGGAACCGTCCCATCGTGGAGGCGCCGCGGGCGGAGGCCGCGCGGTCGAGCGGACACTGTACAACCAACGGGTCGGAAATTGCAACAGAAGTGCATGCCTCCGCCCCCCCCCGCAGGTAAACGTTCGCGAGCAGCAACCTCGGTCCGCCGGGCGGATGTGCTTGACCCTTCGCGTCCCCGCGAGTAGAACTAGTGGGCCTTCAATGTCGTTTCGGTAGGTTTTGCGTGTCCCTCGTGAGCCTGTCCCGCCTCAAACCCGACAGGGGAAACGAAGGCTCAATTCTCAATGATCAAGGTTCACTCAAGGCTCAAGGCTCAACGCGTCGTTCGCGAGCGTGACCGAGTGTTCGGAAACCCAATAACGAGGCAGCTCCGCAGAGATCCGCCTTCACGTCTCCGGTCTCTTTGAGCATTGAGCATTGACTCTTGATCGAACCTTGAGCATTGAACCTTAAACATTTGCCCCCGGGTCGCGCACCCCTCGAATCAAGGTTGAAGGCCCGCTACTGGCCCGTCGACGAAGTCCAGGCAAGATGCCTGGGGGCGCGGGCCTCCGGCCCGCGCGAATGGGCGCATAGGTTACGACCCGCCGTGACAGAGTTTGCGACGGGTCCGAAGTTCGTCAACGGGCCACTCGTGCCCCGTTGCTCCATTGCGGTCACAGTTCTGGATGGCCGGGGCCCCGTTCGTAGTTCCGCCTTCAGGCGGAGCGTCGGGCGGATTGGCCTTGGACTTCGAACCCATTCATCGGCAAGTGGGACGGGATTTCGTCAACGTGCTGCGAGCCGCGTGGCGCGAGCGAAGTCTGTGTGCCGACCGAGGGACCCCACACCGCGACCCCACTCCCGCCAGCGAGACATCGTCATGCCCCCTGAGCCGATCACCGAGGAGCCGCTGGATCACTTTTTTTATCGTCCGCTGTCCCGGGCGGTCGTCGCGGTCCTGCATCCGCTCGGAGTGTCCGCCAACCAAGTCACGATCGCGGCGGCGATGCTCGGCATCTGCGGCGGCGTGTGTATCGGCTTCGGCACCCGCCGCGCCACGCTCGCCGCGGCGGGCGCGCTCCTCGCCTTTCTGGTGCTCGATTGCGCGGACGGCGAGCTGGCGCGGCGGCGCGGCGGCGGCTCGCGCCTCGGGCACGTGCTCGACGGCTGCTCCGACTACCTGGTGGCGATTACCGTCCACCTGGCGCTCATCGCGCTGGCGTTGCGTACGCCGTACCTTGACGGGATGTGGCGCTGGATCACGGTCGCCGTCATTTTCGCGACGGGCATTTCGAAGGCGGTCCACAGCGCGCTCTTCGATGCCGCGAAGACGCGCTTTCGGCACGGGCTCGGGCGAAAGGCGACGGGGCTGGAGTCGATGGAGACGCTTCACGAAGAGCTGCGCCAGGCCGGCTCCGCGCGGGAACGGGCGTTTCTGCGGATTTACATCACGTACGTCCGGATGCAGCGGGGGGTGGGTGCGAAGGGGGGAGAGGCGGGTGACGGGGCGGCGCGTGCCGCGGCGCCGCCGGAGCCGCCGATGTCGGAACGGGAGTTCCTGGCCTGGTCCGTGCTCGGCCCGACGGCGCGCATGACCGCCGTGCTCGCGGCGCTCCTGGCGTCGCTCGTCGCTCCGCGGGCGCTGGTCCTCTATCCGCTCTTCGGCTTGGTCTTCGCCAACGCGTGGCTGGCGGGCTTGAAGTCGTTGGCGGCTCGACGCGGCCTGTAGCTAGCGCTTTCGTGCGCGTGCCCGATAGGCGTAGGCGACGACCTCCAGGGAACAAGCCATCTCCGCAATGTGTCGCAGCGTCTGTGCGGACAGGAGGAGCCGGTTCTCGAAGGTTGCCGGCTGAACGTCGAGGCCGAGGCTCAACTCCCGAACGCGCAGGGCCCGCCAGTCCCGCCGGCGCGCGCTTGGGAGTAGGGTGAACGCCGTATAGATCGCCTCGACCGCCGCATCCGGGTCCTTCGGAACGTTTGCGCCTTCGAGGCGGGCCCACCAGCAGCGGCGGAGGCCCGGCCGTCCGGTCCAGCCTCCCTTCGCGGCGTGCAAGGCGAAGAGCCCCGGTGCGAGCGCCTCCACGAGCGGTTCCAGCGGGGAGTCGCCGACGAGGTCGAGGTCCACGTTCAGGAAGGGAGAGGTGTGAACGACCCGGTGTGTCTTCGTCATGCTTCCTACCCTTGCTCTCGTGGCCCGTTGACGAAGTCCAGGCACCCTGCCTGGGGGCGCGGGCGTCCCTCCTTCGCTCGCTCGGCGCGAGCTACGGAGCGCAGGCCGGCCCGCGCGAACGGCCGCATGGGTTACGACCCGCCGTGTCGGAGTTGACGACTGAGTCCGCAGGTCGTCGACGGGCCACTAGGCCTCCGCGCCCGACTCGCGGACGCGCGCCAAGACCCGCTCCGCCTTTTGCACGTCCTCGGCGAAGTCGATCTCCGTCCACGGCAGGTCGCCCACTTCGATGTAGGCGGCCGGGGCTTCGTCGAGGAGGACGTTCAGCGCATCTTCGTATTCGACGTCGAGCACGCCGCGCCGCACGAAATCGTCGAGCACCGCCCGCATGCGCGGGAGCCACTCCGCGGAGATCGAAAAGAAGCCCACGCCTTCGCCCACGGCGTCCCAGTCGGCGCCGACGCGCCGCGCGATCCGCCGGACGCGCCCGCCACGCGCCCCCAGCATCATCTCCTCGCCGGTTTCCTTCGCCGTGCCGTCCATCAGGAAGCAGACCGACGCCGTCGATCGCAGCAGCCGGTGCAGGACCTCCCGGTGGTAGAGGACGTCGGCGTCCATGAACACCGCCGCGCGCGCGAGTCCCTCCATCCCGGCCCGCAGGGATAGGATGCTGCCCCGCGTGTACTCGCGGTTCTCGACGTAGCGGAGCGCCATGTCGCCGTGTCGCTCGCCGAAGCGGCCGCGGAGCTGGTCGCCGCAGTGGCCGAGCACGATCGTCGTCCGCTCCACGCCCCCTGCGGCCAGGCAGGCAAGGTGGCGCTCCATGAGCGTCCGCCCGCCGATCTCGAGGAGGGACTTCGGCCGCGAGTCGGTGAAGGGCTTCAGCCGCTTCCCGACGCCCGCCGCCATGATGACCGCTTCCGGGACGCCCATGTGCATGCTCCGGATCGAAGCGAGTGCTGCAGGCTTGCCACGCGCGGCACGCGCTCGCGGTGAGGGTGCGGCGCTGCGACCGCTCCTGGCCTTGGTCGGCGGCTCTTTTTTGTCCAGTGCGCCGGGACTACGGAGTAAAGTCGTCCACCTGGACATCCACGCGGCTCCCGTCCCCGCAGTCGAGGGACAGGAGTTCTCCGCGACGGAGCACGATCGCCCGTGCGTAGCGGCCCTCGCTCGCGTGAACTTCTTCGAACACTTCGAGCACGTCGTCCACCAGGTTCACGAGCAGGTACTGCGGGATGCCCGCGCCGGCGTAGATGCGCGCCTTGACGGTCCGATCGTGTTCGAGCGAACTGTCGGCGACCTCGAGGACGCAACAGGCCTCGGCCGCGCCCGGGTGGCGCTGGGCGTAGTCCCGGGGCTTCCCGCGCACGACTGCGCCGTCCGGCTCCGGCTCGTTGGCGGCTTGCAGCGTCAGCGGTTTCTCCGTTCGCAGGTGCCGGTTGGAGGCCGCCAGACGCGCTCCGAGCTCGGACAGGAGCGTAACTGCCGCGGCATGCCGCGGGTTAACGGTCTTGGCCTCCTCCCCTCGCGCGCTCCGGTCCTTGGCTACCAGGACCCCTTCCAGCAGCTCGATCGGCTCGCCATCGCGGAAAACTTCCGCCCGGAGCATCTTGTGGTACTGCTCGACCGTGATCCGAGCCAGGCGCCGTGCGAGGCTTCCCGATCGGTCCAGCGTCGATTGGCCCATGGGGCTGCCTCCTGGTGGCGAAGGGTCTTTCCACGACTGACGACGCCCGAGGGCGTAGCGGCTGCCAACCGGTCCCGGCCGCTCGCACGGCCATTTTACCGTTGAGGGGGGCGAGGGAGCAAGGACGGGAAACCGATGGCAGCAGAAAGGACGGCGTCGAATTTCCTGACCCCGCCTCCGTTCACGCCCCCGGTCGCACCCACCTCTCCAGCACCGCCAGCAGTCGCGCGAACTCCGCCTCGGGGATCCACCCCATGTTGCAGATCCGGAACGCCTCCCGCTCGAGGTTCCCCTGGCCGGCGTAGATCACGAAGCCCTCCCGCTTGAGCGTGTCGTGGAGGTCCGCGTAGGTCCGGCCGGGCGGGAGGCGCAGCGTCGTCAGGCAATTGGAACGACGGTCGTGCGGCAGCCACGCGGCCAGGCCCATCCGCGCATACCCCGCGCGCAGAAACGCCGCCGCCCGGCCGTAGCGCGCGATCCGCGCTGCCACGCCCTCCTCGGCGGTCTCGCGAAGGGCCTCCCGGAAGGCATTCACGATCGGTACCGCGGGAGTGAACGGAGTGCCGCGGACGTCCTGCCTCGCGCACAGGTCGGCCAAGTCCAGGTAGACGCTCCGCCGAGGACCGGCGGCGCGCAGGCACTCGCGGCGCGCGAAAACGAAGGAGACGCCGGGGAGGCCCTGGAGACACTTTCCGGCTGTTCCCGCGCAGAAATCGGTCGCGGCCACGTCGATGGGGTCCCCGGCAAGGCCGCTCACGGAATCCACGAGGAACCGCGCCCCGGCGCGGCGCGCGATGGCCGCAAGCTCCGGGATCGGGTTGACCAAGCCCGTCGTCGTCTCGTGATGAATGACCGCGAGCGCGCCGATTTTCCCTCCCGCGCTCTCGATCGCGCGCACCCGCTCGTCGACGCGCTCCGGGTCCGCCGCCTGCTCCCAAGGAAACCGCACCTCGTCGCACGGGATACCGTGCGCCTCGGCCATCCGCGCGATCCGGTCGCCGTAGACGCCGTTGCTCACGACGACCAGTCGCTTCCCCGCGGGCACGCCCGCGCAGACCATCGCCTCCACGGCCGACGTGCCCGAGCCGGCGATCAGCCCGACGGCGAATTCGCTCTTCGGCAAGTCGAACAGTTCGAGCAGTCGCGCCCGGACCTCGTCCTGCATGTCGAAGTACTCGGGCTCGCGATGGCAAATTGGTTCCATGGCCGCGGCTTGGCGCACGCGGTCGGAGACGTTCACCGGCCCGGGATTCAGCAGGATCATGTGGTCGCCGCCTTGCGGAACCTCTGCGCGATCGCGTCGGGCTCCAGCTCGACGCGCGGCACGCCCTTCTGGTTGCCGGGCTCGACGCGCGCCAGCAGGCAGACCGGTCCCTCCGCCGCGAAGAACTCCCGCGCCGCCGCCTCCAGGCCCGCGAGGTCCGAGGCGCGCCAGGCCGCCCGATACCCGGCCGCGCGCGCGATCTCATCGAGCGGGACCTGGGTGGAGATCGTCCGCTGGTCCCCGGTCGACGCGTGCGCGCCGTTGTCGAGGATCACGTGGTGGAAGTTCGGCGGTCGCGCCGCCGCGATGTTGGCGAGCGAGCCGAGATTCATGAGGACGTTGCCGTCCCCGTCAAAGACCACGACGCGCCGCCGCGGCTGCGCGAGGGCGAGCCCGAGCCCGATCGACGAGGCCAGTCCCATCGAGCCGATCATGTAGAAGCGGGTCGGCCGGTCGCCGGTGGCCCACAGGTCGCGGCCGATCATCCCGTTGCAGGCGACGACGAGGGCGTTCTCGCAGAGCGGCGCAAGTCGCGCGATCGCTTCCCAACGCTTCATGAGGGGATCCTTGGACACCTACCGGTGAACTTCTTGAAAGCGTATCCAGATTCGCAGGCGACGAAACCACAAAGACTCGAAGTCACTAAGACCACAAAGGCGCTTTTCGGCCGAGCCAAACTCGCCCCCCTCACTGACGCTCCTTCGTGGTCTTCGTGCCTTGGTGGCTTGGTGGTTTCGTCGTCCGTTTGGGTTTCGGGCCTTCGCCCGAGTTGGATCTTGGTGAAGGCGAACACCACGGCAACCACAGGTTTCCCAGAGCAGCCGATGGCCGGAACCAAAGGGACGAGCCACCGAAGACGCCGAAAACACCGAAAGACGAACCGCGAATTTCGCCAATTTCGCGAATTTTCTGTTGGGAATTCGTTGCCAAAAAAACAAGCTTTTGCGAGCTTGTGTCACAGAGGCTACGAGAATTTACAGCTTGCTGAACGCTTGCGAATCGCGAGGCCGGCGGGAGTGCGCGCGGGGGCAAGATCGAATCCCGGGGCAACGAAGGATACGCCGAGACCGCTCCCGGATGGTCGCGGTTCCGTCCAGCATGGCTCACTCGAGGATCCCTGGCCGCACGAGGCACGCGACCGGCCGCCGCTCCGCGTCCATCCGGGCGGCCAGGGCGCTCACCTGCGCGGCCAGGCGCTCCGGCTCCAGGACCTCGTGGGGGATGCGCAGGAGCTGGAGCAGGCCCGGGGTGGTTTCGCCGGTCAGGAGGTGCTCCGGGGCGTCCTTCCCCTCGTACCCGCGCCAGCTCACCACGATGAGGCAGGGGATCCGGTAGAGGTGGAGGAGGGAAGCGAGGGCGTTGTAGGAGACGCCGAGGCCGGAGTTCTGGATGAAGAGGGCCGGGCGGCGGCCGCCGAGCCAGGCGCCGGTCGCGAACCCGAACGCTGCGTCCTCGCGCACGGCGGAGACGTACCGGTCGGCCGGCTCGCGTTCGAGGATCGAGACCGCCCCTTTGAGGAGGGAGCAGGGCACGCCCGTGAAGAAATCGAAGCCGTGCAGCCGAAGCTCGTCCACGAACGCCTGCGCGTGCGCCATCGCTCCTCGTCTCGCCGGGTGACGCCTACGAGAGCATCGACCAGGCGCGCTGGTAGTCCTCGAAGCTGTCGATCTCGATCCAGCCCTTGTAGGTCTCGACGGCCTGGACCGGCTGCCCGCGTGCGATCAGCTCCTGCAGGAGATCGGTGAGCCCTGCGCGTTCGAGCGAAGGGGACTCTTGCAAAGGGCGGTCCCAGCCCTTCGCGACGAGCTCGTCGAGGGTCTCTCGCACGACCTTCGAGCCCTTCTCCGAGAGGAGCAGGATCCCGATGAACTCGCTGTGTGCCTCGGCTGCCGGGATGCGCCCGCCGACGCGCACGACGTCGATCGGCGCGGCGGAAGGGACGAAGCGCCGCCCCGCCGGCCGCGAGTCCTTCTCGACCACGAGGTCCGGCGCGGCCTCCGCGGCGCGCGATCCCGGGGGCTCGTCGCGCCAGGAGCGATCGACGACGAGCGTGACGTCGCCCGGGGCCTCCAGCAGCCGCTGGATCACCGCCCGGTCAAAGACGATGTCCCCGTACAGGCACAGGACCCGCCCCGTCAACTCTTTCGCGGCGCACCCGAGGGAATACAACTCGCCGGTCGACTCGTAGCGGTCGTTGTCGTAGGTGCGCAAGGTCGGGAGCTGGATCCGCTCCTTCCCGAAACCGCGCACGACCGAGACCTGGGCCACGCCGCACGCGGCGAGCGTCTCCAACTGCCGTGCGAGGATCGTGCGCCCCTTGATTTCGAGGAGGCTCTTCGGCGCGTCGCGCAGGAGCGCTTTCAGGTGGGGCTGGTAGCCCGCCGCGAGGACGACCGCGCGCACGGGCGGGGCGCCGACCGGGAGGAAGGTCTTCTCGTCGCGCTGCAGCTCGGGGACGCCGACGAGGCGGTAGACCTCTTCGAGCGGGACGATCCGGTCGTCGGCCGCGTCGGCCTGGGCCTTTTCGCGGATCGTGCGCAGGGCCGACTGCATCCCGCGGATGGCCGCGCGGAGGCCGTGGTTGGCGTAAATGACGATGCGGAAGCCGGCTTCCGCCAGCCGCGAGGCGGAGACGCCTTTGTACGTGGTCGGCACCGCGACGAGCGGGACAGGGCGTTTCCACCGGGAGGCGAACTCGAGGACCTCGTCCGGGGTCTTGGCCTTGGAATGGATGAGGATGGCGTCGGCGCCGGCGTCGGCGTACGCGTTCGCGCGCGCGAGGGCATCCTCCATGCTCCAGCCGGCGTTCAGCGCCTCGGTGCGCGCGATCACGAGGAAATCCGGATCGCGCTGCGCGGACTTCGCTGCGCGGATCTTTCCCGCGTGCTCCTCGCTCGACACCAACTCGCGCTTGACTTCGCTGTAGAAGCTGCAGCGCTTGGGAAAGACATTGTCCTCGATGCAGATCGCGGCGATGCCCGACGCCTCGTACTCCTGCACCGTGCGGATGACGTTCACGGCGTTCCCGTACCCGGTGTCGCAGTCGGCGATCACGGGGAGGGTGGTGGCCGTGTTCATGGCCCGGGCCGCCTCGAGGTTTTCCGCCATCGTGAGGATGTTGGCGTCGGGCACGCCGAAAGAAGCGGAGATCTCGAAGCCGCTCGCCCAGATGGCGTCGAAGCCCGCCTCCTGGACGAGCTTGCCGCTCAGCCCGTTGTGGGCGCCGCCGACGAGGAGCGGCCGCGACTCGGCCAGGCGTCGGCGGAGAGCCGTGGTTTTCCGGAGCGTGGCGGGGCCGCTCGTGGACATCGGGTCAAACCCTCGAACGGACGACCGGCCCGATAGCCCGCGCCGGAACTCACCGGCCGGGAGCAGGGAGGCGAGGAATATACCCGAAGGGCCGCGCCGGATCAACAAGTCGATGACGTTTTCGGCCATTTCCCTTGCCCGCCCCGCCGGCCATCGGATACGATGCGAACCCTCTCCCGGGCCCGCGGTCGGCCCGATTCCACTCCCGGAGGTGGGGCGATGAAGACGCCGAAACGCCTGCTGGTCCTCCTCGTGGACGGCTTCGATCCGTCCTACGTGCAGCCCGCGCGCATGCCCCGGCTCGCGGCGCTCCTGCGCGCGGGGGCCTCGACGCTGGACGGGCGCGGCGTCCTGCCGACGCTCACGAACACGAATCACATCTCGCTCCTGACCGGCGCGTATCCGGAGCGCCACGGCCTCTCCGCCAATTTTCATTTCGATGCTGCGGCGCGGCGCGAGGTCTTCATGGACGACGTCTCGTTCGTCCGCGAACCGTTGCTCTTCGAACGCCTGCGGGCGGCGGGCTGGACGACGGCGCTCGTGACCGCCAAGGAAAAGCTGACGCGCTTGCTGCGGCGCGGCCTCGACCGGTGCGTGCACGCGAAAGACTGTCCGCCCGCGTACCGCGCGGTCGCGGGGGAACCGCCCGACGTCTTCACCCTGGAAATGAACCACTGGGTGCTGCGCATCGCGCGCGAGGTCGCGGTGCATGAATGGCCGCGCTTTCTCTACGTCGCGACGACCGACTATCCGCAGCATCGACACGGGCCGGACGAGCCGGTGATGCACGACTACCTTGCGGAGAGCGACGCGGCATTCGGCCGGCTGCTCGACGCTTACGACCTGGACGAGACGCTCGTGGTGCTGACCGCGGATCACGGGATGAACGTAAAGGCGCGTTCGGTGTCCCCGGTTCGGGTCCTGGCGGAGGCGGGGATCGCGGCGCGCGGGCTGCCGCTCATTCGCGACGGGCTGTACGCGCACCACCGCGACCTGGGCGGCGCGGTGTACCTCTACCTGGACGACCCGGCGGCGGCGGGTCGGGCGCGCGAGGTGCTGGCCGCGATGCCGGGGATCGACGAGGTGACGACGCGCGAGGAGGCCGCGAAGGACCGGCTGCCGGGGCAGCGCGTGGGGGACCTTGTGTGCTGGGGCGCGCGCGACGTCGCGCTCGGCGTGTGGTCGGACGGGCCGGTCACGCGCGCGGAGACGGGCCTGCGCTCGCACGGTTCGAAGCACGAGCAGCGCATCCCGATCCTGCTGGCAGGCTGTGGCATTCGCCCGGGGTCGGAGGTCCGGGAGGGGAGGATCGTGGATCTCGCGCCGACGATTTGCCGGCTGGTGGGGCTCGACGCGGGCCCGGCCCAGGGAAGGGCGCTGGAGGAGGCGTTGGCATAGGGGCTTGTCGCATGTTCACCCGGGTTGCTATCCTAACGGTGTCTGCTGAGGCGCGCTGAAGACTGAGTGGAAGCTGCGGAGAGCACATGAGCACGAAGCGCGGATACCGCTTCCCCGGGATGGACCCGTGGCTGGAGCATCCGGCGACGTGGCCGGACGTCCATCACCGGTTGATTACCTACATCGCGGATGAGCTTGCGGGGCAGATCGCGCCCCGGTACAGCGCCCGCCACGGCGAGCGCCTGATCATTGAGACGTCCGGGCGTGCGATCGCTCCCGACGTTTTCGAGACGGAGCGGGCGCTTGGTCAACCTCTCCCCGCCGCCACCGCAACGCTGGAGCTCCCGGTCATCATTCGGTTGCCTCAAGTCTGGATCCGTCAGCCGTATGTCGAGATTCGGGACCGCCGTGCGGGCAATCAGGTGATCACTGTGATCGAAATTCTCTCCCCCAGCAACAAGCGTCGCGGGGCCGACGCACGCGACAAGTACGTCCAAAAACAGGGCGAGCTTCTCGACTCGAAGGTCAGTCTCGTCGAAATCGACTTGCTGCGAGGCGGTGAACACACGGTAGCGGTCCCTGCGGAGTGCCTGGCCGACCTTGGGCGGTTCCACTACCGCATCGTCTCGCGCCGGGCGGATCGTTCGGCGGAGGCGGAGGTGTATCCGATCCGCCTCATTCAGCGCTTGCCTCGGCTGCGTGTGCCGCTGGTCGCGCCGGATGATGACGCGGGGGTTGACTTGCAGTCCCTGCTGGAGCGTGCCTATCAAGCCGGGGGCTACGCGGAGGACATGGACTACGAGGCGAGTCCCCTGCCTGCGCTCGAGGAAGCGGACCTCGCCTGGGCGCGGGAGGTTCTGGGAGGTGGGGCGACCGCGGCGGGGATTTCACCCGGATAGACGTTCCTCCAACGCCCGCATGACGACTCCGAGGTCTGCGGTCGGATCCTGGTCCAGGGTAACCGCCTTCATGTCGGCCAAGGTGTCGATGATTCGCGCGAAGACGCCCCGGATCTTGACGTAGAGGTCCAGCTCCTCGCGTATCCCGTGAAGGTCCGCCGCGCCTACGGTCTTCATCTTCGCGTCAAGCTGCTCCCTTTCCGTCTCCCAATACTGGACGTAGTCGAGCAGGTCTATCGCCTTGGCGATCTTCGCATCCGGCAGCACGATCGGGAACACGCGACCGCGCAGGTCTCCGCGGTCGGCGATCTCCGTCAACTCGAACATGCAACTTTCCGACCGGAGGTACGCCTTCGATACGACCACGAGGACGCAAGTTCCCCGGCCGATGCGCTTCATGAATTCCCGGATCGAAGCCTTGTAGCCGATCCCGGTCTGGTCGCTGACGAGGGTGATCTCCCGGTCCCTGCACGCTCCCTCCAGCCGCTCGACTACCGCCATGCTCTCCGGCGCCCTGGCGTAGGAGACGTAGGCTTCGTTGCGAAGCCCCCGCTCGGGCGGGCCGCACGGGTCGAGCGCCGAAGTGGGCGCGAAAGCGGGAGCCGCCGCGCATTCGTCCAGGGCGTGCAGGCTCCTGGGGTGCATGGCCGCGGGGAGAACATCGCGGATCAGGTTCGCGGCGTCGACCAGCTTCCGACTGACGCGGCACTGGATCTGGTCTCCCTGGCGGGCGAAGTCGACCAGGTCGCGGAAGGGAAACGCACAGGTCTCGGTACGCGCCCTGCACCCATCGCAATTGCACGGCAGGAGCTTGTGGTACTTCAGCGGAGGGAAGGAGGCGTGGATGCGCTCAAGCTGATCGTCCACGATCACCAGCAGCCCTCGCGTGTCCGGGCCGACGACCCGGACGAGGATTTTTCGCCGCGAATAGTCCTCGATCACCTCGGCCCGCGTCTTCTCGCGCTCCAGGATCACGCCGCTCTTCCAGACGAGCCTCGCGTCCGCGATGAGGTGGTTGACCACCTGGAGCCAGTAATTGAAGTCCGTGTCCTCTTTGCGGTCGTCCGCGACGAGGACATACCTGCTGCCCTCCAAATGGCCTCGCTCCCCGACGCCTGACCCGCTTGATTCGTCTCCCAGTCCCTTGCCTCCCTTCCCCGCTCTACCCCGTCTCTCCCTCCCGAAGGCGCAGCGACCCCTCGCCGTACAGCACGTAGTTTGCCCAGTCCGGCTCGCCCTTCTCCCATAGTTCCCGCCGGCCCGCGCGCACCGCGTGATCGAGCGACCGCCCTTCTGCCAGCTCCCGGTACACGCGCGACGCGAAGAGCACCGCCGCGCCGTCGCCTACGCGCCAGAAGGTCCCAAGGTACGCCTCGATGCCGCTCTTCAGGAACTGTTCGGCGAATGCACCCGGGCGAGCCCGGCCGCCCTTGGCTCGGACGCGCGCCGATTCGCACGCGTTCACGAAGGCAAGTCGCGGGGGCGTGCCGGCGCCGGACATGTCCGCGAGCGTCAAGCGCTCGCCCCCTGCGCAGACCAGGCCGCTCTCGTCCCGGCCCGGACCGTCGAAGAAGGCGTGCCCAATGTAGTGCAGCACGTCGATGTCGGGCCGGGCAAGAGCCGCCAGGATTGCCTGCTTTGTCGCCGCGGCCCCGGTCAGGTCGGTCTCCATCTGCACGGCAGCGAGGGTCCCGAGGATTTTTCGCACTTCGGCCGCCTCCGCCGGCGCTCCGACGAGATCCTCCGTGGGATTCACCACGAGGAGAAGTTTCAAAGCCCCAGACCGAAGGGGCCGTGCGAACAGGCGCTCCGAGGTCAAGCCCGGCATGGCCGGACGCCGCACGAGTCCATTCGTGATCGCGAGTCGGCGCTCGCCCACACGAAGCGCTTCGTAGGGAAGTCCCGCCGAGGTGACGTCGTGGAGGAGGATCAGGCGAGCGTCGCCGGTCTGCTGCAGCACGCGAACGCCTTCCACGCCGAAGATCTCCCGCGCCAATTCCTCCCCTCTCGCGTCCATTTCCATCATCGATGGGGTGGAACGTCCTTCGCCCCGGGCCAGTTCTTCCAGCCGCGCCGGGGACATCGACGACGACACCGTGAGCGCAGCGGCCGATCCGCCCGGGGGCAGGACCGTCACCGCGATCTTGCCGTTCGCATACGTTACCGAAGCAATCGTCTGCGGTTCCCCCCCCTTCGGCATCACGGGCGAAGGCTCGGGGCGCCGCGCCGAGAGCAGCACATCCCCGCGGTCTTTCAGCACAGCCCGGATTCCGTCGAAACGAGCCTCGTCGATTTCGAACCACACGAGGGTGAGCGTGGAGGTCGTCTTGGCGAAGCCCGCCAACATGGCGTCGACGATGGGCTTCAGGTCGGACGCGACGTTTCCTCCGAAGGTGACGACGGCGACACGCGTGAAGCCCCAGCGATCGGCGACCTCGGCGGTCTCCTCCGCGGCCCGCCGCACGGCCTCGGGCGTGGTTCGTTCGCCCAGCGCACCGAGATCGGCGAGGTACAACCAGTCGGCGTCGAGCCCAGCGCCCGGGAGGCTCACGAGCTTCTGCCCCGCCGAGCGGGCGACGGAGAGTCGCCCCCCCAGCACGCGATCGAGGTCGGCGCCGGCGCCCCCCGGCGTAACGTCGCGAAAAGTTGCGACCGCGAGCAGGTCGACTTCGCGCGCCTCCGTAATGTTGCCGCGCACCAACTCCACGCGCACCTTGCCTCGCGCCTCGCGCGCGATGACCCGGAGCAGCCCGTTCAAAACGAGCGAGGTGAGGAGCAACGGATCGCGTGTCCGAAAGAGCGTGCGATTTTCGGAGACGGTCAGGCCGTTCCATTCCCGCGACGCGGCGTCGGATGCCAGCAGAGGCTTCGCGCAATCGACGACGCGGTTCGCGAGCTCCTCCATGCTGCCAGGGAGGCCCAGCCGTGTGCGGTCCGGGTCCTCGTCAATGGCGCGCGCCCTCTCGACGAATGACGCATCCCCGGCGAACTTAGCATCCAACAGCCGCTCGGGGGTGGAGCGCCCTTCGAACAGGTCCGCCACGAGGGCTGCCGCTCCACCGAAACCGCCCGCGACATACAGCGGAGCGTTCTCTTGGAGCGTTCGCCACGCCTCTTCGACGATTCCGGGGAAACGGCCGCCGTAGCCTGGTCCCCGGTCCCCTCGCGGCAGGGCCTGGCCACCGAGCAGTATCCTCGCGAAGCAGCGCTTCGCCATGACCCTGCGCATGTCGGAGAAGTACAGCGCCGTGCGACCCGGCGAGACCTCGCCGGCCGGCCCCGGCAAGAGCGCGTCCTCGCCGATGTCCTCCGGATCGACCATCTTGCGGGCCGTCACCGCGGAATTTTCTTCGACGGTAACCGTCGCGCCCACGAAACTGTGGAGATAGTCCGACGGAGCGATGGCGAGCTGGTTGTAGGCCTGGATGAGTTCCGAGAGCAGCGCGTCGAATCCGCCCCTTCGGAAGTCGCCTCCATACGCGAGGCCCGCGCCGGCGGAAATCAGCGTGCGTGCGAGGTGGACGGTCGCGTCCAGCACATGCCCCGCAGTGAAGCCTTCCGGTCCCCCGGCGTCGGAGTCCTCGGAGAGCGACATGGCGACGAGGCGGCCGGCCAGCGGGGCCTCCATCGCGGGGACCTCGGAGTTGCGAAGCATCCGGCGGTAGAGCGTCGTCGGCGTCACCAGTCGCAGCCGCGGCTGGGCGCGGTGCAGCACGGACCGTTCGTGGATAGACAGCTCCGGATCCGGGTGCAGCACGAGCACGGGCCCGGTTGCGCGGAGCGGGCCCTGCGCCAGATCGAGAAGCTCGGGTGGGCGAGGGAGGCAGATCGTGTCGGCAGGGAGGCCCGCCGCGGAAACGGCCCCCGCAGCCGCGAGGGCGAAATGGCGGGCCTTCAGCCACTCCACCATTGCCCTCGACACCACCTCCCCCGGATCCTTGTTCCAGACCACCGTCGGGCCGTTGCCCGCATACGGAAGGCTGCGCGCTTCGCCCTTCACCAGCACTTCCACCGTGAGCGTGGGCAAGCCGCTCTTTTTTGCGGCGAAGAGCTCTCGCTGGCACCAGACGCGCGAGCTGTAGGCGTCGGTTCGAACGGCCACGAACACCCCCTGCCCAGCCGCCTTGTCGAGTTGTGCCGCGAGGGAATGACCCGGCCGGAGATCCGTGGCGTCGAAGAATGCCTCCCCGGTGGTCTGCGTCTTCACGTAGTCGCTGAGCGTGCGGGCCGCATGGCCGGTGCCCTCCAGATCCGCCTTCGTGTGGGAGACGAAGAGAGGGATCCTGCTGTCGTCCCGGCGGTCCAGCAGCGTGCGACAGGCCGCCATCGCGATCTCGTGCAGCGTGGCGCGTGCATCGCCGGAAGGTTCGTAGAGCTTCGTCAGGAGAGCCTTCCCTTCAAGCCCTCCCTCCTCGTTTCGCCACACGGCGCAAGTCGGAACCGCGAGGACGTGCCCCGGCCCCAGCTCCTTGTGCCATGCATGCAGGCGCTCGAGCACCCGGCGGCGTGTTCCCTGGTTTTCAAACGACGGCTGCCCGAGCACCGCCACGACGATCACATGCTTGGCCGCGTCCGGCCGTACGTGCTCGGGCGTCGATGCGACGAGGACGGGAATCCCTGCGCCAAAGGCCAACGGATCGCCGAGGGGGCGGGTCAGCCGCTCGTAGAGCATCGTCCCGAGCTTCCTCGCCTCTTCGTGTTCCTCTTTTGTGAAGCACACCGTCTGGAGCTGAAGTGGAGGCAGGTAGGTCATGGTTCCACCTCTTCCCTTGCGGTCCTGAGAGTTCCGGGAGTGAAGCTCGATGGACCTTGCGACCTCGCGGAGGGAAGGAGGCCACATCGCCGAGGATTCGATCTAGCAGGAGCGGATACGAGAGTTCGGTCGCGAAGGCGAGTCGGCACGTCGCCGGGATGCCCGTCTGCCAAGCAAGCCCACGGGAGCGCCTCGGCCCGATCTTCCCTCTGGGCGCGCTCATGGGCAAGAATCTCGTCGATCGGACCGGAGGCCTAGCGGTCGGACAGGGGCTGGCCGAGGGTTGACTGGGGTGACGGGTTCCGGTGCATGTTCCCGGGACGGGCCCCGCGAGAGCTTTACGCCTTCCCTTGTCCGCGATCTTACCCCTCTGCGTGTCTTCGATCAAGCGCCACTATGGAGGCGAGCGCCACGACGCGGGCCTTTACCCTCCGGCCGGGAGTGCATTCCCCCGCGGTCAGTGCCCCGGCGGCTGCAGATGCTTCAACTCCGCCTCCGCCAGCGTGTGGCAGACGGGGCAGTAGTCGTCACCGAGGCCGTCCAGGTCTTCGACGCGCTCCACGCGAAACATGGCGCAGCCCGGGCGCCGGCAATTCTGGTCGGTGTGCAGCAGGGTATGTCCGAGGGCCTGAAGGGCCGCACGGAAGAGCCTTCGGGAGGCGACGGCGGCATCGCCGCCGGCGGCGCCCCGCTCGAGCCCGGCCGTGGAGACGACGGCCGCGGCGCCGAAGCCGTGCCCGACGCCCGCGACCCAGGCGCGTCCCGGCCGCGCCAGCTCGCGATCGGTGACGAGCAGGAGCCGGCCGTGTTCCCCTCGCACGTGCTGCGCCGTGAGGTCGAGCATCGTTTCGGCGTTCGTCGCGCCTCCGTCGATGCGCGGGAGGCCGGTGAAGGACAACGGGGAGGCTTCGCTCTCCACGGGGAGCCGCATGCGCGCGGCGAGGAAGGCCTCGAGGGTCGCGCGAAGCCCCTGCTCGATGTTGCCGTCCAGGAGCAGGAGAAAGCGGCCTTCGAGCTCGAACGTGGGCTCGAGGTGCGGCGGCGGGCGGCGGGGCGGCCCATAGGAGGGGAGCATGCGAGTTTGCAGGAGGATGAAGGTCCGCGCCAGCTCGCGCGTCTCCGCGTCCCCGGATTCTCGAAACGCATGGCAAAGGCCGTCCACGGCGGCGGGGCTGCCGAAGCTGGACATGGCGTAGACGGCCGCGCGGGAAACGGCGGGGTCGGGCGACAGCGCTTCCTTCTCGAGCGCCGCGAGGCGCCACGGCGGGTAGCCAAGCACGCCGGCCAGCACGAGGAGCAGGGCGAGGATCGTCCAGCGGGCGCCGGCGGACAGAGGCAGGCGCAAGGCGGGGGGGGACATGGAGGCCTCCGGGAGCAGGCCGCGAGGGCGCAGCGGGTACGAGTGGCCCGTCGACGCAGTCCAGGCACGATGCCTGAGTACCGCTCCACGGAAGTCGGTGACCAATAGGCGAAGGCAAGTTTGGCTGCCCGCGAGGCGCGCGAGCGAGGCGTAGTAACGGAGAACTACGGCGAGCGAGCGCAACAAAGCGAGCGGCCAAAATCGCCGAGCAAATTGGTCACCCAATTCTGTGAGGCGGTACTGAGGGCGCGGGCTTCCCTCCTTCGCTCGCACGACGCGAGCTACGGAGCGCAGGTCGGCCCGCGCGAACGGCCGCATGGGTTACGACCCGCTTTGGCTGAGTCGACGACTGTGTCCAAAGTTAGTCAAGGGGCAACTGGCGCAGGCCTGGGACGACGACGTCCGGCTACCTCAGCGGCCACGGGCGTTCCCAGGTCCCGGGAGGCGGCGGGAGCGCGCCGGGTGCTTCCGGGTGAAGCAAGGCGTGCAGGATTTCCAGGCCGTCCACGAGACTCGGACCGGGCGCGCTGAAGTACGAGTCGCCGTCTAAGGCGAACACCTGATCCCGCTGCACGGCGGGTAGCTCCTTCCACCCTTCCCGCTCGCACAGGCCCGCTGCCTCCCGCGCGGTCCGCTCCAGACCGAAGCCGCAGGGCAGGAGGAAGACGGCCTCCGGGGCGCCCGCGACGAACGCCTCCCAGGGAAGCCGCGCGGAAGGGGCGCGCGCGCGGCCGAAGAGGTCCTCCCCACCGGCGATGTCGACCATTTCGGGGATCCAATGGCCGGCGGCCCAGAGCGGCTCGAGCCACTCGAGGCAGGCGACGCGGGGGCGGGTTCGAAGCGGACGCGCTCGCGTGAGCACGTCGTCGATGCGGCGCCGCAGCGCGGCGACGGCCGCCCGGGCCGCGTCCTCCGCTCCGGCGGCGGCGCCGACGCGCTCGACGTCGCCGAGCACGTCCTCCAGCCCCTGCGGGTCGAGCGAGAGCAGCGCGGGCGCTTTCGGCAACCGCTCCATGGCGCGGCGCACCTCGGCGTAGGGGGTCGCGCAGACCGTGCAGAGGTCTTGCGTGACGACGAGGTCGGGCGCGAGTTCCCGGACCGCGGCCTCGTCCAATCGGTAGAGCCCCTGCCCGGCCTCCAACTGTTCCGTCACCAGCCGGTCGATCTCCGCGCTCGACCGCCCCTCGAGAGGTGTCGTGTTCGACACGACGACCCGCGGCGTCGCGGCCCCGGGCGGGAGCTTGCATTCGTGCGTTGTGCCGACCACGCGGGCGCCGAGCCCGAGGTGGAAAAGGATTTGCGTCGCGCTCGGGACGAGGGAGACGATTCGCTGGGCGGCCATGGGATCTCGCGCACGCTGTCTGAGGCTGGAGAGTCCGATCCGACCGGCGTCGGGTGGCCAGGGGATTGCCGCGCCCCGACCGCGGGACCCGGGCGCCCCGGCGGCTCTGGTATTTTACCGATGGTCGTGCGGCGGGTCGAGGGCACGGCAACGCCGTGCCCCTACGCTTCGGCGTTCGCGAGCGCATGCCGCTACGTCGCGGCCCGCAGTCGCCACGGAGGCCGGCCTGGCCCCTTGTCCGCCGGTCGGCTACGGCCGCGCGGCAACCGAGTCCGTCGTCGGAGCAGGTGGGGCACGGCGTTGCCGTGCCCTCACATGCACGCTACGCGTTCAGGTCGATCCACACGCTCTTCACCTGCGTGTACTGCTCCAGCGCGTGCTGCCCCAGCTCGCGGCCGAAACCGCTCTGCTTGTACCCGCCGAACGGAGACGCCGGATCGTAGTAGTTGTAGGTGTTCACCCACACCGTCCCGGCCTTCAGCCGGCGCGCGACCCGATGCGCCTTCTTCACGTCCCGCGTCCAGACCGCCGCCGCGAGCCCGTAGCACGTGTCGTTCGCCTTCGCGACCGCGTCTTCCTCGTCGCCGAACGTCAGGACCGACAGCACCGGTCCGAAGATCTCCTCGCGGGCGATCTTCATTCGGTTCTCGACCCCATCGAAGATCGTGGGCTGGACGTAGTAGCCACGACCCGCGCCGACCACGGCGCGCTCGCCGCCGAGCTTCAGCTCCGCGCCTTCCTGCTTGCCCGCCGCGCAATAGCCGAGGACCTTCTCGAACTGGTCCTTGCTCGCGACCGGCCCCATCCGGGTCTTCGGGTCGAGCGGGTCGCCGGGGACCATCTTCTTCGCCCGCTCGACCACCTTCGCGACCAGCTCGTCGTGCGCCGCGGCCTGCACGAGGAGGCGCGAACCCGCCGCGCAGACCTCCCCCTTGTTGTAGAAGATGCCGGCCACCGCCCCGCGCGCCGCCGCGTCGAGGTCCGCGTCGGCCAGGACGACGTTCGGCGATTTGCCGCCCAGCTCGAGCGAGAGCTTCTTCACGGTCGCCGCCGCCTCGCGCATGATCGCCTGGCCGGTGGAGGTCTCGCCCGTGAACGCGATCTTGTCCACGCCGGGGTGGCGGACGAGGGCCATGCCGGCGCCGCTGCCCGCCCCGGTCAGGACGTTGAAGGCGCCGTCCGGCAGCCCCGCCTCCTGCATGAGCTCCCCGAGCTTGAGCGCGGTGAGCGGCGTCTGTCTCGAGGGCTTCAGGATCACCGCGTTCCCCGCAGCCAGCGCCGGCGCGATTTTCCACGAGGCGAGGAGGAGCGGGAAGTTCCAGGGCGTGATCGCGGCGACCACGCCGAGCGGCTCGCGCAGCGTATAGTTGAAAAAATTGCCGCGGACCGGGATCGTCTCCCCCTGGATCTTCGTGGCCCACCCGGCGTAATACTGGAACACCTCGGCGACCATCGGGATGTCGATGTTGCGGGACTCGGCGATCGGCTTCCCGACGTCAATCGTCTCGAGGTAGGCCAGCTCGTCCGCGTACTTCAGCACGAGCTCGCCGATCCGCCAGACGATCTTCCCCCGGTCGGCGGCGGCCATCGTGCCCCAGGGCTTCTCCTCGAAGGCCTTGCGCGCCGCGGCCACGGCCGCGTCCGCGTCGCGCTCGTCCCCGAACGCGATCTGTGCGATCACCTCCTCGGTCGCGGGGTTGACGGTTTCGAAGGTCTTCCCCGAGGCCGCCTCCTGCCACCGCCCGCCGATGAGGAGCTTGCCGGGCTTCACGGGAAACGTCGCGGTCGCCATGGTCGGGTCACTCCCTAGCGCGGCAGAGCCGCAACCCAACGCGGCGACGTCGAAAGCGCCGCGCTAGAAAATCCCAAATCCCAAATCCCAACGCGGCGGAGTTGCAACCAAGAAAGTCGATGTCACGCCGCGTCATGGCCCCAACCCTTGTGCCGCAAGGCTTTCAGGCTAGGCCCCGAAATTTCCTTTCCGCGAACGAACGAGTCTTGGCGACAATAAACTCTCGTGCTCCTACTTAGCCGGGGAGGCCCCGGAGGAGGAACTTCCACAGAAACGTCAAGATGCCGGCGAAGACAAGGCCGGCCGCGAAGAGGATCAGGATCCGTCGCAGGTTGGAAGCCATCGCGTGCGTTCCGACCCGCTACTTGCCGGTGAAAGCCGCCTGGCGCTTCTCGACGTACGACGTGAGCCCTTCCTTCGCGTCCGAGCTCTTGAAGAGCTGTTGCTGCAGCTCGCGCTCGAGCGTGAGCGCGGACTCGAACGGGATCTCCGCGCCCGACTGCACGGAGCGCTTGATCCGGCCGACGGCGAGCGAGGCCTTGTTCGGCGGCGTGAACTGCGTCGCGTAGTCCATCACCTTCGTCATGAAGCCGTCGGATTCGTAGATGAACGTAACGATGCCGAGCTGGTGGGCTTCATCGAAGCCGAAGAGGCGGCCGCTCACCATGAGCTCGATCGCGCGTGCCTTCCCGACGATGCGCACGAGTCGCTGCGTGCCGCCGGTGCCGGGGAGGACGCCCAGGCTGACCTCGGGCAGGCCGCACTTGCTGTCCCCCTTGCGCGCGATCCGGAGGTCGCAGGCCATGGCGATCTCGAGGCCGCCGCCGACGCAGTTGCCGTTGATCGCGGCGATCGTCAGCTTCGGCGTCTGTTCCAGGCGCGAGAGGGTCTCGTTGGCGTGCAGGCAGAAGTAATACTTGAATTCCGGCGTGACGCTCGCGAGCATCTTGATGTTCGCGCCGGCGGAGAAGAACTTGTCCCCCTTGCCGGTGAGGACGATGACGTGGGCATTGACGTCGAAGCGGGCCGCCAGGATCGCCTCGTCCAGGTCGCGCATCATCTCGTGCGTGTAGGTGTTCGCAGGCGGGTCGTCCATCTCGATGATGGCGACGCCGCGTTCGGTGCGATAGTTGACGAGCTTCTTCGACATCTCGGCTACTCCTCGTTGCGTCTCAGGTAAAGACCTTAGGGCCCGTAGGAAAAGAACTGGCTCGCTTAGCGGGCAGAGGAGCGACATGAATTCTCAATGCTCAATTCTCAAAACTCAGACAAGGCTCAAGGTTCAATTCTCAATGACCACCATGGAACGCAGCACGGGCAAGGAATCACGGACTCTGAGCCTTGAACGTTGAGCCTTGTCTGGAAATTGATCATTGAGCCTTGAGCCTTTTCATGAGGAGCTCCCTGGTTTTCGAACTGCATGTTGTTTCTTGACAGGCCCTTAGGCTGGTCCGTAGGGGTCGTTGAGGCCTCCGTGTCTCCGTGGTGAACTCGTGCGGGCGGTCAATCGTCCTCCGGACGGTTACACCTGCACCCACACGTCCTCTCCCTCGACCTTCGTCGGATACGAGGGCACCCGCACGGCGGGGTTGTCGGGGCAGATGCCCGTCCCGACGTCGAACGGCCACGCGTGCAGGGGGCACGAGACCGTCGCGCCGTCGAGGGCGCCCAGGCCGAGCGACCCTCCGCGATGCGGGCAGACGTTGCCGAGCGCGCGGAAGTCGCCGCCGACGTTGAAAAGGGCCAGGGCCAAGTCGCCCGCCTTCACCACGCGGCCGGTGCCGGGGGGGACGTCGGCGACCCGGGCCACCCGAACGAGCGTCGCCATCTGAAAGAAAGGCTCCGTGACTCTGTTCGAAGCGACGACCGCGCCGCGGGGGGGTGTATTATCCCCGCCGCGCCACGGGATGCAAGCGATTTTCCGGAAAACCCTGGACACTGCTCGTTCGGAAGGGCTACAATTCCAGAGGTTAAAAAGCCGTTCGCCCGCGCCCCTCCGAGCCGGCTCGCCCCTGGAAAGGACCTCCCATGCCTGCGCGGCTCCGCCCCTCTCGTCCCGTCGCGACCCGCCTCCGCGTGTCGGCCGCCTTCCTGGCCGGAGTCGTCCTGGGTGCGAGCCCGCCGCCGCTCCCTGCCGACGAGGGGCCGCGGGAATTCCTCGAGACACTACACCCCGACGCGCGCGCCTTCGCCGCGCGCGTCACGTCACCCACGACCTACCGGATCGACTTCGAACTCGACCCGGACTTCCTGACCTTCAAGGGGCGCGAGGAGGTCACGCTCGTCAATCGGAGCCGCACGCCGTTCCAGGAGGCCTGCTTCCACATCTACCCGAATGCGTCCTTCGTCGCCGAGGAAGGCACGCGGAACATCGTCGTGACGCGCGCCGCGGCACAGGGGGCCGAGGCGGCATTCACCCTCTCCGGGACCGTCCTGCGCGTCCCGCTCGCGGCACCGGTCGCTCCGGGCGCGAGCGTGAAGGTCGAGATCTCGTGGAAGGGGATCCTGCCGCGGCAGAGCGGGGAGCAGAAGGACATGATGGCGCAGGGCATGGAGCAGCTCGGCGAGATGCTCGGCGCCGCGGCGAAGGAGAAGCAAGGGGACTACGGCCTCTACGCCGCCGTGAAGGGGACCTTGAACATGGCCCTCTGGTACCCGGCACTCGCCGCGTATGAGGACGCGAAGGGCTGGGACACGCGTGCGCCGAGCGGCATCGGCGACTTCGGGTTTTTCGAGGTCTCGAACTACGAAGTGCGCCTCACGGTACCGCGCGACATGTCGGTCGCCTGCTCCGGCATCCAGGTCGCTGAGGCCCCCGCCCCCGCGGGCGGCGACCTCGTCACGCGGACCTTCCGCGCGGGATACGCGCGCGATTTCGTCGTGCAGATGAGCCGGAAGTTCAAGCGCGTGAGTCGCGACGTGGACGGCGTCACGGTGAACTCCTGGTATCTGCCGGGAGACGAGGCGGGCGGGCGAAAAGTGTTGGAGTACGCGGCGGCCGCCGTGGCGCTCTACAACCGGATGTACGGCATGTATGCCTACCGGGAGCTGGACCTCGTCGAGGCGCACCTCAAGGGGGGCGCGGGCGGCGTGGAGTTCCCGGGGTGCGTGACGGTCAACTCCATGTTCTACCCTTCGGGCGCGAAGGCGGCGACCGGAGGCGGTCAACTCGGGGAGCTGATGAAGCAGCTCGGCGGCGGCGCGGGCGGGCTGGACCTGGAGGCGATGCTCGAGTTCACGGTCGTGCATGAGGTCTCGCACCAGTGGTGGAACGCCGCCGTGGGGAGCGATGCGCAGGAGTACCCGTTCATCGACGAGTCGATGGCGAACTGCACCTCGGTGCTTTATTTCGAGAGCTGCCACGGTCCCGAGGCGGCGAAGGCGCAGACGGCCTCGCAACTCGCGATGCCCTTCCAGATGCTGGGGCTCTTCGGGACGAAGGACGCGGCCGTGAACCAGCCGGCGTCCGCGTTCAAGAATTCGATGCAGTACGCGGCCGTGGTGTACGGGAAGGGCGCGCTGTACTATTTGAAGCTGCGGGAGCTGACCGGGGTGAAGGCGTGGGAGGCGGGCGTCCAGGAGTATTATCGCGCCTACTTTTTCGGCATCGCCCCGCCGCGCGGGCTGACCGACGCCGTGGCCAAGGCCTCGGGGCGGGCGGCGGAAGTGGACCGGCTCTATCGGCGGTGGATCCTCGAGACGCACGGCGTGGAGGACATCGGCGCGGAGAATTCGATGCTCGACAACCCGCTCGTGAAGGAGCTGCTCGGCGGCGCCGCGGGCGGGGGCGGCGGGGCCGACCTGAAGGAACTCGAGGACCTCCTCAAGGAACTCGGGGGAGGCAAGGAATGAGCCTTCTCGAAGGCGCTCGTCGCGGGACGAGGGAGCGGTCGAAGTCTCTCGCCGTGCGCATCCGCGCGGCGCAGGCCCTCGCCGACCAGCGCCGCATCGAGGAGGCGGAGGCGGCCTACCAGTCGGTGCTCGCCGACGCGCCCGACTCGTGGATCGCGGCGAACAACCTGGGTGCGCTCCATGCCCGCGAAGGCGACCTGCAGACGGCCCTCGCGCACTACCTGCGCGCCTGGGAATATTCGCGGGAGCACGAGGCGGTCGCGGTCAATCTCGCGGACGCGTACCTGCGGATGGGTCGCCACTCGGACACCGTCGCCACCTGCACGCAGGCCCTGGGGCGCGGGTGCCGGTCCGGGCCCGTGTACCACGCCCTCATCGAGGCCTCCGCACGCCTCCACAAGTACGACCTCGCCGCCGCGACCATCGAGGAGTACCGGCCCCTCATTCGCGACCAGCAGGAGTTCCTGACGGTCAACCTCACGCTCCTCGAGTGCTACGTGGCGCAAGGGCGGACCGTCGGGGTCCCGCAGATCGCCGAGGACCTGCTGGCGCTCTCCGGGCCGGACCGGCCCGAGCGCTGGTTGCGGCTGGCGCGCCTCCTGCGCCAGGCCGGCTGCCCCGATCTCGCCTTCCGCACCCTCGCGCGGATCCGGCGCGTAACCCCGGCGTGCTCCGACCTGGAGTTCGATCTGTACCAGGACTTCGAGGACATCGAGGGGCTGGTGCGAGACGTGTATTCCTCGAACGAGGAGGAGGCGAACCGGGCGTTCCGGCAGCTTTCGCGGTTCCGGACCGAGAAGATCGCCAACGCGCTGCAGCCCCTCGCGCGCCTCGACGGCACGGTCCTGGGAAAGCAGGCGAAGGACTACCTGGAACGCGTGGAGCGGGACCGCGAGCGCGACGCCGGCCCCCCGCGCTTCTTCACGTCGTTCGCCCCGACCTTTCTGCCTCCGATCGTGGTCCTCCCGCTGGACGACGACGACGGCGAGTCGGCCGCCGGCGGCGCGGAGCCGGGGCTGCGCTGGCAGTTCTCGGTCCCCGAGCCCGCGTCGGACGACACGACGCGCGCGGGCGTGCGCGGCCGGCACGCGACCGACTCCCCGCTCGTGGCCTGGATCCTCGTGCTCCTGGGGATTCTCTCCCTCCTCCTCCTGCCCCTTTTCTGAGCCGTGGAGCGTAGCGGCATGCGAACGCTCGCGATCGACTACGGCGAGAAGAGGATCGGCCTGGCCCTCGCGGACACCCACGGCATCCCGCTCGCGCTTCCGGTGCTTCTGCGGTCCACGCCCGAGCGCGACCTCGGCGCCCTCGCGCAGCTCGTCGAGGACCGGCGGATCGGGGACGTCGTCGTCGGGATGCCCCTCAACATGAGCGGCACCGTCGGCCCGCGGGCGCGTGCGACCTTGGAGTTCATGGACACCCTGCGCGCGGCCCTGGCCATTCCCGTGCATTCGTTCGACGAGCGGCTGACCTCCGTGCAGGCGACGGGGATGCTGGCGGGGAGCGGACTTTCGCGGAAGCACAAGCGCTCGCACGTGAACACGGTGGCGGCGCAGCTCATTCTGGGCGGGTACCTCGAGGCGCGGGCGCGGGCGGAGGCACGGGCGGCCGCTAACGAGCGAGCGCGAATCGAGAGGGAAGGGGAGCAGGTCGAGGAAGCCGACGAGGCTGCCTCGGGGCCCGACGCTCCCTGGCCGGAAGAGAAGTCGGATGCGACCTGAGCCGAGCCCCCCGAGGAACTCGGGCTGGGGCCACCCGCGGTCAGGAGAGAGGGAATGAAAGAATCGGTGATCTACCAAGACATCTTCCAGGAGGGCCGGGACGAGGGCCTCACGCAGGGCCGCGACGAGGGCCGCGCCTTGGCCCGCAGGGAGGACGTGCTCCGCATTCTGGAGCGGCGGTTCAAGGGGATGCCGGAAGCGGCGCGCGCGAAGGTCTCTGCGGCGGCCGGAATCGAAGCCTTGGATCGGCTGTTCGACCTGGCTCTGGCCGCGCCATCGCTCCCGGATTTCCTCGCCCAGGCCTGACACGCCCTTCCCGCAACCGCTCCGGCGCATCCAGCTCAGGCCGAAGCCGCGCCCGCGCGCCCGACATTGCGCGGCCCCCTACCTCCCCCTGCCGTCCGGGGGCGACCCGCCGCCGGGCGCGCTCTCGGGCGCCGGCCCCGGGGGCAGCTCCGCCCCGAGCTTCGCACGCATCTTGGGCGCGTACGCCGCCGCCTTCTTGCCGAAGGGTGAGTCCGGGTAGTCGCGCGCCAGCCCTTCCATCGTCCCGAGCGCCTCCCTGCGCTTGTCGATGGCCCACTGGCAGTTCCCAAGCCAATAGAGCAGCTCCGGCACGTGCGCGTCCCGCGCGCCGGGGTCCAGCGCCCGCGCCCGGGCGAGCAGGGCCTCGCCGCGCACGTAGTCGCCCGCCTGCGCCGCCAGGAGTCCCAGCTCCGCCCGCGCCCGCACGCCCGCGCCCTGCTTCCCCTCGGGGTCCAGCTCCGCCGCCTTTTCCAGATGCGGCTTGCCCTCCGCCCCGCAGGCGACGTCGAGGTAGGCGAGCCCGAGCTCGAGCCGCGCCCGCGCGTCCTCCGGTCGCTCCTTCACCGCGCGCAAACGCTCCCGCAGACCCGGCACGCCGTCCACCAGGCCGCGGACCTTCTCCAGGAAAGTCTCCGGCGCGGTCACGCCCGCGATCCGGCCGTACGGCGTCCCTTCCGCGTCGAGCACGAGCAGCGTCGGGTGCCGCGCGACGTCATAGCGCTTTTCGAGATCGAGGCGCTCGAGGCCGTTCACTTGGAGCGCCACGAGCCGCCCCGTGACGAACTCCACCACCCGCGGGTCCGAATGCGCAGCCGCATCCTGGCGGGCGCACGCCTCTCAGCCCGGCGTGTGAAAATAGACCAGCAGGAGCTTCTCCCCGCCCCGCGCGCGCGCAAGCGCCTGCTCGTACGGTCCCTGCTCCCAGGCAATGCCCGCCGCGCACGCGAGTCGGACGGCGAAAAAAAGAACGCCTGCGAACGACAAGGCGCGGGTTGCCCGCGCTGCCGCAGGCCGTAGCGCTCGGCTGCGCCCAGGCGGGGGCGAGGGCGGGAGCGAGGGCGCGCGCGAAGGCGACGGCGGGGACGCGGTAGTCATGCTCGAACTCCGTTCGCTGGAAGGGAACCGTCGAGGAGGCCCGCGCCGATTGTACTGCCGGAGTCGGTCCGTTGGCGCCCGCGCAAGAATTACTTTACATTTTCGTGGATCGACCGATGCCTGGGGGCGCGGGCCACCCGCCCGCGCAGCGCGGCCCAGAGGGCCGCGCCCCCAGGAGCCTCGAGGTCCGAATCTGCGCAGTTATTTTTGCGCGGGCGCTTGCAATTGCCGGCCGTTCAGCGCCGAACTCGCTCTCGGCCGAGCCGTGGACAACTGCGACTCCCCGATACTACCCAGGTCGGTAATTTGCGACCTATTCTCCGCCCCATTTCCCACCGGTCGGGAATCGAAGTGCCCGATAATAATCTCCATTACCATTTGCGCTGATAGCGGTTATGGGAATTATTGGAAAAACGGGCACGAGGGATCGCCGTTTGTGAGTGTCTTTTGCGGAAGCGTGAACATGAAAGACGAACAGGAGTCACCCCAAAAACAGAAGACACCTCCACAAAGCTCGACCCGGCGGTCCGATCCCCACCCGGACCGTCGGGTCGGGTGGGCTGGACTCAACCCGATACCATGATCCTCGGAGGGCCTGCGACAATACTCGGCGTTGTGAAGCGATCGTGCATGGGGAAAGTCAAGGCCCTCAAATGCGGGGACCCTCGAAAGGGGGGCCCCGCTTTTGTTTCTCGCGCGGCTGGGGGCTCGAGGGGGCCGCTTCAGGAAATGAGGGTGGGGGATTTCAGCACGTCCAGCACGACCGGGACCAGCTCGGGGTCGTACAGGGTGCCCATGCCCCGCGTCAGGATGACGATGATCGCGGCAGGGTCCCTCCGCGGGCGGTAGGGCCGGTCCGACGACATCCCGATCGCGGCCTCCGCCACCGCGAGAATGCGTCCGAGCAGCGGGATCTGCGCGCCCTTCAGCTTGTCCGGATACCCCGTGCCGTCGTAGCGCTCGTGGTGGGCACGCACCGCGGAAACGACGGCCGGCGGCAGGTCCATCCCTCGCAACAGCTCCGACCCCACGATCGGGTGTTGCTCCACCTGCGCCCTCTCCTCCGGCGTCAGCTCCCCTACCTTGCGCAGGATCTGCGCGGGCACCTTCACGTTGCCGATGTCGTGAAGCGTCGACGCCAGCGCCAGGCAGCCCTCTTGTTGCGGCGGCAACCGCATGGCGCGCGCCATGATCACCGCCAGTTCACGCACCCGCCGAGCATGCCCGTAGAACTCCCCGAACTCGAAAAGAGTCACCAGTCCCAGGACGACCCGGTGGAGCGCTTCCAGGCCGACCGTGTCGGCGCGCTCCCGCGCGAGCGTTGCGGCCTCGTCGGCGGGTACGAGCGTGCCGGAAACGGCGATTTCGGCGGTCTGCTCCAACTCCGTGCCCGACATCTCCGTCTTCAGGTCGGTGTCCACCTCGGACACCTCCGCGTCCGGAGGCAGCGCAGCGGACTTGATGCCCGCGTCGGAACCCGCGCCCGCGCTCGAGCCCGGACCGCCGCGCGCGGGCGTGGAAGCGGCCTTCTCCACGTCCCGAAGCTGGCGGGTAGGGGCGTGGCCCCGTCGCGTCGCCGTCTTCTTGCGGGCGGGCCGCTCGCCGGACGCTGAAGCGGCCGGCCTGGTGGGCGCCTCGGTCACCTGGAGCCGCAGCGTGATCCGGCCGATGCGGATGACGTCCCCGACCATGAGGCTGGCCTCGGTCACCTTCTTGCCGTTGACTAGGGTCCCGTTTCGGCTCCCCAGGTCGCGGACGACGACGCGATCGTCCACGCACGTGACCTCGCAGTGCCGCTTCGAGATCGAGGTCGAGTCGATCCGCAGCCGGCAGGTGTGGCTGCGACCGACGACGATCGGCCTGCCGTCCACCTCCACCCCCGTCCCCTTGGCCGGCCCGTCCAGCACGACCAGGCTCACGCCGTCTTCCGACACTTGCACCTGTCCTCCACGGTCGCGTCGCGCTTGGCCCTTCGGTCGACGCCGACTATACCACGCGCTCTTCGGGGGCGGCAAGGGGGAATTCCCGCGTCGGTGCACGCCGCCGGTTTCGACTGGCCCACGCGCCCTTGTCCGGCTAGAATGGCGGAGAGCGAATGGCCCGTTGACGAAGTCCAGACACGATGACTGGGGGCGCGGGCCTCCGGCTCGCGTCAGTCGCTCGAGTTTTCAAAGGACCGGCCATGCAAGAAGAGTCCCCTCGCTCCCCGGGTCGCCTCGCCCGCTTCCAGATCGCGCTCACCCTCGCGGCGGCCGCGGTCATCCTCGTGGCGGCGTGGCGGACGTGGGGCGGACGCGCCGTCGACCAGGACCTGCGCACGCTCCGGTACGCCCCGGACTGGAAGGAGCGGGCGAATGCCGCGCTCCGGCTCGGCCGCGGCAAGCGGCGCGAGGCGGTTCCCGGCCTTTTCACGGCCCTCGCGGACAAATCCCTCCGCGTTAAAAAAAACTCTCTATGGGCGTTGAAGGAGCTGACCGGGCAGCCGTGGGGCCTCGAGGAGGACGAGTGCCGCGCGTGGTGGGAACGAAACCGCGCGGACTTTCTCGCCGGCCGTTCGACGCCCGACCTCCCGCGGCCCGCGCCGCCGCCCGCGCATGCCGGCGAGCCCTGGCTGCAGGTCCAGCTGGGGCTCGGCGCCCCGCCCTCCGCATCGCCGGAGGCGCCGAGGCCGTCGATCGTGGCGCGCGTAACGCTTCGCAATCGCACCCAAGCGCAGCTCACCCTCGCCACGCGCCCGGTCGAGGCGTACGACGCCCTCGAGTTCCTGCCGGGCGGACGCTTCGTCAGCGTCGCGGAGCCAGACGCGCCTCTCTCCTACGTGGAGGTGTCGGCCGAGGTGGTCGAGGCGGGCGGGCGAACCGTCGAGCTGCCCCAGAGCGCGAGCGCGGCCGGCCTCGCCCTCGCTCCGGGGGCCGAATTCGTGCTGGAGTTCGAGCTCCCCGTTCCGCAAGGCTGGACGCGGCTCCGCGCCCGCCTTCTCCCGGCGCTCGCGCTCCTCCAAAAGGGCGACGAGCTCGGCACCGAGCCGCTCGCCGCGCCCGCCATGGAGTGGCGTCCCCCAGCCCCACCCGCGCCCGTCCCTCCGGCGGATGGCGGCAGCGCCGCTCGTCGGCCCGGGTAGCTCGGAGACCTCGATGGCCGACCCGCCGTTCGAAAGCGATCGCAGCCCACCGGAGACTCCGCGACCGGGGCCGCCCTTCCCCATGCCCACGCTGCCCGGCGCCGATGCGCCGACACAGGTCGACTCCCGACCGGACGCCCAACGGACCCTCCCGGCCGCGCCCGGACTGCCGGAGGCGGTGGCGGCGGCCGGCCTGCGGCCTGATGGCCGGTTCGGCCGGTATCGGGTGCTCTGCCCGATCGGGTCCGGCGGCATGGGAACGGTCTGGAAGGCCGAGGACACCGACCTCGGCCGCGTCGTCGCCCTCAAGCTCATCAAGGGGGACGAATTCCCGGACGCCGAAACGCTCGGCCGATTCCTGCGCGAGGCGCAGCTCGCGGCCCGTCTTCACCACCCCGGCATCGTCGCGGTCCACGAGGTCGGCGTCGCCGAGGGCCGCCACTACCTCACGATGGATTGCGTCGAGGGGAGGACGCTCGACGCCTACCTGGTGGAGGGACGAACCGTGAGGGCCCTCGGGGCGAAGCGCGGAGCGGAGCGGCTGCGCGAAGAACTCGCCTGCCTCGCGGACGTCGCGGCGGCCGTGGGGTACGCGCATGCGGAAGGCGTCATCCATCGCGACCTCAAGCCCTCCAACGTGCTGCTCGACAAGGCCGGTCGCGCCTACGTGACGGACTTCGGCCTTGCGAAAGAAACGCCGGTCGCGGGCGGCGCCGCCGACTCGACGGCTGCGAAGCCGCTCTTGACACGCACGGGCCGCACCCTTGGCACTCCGTCGTACATGAGTCCGGAGCAGGCGGACGGCGACCCGTCCCGGCTCGGCCCTCCGTGCGACGTATGGGCCCTTGGCGTCATCCTCTATCAAATCCTCACCGGCGCCCTGCCGTTCGAAGGGTCGGCGGACTACGCGACCCTTTCGGCGGTCGTCCTCAAGGACCCGATCCCGCCGCGTCGCCGGGACCGGTACGTGCCGGACGAGCTGGAGAAGATCTGTTTGAAGGCCCTCGAGAAGAAGCCCGAGCGACGGTATCCGACCGCGACCGGGTTCGGCGACGATTTGCGGCGGTGGCTCCGCGGCGACCCGGTCGAGGCCCGCCGGCCCACGCTCACCCACCTCGCCTGGCGTTGGGCCGCGCGGCGCAAAGCCCTCCTCGCCCCGCTCGCCCTCGCCGGCGCGCTGGTCGTCGTCGCGCTCGCGGGGTGGCGGTACGAGCGCTCTCGAGCGGACGCGCAGTCGGGGTCCCTCGTCGCGGAGCTCGCGGCCTCGGTCGAGCGACTCGAGGACGCCCTGCGGCGGACCCCGGTCCCGCGCGAGGCGGCGCGCCTCCTCGCCCGGCAGCCCATCGGTCTTCTGGACAAGCTGATCGCTTCCGAGCCTCGGTCCGGCGCGGCCTATGCCTGGCGCGGTCGCTTGAACGATCTGCTCGGCAACGAACGGGAGGCGGACGCGGACTACGACCGGGGATGCGAGCTGTCGCCGGAGTCCACCCTCGTCTGGCTGCTGCGCGGCGTCCACCGATTGGACCGGTACGCGCGCTCCCGCGGGCTTCCGGCGGCCCTTCACCTCGGCACCCGGGTCGAGTTCGAGCGGCCGCGGCCGGAGACCGACCAGGAGCGGTCGCTCCGTGAAAAAGGGCTTGTCCATCTCGCCCGCGTGGAGCTGGCGGCGGCGGCCGACCGCTCGGCGAACCCCGCCGACGTGCGCGTGGCGCGGGCCATGACCGCCCTGCACTCGGGCGGGCCCGCGGGCTGCGAAGAGGCCCTTGGCCTGCTGGAAGGACTCGCGGGCCCGAAAGTTTCAGAGCTGCGGGCGCTGTCGCTCTATCACCTGGGACACTTCGACGCGGCCGTGGCGGCGTTCGACGAGGTCATCCGCGAGTGGCCGGAGGAGCCGGACATCTGGCTCCAGCGCGCCGACGCATGGATGGGGCTGGCGGCCGGCGGGTCGGCGGGAAAGGTCCCTCCGAGCGGCTGCTGCCGGCGTGCGATCGCGGACCTTGGCGAGGAGCTGCGGCGCCGCCCGGAGCACGGGCAGGCCCTCGTGCGTCGGGGCATGGCCTGGCACGCGCTGGGCGAGTTGGAGGCGGCGGGCGGCAAGTCGCCGGACGAGAGCTACGGGCGCGCGCTGCTCGACTACGACGCAGGGTTGAAGCGGGGCGGGGACCTCGATGGGGTCCTCAACAACCGGGGAAACGCGTGGGTGGCGCTGGCCGAGGCGCAGGCGGTGCGCGGTGAGGATCCCGCCGCGTCCCTTGCGAACGCGCTCGCGGACTTCGATCACGCGATCCGGGTGCGGCCGGACCTCGCGGTCGCGTACAGCAACCGATCGAACGTGCACCGGCACCTCGGCGAGCGGGAGGCCGCGCGCGGGCACGGGCCGCGGGAACACTATGCGCGCGCGCTCGCGGATGCCGAGGAGGCCGAGCGCCTCGCGCCGGACCGGGTGGTGGCGGCCGTTGGACATGGGAACGTCCTCCTGGCGATCGCCGGCTCCGAGTCGGAGGCGGGTGAGGATCCGCGCCCGACGTTGCGACGTGCGGTCGCCGCGTTCGAACGCGCGCTTCGCCTCGACGGCGAACTGGCGGCCGCCTACGTGAATCGCGGGAATGCACACCACGCGCTCGGCAAGGAGGAGGCTGCGCGCGGCGAGGACCCTCGGCCGTCGTTCGGCCGCGCGCTCGAGGACTACACCGAGGGGATCCGACGGCTACCCGGGTCGGCCGCGGCCCACCTCAACCGTGGCCTGGTCTGGTGCCATCAGGCGGACGCGGAGGCCGCGCGCGGCGTGGATCCGGAGGCGTCGCTTCGGAGGTCGCTCGCCGATGGCGACGAGTCCCTGCGGTTGAATGCGCGCGATCCCGCCGCCTGGAGCAACCGCTGCCAGGTGCGCCACGCGCTGGCCCAGGTGGCGAAGGCGCACGGGGTCGATCCGGCGGCGGGCCTGCGGTCCGCGATCGCGGACGCGACCGAGGCGGTGCGGCTGAACCCGGAGCACGGCGCCGCGTACGTTCATCGTGCGATCGCGGAGGATGCGCTGGCCGTCTCGGAGGCGGAGCACGGCCGGGAGGCGCGGGGGGAGGGCTTTGCGCGCGCGATCGCGGACTACGGCGAGGCGCTGAAGCGCAACCCCGCGGACGGTGCCTCGTACAACAACCGGGCTTCGGCCTGGCTGCATCTGGCGGAGCTGCGTTCGCAGGTGCGCGGCGGGGACTCGCGTGAAGCGTTTGCGCGTGCGGAGGCGGACGCGAAGGCCGCGGTGGAGCGGCATTGCCCGACGGCGCTCCTCATTCTTGGATGCGCGTATCGGCTGACCGGGCGCTACGAGGAGGCGATCGCCGCGTTCGAGGCGGCGGCGCGCGAGCTGCCGGCGCGTGCGGAGGAGGCCCGGCGGCAAATCGAGGCGACGCGTCGTCGGGCGGCGGGGGCGGGCGGGGGTGGCGGGGTGAGGTGAGGGGGCGGCGAGGCAACATAGCTTCGAACCCGGGGCAACAAGACGTGACGACTGTGCGGCGCTGAGAGGTCTTTTTTTACACAGAGGCGCAGAGACGCTGAGGACTTGTGATTTATGAGCGCGTCCTCACCACTTTGAATCCCTGCGGTGCGCTATTCTATTGTGGTCTTGGGTGGCTTTTTGCCGAACCGTCGGCGGACGGTGCGCCAGGCCCAGGCAGCCGGGAGAATGCCCGACAGGCTGGCGAGGAGGCTGTAGGTTGTCCAGCCGAACCACCATTCCTCGGCCGTGAAGGACTTTCCCGTGATCGACTCGCAGTGGGAGTGGTGTTGGGCGCCGAAGCCGATCCAGGAGTCGTCCAGACCCTGCAGGAGCCCGCGAGCCTTCTCCAGCGCCGCGTGCGCCTCCCCCGACGCCGTAGGCAGGTCGCCCGTCGTGCGCAGGGCGCCGTAGATTTCCGTCGCCTCATCGAGACGTACATGGGCGCGGGAGATCCTCCCCCTCTCCGAGACCACCACGCGGGCCGACTTGGGGGCCTCGGAAAGCACCCATTCATCGCGCGCGTACGAGCTGCGCACCCACATCCCCGTTGCCGCCAGGCACACCAGCAGCGAGGGGATGGCGAAGACCGCAAGGACCGCTGTCTTTGTGTTTCCGGCCGAATTCATTTCCCGATGCCTCACCGATCCAGGAGGGACTTTGGTTGAACCCCTCGGTTCCAAGGGCGCGGAGCGGGGCCTCTGGCGCCGAGGGTCTGATTCTACCGCGGAGGCGCGGACACGCTGAGGATTTTCGATCGATGAACGGTCCTCTGCGCCTCTGCGTTTCGTGAACCCTCCCTCACCGCTCCTGACCTTTCGCATTCGCGGAATGCCTTGAGCCCCAGAGCTCCCCTTGCCCCCCGCATTCCCACCCCCCCCTCCTGCCCGCCCCCTTCACAGCCCGCCCGATTCCCCGGCGACCCTGCCGAAAAGGTCGTCGCGCTTCCTGCGGTTCCTCCTTCGCCCTTGACCAAGGAGCCGTCATACTGTATTATATGCATTAGTACAGTTGTGACCGCGCTGCCCCGGGCGCCCGGGGGAGAGGCGACACACGGTCGAGGAGCGTGCATGCTCGAGCTGCGCATCGTCACGGGGAGCAACGTACCGCTCTACCAGCAGATCGTGGACCAGGTCCGCTGGGGCGTGGCGAGCGGCGCACACCCGGTCGGGACGCCCCTCCCGAGCGTGCGAGCGCTCGCCGAGCAGCTCGTGATCAATCCGAACACCGTCGCTCGCGCCTACGCCGACCTGGTGCGCGAGGGCGTGGTCGAGACCCGCGCCGGGAAAGGCTGCTTCGTCGCCGAGCCGCGCAAGGTTTATGCCGACGAGGAGCGCGAGCGGCGGCTGGACGCGGCCCTGGAGAGCTTTCTGAGCGAAGCGCTCTCCTTGGGGTATCGAGGGGCCGCGATCCGCTCCGCGGTGGAGCAGCGGCTTGCCCGCCTCGAGTCCCAGGGGGGAACGAGAAAGAGGGAACGACGATGAGCCAGACGAACGCCCCCGAGGCGATACGGACGGATGGGCTGACTCGCTATTTCGGGAGCGAGGCCGTCGTGAAGGACCTGACGCTTGCGGTCCCCCGCGGCAGCGTCTTCGGCTTGCTGGGTCGGAACGGGTCGGGCAAGACGACGACGATCCGGCTCTTGCTCGGGCTGCTCGCGCCGACCCGCGGCTCGGCCGTCGTGCTGGGAAGCCCGTGCACGAATCTCTCCCCGGAGACGCGGGCTCGCATCGGGTACCTCGCAGAAGGTCATCCGGTGTTCGGCTGGATGCGGGTCGCGGCATTCGGCAGGTTCCAAGCGGGCTTCTACCCGACCTGGAACGAAGACGTTTTTCAGGGCGTCCTTCGGTTCTTCCAGATCGATGCGCGCAGACGGGGACGCGATCTGTCACGCGGGGAGCGTGCGGGCCTTTGCCTGGCGGCGACGCTCGCGCCGGACCCGGAGCTCCTGGTCCTGGACGACCCGGCGATCGGGCTGGATCCGGTGGCGCGGCGCGGGCTGCTCGAGGCCCTGCTCTACGTCACGCGTCGGGAGGGGCGGACCGTGCTCTTCTCCTCGCATGTCCTCGCCGACGTGGAACGCGTGGCCGACCGGGTCGCGGTGCTTGACCGGGGCGTGCTGCGCGCCTGTTGCACGGTCGACGCCTTCCGCGAACGCGTGCGCCGCGTCGTGTTGCGCTTCTCCGGCGCGCCGCCGACGTTGCCCGAGATCCCGGGCCTCCTGAGCCGATGGATTACGGACGGCGAGCTCCGGCTCACCATCGCCAACTACGACGCCGCCGTGCAGCGCATCCTCGAGGGGCTGCCGCTCGAGCGCATGACCGCGGAGCCGCTCGGGCTCGAGGAGGCGTTCCTCGATTACGTCGGCGATCGGGGAGAACGCACGTTTTTCCTGCAGGGACGGAGGGCCGAGGCATGAGAGCGATCGCCTGGAAGGAGCTTCGGGAACACCTGCGCTGGGCGCTGCTCGGCTTGCTGGCCAACGGTCTTGGCCTGCTGGTGGGGCTCTGGCCCGGCAGGGTCCCTTGGAGCTATTTCCGGTCTGAGTCCCTCCTCTCCGAGCGTTTCCTTGCCCTGACGACGTCGCAGTTCGCGGTCTGGGGGGGGATCCTGGGGTTCCTCCTCGTGCTGCGTGACCATTCCGGAGACCGTTGGTCGTTCCTCCTATTTCGTCCGATCCGCCCCGGGACGATTTTTCAGGGAAAGGTGCTGGCTGCGGCGGCGCTCTACTTCCCATCGACCCTGGTGCCCCTCTTCCTCGCCGCGGGCTGGGCCGCGACGCCGGGGCACCTTGCGGCCCCCTTCGACTGGCGGATGAGCCTTGCCGGGCTGGCGGACGCGCTGACCGGGTTCGTTTTCTGCCTCGCGGCGATGCTGACCGGGCTGCGTCAGGCGCGCTGGTACGCGACTCGCGCGATCGGCCTCGTGGTCGCCGTCCTCTGCGCGGCGCTGGTCCAGGAGGTTCGGGAGTTCGGCGAGGCGCTCGCCGCCATCTTGGTCTCCGCGGCGCTGCTCTACGGCGCCGCATGGGAGGCCTTTCTCGCTCGGGCGGGCGCGGCCAGGCGACCGTTGCCCCTTCGGTTCGCGCTCGTGGCCGTGCTTTTCACCGGTCTGGCCGCGCTGGCGGAACCGGCGATCGAGCTTCTCGCGCTCCTCCCGGCCCCGAAGCGCCAAACCTATTCCATTTACGCGCTGACCCCGCAGGGCGAAGTCTGCGTGATTCGCTACGACCATGCCGACTACCCCCCAAAGCTGATCTCCGCCGAGAGTCTCGAGGGGAGACCCCTCGAGTTGGGGACCGATCGGCTGTCGTTTTGGGAAAAAATCGTCCGAGGGATCTACCTCGACTTCGAACCCGGCACCCGTTGGGCGGACCGGTATCGTGACGCGGACCGGTTCTTCACGCGCGTAGGGAAGTGGAGCACGCTCGAGGACGGTTTCTACCGGTTCGGCGCGCGCACCGTCGAGCTGTACGACCGCAAGGACAAGCGACTGCTCGCAATCGCGGGCCCCCAGGGCTTTGCGCTTCCGGAGCACGAGGGCCCGCCCTTCCCGGGCGAATTGCTCCTCTCGGTTCCGAATGGCCCGTCCTTTCTCGTCTTTGCGGACGCGGCGTATGGCATCGACGAGGCGTCGCGTCGGCTGACCCCTCATCGGATGCGGGAGCCTCTGGTCAATGCCGTGTGGGAAGGAAACAGCCAGGGGGAGGGCCTGATTGCGGCCTGCTCGCGGCGAGAGCTCTTCCTTCTGCGCCGCGACGGTCGGGTCCTCCTGTCCTCTCCCCTCCGTTTCACGGCTCCGGACTACGACCGCGTCGAGTGTTCCATGCTCCCAACGGGCGATCGCTTCTTCGTATGGTACTTCCCGAGCTCTTCGACGACCGCCCCTGTACCCGGGAAATCCGTCCGACTCCAGCTCCAGGAAGTCACCGCGCACGGCGAGGTTGTCCGAACCTACGCCCTCCCGGTGAAGCGGCCCGCGCTCGTCCAGGAGCCCCTCTCCCCGCTGGCCGCGCTGGCGGCTTTGACGCCGCCCCCGCTCTGCCTGGCGAACGCGATCGGGAGGGGCCTGCCGGCGGACCATCCCCTCGCGGCGTGCGCCCCTCTCTCGCTCGTCTCGGCGGCGGTGTTCGCCGTCCTCGCCTTCTGGGTGTGCCGGAGATTCGCCTTCCGGCCGTCGATGTGCCGGGGCTGGGCCGGTGCGGTGTTCGCACTGGGGCCGCTCGGCCTCCTGGCGATGCTCGCGGCGCACGAGTGGCCTGCGCGGCTCCCGTGCTTTCGCTGTGCCCGCCGGCGCGTGGTGTCGCGCGACACCTGCGAGCACTGCGGGGCGGGCCTGGCGCCCGTCGCGCCGGACGGGACGGAAATCTTCGACGTCGAACACCAGGGCACGAAGTAAGGTCATCTGAAGAGAGGCCCCTCTCTTCGCTCTCCGAGGCAACTGTCCCTACCGAATTCTTTTTTTGCACAGCGGCTCTGACCCTGTTCAATCCACGAACCCTCCTCTGCGTCTCCGCGCCTCTGTGTTTCGTCAAGCCCTCCTCACCGCTCCCGGCCCCTCAAGTGCGCTCAAGCATTGGAGCGTCGGACCCATCTCCTCGCAGCCGTCGCGCCCGCCCGCCCGTCCCCTCACGGCCGGCTCTCCGCGCCGCCCCGCAGCGAGAGCATCCGCCGCACCGCCGCGATCTGGCCCTTGTGCGCCGCCTCGTGGTCGAGGAGGTGGTAGAGGATCCAGCGTACGGTGAATACCTTACGCACGCCCTGTCCATCTCCCTCCACCTCGTACACGCGCTGCGCATCGAGCTCCGTCGCAGCAAACGGCGCCAGCCGGCGCTTCGTTTCCGCCCGGGCGTAGTCGAGAAGCGCCAGGAGCTCCGCCGGCGGTCGCGTGCCGACGTCCGCCAGGGGCGGGCCTTCCCGCAAAAGCGCGGGCGTCTCCGGCGGCCGTTCCCGCAGCCCGCACACGTCGATGAGGATCCACTCCAATTCGACGTAGGCGATGTGTCGAAGCAGCCGCCCGATCGAGTTCCCGGCCGCCGGCGGCACCCACGCCAGCTCTTCCGCCGACAAGCCCTCCAGCCCCTCCTTCGTCTGCCGCCGGCAGTCGTCCAGCGCGGCGACCCAGGCGCCGATTTCCCCGGCGAAGCCCCGGTCCGGCTCCAGCAACCGCTTGAATTCCTTCATGGCCGTCGGTCCTCCAGCACCTGCCCCGCCATCCGCCCGGCGAACACGCGCAGGTCGTCCAGGTAGTCGTAGAAGAGCGGCACGACGACGAGCGAGACTACGGTCGACGCCAACAGTCCGCCCATGATCGCCCGCCCCATCGGGTAGTACGGGATGCCCATCAGGTTCGAGTTCCCCACGGCCATCGGGATCAGGCCGACCAGCGTCGTCAGCGCGGTCATCCAGATCGGCCGGAACCGGTCGCGCCCGGCCTCCAGAATCGCTTCGCGTCGACCCAGACCCTCCCCGCGCAGCCGGTTCACGAGGTCCACGAGCACGATCGCGTTGTTCACTACGACCCCCACGAGGATGATCACGCCGATCGAGGCCATCATGTCGATCGGGGTCCCCGTCAGCCAGAGGGTCCAGTACACGCCGAAGAACGCATACGGGATCGACGCCATCACCGCGAGCGGCAGGACGAAGGACTCGAAGAGGAACCCCATCAACAGGAACACGAAGACCATCGCCAGGAGGATCGCGAACATGAACGTGCCGGAGTTCTCCGCCATTTTCGACAGCCGCGTCCCCTTGTCCCACTCGTAGCCGCGGGGCAGCTCAAAGCCCTTCATCCGCTCGTCGAGGGCCGCCGACAGGCTCGCCAGGTCGTCCTTCCGCGTGAGGATCTTCACGTTGAAGCACGTCCGCCGGTCCTGCCGTGAGATCGTGCCGAGCCCGCGCGCGAAAGCAAAGGACGCGACGCCCTCCAGCGGGACTTCGCGCCCCTCGCGGTTCGCGACGGCGACGTTCCGGAGCAGGGCGAGGCTCTCGCGGACCTCGGTCGAAAACCGCACGCGCATCGGGATCTCGCGGTCCCCGAGTCGGAAGTCCGGCAGGCCCGACCCGCGCAGGGCGTACAGCACCGTCCCGCCGACCGCCCACGAATCCACGCCGTGCTTCGCGGCGAGCGCCCGGTCCACGGTGACGTGGATCTCCGGGCCGCCCTCCTCCAGCTCCGTCTCCACGCCCAACACGCCGGGGAGGTCCCGCACGCGACGCCGGACCTCCTCCGCAAGGCCGACGAGCGTCTCGGTGCTTTCACCGCGCAGGCGCAGCGTCACGCTGCCGTCCCCGGACTCCGAGTTCTTCCAATTGATGCGCAGGTCCACGCCGGGCAGGGTGGGCAGCAGGGCCTTCACCTTTTCCAGGACCTCGTCCACGCGCCGGCCGGACTTCGACTGGGACTTGAGGAAGAGGCCGAGGTGGGCCCTCGTTTCCCGGAAGCTCGCGAAGAGGTTCTCGATGCCCAGCTCCTCGCGGTGGGAAAGCAGCACGTTTTCGAGGAGGGACACGGTCTGGTTCGCGTCGTCCAGGTCGTAGTGCTCCGGGAACCGGAAGCTCAGGTGGATCGTCCCCGGGTGCCCTTCGACCTCGTCCACGCGCTTCACATGCTGGTAGGGCCACGCGCTGGAGCCGAGGAGCAGCAGCGAAAGGACGAGCGCCTCGAGTCGGTGGCCGAGGGCGCAGGCGAGGCAGCGGCCGTAGGCGCGCCGGCACCAGGCGATGGCCGCCAGCTCGCGCGGGGGCTTGCCGCCGGCCAGCCGCGCGGCCGCGACCGGGACGAAAATGAGCGCGACGATGAGGGACGCCCCAAGCGACCACGAGACCGGCGCGCTGAGCTGCCCCATGTAGAAGCGGAACTCCGCGCTTTCGTTCATGAGGATGAGAGGCAGGAACACGACCACGCTCGTCGCGGTCGAGAGGATCACGGCCAGCGCGACCTCGCCCGCGCCCACGCCGGAGGCCTCGCGCATGTTGCGTCCCTGCAGCCGCAGGCGGTACACGTTTTCGACGACGACGATCGAATTGTCGACGAGCATGCCCACGGCGAGCGTGAGCCCCATGAGGGTGATGAGGTTCAGGCTCCCGCCCGAGAAGTAAAGGACCGCGAGGGTGAGCAGGAACGAGACCGGGATCGAGAGCGCGATGAGGAGCGTCATCCGGACCCGGAAGAGGAAGAGGTAGAGCACGGCGACGGCAAGGAGGCCGCCCAGCCAGGCGCTCTCGATCAGGTTGTCGATCGCCTCGCCGATCCACTTCCCCTGATCGAAGAGGATGGCCGAGCGCAGCCCCGCGAACTCGGGCTCCGCGGGGAGCTCGTTCTCGACCACGCGCCGCACCGCGCGGCACACGTCGACCGTGTTCGCCGTCGATTCGCGGTAGATGGCGAGCGTCACCGCGGGCCGGCGATCGATGCGCGTGATCCGCTCGCGGATGGACGACGCGAGCCCGACCTCGGCGACGTCGCGCAGGAGCACGCCGGGCGCCACGGGCAGGTCGCGGATGGCGTCCAGGGAGTCGAGGCGCGCGAGGGAGCGGACCAGGTAGCGACGCCCGCCGTCCTCCACCACGCCGCTCGCGAGGGAGAAGTTGCTCGAGCGCAGCGCTTGCACGAGGGAGTACGCGTCCAGGTGCCGCGACTTCACGCGGGCGGGGTCGAGGTCGATCGAGACGATACGGTCGACCAGGCCGTCCAGCTCCACTTTGGCCACGCCGGGCAGCCGCTCCAGGCGCGGCTTGAGGCCCTTCTCGATGAGCACGTACGGGTCGGCCGCGAGGCCGGACCCGCCGCCCGCGCCGCCGCCTGCGCCCGCCCCGCCCCCATCGCCCGGAGTGCCGGGCGCGACGCCCATCCAAACCACGGGCGCATCGTTGACGTCGTTTTTCCACACGTAGACCTGGTTCGCGTCGGCCGGGAAGCGACCGCGGACTCGGTTGATTCGGTCGGTCACCTCCGCGTACGCGAGATCCATGTCCGCATTCGCGTGGAAGGAAAGGGAGACCTGGCACCCGTTCGACGAGGAATTGGTGCCGAGCTCCGTCACGTGCCGAACGGTCCCGAGCATCTCCTCCAGCGGGCGGGCGATCGAGTTTTCCACCTCCTGGGGATTCGCCTGCGGGTACGGGACGTAGACCCACAGGTGGGGAGAGGTGAAGCCGGAGGGCATGAGCTGGACGGGCATGCGCAGGTAGGCGAGGACGCCGACGACGACGCCGGCGACGAAGAGCATCGCGACGGTGACGGGTCGATCCATGGCCAGGCCGACGAGGCCGGCGGGGCGGGAAGAAGACATGCGAGGTGCTCGGAGAGGAGAGGGGGCGTGGGTTAGTGCCCGTAAGAAAACAACTTGCTCGTCTAACGGGCAGGGGAGCGGTTTGAATTCTCAATGCTCAATTATCAAGACTCAGACAAGGCTCAAGGTCCAATTCACAATGACCAGCACAGAACGCAGCCCGGGCACGGAATCGCGGACTCTGCGTACCGCTCCACGAAAGTCGGTGGCCAATAGGCGAAGGCCAGTTTGGCTCCCCGCGAGGCGCGCGAGCGAGGCGTAGGCCGGGAGAACTACGGCGAGCGAGCGCAACAGAGCGGGCTGCCGAAATCGCCGAGCAAATGGGTCATCCAATTCCGTGGGGAGGTACTGAGCCTTGAACTTTGAGCCTTGCCTGGAAATTGATCATTGAGCCCTGAGCCTTTTCATGAAGAGCTCCCTGGTTTCCGATTTGCATGAGTTGTTTCTTGACGGGCCCTTAGGGTGTGGTTTGCGGAAGAGAGTCACTACGACGGGTACGGTTCTGTGGGCGTATTTCAAAATTCAAATTGCAAAATTTCAAATCTCAAATTGCGATGTCGAGGGGCTACCTTTCGTCAAGCGGTCGGGTCGTAGGAGAGCAGGCTCGCCCGTCGCAAATTCTCAATTCTCCAATCTCAAACCCTTCCGACATCGGCGAGAAACTCCCGCATGTACCGATTGACGAGCTCCGGCTGCTCCTGTTGGACCCAGTGGGAACAGCGGGGGATGTAGCGGAGCTGGAGATTGGGGACAAACTCCTCGGTGCCGTAGGTCAGCTCCACGCCGAGGGCCTCGTCCGCTTCTCCCCAGATGAGCAGGGTCGGGACCCGGACGCGCATGCCCGTCCCGCGGAAGAGGCGAGCGCCCTGACTCCGACGGATCGCGCGGTAGTAATTGATCGCCGCGGTCAGCGCACCGGGGCGCGCGATCGCCTCCTTGTAGAGCCGGATGTCCGCGTCGGTGAAGGAGCCCTTGCGGACCTCCATGCCGCGGAACATCCATTCGATGAGCGCGTAGTTCCGTGCGCGGATGAAGCCCTCGGGGATGGCGGGGAGCTGGAAAAAGCCCATGTACCAGCTCCGGAGCATCTGGCGGGGATTGGTCCGCAGCGCGCGCAGCATGAGCGCCGGGTGGGGGATGTTCATGGCGATCAGCCGGTCGACCCGCTCCGGCCGTGCGATCGCGAGCCCCCAGGCCACTGCGCCCCCCCAGTCGTGGGCGGCCACGATCGCCCGCTCGTGTCCGAGGACGCGGATCAGGTCGACCATGTCCGCGACAAGCGATTCCACTTCGTACCCGGACGGCGGCTTGTCGGTGAGGTTGTAGCCGCGGAGGTCGGGCGCGACGACGGTGAAGTCCTCGCGAAACGCCGCAAGCTGGTGGCGCCAACTGTACCAGAACTCCGGGAAGCCGTGCAGGAAGAGGAGGAGCGGCCCGCGACCCGCGGTGACGTAGTGCATGCGGATGCCGTTGACCTGGGCGTAGCGGTGTTCGAGGTCGTCCATCGAGAGAGCACTCCGCCTACCGCGGCCGGTGGCCGCAACCAAAGCAGGTTGACGAATGACCAAGCTCCAAGTACCAATGACCAATCAATGCCGAAGCCCGAATGACCAAGCTGAACACGTGACCGGCGTCAGGGCCGTGGCGCCGTCATCCTTCTTCGCTGCTGGAGCCCAAGCCCTTGGACCCCTACCGGTGAACTTCTTGAAAGCGTCTCCAGATTCGCAGGCGACGAAACCACAAAGACTCGAAGTCACGAAGACCACAAAGGCGCTTTTCGGCCGAGCCAGACTCAGCACCCCCTATCGAGTCCTTCGTGGTCCTCGTGCCTTAGTGGCTTTGTGGTTCCGTCGTCCGTTTGGGTTTCGGGCCTTCGCCCGAGTTGGACATTGGTCATTTTGGCCTTGATTGGTCCTTGGAAATTGGTCATTGATCATTGTCCCCATAGGATTTGCGCATGCGACGCGAATGTTGCGGAGGAATAGCCTAGCGCGGGTAGCGGCAACCAAAGTCGGACACAGGCGTCGCGCCCTTGTTCGAGTTTGGTTGCGGTCATCTGCGTCGCGGTTATTGACCCGGCTCGCCGCCCGCCTGGCGACGCGGCGGGTGGGCCTTGACGAACGACTCCTCGAAGAGCTCGGTCACGACGCGGCCGGACAGGCCGCGCGGGACAGGGAACCCGAGGAGGTAGAGCACGGTCGGCGTGACGTCGTAGATGGACGCCTGGACCCCGAGCGCGCCCTTCCGGACCGGGCCGCCCGCCGCCACAAGCACTCCGGTCGGGCCGTGCGCCTCGGGCAGGAGCGGGTTGTGCCGGAGCATCTGGAAGCCATGGTCGCTTACCACGAGCAGGACGGTACGTTCATCGGCGGCCTCGAAGCAGGGCCGGAGCCGCCGGTCGAGCCGCCGGTGGTGACCGTTCAGGATCCTGCCCCAGCGACGGACCTCGTCCGCGTCGAGCTCGTCGAAGCGCTCCGGCCAGCGATGAGGGGCGAAGTAGTGGTTCACCTCGTCCTCCAGACCGGAAACGATCAAGTTCAGGTCCGCGGGCCGACTCTTGAAGAGCTCGAGGCCGACGCGATGGATGTTTTCCTCGACCGCGGTGTCCCATTTCAGGTGGGCGAGGCGGAGCGGGGTCGGCGCGGCCTCCTGAAGGGAGAGCCGAAGCTCCACCCAGTCGGCGGCGCTGAAGTCCCCATACTCCGCGAGCCCTTCGACCGGGTACTTCGCGGGCGGGACCGTGAGGGCCTCGACCTCGGCGCGCAGGCTTTCGGGCTCGACGAGGGCGTGCGTTGCCCGGAGCGGGAAGCGCACCCAAATCCACTCGCGAAAAAAAGCGTCACTGACGATGCAGCCGCGGGGTTCGGCCGCCGGGTACGACGTCCAGCAGTTCACCACGTTGGCCTTCCCGCCGCCCGCCTCCACGAGCTCCCAGAGCGTGTCGGCCCGCCGATGTTCGGCGGTCACGGGGTGGAGCTGCACGAGGCCGAGCATGTGGAGCGAAGCGGCGATGCCCTGGAACGGAAAGAGCCAGCGGCTGTCGAGCCCCTGGCGCGGGGCGAAGCGGCACCCGGCGCAGTCGAGCGCGAGGTAGGAGATGATCCCGTGCTCGGAGGAGGGCCGACCCGTCTGGATCGTGCTCCAGCAGGTGGGGGACTCGAACGGCGCCTCCGAGGCCAGGTCGCCGCGCGCGCCGCGAGCGAGCACCCGCTGGAAATGCGGCAGCTCGCCGTCCGCGAGCATGTCGTCGAGGATGTTCCAGGAGGCACCGTCGAGTCCGAGGAGCAGCACCCGGAGACCGGTCTCCACGCGCTCCGCGGCGGCGGGCCCGGCCCCGCGAGGGGCCTGCGGCCGGAGCGCGGTGCGGACGGCGCCCGCTGCCAGGTTGCCGCCGAGTACCGCGAGGAGGACGAGGAGCGCGCCCCGGGCGGCGACCCGGTCGGGCAGCCGGCGAAGAGGCCGACCGGCGAACGCGACGACGGCCAGCGAGACGATCGCGAGCGCGGCGTCGGCCAGGATCCATTGGAACGGATGGAGCCCGCGTTCCACGGCGTGGAACATCGGGACGAGGTAGCCGTCGATGGACACGAGCGCGAGGAGAAGCATCGCCGCGTGGAAGAGCAGGCTTTCGGCGAGATGCGCGCCGACCGGGCGGAGCTGAGTGTTCGCGCGCTCGAGGGCGGGCGCGGCGAGGAAGACGGCCGCGTGCACGGCGCACCGCAGCAGCGCCCACGCCGCGGCGGGCACGGCCAGCCACGCGCCGAGCAGGAGGCCGAGCGCGGCCTGTTCGGGGAAGGGGCGCGTGAAGTTCATCGTGAGCGCGGCGGGGAGGAGGTAGGCGGAGCCTACGGCGAAGGCCGACACGAGCGCGGCGAACTCCCTGCGGGCGAGGTCGCGGGCGAAGCGGAGGAGGTGGGGAGTCGGGGTCGCGACCGCGTCCGCCCGCTCGTGGGCGGGGGCCGCGGCGCTCGAGCCCCCTGCGGGAAGGGGGCCCGCGGCGGCGCCTACGGGCGGGGGACTCTGGCCCTCGCGGAACGCGGAGGCGTCGGGGAGTCCGTCCATCTGTCACCAGCTCCCCAGGGCTCGCCGTCTTTCGAAGCAGCAAGCCGTGAATTGCATTCGACCGCCGGCCAGTGTAGTGTGCGCCCCGCCGGCGGTCAACGGATTCCGGAGGCCGCACGTCCGGCGTCCGTCGCCCCTTGCCGGCTCCGCGGGGGGCCCGCAAACCCACAATTCCATTGTATTCGGACGGGGGCGAGCCTAGAATAAACGCAGCGAAAACCCGGCTGCGAGCTCCCTTTCCCCCGCCGTCCGCTCGCAAAAAAAACAACAACCCGAACTGAGGCTAAACTCGACCGACGGCGGCAAATGGCTAGATCATGGCTCCGCGTCCCAGCTAGACGCGGGCGAAATTTGAGATTTGAAATTTGACTTTTTGCAATTTGAAATTCGACCCGGCCGCGTGGGGCGAATGCGAGCCCAACCGGGACGGGACGAAGGCCTTCGGGGGCTGCACGTTCTGCGCGAACGAGAGCTTCAGTCCGAACACGCGCGGCCCGCGACGGAGCGTCCGCGACCAGGTGCTTGCCGGGATGGAGTTCTACCGGCGGCGCAACGCGGCGGAGCGCTTCATCGTGTACTTCCAGGCCTTCACGAACACCCACGCCCCGGCGGAGACGCTGCGGCGGGCGTACGACGAGGCCTTCGTTTCGGACGACGTGATCGGGCTGTCGGTCGGGACGCGGCCGGACTGCGTGCCGGACGACGTGCTCGACCTGCTGGCGGAATACGCCCGCAAGTGCGACTTGTGGGTGGAGTACGGCCTCCAGTCGATGCACGACGAGACCCTGCGCGCCGTGAATCGGGCGCACGGCTTCGCCGAGTACGTGGACGCGGTGGAACGGACGCGGCGCCGTTGCCCGACCGCGCGGATCTGCGCTCACCTGATGCACGGCCTGCCCGGGGAGACGCCGGCGATGATGCGGGCGACCGTGGAGCGCGTGGCCGACGTGGGGCTGGACGGGATCAAGCTCCACCACCTCTACGTGTCTCCCCGCACCGCGCTGGAGGCGCAGCTCCGGCGCGGGGAGTTGCGGACGCTCGCTTTCGAGGAGTACGTCGGCCTGGTCTGCGACAGCCTGGAGCGCCTGCCCGCGGAGGTCGTGGTCCAGCGGCTCATGGGGGAGCTCGACGGTCCCTGGGTGGTCGCGCCGCGTTGGGGCCGCTCGAAGGCGGAAGTCTTGCGTGCGATCGACGGGGAGCTGGAGCGTCGCGACACCTGGCAGGGGAAGCTGCGCGGCGCGCCGCGTCCCTGAGTACCGCTCCGCTACTTTTTTTTCAACAAGCCGAAGGGAAGCTAAAATCGATCTCTCCGTCCGTTGCCAGAGATGATCGCCGGTAGAGGACGGTGGACTCAGCGCCCGGCCTCTGCGTCTCCGCGTCTCTGTGGTAAAGTCACGCGTTCGACCCACACGGCCGGGCCGAATTTCAACTTGCAAAAAGTCAAATTTCAAATTTCGCCCGCGTCTAGCTGGGACACAGAGCCCTGATCCAGCCATTTGCCGCCGTCGGTCGAGTTTAGCCTCAGTACCGCCCCACAGAATTGGGTGACCAATTTCCTCGACGATTTCGGCCGCCTGCTTCGTTGCGCTCGCTCGACGTAGTTCTCCGTTACGACGCCTCGCTCGCGCGCCTCGCGGGCGGCCGAACTTGCCTTCGGCTATTGGTCACCGACTTCCGTGGAGCGGTACTCAGTCCGGGTTGTTATTTTTTTTTGACTCCCTGGCTCATAAGTATGCGTTCGGGTCGCATGGAGCCCTTGCGAGGAGAACCCAGGATGTCCGCCGCCGCCGTCTCCCGACGAAGCGTGAGCTCGCTCTGCTTCCGTCTGTCGCTCCTGGTCGCGGGCTTCGCCTTCATCTCCCACCTGATCGCCGTGGGCTTCGACCCCGTGGCGTTCGTCCAGATCGCGTGGTGGAAGCATCAGGTCCGGACCAGCGACCGCGCGGCCCGAACCGACGCCTTGCGCGACCTCGGCAACACCGGCAACACCGCCGTGCTGCCGTTCCTTCTGGACGCCATGCACAAGGACGACTTCAACGACCCCTCGAATTGGCGTGCCTCCTTCGCCGTCATGCGCTTCGACGCGGAGGCCGTCCCCTACCTCGACCGCGCGATCGAGGACGAGGACCCGAATCTGCGCAAGCTGGCCATCCTCATGCTCGTGGCCCTGCGGATGAACCAGGCCGGGCCGTTTCTCCGGAAGGGGATCCGGAGCCCGGACCCGGAGGTCCGCAAATGGACGCTCCTTGCGGCCCTCAACCGGGGACTCGCGTTCAGCGTCCGCCGCGACCTCGCGATCGGGTCGTTCGAAGACCCGGACCCGGGCGTGCGCGCGGCCGCGTTCACCTGCGTGCGGGACCGGCGGGATGCGGACTGCCTCGCGCTCCTGCAACGCTCGGCCGGGCAGGACAACCTCACGACGAGGTCCTCCGCGGAAGTGATCCTGGCCCAGCTCGGCTACAAGGAGAACATCCCCCGCGTGATCGCCTACATCGGCGCCACGAACCCGCACGAGCTGCATCACGAACCCGTCGGTCAATACGCCGCCCAGTGGCTCGTACGCTTCATTCGCTTCATTCGGACCCGGGACAACTCCTCCGAGCTGCTGCCCCTGCTCGCCCAGACGAGGCGCGTGGCGGACGGGGAGGCGACGCCTCCCGAGCTCACCGCGACGGGGGAGCAGTGGAAGGCATGGTGGGAGCAGAACAGCGAGCAATTGAGCTGGAACGAAAGGGACGGCTGGCTCCTGGCGAGACGGGAATGAGCGCGCGTTCCCCTTGGATCGAGGGGCTGCGGCTCGCGCTCGGCGGCCGGGCCCGGCGCGAGCTGCCCGCGGGCGGATGGAAGCCCGCGGCCGTGCTCGTCCCCCTGCTCCGCCGTCATGGGACGGAGAGCCTCCTGCTCACGCGGCGCAGCGAAGAGGTGGCCACCCACCGTGGACAAGTCTGTTTCCCCGGCGGTCGCCGGGACCCGCGTGATCGCGACCTCGCGGAGACGGCGCTACGCGAGGCGAAGGAAGAGCTGGGGATCCCGGCCGCCGCGGTCGACCTCCTCGGCGCGCTGGACGATTGTCGGACCCTGACCTCGTCCTTCCTGATCACGCCCTTCGTCGGCTACCTCCCGGAGGATCTGCCGCTGTCCCCTCGACGGGAAGAGGTCGCCGAAGTGCTGGAGATCCCGCTCGGCGCACTCCTGGCGACGGGGGCCCGCACGGAGGAAGTGCGACGCGTGGGGGGAGCCTGGCTCCCGCTCGAGGTGTACGTCTGGCGCGAAGCCCGCATCTGGGGCGCGACCGCCCGGATCCTGGGGCAGCTCCTGCCCTTGGTCCGTTCGCTCTCCGTACCGCCCCACGCAATTGGGTGACCAATTCTCTCGGCGATTTTGGCCGCCCGCGTCGTTGCGCTCGCTCGCCGTAGTGCTCAGTGACTACGCCTCGCTCGCGCGCCTAGCGGGCGGCCAAACTTGCCTTCGCCTATGGGTCACCGACTTCCGTGGAGCGGTACTCAGAGCATTTCCGTTGACAAGGCGGCGAGCGCAACTTAGATTAGAAAGTTTGCGGCCGGAATCGGGACGACCTGGCCGGCCGACCCCTTCCCGGGGCCCGGCGTCACAACGCGCTTCGCCCCTGGCCGGCGGCGTCAAGACCGGGTGGCTCCCTTCCCGGTTTCGATCCGCGTCGTCACCGGAAGCCGTTCGCCCCGGCCTCCAGCATCGCCCAGCCAAGCAGTTTTCCCGCGGCCCTTGCGTCGTCGGCGCGGGGGCCGAGGCTTCGTCGCGTCGGGGAAGCCCATGTCCTTCCACCCTGCGGGCTCCATCACGGGCATCGGCAGCCTTCCCCATCGGGGCGCCGCCGAGGCCGTGGAATGGGTGTTCCGGAACACGCCGGACCTGCCCTTCTGGCCCCAGCTCCCCGCTTCGCCCGGGGGCAGGGACATGGTGGGCCAATTCCAGACCGGCTTTCCCGGCCTCGTGAACCCCGCCGGCCCCCCGCTCGTGAACAACGATTCGGCGGGCTTCCGGGAGGGGTGCGAGCGGCTCGGGGCGGACCTGGCCGCCGGCAACCTCGACCCGTACGGCTTCACCCCCGACGAAGCCCCGGGCTGGTTCGCGTTCGTCGCCCGGTTCTCCGGCGCCGGGCGCACCACCCGCTTCGTCAAGGGGCAAGTCACCGGTCCCGCCACGCTGAGCACCAGCTTCGCGAACAAGAACCGCGTCTCCATGTTCGTGACCGCGGACGCGTTCGAGGCCGCCGTGCAATGGGTGACCTTGAAGGGGCTGTGGCAGATCCGGGAACTCCTCCGTCTGGGCGCGACGCCGGTCCTCTTCCTCGACGAGCCGATCCTGGATCCCGTGTTGGGCGGCTACTCGCGGACGGCGGAGGAACGGGGGCTGGCCGGGCTCCGCCGCGTCCTCGCCTCCTGGCGCGCCGCGGGCGCCGTGGCCGGGCTGCACGTCTGCCCCCAGGTGCGCTGGAAGCCGCTCTTCGAACTGGGCGCCGACGTGTTGAGTTTTGATGCGGCGCAGTACCTCGAGGACTTCCTGCAGGAGCTCGACGCGGTACGAAACTTTTTTCGGGCGGGCGGCGTGGTGGCCTGGGGCGTGATCCCTACCCATTCGCCGACGTGCGAGCTGGAGCCGACGGCGGCCCGACGGCAGCTCGACGACGCGCTCGGCCGCATTGCGGACCCGACCCTGGCGCGGGAACAGCTCCTTCGGCAGTCGCTCTTCACGCCCGCGTGCGGGACCGGCGGGCTCGAGCTGCACCGGAGCGAAGCGGTTTTTCAAGCGCTCAAGGCGGTCGCGCGCTCCTACGTCGAAGCGGCGGAACCTTTGCCGGCGCTCCCTCACTGACGAAGGGCCTGGCCGCATGCCGGACGAGCCGAGCGGGAGCTCGCCCCGAGCTCCCCGCGATCCCCCCGTCCCCTCCCCCTGTCCCCCCCTCTCCCGCCCCGCCGGTCCCGAACCGGCGCCTGGGTCGGCTGCGCCCACGGCCACGGCCGCCTCCCGCCGAACGCCGGGGGCCGACGTGTCCGCGCCGGGTACCTGGGAAGGCTGGTACCGCACCGGGGAAGACGGCTGGGACAAGGGGGCCGTCGCCCCTCCCCTGGCCCGGCTCGCGGCCGAGGGCGTCCTGGCCCCGTGCCGGCTGGCGGTCCTCGGGTGCGGGCGGGGACACGACGCGCTCCATTTCGCCCGGCTCGGTTTCGACGTCACGGCCGTGGATTTCGCCGAGACCGCCTGTCGCGAAGCGCGGTCGAGGGCGGCCGCGAGCGGCCTCGCGCTGACGGTCCTCCAGCGCGACGTCTTCACCCTCGCCCCCGCATACGAAGGAACCTTCGACGCGGTCCTGGAGCACACCTGCTTTTGCGCGATCGACCCGAGCCGCCGGCCCGACTATGCCCGCGTCGTGGCGGCGCTCTTGCGCCCGCGCGGCCTCCACTTCGGACTTTTTTTTCGTCCCTTGGAGCCCGGCAACCCGCCGTTCACCACCGACGAGGAAGAAGTCAGACGGCTGTTCCGTGCGGGGTTCGAGTTGCTCCGCCTGGAGGTGCCGCCCGACTCGTTTGAGCCGCGGCGCGGCCGGGAGCTCCTGTTCGTGTTCCGTCGACGCGAGGGGCTGCACCGTCCGGCCGACTCCGGCCAAGGCACTTGACAGGGCCCGAGTTCGGGGCTATGCTATTCCCCCTGGTAGGGGAGAGGGCCGGGGTGTGCGGTGCTACGAGCGTCGCGCCCGTGTCCGGGTTCGGTTGCGGTTAGCGCCCGCGCAAAAATAACTGCGCAGATTCGGACCTCGAGGCTCCTGGGGGCGCGGCCCTCTGGGCCGCGCCCCCAGGCATCGGTCGATCCACGGAAATGTAAAGTAATTCTTGCGCGGGCGGTTACCCGCGTCAGGAGCCGAGGCCGACTGCGGGGCATCGCGGGCCCCACGCGTACTTCGATCGTCGAGGGGCTTGTTCTCCTGCGGACATTTTTTCCCGCGTTCGGGGACTTCTAGACGCGAAGGACGGGAAACACGCGAACTCGGCGAAGACGATTGCTCTTCGTGGCCTTCGGCAGTCGCGCGTGATTCCTGCCCCGTCGGGCCGCCGGGACACCGCGCATCGCGACGCCGGCAACTGTTCGGCTGCGGCAACGCCGCGCTGGGAAAGCGCGCATGGATCCAACCAAATCCGCGTTCACCACCGGGGAAGTCGCCCGCCTTTGCAGCGTGTCCGCGCCGACGGTGATTCGCTGGATTCAGGAGGGGCGCCTTTCGGCCTTCCGGGTCGCCGACAACGGGGGGCGCAGGATCTCACGACAGAGCTTGCTCGAGTTTGCCCGCCGCCACACGATCGCGCTCGGGCCGCTGTTCGAAGGCTCGAGCTCGACGCGGCTCCTCGCCGTCACGACGGACCCCGGCTTGGAGCGCGCTCTCCGGGGGACGCTCACCCAGCAGAAAGGCTTCGAGCTCCGGGTCGTGGCGGGCGCGTTCGAGGCGGGAGCGGCCGCGTTGCTGCTGCGGCCCCACGCCCTGCTGCTCGACGTGGAAGCGGCAGGCATCCAGCCGGTGCGAATCACCCAGGTCGTGCGCGAACAGGCGGAGCTTTCCCACACGAAGGTCGTGCTCTTCTCGCCGATCCAGAGCCGGGAAGAGGCGGAGTCCCTCCTCGTGGCGAACGCCGACGCCTATCTGGAGAAGCCGCTGGATCCGGATCGCCTGCTGGCCCGGCTCGGCAAGTTTGAATTTCGGGGGCCCCTCGCGGCGAAGCCGGGTAGCTAGCGGTCCGTGGACGAAGTCCAGTCACGACGCCTGGGGGCGCGGGCCTCCGGCCCGCGCGAACGGCCGCATGGGGTACGACCCGCCGTGGCAGCATTGACGACTGTGTCCGAAGTTCGTCAACGTGCCACGAGTGGTCCGTGGACGGCCTGAGGACACGATCGTCCACTCTGTTACGGCCGATCACGGCCCATGGAGCCGCTCACGCGGGCCGGCCTGCATGTCGGAGGCGGAGGTGGGGCGAGGGGCGAATACGAAGACAGCCGATCCGACGGACCGGCTCCAATACCCGAGGAGATGGCAGATGGTGAAGCAGACCGGAAAGAGCGGCGGGGGCCGGGGCGGCAAGACGGCCGCGGGCCCGCGAGCGCTCGATTCGGAGGGGGCGGACCGGGCGATCCGGAAGGGACGGGGCGACCTCCTGACCGAGCGGGAGAACGAGGTCATGCTCTTCTTGGCGGACGGGCTCACCAACAAGGAGGCGGCCTCACGTCTTCGCGTAAGCTACAAGACCGTGGATACCCACCGGACGAACCTCATGAAGAAGCTGGAGATCCACTCCGTCACGGGGCTCGTCAAGTACGCCCTCTTGAGCCACCGCGCGCACCTCCCGTAGCGGCCCGCAAGGGAACAAGTCGGGCACTTACGCCAGTCTGTGTAGGCCGGAAGGCCGGCCCTTCCAAGCCGGCTGCAGGCCGGCGTCCCGGTGCGGTTTCCGGCGTCGTCCACGCCCTCCTACCTCGGCGTCGCCTCGGCGCCGACGTTCGAAATTCCGGACTCGTTGCCGGCCGCGTCCCTGACCTTGAGCGCGAAGTAATAGAGCGTTCCGGGCTCGAGGCCGAGCGCCAAGGCCTCCTCCGGCTCTCCGGCCGCCCGGGGCGCCGGCGTCGCGACGGCACGGGCCGACGACCAGTTGGCCTCGGTGATCGCCGACGTGGAGCAGCGGAGATCATAGGCTGCGGCCCGTCCTGACCGGTGGTCATTCCCGCTCGCGGTCCACCGCACTCCCAGCGCGGTCGCCATCGCCCCCGCGGCCTCGCCGACCTCCAACTCCGCGACCTGCGCGTCGCCGCCCGACCCGTGCGCAAGCACCAGGCGTACGAACCGGGCCGGTGTGGCGGGGAACGCGAACACCGCATGCGTGCGCTCCTCCGCCCGGAACCCCGCGACGGTCGCCGCGACCGACCACCGGGCCCCGTCCTCGCTGGTCTCGAGCCGGAAATCCGCCGGGAAGAGGGAAGCGGAGCCTTCCCGCGGCAGGGCCCGCACCCGGTCCACCGGCCGGATGCCGCCGAGGTCGAGCGTCACGAATTCCTCGCGCAGCCCGCTCCCGGTTGCCGTGGACCACGCGGTGGAATACAGCCCGTCCGCGACCTTGTCTTTTCCACTCTCCGCCGACTGCTCGCTCGAGGCCGCGACGGCGCGCGCCGGCACGTACTGCCCGGTCCCCGCGACGACCTCCGCGGCGAGGTCGACGACCGCGGCGGGGGCCTCGGTGTCCGTGTCCGGGGCGGGGGCCGTGAAGGGGACCTTGACGATGCGTGACGCATTGCCTCCCCCGTCCACCAGGCGGACCCCGATCTCGACCGCCCGACCCGGAGGGAGGCCGGCCAGCAAGCAGCGTTCGTTCGTGCCCGCGGCGCTGGGCCTGCCGACTCCCGTCGCCTGCGTGGCGGACGACCAGGAGCCTTCGTCGAGAGGCGCGGGCCCAAAGCGCGCGTCATAGGTTTCGGGGCTGCCCTCCCCGGCGGCCGGCGCCGTCCAAGCAAGGGCCGCGAGCCCCGCCGCGGCGCCCCTGGGCGCGTGAGCCGTCAGTTCCGCGACCTGCGCGTAGCAATTCCGGGTCTCCGACTCCTGCGCGGACGTCCCTCCGAACCGTACGTAGCGGGCCGCCTCGGTCGGGAAGGAGAGTTCGACGGCGCCGCCGGAGGCGGTACCCGCGTCCCTCGCCACGGTCTTCCAGGAGCGGCCGTCCGCGCTCACCTCCACGAACCGATCGGTCGGGAAGAGTTGAGGGGTCTCGGCCCGAGGCGACGCTCGCACCCCCGCGACCGCGCACAGCGACCCCAGGTCGAGGACCAGGTGTTCCGTGCGCGGGCCGCGACTCGCGGCGGAGGACCAGCTCGTGCCGGCCTGTCCGTCCGCGGCCTTCTCCATCTCCCACCCGCCGCCGAGCACGCTCGACGCCTCGGCCACGCGGGCCGCGAGCGCCTCGCCGTTCCCGGTGACCTCGCGGGCCGACAGCCCGGTGATCGGGTCGGGGGCGACGTGGTCCACGCTCGTCGAGGCGAAGGCGCCCGCCAAGGCGCCGGCATTCCCCGCGTCGTCGACTGCCTTGATCGCGAAAAAGAACGTCTGCCCGGCCGGCAGGTTCGTCACCAGGAACGTCTCCGCGCTGCCCGAGGTCAGCGGCGCGGGCACGCCCGCGACCGGCGTCGCCGCCGCGAAATTCCCCGCGTTGATGGCGGCGTTCGACTGCCGCAGATCGTAGGAAGTGGCCCTGCCGACGTTGCCGTCGTCACCGACCGCGGTCCACGTGAGACGCACCGCGCTCGAAAGCCCGGCGGGCGGCTCGAAGACCTGGAGCTCGCCGATCACGGTCGTGAAGAGGGTGCCGGACTTCGTCGTTTTGGTGACCAGGATGCGCACGAAGCGCGCCACGACCGGCGCGGGGAGCTTGTACGACTTCAACTCGCCGTTGGCGGCGACCTGGGCGGTGACCGAGAGTTGCGTGACGTAGTTCACGTCGTCGGCCGAGGTCTGGATCTGGAAGTCGACCGGGAAAAGGGCGTTGGAGTTGGTGCGCGGCGCGAGCTTGACGGTGCCGACGTTTCTCGAAGTCCCGTTGTCGACCACGAGGAACTCCGAGGTGAGGGCCTTGCGGAGAATGGACTGCCAGCCGGTCGTGAGGCTGCCGTCCGTCGCTTTTCCGAAGCCGGCATTCACCGAGTCCGAAGTCGAGCTGACGCGTTTGGCCAGGGCGGGGATCTGGGGGCCCTCGGCGACGGTTGCTTGGGCTGCGAGGTTCGTGATGGCCGCGGGGGCCGTGAGGTCGGTGGCCGTGACGGTGACGTTCACCGTGTTGGGGGAGCCCGTTGCCCCGGGCGCGGTGACGGTCAACACCGCCGGGAAGACCCCGGCGCTGAGCGTCGTGGTGTTCGCGGTGACGGTCACGGTCGCGTTGCCCGTGCCGGAGGTGGGCGACACGGTCACGAACGCCGCGTTGGAGGAGATGGACCAGTTGAGCGTGCTGCCGCCCGTGTTGGTGATCGAGAGGTTCTGCGTGGCGGGCTGGAGCGTCCCCTTCTCGCCGCCGGCGAAGGCGAAGGAGGAGGGCGCGACGCTGAGGACGGGCGCCAGTGCCACGTCCAGAGTCACGGCGATCTGTTGCGGCAATAATGGCGCCGCCGAGATGTCGATGTTGCCGTTTTGCTGGCCGACGGGGAGGCCCGTGACGTCGACAGTCGCAGTAACGACGTCGAAGGCGCCTGCCGTCAAACTTCCGCCGGTCTTGTCGAGGGTGAGGAAGCTCATGTTGTCCGACAAGGACCACGACATCCGGCCCCCGCCCGTGTTCGTGATCGTGAAGGTCTTGGTCGCGGGGTTCACTCCGACGAGGGTCGAATAGGCGAGCGCGGTCGGGGCCACGGTGAGAACGGACGCCGTGTCCGTCAGGTCCATGGTGACGGTCAGGAACTGGGTCTGCGGCGTGGGGGCGATGGAGGTGAAGGTGATCGTGCCCGTCTGCTTGCCGGGCGGCTCGCCGGCGCGGGTCGCCGTGACGGTCACGGTCGTATTGTTCGTGCCGGAGCTCGGCGAAATCGAGAGGAAGTCCGCGTTGGAGGTCGCGGTCCAGTTCAGGGTTCCGCCGCCGGTGTTGGATACGAGGAGGCTCTGCGTGGGGAGCGTACCCGCGCCGACCAGACCCGCGAAGGCGAGGGTGGAGGTCGAGATCCCGAGGATCGGGGGTTGCGGGAGGCCGCCGGTGATGTCGAGACTCCAGTTATTGATCGACCCGTTCCCCTTGAGCGCGGTGTCGCGTACGAAGAGGCTCCACGTCCCCTTGGCGGACTGGCCGTTCACCGAGGCCAGGGACTGCGTGGGGGCGGTCAAGGTGTCATACGTCGTGATGAGGTTCCTGGTGATGCCCCCGGTCTTGTTGTGCAGGATGACGGTGGTCCCCGCGGGCGACTTGAGGATCACGGTCAGGTCACCGATGGCCGTGTGGCTGATGGCCACGGACACGTTCACTTCCTGCATGATGAGGTCGTCCGGGACCACGAGCGTGCTCGTGACCCCGTTGATGTTGTTGTCCGGGATTTTCAGCGCGGGGTTTTCGGTTTTCACGAAGAACTTCGTGACCGACGTCGGCTGGTCGATGTGGAGCGTGACCTGGACGACCTGGAGCGCGTTGCCGACACCGCCTCCCGTCGCGGCGATGGTGATGAAGCCTCCGTAGCCGCCCGCGGGGAGTCCCGCGATGTTGGCCGTGACGTTGATGCTGCCCGAGTCCGTCCCCGCAGCCGCGTCCAGGGTGAGCCAGGGGGCGTTGGGGGAAACCGTCGCGGTCCAGTCAAAGGTCCCGATGCTGGTGGGGTTGGAGATCGTCAAACTCACCGGGGCCGGGTTGGGGGCATCCTGCAGGGCGAGGAAGGCCACGTTGAGCGGGGATACCGACAGGACCGGGCCGGAGAAAACGCCCGTTGCGCTGAGTCGCCACTCGTTGAGCTGGCCGAAGTCGCTGAAGCCGTCGTTGTCCGACACGGTCAGCGTCCACGTGCCGAAAGCGTCGTCCCCGATCAGCGTCCCGAGGGACTCGAACGGCGCCGTTTGCGTGGGGTAGGTCGTCTTGATCGCCTGAGCGCCGAGACCCGTCTGGTTGTGGAGGAGGATGGTCTTGCTCGCGGGGGCGGGGGAGGTGAGCGTGACTTTCAGGGCACCGATGAAGGTGTGCGTGAGGTCCACGGATACGGCCATGTCCGAAAGCGTGATGTGCTGATTGATGACGATCTGGCTGGAGACACCCGAGACGTTGTTGTCCGGAATGCTGAGCGGCGGGCTCTCCACGCGCAGGAACTGTATGTTGGTGGACGGGACTCCCACGAAGTTCACGTTGACGAGGTTTGCGGTCGAGACCGACAGGTCCTTGATCCGGGCGGGTTGGAAGGCCAAGCCGGCCTTCGAGGGTGTGACCGTGTAGGTGCCGGGGGCCACGCTCGTGAAGCTGTAAATCCCGTCCTTGTTGGAGACGGTCGTCGCGGCGGTCCCATCGCTGAGCTCCAGGGTCACTCCGGCGATGGGAACGAGAGCGGCGTCCGTGGTGGTGCCGGAGATCGTGAACAAGGTCGGAGCCGTGACCACTTTGCTCGTCACGACCACGAACGGCTGGGGGCCGGTCGGTACGGAGCGGCCTGTGACCCGGACGATCCAGGTCCCGCCCAGGAAGGCGGGGATGGGGCCGGGGACGAACACCTGTTCGAGGGTGTCCACGTTGTTGCGGCCGGTGAGCGTCGGACCGTTCGGATCCCCCGTCCCGGGCCCGACGAACGGAAAGAAGACGGAGCCGTCCGGGGCGACCAGCTCCAGGTCCAGGTCGTTCACCCGCGCCAGCGCGGCGGCCGCGCTCCCCGGCGGGTCGATCCAGGTGAGCGTTGCCTTGAAATTCGGCGTCCCCGCGGGGACGTTCACCGTGAACGAACTCGTGTTCCCGTTGGAAATCTGGCCGGCGGAGAAGAAGGTCGGACCTGTCCCGATCAGGTCGGCGGCCGCCTTCACGTCGACAGAGCCATACCCGAACTTGTAGTCGGGACCCGGATTGCCGGTGTCCACGGCCGTTTGCGCGAGCAGGGCCTTGAGGAGGCCGGGCGGCGGGTTTCCGCCCACCACCTGCCGAAAGCGCTCGATGAGGAGGGCGCAGCAGCCGGTGACCACGGGCGTGGACATCGAGGTCCCGTCGAAGACGCCATAGGAATCGTTGGGAAAGGTGGAAAGGACCGAAACGCCGTTGGCGCAGAAGTCCGGCTTGATCCGGCCGTCCGTCGTCGGACCGAAGCTGCTGAACGAGGACATCGTCCCGTTGTCGTTCAGCGCGCCGATCGCGAGCACGTTTTTCGCGGAGGCGATCGTGCTCATCACCCCGAAGCTGTCCACGCCGTTCCCGTCGTTGCCCGCGGCGAAGAGGATCGTGAGCGGGGCGGGCGCCGTCACGGCGCCCGGGAGCGCGACGGTGTCGGCATCCACCGTGAAGGACGAGTACTGGCCGGCGTTTCCGAACGCGAGTCCCCACGAATTCGTAGAGAGCACGACGGAGCGCGCAGGAATCGCGGCGGTCATCTCGCCGAAGACGTCGCCGAAAAAGTCGAAGCTGAAGAGGCTCGCACGCGTGGCCATGCCCTTCGCTCCGGCAACGCCCGCGCCGCTGCCGAGGACCGTGCCGCACACGTGCGTCGCGTGCTCGTCGATCGTCGGGGCGGTCTCCCCGTTCTGGACGCGACCGCCGAAGTCCGCGTGCGCGCCTACGTTCCCGCCGTCCCATTCGCCGACGATTACGCCGTTGCCCGACAACCCGAGCGGGGCGGCGGTGACCTGGTCGACGTGGGCGAGCAGCGCGGCGTTCGCGTTGAGCGTGCGGGGCGGGGACGGGACCTGGTCCAGGTATTCGACGACGTCCTCCGCGGCGAAGGCGAGCGCCGCCTCCGGCGTCGACGCGGTGAGGGTCAAACGATGATTGAAGGCAAACTCCGTCGCGCCGGTCGTGAGGCCGGTGGCGAGCAGGGCCTCGGTGGTCTGCCGGAACGTGACCGAGTCGTAGAATTTCGCGTTCAGCCGGACCGCCCCCGAGGGCTCGACGGCCCAAGAGCCGTACTGCTTCAGGTACACGTTCGACGCGACCTTGTCCGCGAGCTCGATCTCGCCGACCCCGCGCACGAAGGGGAGCAGCAGGACCTTCTCGAACGTGTCGCGCATGACGTAGGTCAGGAAGGCGTAGGCGTCGAGGTAGCGTTCCAGCTCGACGCCGTAGTAGGCGAGTTCCTGGCGCTGTGCGGGCGTCGGGTTGTCTTCGAACTGCATCACGATGCGCTTGTGGTCGGTCGGGAAGTCGATCTTGGAGTCCTTGGAAAGGGAGAAGTAGCGGGACTTGAGGCGGACGACGTACTTGCGCTCGGTCTCGGGGAGCGAGAGGCGCCAAGCCTCCCAGGCGGGGTGATCATAGAGCGCCGGAGGGCCGGCCACGGCCGCTCCGGCCCCTGCCGCCGCGCCGGCCGCGATCGGCGGGACGGTGCGTCCCTGCGGCCCCTGCCCTTCTTCCGGCGGCTGCGCCGGCGACCCGCTCTGCCGGCGGTGGACCTGCTGTCCCTTTCGCACCTCCCCGGGTCGCCCCGGTCGGTCGAGGCTCACGTCGAGCGCTACGATCATGGCGAAGAAGGCCACGGTCACGCACCCGGCGACCAGGCACTTCAACCTCTTAGAGGTGTTCATGCGCGCAGTCCTCATCGAAAGCCGTCTCGCGTGCGACTCCGAACCGCCCACTCCGCAGCCGTCGGGCGCAGCGCCTTCCCCACTTTCCCAGCGGCACGTGCTGGGCTTGGGCGACAGTATCCCAGATACACAGTAGGACAACAACAATGAAGTATGCGAAGTATAATCATGCGCCCGGAGGGGCGTCAAGAAATTTCCGGCACGGTACAAATCGGGCGGCAGGCCGAGCCTTGCTTCCGTCACGATCCGAAACGCCGTTACGAATTGCTACGCACCACAACGCCCCCCGGCTCGGCCTCACCGTGCCGGAAAAGCCCAGGTAGCCCATCCATTTCAACTGAATCAGCCTGAATGCTGGAATCATGTGCTTCTGTGGCGCGGTGCTTGCACTGGGGGGAAGCCATGATCGACGCGCGATCGGCGCGCGAAACGGATCGGCTTCACCCACTTTCAAGCTTCCTCGGAGGATGCCATGAACAAGACTTTGCGAAATCTTCGTCACGACGCCAAGCTCCAGCAGGTGCGCGGACAGGCCATGACCGAGTACATCGTCATCGTTTCGCTCGTCGCCATCGGCTGCCTCATGACGGTCACGAGTTTCGGCCACCAGCTCGCCGAACTCTTCAAGCGGTCCACGAATGCCCTCAACAGCGGCACCGTGCAGGCGGTCAACCCCGTCCATGCGGAAGAATATGTCGGAATCGGCCAGTCGGACCGGTTCTAACCGGGGTCGAACGAAACCCGATCCGTGCGAGGCGCTCGGCGCAGGGGAGGAAACGGTGGCGGGCGCCCTGCTGCGCAGGCGCGCGGCAAAGGCCGAACCCACGGCCGGGCGGGTCCTTCTTCGGAGGCCCCGCCCGGTCGCCTTTCTCGGCGGGGTTCCAACTGAAGTCGACCTCGCGCGCGCACGCCCTTGACGCCTCCCGCCTCGTGTCGCTAGAATCTCCCCCGTCTGCATGCGCGCGCCGTCCGTTCCAAACCCAATTCGCGAAATTGGCGTCACTCGCGGTTCCCTCCTTTCCAGGATGCCGATGCGCCCTCTCTTCCTCCTCCAGGCCCGCCTCTTCGCCGTCGTCCTCCTCGCGGTCTCGTTCGCGGTACCGCTCCGCGCCCAGGACGCGGCGCGCGACCCCGTAGCCGCCGTCCGCCGTGAGAGCGCCGGGCTCTCCGACGCGGACCGGCGTGCGAAGTTCGAGAAGCTGGCCGGCTCCCCCGCGGACTTCTTCCGCGGCACGGCCCCGCTCTTCTGGGAGGACCTCGGGCGCGACCCGCGGCTCAAGACCTACGGCGGCGTGCCCGACACGCGCACCTGGGTGGTCGGCGACCTGCACCCCGACAACTTCGGCTCCCGGGAGGACGATCGCGGTCGCGTGGTCTACGGCTTGAACGATTTCGATGCGGCGACGGTCGCGGACTACCAGCTGGACGTCTGGCGCATGGCCGCCGGCATTTCCCTCCGGGCGCGCGCCGCGGGGCTTGACCGCGAGGAGGAGCGCGAAGCGATGGAGGCCTTCGCCCGCGCCTACCGCGAGGGCCTGGAAGACCGCCGCGGCAAGGAACACCCCCGCGCCGAGCCGTTGAGCGCGGACACCGCCTCGGGACCTTTACGCGATTTCCTGCTGCGCGTCGAAAAAAAGAAAAGCCGCGCGGCCATGCTCCGCCAGTGGACCGCGAAGCACGGGGGCGAACGCGCCTTCGACGCGGCCTCCGGCAAGCTCGCCGCCGTGGATCCGACGACCCGGACGGCGGTCGGCGAAGGCATGCGGGACTACGGCAAGACCCTGAGCGGCGGCCTGCGGTGGGACCCGCGGTACTTCCATGTGAAGGTCGTCGCGCGGCGCGTCGGGGCCGGCACCGGTTCGCTGGGCGCGGACCGCTTCTACGTGCTGGTCGAGGGGGAGACCGACGCGGACGACGACGATCGGATCCTGGACGTCAAGCGGCAAACCCGGCCGCCGGCCGACGACGTGCTCCCGAAGTCCGAACGCGCGACGTTCGCCAATCCCGCCCTGCGGGCCGTGCTCGCCGAAAAAGCCCTGCTGCGCCACGCGGACGACCACCTGGGCTGGATGCGCGTGGGGGACGGGTTCTTCTCCGTGCGGGAGCTGTCGCCGTACAAAGACGCCCTCTCGTCCGACGACCTGCGGGGAAAAAAAGACTTCCGGCGCATGTCCGAGGCGTGGGGCGGCATCCTCGCGGACGCGCATGCGGGGGCCGACAACGACTTCGACCCGAAGTGGGTCGGACACTCGCTCGAACGGGGAGTGGCGGCGCGGCTCGGAAAGGACCGGAAGGGCTTTGACCGCCTGGTGGCGAGCGTCGGCTCCGAGTACGCCGACCGGGTCGAGCGGGACTTCCAGAGCTTCACGGCCTGGCGGGCGGCCGGCGGGGCCGGCGGCGGCGGGGGAGAGGGCGGCCGCGGCGCGGTCGAGAACCTGGAGGGCGCGGGCGAGGGGGGCGGAGGGGGTTCGTCGCGCCACCGCTAGCGGGGCCTTCACCAGTTTAGACGTCCGCTCCGACCGAGGGCTCCGCAGTCGTGGGCCATGCCGCCCAACGCCCCGCCTGAAGGCGGAACTACGAACGGCCGCGCCGTCTTTCACCAACTGTGACCGCACTCGGTCAACGGACTCCTGGGCCGCGTGGACGAAGTCCAGTCACGATGCCTGGGGGCGCGGGCCTCCGGCCCGCGCGAGCCGGCACACGGCGTCCGCAGGGCCGTAGGCGCCCGCGTGGAAACCGAACCGCGACCGTGAGGGAGCGGTCTGGGGGCGTCCTGCCATGATCTCCGGTTCGAGGCCGCCGACCCGCATGCGAGCGCCCTGCGAGCGCATCGGGCAGCGAGGTCGAAGCCGCGGCTCTGGAAGAACGTTCGGAGACCGCTCCCTCACGGTCGCGGTTCCGTGTGTCCGTCGCGGACTCGTTACGCTTCAGTCGGCCTAATTTCGTGCACCCCCAGGATCGAGATTGAAGGCCCGCTAGTTTTTGTCGCCGCTCCCGCCCTCTCCGCCCTCCGTCGGCCCGGCCGCGGGCGCGGCGGACGCCCCACCCGACTCTCCGCCGGGCGCCGCCGCCGCCGCCAATGCGGGCGCCTCTCCCCCGGGTCGTGCCGTCGCCGTCCCCCCGCCCGTCGAGGCCGCGCCTCCAGCCGCCGCCGCCAGGGCCGCCCGCCTGCGCGTCACCACGACCGACGCCCCCATCGAGGTCGAGAGCGCGACGACGATGAAGCCCAGCGAGCCCGTCACCTCCAGCCCGCTCGGATGCTCCCCCGCGTGGCTGAAGAACATCTTGATCCCTACGAACCCCAGGATCGCGGCGAGCCCGTAGTGGAGATAGACGAACTGCCCCATCACGCCGGCCAGCAGGAAATACAAGGCCCGCAGCCCGAGGATCGCGAAGATGTTCGAGGTGTAGACGAGGAAGGGATCCGTGGTGATGCCGAAGATCGCCGGGATGGAGTCGACGGCGAACATCACGTCGGAGAACTCGATCACCAGCAGGACGACGAAGAGCGGCGTGGCCCAGCGCCGCCCTTCCCGGAGCACGAAGAAATTCCCGCCTTCGAACTTGTCCGTGAGCCGCATGAAACGGCGGACGAAGCGGATGATGAAGTGATTCGACACGTCGGGCTCCTTTTCCGTGTCGAAGCACAGCTTGATGGCGGTGAAAACGAGGAACGCGCCGAAGATGTACATCACCCAGTGGAAGGCGGAGACGATCGCGGCCCCGAGGCCGATGAAGATCGCGCGCAACAGGAGCGCGCCGACGATGCCCCAGTGGAGGACGCGGTGTTGGTACTCCTGGGTCACGCCGAAGTAGTCGAAGATGACGAGGAAGACGAAGAGGTTGTCGACGCTGAGGGCCTTTTCCAGGAGATAGCCCGTCAGGAAAAGCTCGGCGTTGGCGAAGCCCCGGAACACGCCGACCACGACGGCGAAGAGCAGCGCCATGGTGATCCAAACGATGCTCCAGGTCAAGGCCTCCCGGCGGGAAACGGCATGCGCGTTCCTGTTCAAGACGAACAGGTCGAGGAGCAGCATCGCGACAACGAAGACGGAAAAGCCGCCCCAGAGCCACAGCGGTGTGCCCGAGGGAAGCGCGTGCGTCACGGCCGTGGCGGATGGGGGCAAGGGAACCTCCTGAGCGTGGCACGGTTCGAGGATTTCCGTTTGAGCGCGGGGCGCGCGCTGCTAGGATGACAGGGGCGAGCGCGTTCCCCTGTACTGCTGATCGTTCGAAGATTGTTTTCTTGCGACCATTTTTGCTTGGGTCGAACGCCACGAAAACCACAGATTTCCCAGGGCAGCCGCTGGCCGCAACCAAAGGGACGAGCCACCGAAGACGCCGAAAACACCGAAAGACGAACCGCGCATTTCGCCGATTTCGCGAATTTTCTGCGGAGAATTCGTTGCCAGAAAAACAAGCGTGCGGGTCCTTCGGTCCGAGGCCGGCCTGGCCCCGGGTCGGCGGGCCGTGGAAATCGGCTGCGGCATCGGCAGCTTCACCCGGCACCTCGCCGAAACCGGCGCGACCCTCGTCGCGGTCGACCTCGTCCCCGAGCTGCTCGCGCAGGCCCGCGCCTCGACGCCCGCGAGCAACGTGCTCTTCGTCCAGGGGGACTGCACGCGCCTCGACGACATCCCGGAGGCGCGCGCGGCCGACGCGGTCGTCGGCAACGCGGTCCTCCATCACCTCGACGTCCGGCCCGCGCTCGAGTCCGTCTTCCGGGTCCTCGTGCCCGGCGGCGTCCTCGCGCTCTTCGAGCCGAACCTGGTCAACCCGCAGATCTTCGTTTTCAAGCACACGCCCATGCTGCGCAGACGCGCCGGGTGGTCCCCGGACGAGACGGCGTTTACCCGGTGGCGGCTCGCGCGCGACGTGCGCGCCGCCGGCTTCACCGACGTCCGCGTGCGGCCGTTCGACTTTCTCCATCCGTCCACGCCGCGTCTGCTGGTCGGCGCGGTGGAGCGGCTCGGCCTCTTCGTGGAAAAGGTCCCCCTGCTCCGCGAGCTCTCGGGGTCCCTCGCCGTCTTCGCGCGCAAGCCGGTCGCGCCGGTAGTATAGGCGGGATCGCCGGCCGGGTCAAGCCAAGAGGCTCGGCCGCCGACTTTCGCTCCACCCGGCCCGCCTCCTACCAACCCTCGCGTCCCAACACCACGTGGGCGTACTGGCGCGTGGGCTCGATGTACGTCTCGTAGGCCTGCTCCACGAGGATGCTCCAGTGGAGCGACTGCATCGGCGTCCGCCCGCGCTTCACGTCCCGTTCGATCCGCCGCGCGACCCGCAGATGCAGCGGCGTGTCGATGAAGATGCGCAGGTCGCCGATTTCGCGCAGCGGCGAACAGAGCGCGAAAATTCCCTCCACCACGAGGATCCCGCTCTTCGGCGGCTCGACCTCCCGGGTCGCCACGCGCTCCGATTGCTTCATGTCGTATACGGGCAGCGTGGCCGGCCGTCCCGCGGCCAGGTCCAGCACGGCGTCCCGGCACCCGCCGAGGTCCACGGCGTCGGGCTCGTCGAAATTCAGCGTCCCATCCGGCCGTTCGCGGATCTCCGCCCGCGGGCGATACCAGTCGTCGGTGGAGAGGATGAGGGCGTCGAACTTCGACGCGAACGTGCTCTTGCCGGAGCCGGAGCCGCCGCTGATGAGGACGATCATCGGCCGCCGCCCGCCGCCCGCAACCGGGCCACGCCCTCGTCGATGCCCGGGGCGAGCAGGAACTGCTTCAGGATGTCGAGTCGCTCCAGATGGTCCTGCAGGTTGGAGGAGAGGTTGACGAGCGCGACGACCGCGGCCCGGCTGTCGGCGTCGATGAGGGACGGGAGGATCGAGAAGAAGCTCAGTCCCTTCGAGCTGACGTGCGTCGTGAATTCCAGGTCGACCACGAGGCGTCGGATGTCGTTCGCGTCTTTGAGCGACAGGATCTGCTTCACCAGGGAGTCCGCCGCGGCCTCGTCCATCACGCCGGAAATGCGCAGCACCGCCAAATGGTCCTCGGCGTGGAGCGCGGCCACGTCGAGCCGGAAACGACCCGGGGTGGGGCCCTTGCCCGCCGGCTCGGCTCGGCGCGCGGACGGCCCGGCGGCGGCAGAGGGCGCGGGCGCGGGCGCGGCGGGCGCGGAGCCGGTCGGGCTCGCGGGTGCGGGGCCCGCGGGCGGCGCGACCCGGGCCGCGCCGGGGCGAGGGCCCCACGTCGAGGCGTATCGGTCAGCCGTGGGGCCCGCGGCGGCGGGGGACGCGGCGGCCGCAGCGGGGGAAGCCGGCGAGGCCTCGGCGCCCGCGCCCTGACCGGCGCCGGGGGACGCGGTCGGCCGAGGCTGGCCCGCGACGGGCAGCGGGCCCGACAGCGCGAGCGCCGCGGCCGACGCCGTGAGCATTTCCCGGAAGAGCTTCATGGACGGGAACCGTCGTTCGCGGCGCGCGATCGACCCGAGCACGAGGCCGTCCACCCACGCCGGGATCGCGTGATTTCGGGCGCTCGGGAGGTCGAAGGTCCGCGGCAGCTCTCCGGTCAGGAGTTCGTAGAGCATCACCCCGAGGGCGTAGACGTCGGAAGACGCGTCGGGCTCATCGCCGCGCCGCTGCTCCGGGTCCGCGTAGCTGGAGCGTGCCGTCTGGCCCAGAAGCCAGGCGATGCCGATGTCGCAGACCTTCACGTTGCCCGCTTTGTCGATCAGCACGTTTCCGGGCCGAAGGTCGCGGTGGGGAGCCTTGCGGCCGTGGGCCAGCTCCAGCGCCGCGGCGATCTCCGTCGCCGTCTCCACGGCCTGACCCGGGGGAAGCGGGCCGCCCGCGAGCCGGCTGCGCAGGGGCTTGCCGTCGATGAGGTCCATGGCCACGAACACCGTCCGCCCGTCCTGGCCCGCGTCGAGCAGCGCGGCGATGTGAGGGTGGGTCACGCCGATGAGCGTGCGCGCCTCCTGGACGAAGCGCGCGGAGGCCTCCGGGCCCGCGAGGAGCGGCGCTGCGACGAGCCGGAGGGCTAGTGTCCTTCCTGTCGTGGCGTGCCGGGCCGCGTGGACCGTCCCCAGCCCGCCGCGGCCGAGTTCCCGGACCAGTTCATAGGGTCCCACGCGACGGGGCTTGCCATCGGCGCTTCCTGCGGGAGAGTCGGGCATCGCACGGGTCCTCCTTGGGCGTCGCGGACGGGCGTGGGGCTTGGGGCAGGTGGGCCGATTTTAGGAACCGCCGCGCCGTTCGTCAAGAGACGCGGCGGGCGATGGGCTCATTTCCCTTTTTTCGCCCCTCGGATTCGGCAGTCGTGTCGGGCCCCGACTCCTCGCCGGCCGACTCAGGCTGTGCGTCGCGCATGGCGGCGGCCTCACGCCCTTCGACCGTCCGCTCCGCGAACGAGATCGCCCCCGCCTCGGGCGCCAGGGCGAGGCTGCCCGACTCCCCCCCGCTCTCCGCCACGCTGAGGCGACCCGCTTCCGCACCCGCGAGCCGCGACTGGATCGCCGCTACGGCCGATTGCGCGGCCTGGCGGAGCCGAGAGGTCTGGGCGAACCACGCGCCTGCAGGGGCGCAGGCGAGCAGCGGTTCGACCGCGTGCACCGACCCGATCCGGCCCAACGAACCCGCCGCCGCAATTTGCACCTCCACGTCCGCGGACTTGAGGAACTCGAGAAGCGGTGCTTCGGCCGCCGGCCCACCCACCGCCGCCAACGCCTCCGCGATGGCCGCCGCCGTCGCGGGCGCGGCCCTTCGCCCGGCCGCGACGAGCCGTTGGAAGGACGGCGCGTGCCCGAGCTTCCCCAGCGCGCGCACCGCCCGGGTCTCTACCCCTGGGCAACCGACCTCGAGCAGCCGGTCGAGCAGTCCGGGCAGCCGGCCCGCGGGCACGCAAGCCACGAGGTGGTCGACCCCCCGCGCGCGGACCTCCTCCTCGGCGTCCCGCGCCGCCGCAAGCGCCGCCATCCGCTCCCACCCCTCTTCCCCCAGCCCCTTGGCCGCGAGGAACCGGAGTTCCGCGGGGACTCCCTTGGCCTCCGGGGCCGCAAGTGCGCGACACGCCTCGCGCGCGTCGTCGCTCCCCGCGTATGCGCCGAGGAGCGTTTGCAGGCATCTTCTTCTGAAATCGGCGATCGAGTCTTCGACCGCGTTTCGTCGAAGCAGCCCGGGCACGCTCCGCCCGGCGAGCGAGAGCCGGCGTGCCAGCTCGAGCACTTCCTGGACGGAAGAAACCAGGAGTTGCGTCGAAGGGATCACCTGGCCGATGTCGAGGACGAGCCGGCCTTTTCCGACCGCGCCGCCGCGCGCGGTGACGAACCGGAGGAGCTGTCGCCGGGTGGTCTCGTCGAGAATCGCAAGGATCTCGCCCTCCCCCCCGTGGATCAGGATTTCCCGGTCGAACCACGGATGCCCGGTCTGCACGTCGTTGCCGGTGACCACCTTCATCAGCGGCGTCGTGAGATTTTCCCGACCGACCGTGAGCTCGCTGGGGAGATCCGGGACCTCGACGACGATCCGGACCAGCCCCGGCTGGGAGGGTCCTCCCGGCCGCTCCTCGGTCACGGTGACGGTCATCGCCCCGAGCTTCCCGGAGAGCACGGGCGAGTCGGAGCGGAGAAACCGCTTTCGGTGCTCCATCTGGAGGCCGAGCGCCCGCGCCGCATCCGACCAGGTGCTCTCGGACTGCGCGCGCTCCGCCTTCTTCCTCGTCCCAAACGCGAGGTCGAGGAGGAGGATCAACGTCAGGCCGACCGTGAAAGCGGTCATCAAAATGGCAGGCATCATGGCGACGATTGTACGTGTTGCTCCGTAGGATTTCCAGCCCGCGGGCGGGAGCGATTCGCGACTCCACATTGGGGAGTCCTTCGCCGGCACGCCGGCCGCGCCCATCGGAGGCGCTTTCCACTCGTTGACACCGCTTCCCGGCTCGGGGTAGAATCGCTGTCTTCGCCTTTGGCAGGGTTCGATTTCGAGATGCCGTCGCCGATCGACCGGTTCGGTAGGGGCACGGCGCTGCCGTGCCCACGAAGCGAGGAGCCGCGTTCGGATGTGCGTAGCGCCGGCGGCAGTTAGAGCCCCGCCCCGCCTTTCGCCCCCTGCCGCGTGGGCGTGGGGGCCCGTAAAGAAACACCTCATGCAGCTCGGAAACCGGGGAGCTCCTCAGGAGAAGGCTCAAGGCTCAATGATCAGTTTTCAGGCAAGGCTCAAGGCTCAGAGTCCGCGATTCCGTGCCCGGGCTACGTTCCGTGGTGGTCATTGAGAATTGAACCTTGAGCCTGGCATGGTTCAAATCGGGGCTTGGTTCAAATCGGGCGGCGCCTGGGTAACACGGATCGACGTCCGGACGTAGGGGCGGGCCTTGTGCCCGCCCTCATGGCGACACGATGCCCTCTAACGACTTGTTGCCGGTCGCGGGCGCCCACAAGGGGCGCCCCTACGGCAGGCGGCCGACGGCAACCCGTAACCCAGATTTGAACCATGCCTTGAGCCTTGTCTGAGTCTTGAAAATTGAGCATTGAGAATTCTTGTCGCCCCCCCTGCGCGTCAAACGAGCAAGTTGTTTTCTTACGGGCCCCAAGCTTCTCGGAGGCGCCGCCGCCTGATGGCCTCTCGACGACGAGTCGTCGCGCTCCTCACGGATTTCGGGACGCACGACGCCTACGTGGGGGTCCTGAAGGGAGTCCTCCTCGGGTTCGCGCCCGAGGCGCAGGTGGTCGACCTGAGCCACGACGTTCCCGCTCAAGACATCCGCTCCGCGCGTCGCCTCCTGGCCTCGGCCGTGCCGTACTTCCCGGAGTCGACGGTCTTCGTGGTGGTCGTGGATCCCGGGGTCGGCACCGACCGCTGCGCCCTTGCAGCCCGGCGCGAAGGCCGGCTCTTCGTGGCCCCGGACAACGGCCTGTTGGCCTTCCTGGACCAGGGACGTCCGGCCGCGGAGTTCCGCCGCATCGACGCGGACCGCTGGGGGCTGCGACCGCGCAGCGCGACCTTTCATGGACGGGACGTCTTCGCCCCCGTGGCCGGTCGCTTGGCGAGCGGATTGGCGTTCGGCCGCGTGGGTGCCGTGGTCGCGCGCATTGAGCCAGGCCCTCCCGAGCCTGCAGCGAGCTCGATTCCCGGAGGGCTCGCAGGCGCCGTCGTTGCCGTCGACCGATTCGGCACGCTCGTGACGAACCTGCGGGCCACCGACCTGGAGATGCTGGGGACCGGCGGCTCGCTTGAGGTTCGGCTCGGCGCGCGTCGGCTCGGAGCGGTCCGGCGGACGTTCGCGGACGTGCCCACCGGCCGGCCGGTGTGCTTCGTCGGAAGCTTCGGGGAGCTGGAAATCGCCGTCCGGGACGGGGACGCCGCCCGGCGTTTTCGGTGTGGAGTCGGCGCGCCCGTCGTCGTGCGGGCCGTTCGAGCAAGGTGAAGCCATGCGCATCGCGTACTTCGACTGCGTTTTCGGCGTAAGCGGCGACATGTTCATCGGCTCGCTGCTCGACGTCGGCCTGCCGCTGGCGGACTTGAAGCGGGAGCTGGAGCGCCTTCGCCTTCCGGGCTACGCCCTGGCCCAGCGGAAGGTCATGAAGGGCGTGATGCAGGCGACGAAATTCGACGTCGTCATCGAGGGGGACGCCCGCGGGAACGGCACGCGCCGGCCCCAGGCCAGCGTCCTGCACGGCGGCCCGCGCCGCGGCCTGCCGCGCGAGGTTGCCGTAGACGATGCGCCCGCGGCCGAACACGCCCATGCTCACGGGCACACGCACGAGCCGGAGCACGGACATGCGCACGGCGAGGAGCAGGGTTACGCGCACGGCCCCGCGCAGGAGGCCGCGACAAGCGGCCTTCGGACCCACCCGCGCGACGTCCCGCTCTCTGCGATCCTCGCGCGCATCGAGCGGAGCACGTTGCCGCGCGGCGTCCGGGACCGGGCCCAGGCGATCTTCCAGCGCATCGGCGAGGTCGAGGCGAAGATCCACGGCGTCCCGGTGGAGACGGTTTCCTTCCACGAGATCGGCGCCGTGGACTCGATCGTGGACGTGGTCGGCGCGGTCACGGGCCTCCACCTGCTGGGCATCGAGGAGCTGTATTGCTCGCGCCTCCCGCAGAGCTGGGGAACGGTCGACTGCCGGCACGGCCGGCTCCCGGTGCCGCCGCCCGCCTCCTGGGAGCTGTTGAAGGGCTTCCCGGTCTTTTCGGTGGACGTGCGCGGCGAACTGTGTACGCCGACCGGGGTCGGCATCGTGACGACGCTCGCGCGCGCCGTAGGGTCTTTCCCCGAGATGACCATCGAGACGGTCGGCTACGGCGCCGGTGACCGGGACTTCGCCACGCACCCCAACCTGCTCCGCGTGCTCGTCGGCCGGCGGGCGACGGCCGGGGGTACGGCCGGCGAGGCGGACGGGCTGTGGCAAGTCGAGACGAACCTCGACGACATGACCGGCCAGCAGGTGGGCTACCTTTACGATCGGCTCTTCGCCGCGGGCGCGGTCGAGGTCTTCTCGACGCCGATCCAGATGAAAAAAAATCGACCGGGCGTGCTCCTGTCGGCGCTCGTGCCGCCGGGCGCGTTGGCGGCCGCGGAGTCGGCGCTCTTCGCGGAGACGACCACGTTCGGGATCCGGCGGCACTGGGTGGAGCGGACGAAGCTCGAGCGCGAGATCGTCTCGGTGGGCACGCCGCTCGGCCCGATCCGGTTCAAGGTGGGCCGGCGACAGGGCGCGCCGACGACCGTGTCCCCGGAGTACGAGGACTGCCGTGGGATCGCGGAGGCGCGCGGCATTCCGCTGCGGGAGGTCATGGCGGAGGCGCACCGGCGCGCCCCGGAGGCGTCCGGCGCTGCAAATGCGAAACCGGAACCGGCGCCGCCGGGTAAAAGTCCCCGGAAGCCGCGGGCCGGCCGCGGCGCAACGTGAAGACCGGCTTCGATCCGTTCGCGGACTACATCGCGACGCGGCTCGGGCGGTGAGGGCCCGCGCCCCCGGTTCGTGAGCTGCCGGCGAGAGTGTGAAGTTGGTATTGCGCGGGCGCTACCCATGACGCTCGACCAGCTCCGGGAAAAGGTGGCCGGCTTCCCCGACGGACCGGGCGTGTACCTGATGAAGGACGACCGCGGCCGGGTGCTCTACGTTGGAAAAGCGAAGTCGCTCCGCCAGCGCGTCGGGAGCTACTTCCAGCCGTCGGCGGATCACGAACCGAAAGTGCAGGCGCTGGTCGAGGCCGTCCGCGACGTGGAGTTCCTCGACGCTCCGTCCGAAGTGGACGCCTTGCTGGCCGAAGCGCGGCTCATCAAGGACATCCAGCCGAAGTACAACGTCCAGCTCAAGGACGACAAGAGCTTCCCGCTCCTGGCGATCTCGAAGAACGAGGACTTTCCCCGCGTCGAGGTGACGCGGGACGTGGACCCCAAGAACTGGCAGTACTTCGGCCCGTTCGCGAACGCGGGAGACTTGCGCGCGGCGCTGAAGATCCTGCAGGGGGTGTTCAAGTTCCGGACCTGCACGATCCCGATCCGCGAAGGGGACGACGCGCGGCGGTATTTCCGGCCGTGCATCCTGCACTCGATCCGGATGTGTACGGCGCCGTGCGCGGCCCTGATCGGCCGCGAGTCGTATGCGGAGGACATCGAGTCCTTGAAGACGATCCTCGCGGGTCGGCGGCGGGAGCTGGTACGCGAGCTCGAGGCGAAGATGAAGGCGGCGGCCGAGGCGCGCCGCTACGAGCGCGCGGCGGGGTTTCGCGACCAGCTCCGGGCGATCGACAGCCTGGGACGCCGCGGCCGGTTTCGCGACGTCTTCGACGGGGACGTGACGCCGATCGATCCTCGCGAGGGGACCGAAGGGCTGCGGCGCATGCTGGGGCTCGCGGGGACGCCGCGCACGGTCGAGGGGATCGACATCGCGCACCTCGGCGGCGAGGACACGGTGGCGAGCCTGGTTTCGTTCGTCGACGGGGCCCCGTTCAAGCCGGGCTACCGCAGGTACCGGATCCGGTCGGTCGAAGGGATCCACGACCCCGCTTCCATGCGGGAGGTCGTGCGCCGGCGCTTCACGCGCCTGGTCGAGGAGGAATCGGTTTTTCCCGACGTGCTGCTCTTGGATGGAGGCCTGGGCCAGATGCACGCGGTCGAAGCGGAGTTCGGCGCGCTCGGCATCCGGCCGCCGCTCTTGCTCGCGCTCGCGAAGCACGAGGGGGACCACCTCTTCCGGAGCGGCGGGAACACGCCGTTGGAAGTCGACCGCCGGGACCCCGGCTTCCGGCTGCTGCAGCAGGTGCGGGACGAGGCGCACCGCTTCGCGCAGCACTACCACCACCTGTTGCGAAGAAAAAAGCTGGTGGGCGGCGAGAAGCCGCGTGCACGCGCCGCCGGGCGAGTCGGCCGGCGTGGCGGGAAGGCGTCGAAAGGCGGTGAGGCATGATGCGGACGCGCGCGTGGGGTTGGAAATGCCGACCCCGTCGCGCAAGGCCGACTGCGTGCCCGCGCGGCGAGAAATGGCTCTCGGTCGCGCGCCGCGTCCCCGGCGGTCTTGAGGTACCCCGAAATCGCGTCCGTTCGATTCCTGCCGGGCGAAAATCCAGTCGATAATGACTTTGCGAGCTCCAAAATGAGGGACCTTCCTTGAGCGATCGACCGGTGGACAAACCGCCCGTGTCCGAGGCGCTGGCGGTCCGCCAGCTTCGGGTCGTCGAAGCGGTGGACACGATCTTCGATGTCGCCCGAAATGCGAGCGTCGACGAGGTCATCCCGAAGCTCTTCGCCCTGCTTCGGGCCGAGGTCCCCGGCTTCGGCTTTTTCGCGCGCACGACGCTGCCGGACTACGAGGAGAAGGACACCGGGGAGACGGTCGCGATGATCGAAAATGTCCTGGTGACGGAGGAGGCGGACCGGGAGGCGGCGCAGCGGGCGGCGGTCGAGGCGGAGGGGACGAAGGGGGAAGCCGCCTCGGTGACGTCCGGGAATTGCCTCCTCGTCCCGCTCCGGCGGCGCGGCGGACGGATCGGTTGGCTCGGAGCCGTGCGGCCGGCGGCAGCGGCGGATGGAGTGCCTGGGTCGTCCGCGGGGGCGTCCGCGCAGGCGAGCGAGACGGAATGGCTCCTGGCCGCGCTTACGACCGTCGCGCAGCGGCTCGACTCGGAGCTGGAGATCCACTCGCTCCGGCTGCACCGGCGCATCCTGGCGAGCAAGCTCAATCGCGCCCTCGAGGACTACTACCTGGACCGGGGCATCAGCCGGGCCATCAACATCCTGATGGTGAACGGCGTCTGCGAGGGCGTTTACGTCGCCTACGACCGGTCGGGCCTGCAGGGGGAGCCGGACGTCTCTTCGCAGTTCCACTGGGTCTGGGGAGTGGAAGAAATGCGGCTGCCCCATGTCGAGGTCGAGACGTTCCTCAAGGATCCCTCGCTCGTGCCGGGCTGCGCGCGGGAGCGCATCGCGGGCGTGGCCGGGGGGCTCACCGTCCCGCTCCGCCGCCGCGACTTCGACGGCAAGCAGCAATGCTTCGGCTGCATCACGTTCATCGGCTCGGCCGTCGACTACAGCTCGCGCATGCTGCTGGAGGAGTTCGCCAACGTCCTCGATTCGGCGATGATTAATTACCACGAGAAGCGACGCGAGCTCTCGCGGTTTCTGTCGCCTCCGCTCGTGCGTCAGTTGCTCCAGGGAGATCGCACGGAGATTGAGCGGCGCATGGCGCCCCGGCCGCAGCTCCTCGCGCTCGCGTTCGCGGACATCGTCGGCTACAGCCGCCTGTGCAGCCGGTATCCGGAGAAGGCCCTCCAGACGGCGGCGCTGCTCTGCGAGTGGAAGCGGCTGGCGCGGGAAATCACCTACCGGCGCAACGGCATCGTGGACAAGTTCATCGGCGACTGCCTCTTCTATCAGTGCGGCGCGTGGACGAAGGACCCGCCCGAGCAGCTCGTGCTGGACGCGGCGGCGATCGCGCTGGACTGTTGCGAAGAGACGGAGAAGCTGGGCCGCTGCATGAGCGACTACGGCTTTTCACAGGGGGACAGCCTGCGGCTCTCGGTGGGGATCCATGTCGGGAGCAGCCTGGTCGTGGGGGAGATCGGGGGGGAATTCACGGCCATCGGTTCGGACGTGAACATCGCCTCGCGCATCCAGGACGATGACTACACGAGCGGTCGGATCGTGGTGAGCCAGGCCGTGTACCAGCTCCTGGCCCCGTCCATCCACCGCCTGGACCGGCCCGGACGCAAGGTCACCTTCGGCGAGCCCGCGAGCCTGGAGCTGAAGGGCGTGGGGCAGATGAAGGTGTACGCGCTCCAGGTGAATCCGGCGTAGCGGCGAAGGCGGGCATGAAGGACGAGCCGTACAACTCGATGAACCTGACGGAGCTGATCCGGCTTCAGCAGGAGGTCTCGCAGCACAGCCCGAGTTGGAAGCAACAGCCGGTCGCTGGGAGGTTCTCCTCCGGCGGCGGGGAACACTTGAACCCGGTCCCGGCTCCTACCCGTCGCCGGCGCCGTCCATGGGGCGCCGCTTGAGATCGTGGAGATCCCCTGCTGCGGCAAGCTCTGCATTCGCTCGCCCATTGGGCGAAGCTCCCCGCCGAAAACGGCGCGGCGGCACGCGCTTTCTGGTGCGGGTTGCTGCCGCAGGTGACGATTGCCGCCGCGTTGTGGAGTTGCTGGACGTGGGGGACGCTTGGCGGCTTGGAATCGGAGCTCGCGTCTTGGGGGCGCCTTGGCCTTGCCGAGCGCACTCTGCTGGTCACTACGGTGCTTGCCCGACCCCCCATCCTCGTCTCCGCCGCGCTCGCATGCCTGGTCGGCGGCTTTGCCATCGCCCAACGACGCCGTTGCACGCAGGCAAGCTGCGCGCTTGTCTACGCGGCTGGAGCGATCTTCCTGGCCGCGCTCACGGCATGGCTTGTTGCATTCTCAGCCGTCATGACGGACCTCATCAAACAATTTCCTCCGCCCGTCGATTTCGAACCATGGATGGTCCTCCCACCGGCTGCTGCGCTCCTTCTGGTACTGCTTGCTGCAAGAATCGTCTCCAGCGACGTCGTCATCCCCGACGGCGACCGAACGACCTCCTTGCTCGCCGCACTTTCGCAATTGGTGATCCTTGTGACGATCCTGGTCGGCGAAGCAAGTAGGCGAGCCTGCACGGACCTGGGCAAGGACTACCTCCGGGTCCTTGATCTGGTCCTGGGGGTGTGGCCGGCGACTGGCGTCGCCCTCGTCGGGTCGGCCGCGATCTGGCTGCTACCTGTGCTCCTGGGTGTTCGGGGTGCCCGCTACGGAGGCTGGCTGGTGCTCGCATTCTCCTGTGCGACACTGCTGGTGGCGCAAGCAAGACTTCAAATGGTAGCGAGGTTTCTCGATATGAGTTGACCGACCGGAGTGCTCATGCTTCGCCCCCTGCCCGCCCTGGCCCTGCGCTCGCACCCACATGAGCGCATTCGAGCAGCCGCCCGCTCACCAGTGGCAGATGCGCGCCGCGAGGCCGCACCGAACCGCGAGCGTGAGCGAGCGGTCCCGCGGCTCGCGACGATGACGCAACCCTTGAACTCGCTCACATCGCATCGATCGCCGGCCGACCGCAGGGTTGCCGCTCCCGGGACTCATCGCGTCCATCGCCGCGCTTGAACGCGAGGATCCGCAATCGCAAATTGCGTCGTGGAAGGACGCCGCGGGACCGCTCGCTCACGCTCGCGGTTCGGTGCACGGCAGCGCCGTGCCGTGCAGTGCGCAGCAGCGCCGTCCCGCACCGGGGAGCCGCCCGGCCGCGCCCCCACCTTCACTTCCCCAGCACCCCGCCCGCCCCGCCCGAGATCAGCGACGCCACGTTCGCCAGCACGCGCGGCAGGGCCAGCCCGCCCGGGCACGCGAGGTACTTCGGCTCCCACTCGGGGCCGAACTTCTCCTTGAACCGGCGTAGCCCCTGGAAATTGTAGAAGTGCTCGCCGTGGCGGAAAAGCCGCGCCCCCAACCGGTGCCAGAGCGGCGCCAGCGCGCGGTCCTCCATGCCCGAAAGAGGCGCCATTCCCAGCGTGAAGCAGCCGTAGCCTTCCGCCTTCCCCCACAGCAGGAGCTGCACGATGAGGTACTCCATCACGCCCGACGGCGCCGCGCCGCCGTACCGCATCAGGTCGATGGACAGCTCCTCCTTCCCCCCGCACGCGCCGCCGCCGCCGAGCCACACGTTCGCGAACGCGACCGTCCGCCCCTCCTTGTGAATCCGCGCGATCGGACAGAGCTTCAGGTATTCCGCGTCGAAGCGCCCCAGCGAGAAGCTCTTTTCGCGAGTCTTTTTTTCGCCGAGCCACTCGTCCGAGATCCGCGCGAGGTCCGGCAGCAGCGCCTGCGACTCCGGCGGCCGCACCACCTCGAACGCCCAGCCGTCGCGCTCCAGCTTCCGGAAGGACTGCCGGAGCCCCTTCCGTCCTTTCCCTTCGAGCGCAAACCCCGCGAGCGGTACCCGCGCCTCCTCGCCCAGCTTCAAAAGCGCGAGCCCCAGGTCGAGGTAGAGAGGCAGCCGGTTCGCCCGCACCTGGTAGAAGACCGACCACCCGCCGTGCCGCTCGCACTCCTCGCGAAAGCGCCAGACCAGGTCCGGCAGCTCGTCTTCCGGCCCCACCGGGTCCCCCATCGCCACCCAGCTCCGCCCTTCCACCCCGTACATCACGAAGGCGGTCCGCTCGTCGTTCCAGAGAAAGCCCTTGTCGCCGAGCAGCGCGAGGTGCGCCGTCGTCTCCGGGCTCCGCGTCACGAGCTCCCGTACCTTCGCGAACTCCTCCGCCGTCGGCGTCCGTGGCGCCGGCTGGCTGGAACGCAAGAGCCACGTAAGCGCGAAAAGCAACGCCGCGGCCGCGGCTCCGACGGTCCCGCGCAGGAAGCGAGGCGCATCCCCGGCGAAACTGAACCGCCACCAGAGCTCGTCCGAGTACTCCACATGCTTGTGCGCGAAGGCGCCCAGCCACGCGGTCCCCAGGACCACGACGAGCACCGCCGCGATCCAGCCCGGGGAGAAGCGTTCGCCGAAGAACCGCGTCCGCCGCCGGAAGTGCGCGCGGCCCGGGACGAGGGCGACGAGGACGATGCCGAGCCCGACGGCCTCCTCGTAGTCGATGCCCTTGCCGAGCGAAAAGGCCATGCCCGCCGCGAGCAAGAGAGCGGTGAACCACCACGCGGCGTCGAGTCGGCGCAACAGGCCGCGCGCGAGCAGCAGCAGGCCGGCCCCCGTCAGGCTGGACAGGAAATGGGACGCCTCGAGCACCGACAGCGGGAGGAGATTCGCCAGCCACTCGCGGCGCGCGACGACCGCGGGCAGCGCGCCGGAGAGGAGGAGTGCCGCGCCGGAAGCGAACGCGAGGAAGGCGAAGAGCGGCGGCGCGACCGACGGCGCCAGGTCGCCCGCGAGGTCCGCCCACCGGCGTAGCCGTTCCCGGCCGCGCGCGGCCTCGTACCCGCCGAGGAGGAGCGCGGCCACCGCGAGCGGAGCGACGTAGTAGCAGAGCCGGTACGCCACCAGCGAGCCGACCAGCGCAGCCGCGGGCACTTCGCCCGCCAGCAGCGAGACCATCACCGCCTCGAACACCCCGACGCCGCCGGGGACCTGGCTCGTCACGCCCGCGAACTGCGCGAGCAGGAACACGCCGAGGAGGCCGAGAAATGTGACGTGCGAGGTCGCCGTCGCCGCAGGGAGCAGGACGAAAAGCACGCCGCCCGCCAGCGTCCAGTCGGCGCACGCGAGCGCGACCTGGCCGGCGGCGAGCCTCGGGTCCGGGAGCGCGAACTCCCAGGCCCCGAGCCGCAGCGGTTCGCGCCGCACGGCGCTCCATGCCACGTAGGCGCCGGCGAGCGCGAGGAGGGCGAGGCCGAGCGGCAGCGTGGTCGCGAAGGGGAGGGGGACGGACGCCGGGAGGGGCATGGGCTCGACGACGAAGATGGCGCCGGCCGCGCCCGCGAGGCCGAGCCAGAAGGTGATTGCCCCGAAGGCGACGACGCGCGCGATGTCCGCGGCCGAGAGCCCCCACCCGGAGTAGAGGCGGTAGCGGATCGCGGCGCCCCCGAGCATCGAGAGGCCGAGGTTGTAGCTGAAGGCGTTGCCGAGGAAGGAGGCGAAGGCGACGCGGCGGAAAGGGAGGCGGCGGCCCGCGTAGGCGAGCGCGAGCCCGTCGAAGCCGACGAGGACGAGGTAGCCGAGGGCGGTGAGTCCGAGGGCGAGCAGGATGCGGAGGGCGGGGATCGCGCGGAGTTCCGTCGCGACCTCGCGGTAGTGGTGCTCGCGGAGCGCGTGGCGGAGGGCCCAGAGCGCGACCGCGAAGAGCGCGACGCCGACGAGGGGCGCGGCGCGCAGGGCGAGCGACTTCAGTCGGGCCATCGGATGGTTCCGCGACGATTGCGCGTCGAGCGCGAGGGTTGCGGATCCGCAGTCATCCTTTCCCCCGCAGGGGAGAGGGTTGGGGAGGAGGGGGCCTTCGGGCGTCGCGCCCGTGTCCGAGTCTGGGCGGCTACCCGCGTCCGGACCGGTGGGTGGAGGGCTTGTCCTCAGTACCGCCCCACGGAATTGGGTGACCCATTTGCCCGGCGATTTTGGCCGACCGCTTCCCCCCTTCGCGCTGCGGCGCTCCGGGGCGCAAGCGTTGCGCTCGCTCGCCGTAGTTCTCCGCGACTACGCCTCGCTCGCGCGCCTCGCGGGCGGCCAAACTTGCCTTCGCACATTGGCCACCGACTTCCGTGGAGCGGCACCCAGCCGCTACTGTACCGCGATATCCTTCACCTGGATGTTCATGTCGTGGGGCGCGGTCTCGTCCCCGCCGAAGTACGCGGTTTCCAGGACCCAGACCATCGTGGGCAGGAGCTTCGAAAGGCCGAGGCTCTGGTTCCTCACGACCGGCACGCCGTTCACCTTGACGGAGAGGCCGTCGTTCCACATGCGCAGCTCGACGTTGGCCCACGCATTCAGCGGGACCTTGGCGATCTCCTGGGAGATGCGCGTTCCTTTGATGTAGCCGTAGAAGCCCAGCTCCACCTTGGCGTCGGCCGGGACCCAGCGCCAGCCGAGACGGATGCTGTTCCGGTGGATCTGGTTCGTCGTGATCCCCATGAGCTTGCACCAGTCCCCCTGGTTGGACGGCGCCTGCGTGAGGTACGGGACGTTCGACGTGAACAGCGCCTTGAAGGTGACCTTCCGATCGACCCGCGTCCGGATCTGCAGATGTTTGAGCCCGAGGAGGTCGGAGTCGCCGTGCCCCCCCTGCTTGATGAGGAAGGTCTTCTCGCCGGCGGCCCAGGCGGCCGCTCCGAGGAGCAGGAGAAAAGTCGCCGCGAGGCCTTTGGCGAACCGCGCATCTCGCCGTTGGCTCATGAACTGCCCTTTCGAATCGGGTCCGAGGGTCGGTCGAAGCGGCGGGGATTCTACCGCCGCGGGGTCCGATCCGCAAGCCGAAAGCGCGGGGCTGCCGAGAACCTGAGGCGGTTGCGACTTGCCCGTCATGGGGTGCGCACGCTCCGATCGGCCCGAGCGCGCGAGCTCCGACAGACCCGTTGCGTGCGGGCCGCTCGTACACTACAATGCACCCGCGCGTCGCAGGTGATGTGCGCGAGCGTGTCCCACGAAGAGAGGAGGGTCGACTATGCTATTGCCCTGTGGGATTTGCGCGCCGAGCGCAAATCTAGGGGACAATGACCAATTTCCAACTCGGGCGAAGGCCCGAAACCCAAACGGACGACGAAACCACCAAGCCACGAAGACCACGAAGGACCGTCACTGAGGGGGGCGAGTTTGGCTCGGCCGAAAAGCGCCTTTGTGGTCTTAGTGACTTCGAGTCTTTGTGGTTTCGTCGCCGGCGAATCTGGAGACGCTTTCAAGAAGTTCACCGGTAGGGGTCCAACCTTCGCTGCTGGAGCGTAGGCCCTCGGGCATCTGAGCATTGCTGGATCCTGGCCAATGGGTGATGCATCTAGGATTCTATCCGTCCCGACAGCTTCGAGCAAGCCCGATCTTCCGTTCGCTGCAAGTCAGACAGTGCCGGCGCGGGCGGACGGGTAGCGCCGGCGCCGAAGGTGCCGTTCGGGCATCGGGTGTTCCCTCATTTCCCTTGCGGGCTCGCTTGGCGTTGACATAGAATCGGAGCGGCTTCCACGGGCGGGGCGCGTGCTGCCCCGTCCACAGCGCCACCGGGGTCGCCGCCGCCCGAAGCGCACACAGCGCCTCCACCCAAGGAGGGGGACCATGTCGAACTCGAACCTTTCGCTCTTCATCGCCGCCTTCTCCCGACTGGGGGAGGAGGCGCAGATTGAGGCAGGCAACCTGCTCTGGCAACAGGGGGACACGGGCGACCACGTCTGCCTGCTCCTGGATGGCAGCGTGGACGTGACGCACCGTACCCCGGAGGGGCAGGACATTCCCATTCGAACGATGGGGGCTGGGGCGGTAGTCGGGGAGATCGCCGTCCTGGACGGCAGATCCCGGTCGGCGACGATCCGGGCACGCACGCCGTGCCGGGTGATCCGGGTGTTGGCTCGAGATTTTCAGGACCTGCTCCGCCGGTTCCCCGACGTCGTGGACCAGATCCTGTCGGTGGAGGCTGGGCGGATCCGCGACCTGACCGAGAGACTCAAGGCCGCGGGCGGCCCCGAACCCGTCGAGGCCGGTACGCGGTTGTGTACCTCCGCGTTCTTTCGTTGGAGGCTGCACACCGAGATCCGCCGGGCGCGAGCGATGGGGGACGCCCTCTCGATCCTTCTCTTCGAAGTGGGGGGCCCAGCGACCGGACCGGAGGAGGATACGCGGCCGTTCGAGCGACTGGCCCCGCTCGCCGAACGCGTCCGCGGCGTCCTCTCGCGTGGCGACCTCCTCGGCTACCTCGGAGAAGGCAGGCTCGGGGTGCTCGCCTACGGGGCCGGGACCGCGGACGGAGCGGACCTCTTGGAGAGGGCCCGTCGAGAGGTCAGGAGCCGGGGCTTGCCGGCAACGACCGGCGGCGACCCAACCCCCGTCCAGGCGAAGGTCGGGCTCGCGACCTTTCCGATCGACGCCCAGGACGAGGACGGTCTGCTTGCCGCGGCGGAAAAGAAGCTGCGCGGGGACGGCTAGCGGGGCTTCGACTTCGATCCTTCGACCTTCGCGGGATGCAAGATGGCCACGCAGCCGATCCGGGTGCTCCTGGTCGAGGACAGCGAAGACGACTACGCCCTCCTCCGGGGCATGCTCCGTTCGCAGCGCCACCTGGCCTTCGACATCAAGTGGGTCTCCCGGTACGAGGACGCGCTGGCGGCGATGATCCCCGGCCGCCACGACGTTTACGTGATCGACCTGCGGCTCGGCTCGCGCACGGGGCTGGACCTGATGAGGGAAGCGCAGGGACGCGGCTGTGCGACGCCGATGATCCTGCTCACCGGGCAGGCGCAGGAAGACACGGACGAGCTGGCCCTGCGCGCGGGAGCGACGGATTACCTGACGAAGGCACGGATGGACGGCCCCATGCTCGTGCGCTCCATCCGATATGCGCTCGAGCGGACGCGCGTCACCAGCGAACTGCGGCGCAGCGAGGAGCGGTATGCCCTGGCGGTCAACGCCGCGGGGGACGGGCTGTGGGACTGGAACCTGGGGTCGCAGGAGCTGTACGTCTCGGAGCGGTGGAAGCGCCTGCTCGGCTGCGAAGACGTCGAATTCGGAACGAGCCCGGAGGAGTGGTTTCGGCGGGTCCACCGGGACGACGCGGACTCGCTCCGGACGGCGATCAAGAGCCACCTCGACGGACGCACCCCCCACTTCGAAATCGAGTGCCGGATGCGGCACGAGAGCGGCACGCACCGCTGGATGCTGGTCCGTGGGAAAGGGATCTGGGACCCGCGCGGGGTCCCGGCCCGCGTCTCGGGGACGCTCACGGACATCATGGACAGGAAGGAGGCCGAGCGCCGGCGCGCCGCGCGGTACTCGGTCATCGGGGCGCTCGCGGAGTCGCCGACGCTGAGCGGGGCGCTCCTTCGGATCCTGCAGACCGTGTTCGAAGGGGATGGGTGGTCGACGGGCGCGCTCTGGACGCTCGACCGGGAGGCCGAAGCGCTGCGCTGCACGTATGCCTGGCCGACCTCGCCCGCCGACGGCCCCGGGCCGGCGGGCGGGCGGCGCACCGTCACGGTCCGGCGCGGCGAGGGGCGGCTCGGCGCGGCTTGGGCCACCGGTCGGCCGCGGTGGGACACGCCGGGGCAAACGGCCGGCGCGGCGCCGAACGGCGAGCCGGCCGGCGTGCCGCCCGGTCCGCGCAGCGCGGTCGCGTTCCCCGTGCTCTTCGCCGGCGAAGTGACCGGCGTGATCGAACTCTCGTGCGCGGGGACTCGCGAGCCCGACGCCGACACCCTCGACGTGCTGGGCACCTTGGGCCGGCAGATCGGCCACCTCTCCGCGCGCAAGCAGTCGGAGGAGGGCTTCCGAAAATTCGTCGACGCCTCGCCGACCGCGATCCTCACGGTGAACGGCGACGGGCACATCGCCTCCGTGAACGTGAAGGCCGAGGAGATGTTCGGCTACGCCCACGGCGAGATGACGGGGATGACCGCCGAGGCGCTCGTCCCTTCGCGGCTCCGGAGCCAGGGCGGCCCCCCGAGGTCCGGGACGCGCATCCTGGGCGTACGCCCCACGCGCTCGGTCAGCATCCCGCAGAGCCTCTCCGGCCTGCGCAAGGACGGCACGGAGTTCCCGGCCGAGATCAGCCTGTGCCCCATGGAAACGCTGGACGGCCTCGTGATCATGGCGCTGGTGACCGACATCACGGACCGGCAACAGGCGCAGGAGTCGCTCTCGCAGACCGCGAAGGAGCTCGCGCGCTCGAACGCGGAACTCGAGCAATTCGCCTACGTGGCCTCCCACGACCTCCAGGAGCCGCTGCGGATGGTCGCGAGCTACACGCAGCTCCTCGTGGAGCGGTACCGGGAACGCCTCGGCCCCGACGTGGACCCCGACGCCGAGGAGTTCGTCCGGTACGCGAAGGAGGGCGTGACGCGCATGCAGGACCTCATTCGCGACCTGCTCGCCTACTCGCGCATCGGGGCCGACCACAAGACGATGGCGGCCGTTTCGCTGGAAGCTCCGCTACGAACGGTGCTCGGCAACCTGCAGGCCACGATCGCGGAGAACCAGGCGGAGGTGACCTGGGACCCGCTGCCGACGATCCAGGCGGTGCCCGTGCAGATGGTGCAGCTCCTGCAGAACCTGATCGGCAACGCGCTGAAATTCCGCCGCCTCGAGCCCCCGCGCATCCACGTCTCGGCGAAACGCTCGGGGGACGAGTGGGTCGTCTCGGTGCGGGACAACGGCATCGGCATGGAACCGAACGAGACCGAGCGCATCTTCGTCATCTTTCAACGCCTGCACACGCGCGACGCCTACGCGGGGTCCGGGATCGGCCTGGCGATCTGCAAGAAGATCGTGGAGCGCCACGGGGGCCGGATCTGGGCGGAGTCGGAGCCCCGCGCCGGCTCCACGTTCCGCTTCACGCTGCCCATCGCGGGAGACGGGGCATGAACGCCATGGACGGCCCGGCGAAAACGGTCGAAGTGCTCCTCGTCGAGGACAACGCGGGGGATGTCCGCCTCATCGTGGAGGCGCTCAAGTCCTGCCAGGTCCCGCACCGGCTCCACGTGGCGACGGACGGCGTGGACGCGATGGAGTTCCTCACGCGCGCGGGAAAGCACGCCGAGGCGCCGCGCCCGGACCTCGTCCTGCTGGATCTGAACCTGCCGCGCCGGCACGGCCGGGAAGTGTTGAAGGAAGTCAAGCGGGACCCGAACCTCCGGTCCATTCCCATCCTGGTCCTGACCACGACGACGGCCGAGGCCGAGGTCCGGAAAGTGTACGAGCTGAGCGCCAACTGCTGCATCACCAAGCCCGTGAACCTCGACCAGTTTCGCCGCGTGATGAAATCGCTGGAAGAATTCTGGTTCCGGACCGCGAACCTGCCGACGCCGGACGACGGGCAGGGGGGCTCGACCCGCCTCCGCGTGCTCGTGCTCGAGGACAGCCCGGTCGATTCGGGCCGGATCCGCAGCGCCCTCGCGAAGGAGCCCCGGTCGGGCCAGGCGGCGGACTTCGAAGTGACGTGCGTGGAGCGGCTCGCGACCGGACTGGAGTTCCTGCAGGCCGGGGACGTGGACGCGGTGCTCCTCGACCTCACGCTGCCCGACGCCCGCGGGCTGGAAGTCGTGGTGCAGGTGCACGCCAAGGCGCCGAACGTGCCGATCCTGGTCCTCACGGCGATCGAGGACGAAGGGCTGGCGCTGCAGACGTTACAGGCCGGCGCACAGGACTTTCTGCCCAAGGCGGGCATCGAGGGCGGCTCCCTCGGCCGGGCGATCCGGTACGCGGTGGAGCGGCAGCAGAGCGGGGCGGGGCAGCGCGAGGTGCCGCTGATCGACGAGATGACCGGGGTCTTCAACCGGCGCGGCTTCTTCGCCGTGGCGGAGCAGTACATCAAGCTCGCGCGGAGGACCCGGAGCGGCCTGCTCCTGCTCTTCGGCGACCTCGACGGCTTCAAGGGCATCAACGACAAGCACGGGCACGCCGAGGGGGACCGCGCGCTGCAGGAGACGGCCAAGCTCCTGCGGCAGACCTTCCGCGGCTCCGACATCATCGCGCGGTTGGGCGGGGATGAGTTCGTGGTCCTGGCCACCGAGACGCGCGGCGTATCCCCCGAGACCCTGTTGCGCCGACTGGAAGCGAACCTGGAGGCCTCGAACACCGCGGGCAAGCGGCCGTACAAGCTGGCGATGAGCGTCGGCTTCGCGGCGTGCGAGGTCGAAGGGCTGACTTCCATCGAGGACTTGCTGACGCGAGCCGACCAGGCGATGTACGAAGCCAAGCGGCGCCGGCGGGGGCTGTGAGCGCTCCGGACCGTCCGGCGGAAGTCGGTGGCCGGGAGGCGAAGGCAGGTGCGGCCGCCCGCAAGGCGCGCGAGCGAGGCGAAGGAACGGAGAACGACGCCGAGTGAGCGCAACGCTTGCGCCCCGAAGCGCCGCAGCGCGAAGGGGGGAAGCAGGCGGCCGAAATCGCAGAGCCAACGGGTCGCCCCATGCTGAGGGGCGGTACGCAGGGCCCGTAAAGGAACAAGTCGGGCACTCACGCCAGTCTGTGCAGGCCGGAAGGCCTGCACTACAAGGGCCTCTTCCCTCCGACGAAAGTGCCGATCCATGAGTTATTCCTTTACGGGCCCTCAGGGAGGGCCGGCGGGGGTCCCGGCAACCACGCTGGCCGGCACGGGTGCGGTGTGCGGCATCGGCCTCCTCGCCTGGCTGACGCCGGGGGCGTGGACCAGCGAGGTGGTGCACGCCTCGATCGAGGCCGCGGGCGCGGGCGTGGCGCTCACGGTCGCCACGATCCTGGGTTGGGGGCTTCGGCGGCGAGCGGGAACGCCCGCGCACCACCTGTGGATCAGTTGCGCCCTTTCCTGCATGGGCATCCTCGGCGCCTTCCACGCCTGCGCCCCGGTCGGGAACGCCTTCTCCTGGTTGAAAGGCGGCACCCACGTCCTGGGCGGCCTCTTCTTCGCCGCGACCTGGCTGCCGCCGCGGTTTCCGGGGAAGCGCGTCGCCCGGGTGCTGCCCTGTGCCGTCGGCGCCGGCGCCGTGGCCCTCGGCGTTTTTCTTTTCATGCACGGGGCTTCGCTCCCCGCCTTCCTGGACGGGAGCGGCTTCACGCCGCTCGCGAAGGGCGCGAACGTCACGGGCGGAGCGCTCTTCCTCGCCGCTGCAGCCAGGTTCTTTTTTTTGCACCGGTCGGGGGAGGCGCGGGACGGCTTGCTCTTCGCGAACTGCTGTTGGCTCTTCGCCGGGGCCGGACTGCTTTTCCCGCTCGTGTCTCTCTGGACGCCGCTCTGGTGGGCGTGGCACGCGCTCCGTCTGGGCGCGTACGTGGTCGTCCTCTCGTACCTCCTGGACGCCTACTCAGGCGCGCTCGCGGAATTGGAAGGGGCCAACGCGTCGCTCCGGGCGGTCGCGGAGGCGCTGCGCACGAGCGAAGGCCAGGTCCGCGGCCTCCTCGAGCGCCAGCGCACGGAGCGAAGGGAGTCCGAGGAGCGACTGCGTGGGCACGCCGAGGCGCTGCACCGGAGCAATCGGGAGCTGGAGGAATTCGCCACCGTGGCCTCGCACGACCTCCAGGAGCCGTTGCGGAAGGTGCGGTCGTTCGGCGAGCTGCTCAAGCTGGAGTGCGGCGACAAGCTGACCCCGGAAGGGCGGGACTACCTGGCGCGCATGCAGGACGGGGCGCGCCGGATGCAGGTCTTCATTGAAGACCTGCTCGCGTATTCGCGGGTCACGTCGTGTCCGCGGACTTTGGGCCGCGTGGACCTGACGGAGGTCGCACGGCAGGCGATGGACGACCTGGACGTGCGGGTGCGTGAAAGCGGCGGCCGGGTGGAGCTCGGGGAGCTGCCGACGGTGGAGGCGGACGCGACGCAGATGCGGCAGCTCCTGCAGAACCTCATCGGCAACGGCTTGAAGTTTCACCGGCCGGGCGAGGCGCCGTTCGTGCGGGTGGAGGGGCGCCTGCTGAAAGCGGACGGGGCGGCGTGCGGGACGACCGGCGGGGAGGCGCCGGGTCCGGCGAGCGCCCGCGAGCCGAGTGCGAACGCCGCGGCGTACTGCCAGGTAGTGGTCACGGACAACGGCATCGGTTTCGACGACGCGGACGCCGTGCGCCTCTTCCAACTGTTTCAGCGCCTGCGTGGGCACAGCGAGTTTGAGGGGACGGGGCTCGGCTTGGCGATCTGCCGGAAGATCGTGGAGCGGCACGGGGGGGCGATCGAGGCTCGCGGAGTGCTCGGCCAGGGGGCGACGTTCACGGTCACGCTGCCGGTGCGGCAGGTGGCGGGGAGGGGGGAGGCCGCTCCTCCGGCCATCGGTTGAAGGGGCTCGGAGCGTTCCGCGCTAGGCGCAGCCTGCCCTTTCAAGGTCGGGGAACGAGCCGACGATTGCGGAACAGACCCTCAAGGTCCGAGCGCGGAAAGGGACGAACTTCCGGGTGCTCGCCTCCGCCGGCCTCGAGCCCTTGTGGTGCAGGGCTTCCGCCCTGCACCGACGGGAAAACCAGTGGCCCGTTGACGAAGTCCAGTCACGATGCCTGGGGGCGCGGGCCTCCGGCCCGCGCGAACGGCCGCATGGGTTACGACCCGCCGTGGCAGAGTTGACGACTGTGTCCGAAGTTCGTCAACGGGCCACTGGCGTAGACCTCCCCGAGCCCGTAGGGTGCGGAAACGGCTCCTGGGGAAATCGGGGAGAAGCGCGTCTGATACTTCGTGTGCGAACGGGTGCAGGGCGGACCCGTCCACCGAAGCGCCGCGCGCGAAGGCGGAAGCCTTGCACCACAAGGTAGCCTCGAGTCGCAGGCTCAAGTCCTTAGTACCGCCCCACGGAATTGGGTGACCAATTTGCTCGGCGATTTTGGCCGCCCGCTTTGTTGCGCTCGCTCACCGGAGTTCTCCGCTACGACGCCTCGCTCGCGCGCCTCGCGGGCGGCCCAACTTGCCTTCGCCGATTGGCCACCGACTTCCGTGGAGCGGTACTTAGCCTGCTTGCCGCAGACAGCAGGGCGAGGCAGCCGCCTTGAAAGGGCTGGGCGCACAGCCGACGACCGTGGTAGAATCGGGCCGGTTTGGGCGGAGGGGAGGTGTCCACGCGTGGAAGATGCCCGCGCCCTTCGGAGGCTGCCGAGATGGACGAGTGCTGGTCGCCGCCGCTCCCCCCGACCTCGCGCGATCTCCTTCAGGACGACACTCGCCCCTACTTCCTCTGGTGGAGCGAAGTCACCGTGGGGCAGCTTCGCAAACTGCTCCAGTCCCCCGACATCGCGGAGCGAGCCTACTGGATGGGCGCACTGCTCCGGGAGGCGAATACGCGTGACGTTTGGCTCTTCGTCCGACCTGCGGACATACGCGGGCTCTGGCCCCAGCTCCTTCGACACCTTGGCCGTGCGCGCCCGATGTGGGCCTATCTGCTGGGCCTTGAGCCGGTGGCGTGGCCCCCACGCGAGCACGCCCATGCGTAAGGCCTTTGATCGGCGCGTGCTGCCGGACGCGGTGCTGAGCCTGGTGCGAGCATGCCAACGCCGTGTCGAATGCCACCTCGGAGGCGGCGCCGCACTGAGTGGCGCCTATCTTGCGCACCGGCTCTCCGGCGACGTCGATCTCTTCTGTCATCGTCCCGAAGACGTACGTTCGCTGGTTCGCGCGCTGCCGGACGTCGCGGGGGAGTGCGCGCTCCGGATCGAGTTGGCGCGGGACGCGGGGACGTTTGTCCGAGCGGTGGTCCGCGGCCTCCCCTCCGCGCTGGAGCTTGACGTCGTATACGACCCGCCCGACCTGGAGCCGCCGGGACCGGCCCTGGAAGGAGTGGTCGTCGAGTCGCTTCTGGATCTGCGGGCCGCGAAGCTGACCTGCATCCTCTCCCGCTCCGAACCCCGGGACCTGGTCGACCTGCTTTTCCTGGACCGACACGGCTTTCCACCGGAGCAGGACCTGGAGCCGGCATGCCGGAAGGACGCCGGCATCGATCCCGGGATCCTGGCCTGGCTGCTGGGGCAGTTTCCGATGCGCCCCCTACCGCGGGTGCTCGAGCCGCTCTCGGAGACGGAGTTGGAGCGCTTTCGCGACGAGCTTCGGGAGCGCTTCCGCCGCCTGGCCGTGCCGTGAGACGCCACCGGGAGCACGATCGGCTCGGGGCCGTGCCCGCGGTTGCCTCGGCCTCACAGGGCCCCAGCGTGAAGGAAGTCTCCGCCCACGGACCGGCGGGGAGCAGGGCCTCGCAAGAAGCAGCCGCATGCCAAAGCGGCTCGCCCGCCTGCCGCCCCTCCTTGACACTCATGGCTCACAGAGGTAACATCGGCGCCGGGTTCCAGGGTATCCAGCACCTCTGGAACCTCCGCCCCTCAAGTATCAGAAGCCGGGCTACCACTTGTGGATTCAACCACAGTGCGACCGGCCCAGGGCTCGAGCCCGGGGGCGCCAGGTTGACGTCGAGAGCTTCCCACACCCCTCGTCAACGGCAAGCCAACGCCGGGCTTCAGCGCCCCTTTCGGGAAGGGAACGGCGGTCGATGGCCTCGAAAAGCGATTCCGCCTTTCTGAACGAAGCCCTCCGTCGCGGCTGGTTGCGCGCGGAGGACGTCGAGTTGGTGCTGAAGGACTGTGAGCGGACCGCCCGGTTCTTTAGGCGCCCCGTGCCGGTCCCCCACATCCTCTTCGAGCACGCGTGGCTCGCTCCGGACCGGGTGGACGAGCTGTGCAACGCCCTGCGGCGGCGGATCCTGCTCTGCGAGGCCTGTTGGGCGCGGCTCAACGTGCATGGCGTGGCGCCGGGCAACGAGCTTTCCTGCGGACACTGCCATGCGCGCCTTCGGATGCCGAACAGCCCGCTGTCGGGCATCCTCCATCGGGCCGAGCCCGGGGCGGGGGAAGCGGCCTCCAACCCGGCCTCGCAGCTCCCGGCGGACTCCGTCGCCGAGGGGCCGAGCCGGCCCTCCGCGGAGCCGTCTCCGGCCGGTCCCTGGAGAACCCGGTCCTTCCTTCCCGGCTTTGAGCCGCTCGATCTCCTTCGGGAAAGCGCGCAGGGCTCGGTATGGAAGGCTCGGCAACTGCGCCTCGACCGCGTCGTGGTCGTGAAACTCCTGAACGCCAGGGTTGCGGACAAGGCCGCGTCCACCCAACGGTTCCTCCGGGAGGCGCGAGCTCTCGGTCGCATCGATCATCCCGGCGTCGTGCGCCTCTATCACTTCGGAACCTGGAAGGAGGCCCTCTATCTTCTCTTCAAGTGGGAACAGGGCCGAACGCTGGACGAATTCCTGAGCGACGGCGCCCGACTGCCGCCCGAGCGGGCGCTGGAAGTGGCCGCCGACGTTTCGTCCGGCCTCATGGCGGCGCACGACGCCCAGGTGGTGCATCGGGACGTGAACCCCGCGAACATCATCCTTCGTCCCGACGGTACCGCTTGCCTCATGGGCTTCGGCTCGGTCCTGCTACTTGACGGGCAGGGAACGAGAATCACGGGTCCCAACGAGCTGCTGGGCCCGCGGCCGTACACCGCTCCGGAACAACTCCAGGATCCACACGCGGCCCTGGTCGGGAGCGACGTGTACTCGGTGGGCGCCACGTTGCACTACATGCTCTACGGTGAACCACCTCGTTCGCCGATGCGGGGCGCGGGCCCCCGCGCTGGCGTGAGCTCCGGGGCAACGCTCCCGGCTCAGGCCGGGGAGCTGGGCCGGCTGCTGCTTGCCATGCTGGCCCCACTGCCCGAGCAGCGACCGAGCCTCGCGGTGGTGCTGGAGGGTATCCAGGATGCGGCGATCGCTCTCTCGAGCCGCGCGGCGGATCGGCCGCCCTCCAAGGACACGAGCTTCTCGGATCCCGAGTAGTGTCCCGTTGACGAACTTCGGACGCAGTCGTCCCAGCCGTTACCGCGAGTCGAGGGCCATGCGTCCGCTCGCGCGGGCCGGAAGCCCGCGCCCCCAGGAATCGTGAGAGGCTCCTGCCGAGGGGTCAGCCCATGCCTGGTGACCGAGAACGACCGGAATCGGACCCGTTGCCGCCCGGAGACCCGGCCCGCGCCGTGCCCCGCGGGTCCGCGGCACCGGCGCCCGTTCCGGCGCCGGCGGCTCCGGCGTCCGCGCGAGGAGCGGCCGATCCGCGCGAGGGTAGCGTGCTCGCCGGGGAGTTCCGGCTGCTTCGCGCCCTCGGGAGCGGGGGGATGGGCACCGTCTATCTCGCAGAGCAGCTCTCGTTGCGTCGGCAGGTCGCCGTGAAGCTGCCCAACAGTCCCCGCCCGAACGACGAGGAAAAACTCCTGCGGTTCCGCCGGGAAGCGGAGCTCTCCGGCCGCCTGAATCATCCGAACATCGTCCAAGTATTCATGCTTGGACGGGAGGGAAACGAGCATTTTCTCGCGATGGAGTACGTCGACGGCGAGTCCCTCCGGGCGCGCGTGCAGCGCGAGGAGAAGCTGGCGCCCCTCGAGGCGCTGCGAGTGGGCGTCTCGCTGCTACGGGCTCTCGCCGCGGCCCACGAGCGCAAAATCATCCATCGAGACGTCAAGCCCGAGAACGTTTTTCTCACCCGAAAGGGGGAGCTGAAGCTCGGAGACTTCGGCATCGCACGGAGCCAGGGTGGGGACGAGGAGATCACCGGCTCAGGCTACGCCATCGGGACCCCCGCCTACATGGCCCCGGAGCAGTGGGTCGGTGGCCCCGTGGACGAGAGAGCGGACCTCTATGCGGCTGGAGGGACGATTTTCTACGCGCTCACGGGCCGCCCGCCCTATTCAGGCAGCAAAGAAGAAATGATGCTGAAATGCCACCAGGCGCCGATCCCCTCGGCTCGCGGAGCGGTGCCTGAGGTCCCACCGGAGGCGGAGGCGTTGCTGCGACGACTCCTCGCGAAGTCGCCGGCAGAGAGGCCCTCTTCGGCCGAGGAGGCCGCGACCGCGCTCGAAGCGATCCGTGCGGCTCTCCTCGCCGGCGTCGATCGCGCCGCCCCGCCCTGGCCCGGCGTTTCTGCGAGAGCGGTTCCGCCGGCACCCGCGGCCTCACCCCGCAAGCCGCCCGCAGCCCCCCCGCCCACGACCTCGATCCCGGAGCTCCGCAACCTGCGCTTTGACCGGCCCGTCGCCCGCGACGCGGGTACGCCGCCTCCCCTCCCGCTGCGCCGGCTCGGCCCCTGTCGAATGCTCTCGGTCCTGGGCACCGCCGCCTGGGGTTCGGTCTTTCTTGCGCACCACGAGCTGCTCGGGACGCAAGTCACGCTCAAACTCCTGCCGGCCGACATCGAGCAGGACGCGGAAAAGATCGCGCGGTTCGAGGCGGAGGCGCAGTTGTCGCTGGGGCTCCGCCACACGCATATCCGCCGGACCCTGGAGGCGGGCTGGGCCGAGGGACACTGCTACATGGTCATGGAATATGTGGACGGCCTCGGGCTGGACGCCCTGGTCGAGCTGAACGGCCCGCTGTCTGCCGGCGTCGCCGCCGCCGCGACGCGCCGGATCGCCCTCGGCCTCGCCTACGCCCAGGGCTGCGGCGTCTTGCACCGCGGCGTCAGCCCCCACAACGTCCTGGTCTCGCGTCAGGGCGAGGTCCTGATCACGGACTTCGGACTCCCCCGGCTCCGGCTCGCCATCGCGGACGAGGACAGTACGCCGGACGCGCACGGCGCCCTGTTCTACAACCCGGAGCAGTTCAATGGAGGGCCCCAGGACCGGCGTTCCGACATCTACTCCCTGGGATGCACTCTTTTTTTCATGGTGACGGGGCGCCCGCCCTTCGAGGGACGAAGCCTGCCCGACCTGCTGCGTCTTCACACGGAGGCTCCGCCACCTTCTCCGCTTCGGTATCGCCGGTCGTTGCCCCAGGCCTTCTGCTCCGTCCTGTCGCGCATGCTCGAGAAGGACCCGGCCCGGCGCTTTCAGGACTACGCCGCACTCATCCGAGCCCTCGACGAAGCGGAGCAGGACCGGCCGGCTTCGCTCGTCGTGTTCCGCGGGACCGACACGCCGGCGCCCGGCACGACCCTCGACGAAGAGGCCGCCTCGCATCCGAAGGAAGAAGCCGCGCCGACGGACGAACGCGTGCGCCGGTGTTCGGAAATCCAGGAACTCTTCGTCCGGGAGCGCATGATTCCGCCCCCGCTCCGGCAGCTCATGCTGGGGCTCGGGTTCGCGAGGGAGGAGACCGAGTGGGACCGGGGGCAGCCGCTCCCCGACGTGGCGCTGCGCTGTCGGCACTGTTCGACCGAGGTTGCCTTGGGGGGGGCCGGCGCGCCCCTCGGCATCACCTGTCCGCGTTGCGAAAAGTCGAGCCTCGAGCACCCCTGGTTCTCGATCTCCTCTTTCATGTGCTACGTGCGGATCGTCGTGTCGCCGGCGGCGTTCGAGAGTGCCGACGGTCCGTGGAGCGTGGTGAACGCCGCCGCGCGGATCGGCTTTTCCGGAAAGAGGAACGTCGTGCTCGATTGCAGCTCGGCGCCTCGCCTCTCGGACGGCCTGGTCGAGGCGATCCTCGAGCTGCGAGAGCACGCCACGATCGAGCAGATCGCTCCCACGCTGGTGCTCGCGCCCGAGGCGGCCAAGGCCGCGAAGCTGAAGGGCCTGGACCAGGTCGTCCTCATCCAGCCATCCGACCGGGACGCGTTCGCGGAGGTGGCCTCCGGTCGTCTCTGCCCGCACCTTCGCTCCTGGCTCGTCGCGTCGCGAGGTCAGATCAATCTACCCGCCAACGAGGCCACCGCGCAGGTCGAGACCAGTCTGGCGCCGTGCGTGGAGCCTGCCCCGTTCCGGCGTTTCTACGACTCCGCTCTCACCCAGCTCCAGGAGACCAACGCGCCGGCCCTGCTGTCCGCGGGCGACCAGCTTGTGAGAGCGTTCCCACCGCAGCGGGAGAGCTGCCTGGCACCCGTGGCGGCCTGGGTCGCGGACCTCGCCCGGGAGGCTTTGCGGGCGAAGATGGAGCGGGAGGCGCTCTTTCACCTGGACCGGGAGGAGGTCCTTCCCGCTCGGCGGCTCGCGGAAAAGCTGCGACGCCATTTTCCCGACGCCGAGGCGGCCTTCGACATCCTCGGGCAAATCGCCATGCGCGAAGGCAAGTTCCCCGAAGCGGCCATCTCGTTCGCCATGGCCGCGTGCCGCAGCAACGCGCCGGAGACCCACATTCTGAATCGCGCCGCGGCGCAAAGAAGGGCGGGGACTCTGGAGCAGGCAGCGGCCACCCTCGACGACCTCCTCCGGCGCTCGCCGCGCAACGACAGGGCGCTGCTGCTGCTCGGGGTGATCCACTACGAAAGGGGGGAGTATCCCGCCGCCCTGGGTTGCTTCGACCTGGCCCACCGGCGCGTAGCGGGAGACCCGCGCCTCCTGGCGTGGCGCGCGCAGACCAACCGCAAGCTTGGGCGGCTCGAGGCGAGCCTTTCGGATTACGCGTCGGCGCTCGCCCTGGAGCCCAACGACGCGCACGCGCTCGGGAATTGCGGCGCGTTGTGTCTCAAGCTCGGCCGAGCCGGGGAGGCCCTTGCCTACCTGGACCGGGCGACCGCGCTGAACCCCGTCGCGCGGGTGCCCCATTTCAATCGCGCCTGCGCCCAGGCGACCCTCGGCGACCTGCAGGCCGCGCTCGGCTCCCTCGAGGCGGCCGGGAACCTGGGGTGGGAGAAAGCGAGCCTGCTTCGTGCCGAGCCCGCGTTGCAACCCCTGCGCGACGATCCCCGTTTTGCCGGGCGCCTGCAAGAGCTGCTCGGGCAGGCGCTGACCCGCCGCAAGGCGAGCGCCCGCCGGCGGGCGCATCTGGAAGGGTCCTGAGCGTGCCGACCGAGCACCAGCCCGCGACGCCGGAGTCCGGCCCCCCCAAGGCGCCGAGCGTCACGTACGACGCCCTTCTCGGGCAGAGCCTCATCCGGGAGGGCAGCCTCTCCCGCGACCAGGTCGAGGACGCGGTCCGGACCCAGGACGCGCTGCGCGAGCAGGGAGTGACGCTCCGCCTGGGGGAGGTCCTCGTGCGGAAGGGCATCCTCACGCCCGAACAGGTGAAGGAATTTCTCCACCTGGCCGGCAAGCAGATCCTCCACTGCGAGGTCTGCGGGAAAAACTACAACGTCAAGAACTGGGCCCCCGGGAGCGCGGTGCTCTGCCCGGTGTGCCGCATCGGCTTGACGCTCCCGCCTTCCGCGCGCACCATCGACGTCTCCGGTTCCCAGAAGGTCGCGCTACCCGGCTCGGAAGTCGGGAAGCCGGAGCCCGGCGGCGCGCCTTTCGGGAGGTACGGCCTGCTCGAGGAGCTGGGACGCGGCGGCATGGGGGTCGTCTGGAAAGCATGGGACACACAGCTCAAACGAGTCATCGCCCTCAAGCAGATCCTCCCGAGCCGCGTGAGCAGCGAAACGCAGGTCGAGCGCTTCCTGCGCGAGGCCCGACTCGCGGCGAAGCTCCGACATCCGAACATCCTCCCCGTACATGACGTGGGCGCGCACGAGGGGCAGCCCTATTTCACCACCGACTATATTGCCGGCCAGTCGCTTGAGCAGCTCATGAAGCATCCGATCCCCGTGCGCAAGGCCCTGGGCTGGCTCCGGTCGGTGGCGGACGCCCTGCAGTACGCCCACGAGTTGGGGGTCGTACACCGGGACGTGAAGCCCGGGAACATCCTCGTGGACCTGAAGGGCCAACCCTACCTCATGGACTTCGGGCTCGCGGCTGAGGTCGAACCGGGGAGCGAGCCGGGCTCGAAAGCGGTTCGGCTGACCCGGAGCGGGGCCCTGCTCGGCACGGTCGAGTTCATGAGCCCCGAGCAGGCGTCCGGCGAGATGGAGCGGGTGGGTCCGGCCAGCGATCAGTTTTCCCTGGGGGTGGTCCTCTACGAACTGGTGACGAGTCGCCTGCCGTTCGGCGGCGAGACGATGCTGGAACGCCTCACGAACATCAGCGACCAGGACCCGATTCGTCCACGCCGCCTCAATCCCAAACTGCACGCGGACGTGGAGACGATCTGCCTCAAGGCTCTTGAGAAAGATCCGGCCAAGCGGTATCGCACGATCGGAGACTTCGCCGGGGACCTCGCCCGCTACCTGGAGGGGGAGCCGATCGAGGGCCGGCCGGCGTCCCGGTCGGGTCGAGTCCTTCGCAAGGCGCGGAAGCACCGGGCCGTGATCTTGCCGGCGGTCGGCGCCCTCCTCCTGGCCGTCGTGTTCGGCGCCCTGGCCCTTGCGGGGCGCGCGGAGCGGCTCAGGCTCAGCCGACAACTTGACCGCGGCCTGCAGGAAGCCGAGGCCGCGCGGCAGGAAGCCCAGGCGGGGCGGGCCGCGGCGGAACGGACTCTCGCGAAGCTCAAGGCGGTCGACCGCGTCTTCGCCCGCTGGAACGAGCTTGCCGGCACGATTCGGAAGCTCGAGGCGTGCTTCCACGATTCGGCCGGATCCCGCGAGGAACTCCACCTGCGCGCGGCCGAACTCTGGCCGCCGGTGGAGCGCTTCCTCCAGGAGGTGCCCGACGAGCCGGCGGGTCGCGCAGCGCAGCTTGCTCTTGGGGGCTGGGCGCTGCGCATGGCGGGCCGAAAAGAGGAAGCTCTCGACGCGCTGCGTCACGCCGCGGCCCTGGATCCGGAGGTCCCCTACGGCGCGGTCCTGGAAGCGCTGGCCTGCTTCTCCGAGTACGTCGAGGCCCAGGAAATGCCGAACATCCAGATCATCGAGTCCGGCCTGAAATTCGGTCCGCCGCCACCGGAATCGCCTCGAATGGCCGATGCGCGCCGGCGAATCGAGGTCCTGCTCGCCGCGGTCGGCGGCGCGAAGGTGTGGGGGCAAGAGGCCGCCGAGGACTTCGGTGCGGTGATCGCCGGCGTGCGCGCCCTTCAGTCCGGCGACTATTCGAGCGCCGCGGCGGACTTCGGCAAGGGGATCTCCTCCCCCCGCCTCCGCGTCTTCGAGACAGGTCTCCGTCTCGCCCGCGCAAAGGCGCGCTTCCTCGCCATGGATTTCGAGGGAGGACTGGAAGACGCGAGTGAAGTTGCCCGCTCGTGGACCCGCCATGCAGGAGGCCCATTCCTGTGCGGGCTGATGCGTCGCGCGCAGGCGAAGAACCATGCCAGGAGCGGAGGGGATCCCCGCCCGCTCTTCGAGACCGCTCTCCAGGACTTCGAAGAAGCTGTGAAACGCGGACCGCGAAACCCGAGCGCACTCGCCTGCCGCGGGCTCCTGCGCCAGGATATGGGGGACGCGGCGGAGGAGCGGGGCGGCGATCCCCGCCCCTTCTACGACGAGGCGATTGCGGATTTCACGGCGGCCCTGCGTCTCGACTCGACGTATGCCACGGCGTGGCTCAACCGTGCCATCGCCCACGCCGACCGCGGCGAGGCGGAGGCCGCGCGCGGACTCGATCCCACCGCAAGCTTCGACGCCGCGGCCGCGGATTTCCAAGAGACGCTCCGCGTCGACCCGGGTAGCGCGATCGTCTACTCCAATCGCGGCGGTCTGCTCCACGACCGGGGCCTGGCCGAAGCGGCGCGGGGCGTCGATCCGCGCAAGACCTACGAAGCCGCGCTCCGGGACATCGACGAGTCGCTGCGCCTGCAACCGGACCTCTTCCAGCTTCGGCACAGCCGCGGGCGTGTCTGGCGGAGCATGGGCGAGGCCGAAACGGATCGCGGCGTCGATCCGCGCCCGTCCTACCTGAGGGCCATCGCGGAGTTCACCTCGGTGCTGGAACGCGATCCCAATTTTTCAGTCGCCTGCAATGACCGCGGGCTCGTGTACTGGCGCCTCGGCCAGGCCGAGGCGCACCGTGGGGCCGATCCGCGTCCCTCGTTCGTTCTGGCCGTGACCGACGCAAGTGCCGCGTTGCGGCTCAATCCCGGAGTCGCCGGGCGCTATTCGACCCGGGCCATTGCCGAGGCCAGCCTCGGGAGCGCGGAGGCCGCCCGCGGCGGAGATCCCTTCCCGCACTTCGAACGCGCCCTCGCCGACTACGGCGAGGCCCTGAAGATCAACCCCACGGAGGCGGAAATCCTCTCAAATCGCGGCGGCCTGCATGCCGCGCGCGGCGAGCTTGAGGCCGCCAGGGGCGTGGATCCCCGACCGAGCTTCGAGCGCGCGATCGCGGACTTCGCCGAGGCCCTGTCGCGGAACCCGAAGAACGCTTCCACGCTGGCAAACCGCGGGCTGGGGCATCATCGCGTCGCGGAGGCGGAGGTCGCACGCGGCCTGGATCCCCGGGCGAGGTATGAACGCGCCATTGCGGACTTCGTCGAGTCGCTGCGGCTCAACCCGGACGACTTCAACGGCTACAATGGACTGGGAAATGCCTGCCTGGGGCGCGGCGAGGCGGAGGGAGGACGAGGCGGCGATCCGGCGCCTTGGTATGACCGAGCGGCGGAGGCCTTCGACGGCGCCGTTCGTCGCAATCCGTCGAGCGCGATGTCCTTCAACAACCGCGGGCTGGTGCACAAGAACCGGGGAGCGGCCGCCACACTTCTGGGAGAGGATCCCCGCCCGCACCTGGAACGGGCGATCGCGGATTTCGACGCAGCCGTGCGCCTCAATCCAGCCCTCGGCGGCGCCATCGCCAACCGCGCGGGTGCATGGTGGGATGTCGGCCGGGCCGAGGCGGACCGAGGCACGGATCCTCGCCCGGCCTTCGATCGCGCACTGGCGGATGACGACGCTTCCCTGGCGCTCAATCCACGCGACGGGAATTCTCTCCACGGCCGAGGCGCGACGCGGCTCTCCCGCGCCGACTGGGAGAGCGAGCACGGCTTGGATCCGACCGCGACCCTGGAGAGCGCGCTAAAGGACTTCGACGCCTCGCTGGCGCTCGACCCCGCGGCGGCCTCGACCTGGCTGGATCGCGGCAGCACGGGCGTTTCCCTGGCACGCTACCAGGTCCGGCGGGGTTTCGATCCCATACCGCACGTCGAGCGTGCACTGCGCGACTACGACGCGGCGCTCAAAATCAACCCCGAGCTCGCCGAAGCATGGGCGGGACGCGGCATCGCGCACCAGGAGCAGGCCGCCGCCCGCGGGGAGCGCGGGGAGGATCCGCTTCCTGCCCTCCAGGAGGCGATCGCCGACTTCACCGCGGCGATGAAGAGCGCGCCCGGGGACCCGGCGATGCGCGCGAGCCGCGGGTGTGCGTGGCTGCGGCGCGCCCAGGCCGAGGCGGCGCGCGGGCGAGACCCCTTGGCCTCGCTCGAAGAGGCGATTTCAGATTGCTCGGAGGCGTTGCGACGAAACCCGAAGCACGTGGACGCCTACATGAACCGGGGCATCGCCTATCAGGATCGCGGTACCGCCGAGGCGGCGCGCGGGCACGAGGCGCGATCCTGGTTCCTGCGGGCGGTCGGGGACTTCACGGCCGCCCTCCAGCAAAACCCGGAAAACGCGAGCACGTATGCAAACCGCGGCACCGCGTACCAGTGCCTCGCCGAGGCGGCCAGTGCCTCAGGGGAGGACGCAGGGCCCGACTTCGATCATGGGCTGGCTGACTACGGCGAGGCGCTCCGCCGCGACCCCGCCCATGTGCAGACTTGGCAGAATCGCGCCGCACTGCTCGCGGCGCGGGGCAACGCCGCCGCCGCGCGCGGGCTCGACCCCCGGCCCGATTACGAACTCGCGGTGGCCGACGCCTCGGAGGCGATCCGTCGCAAGCCGGACTACGTGAGCGCGCTTTCCAACCGCGGCGCCACCTACCTCAGCCTGGCGAACGCCCAGGAGCTTCGGGGCCAGGATCCTCGCCCGACCTACGAGCGGGCGATCGCTGATTTCAATGTCGCGTGCGAACGCAATCCGACCTACGCCGACGCGTTCAGCAATCGCGCCATTGCCTGGCAGCGGCAGGGGGAGACCGAGGCGGCGCGCGGTGGCGACCCGCGCGAGGCGTTCGCCCGGAGCATCGCGGATGGAGGGGAGGCCATCCGTCTAAAACCGGGCTTCGCCGCGGCCCATTCCAATCGCGCCGCGGTGTTCGACAGCTTGGCGGCAGCGGAGGCGGCGCGTGGGAAGGATCCGCTTCCCATTTACGATCGTGCCGTTGCGGATGGACGACGCGCGGTCGAGTTGAACCCGGCCGGCACGGAATCGCTCATCACCCTGGGCAACGCCTGGCAACATCGCGGGACGGCGGAAGCGGCGGCCGGCGGCGATCCTCGCGCCAGCTACCACCACGCGATCGAGTGCTGCGATGCCGTCGTAGCCCTCAATCCCAGGTCGGGCGTCGCCTACAACAACCGCGGGACGGCCCGGCTCGTCCTGGTCGAGGCGGAGGCGGTTCGCGGCGCGAACCGACGCCCCGGCTTCGAGGCCGCCCTCGCGGACTTCCTTGCGGCCGTCGAGCGCGTGCCCACGATGTACCAGGCCGAGGTGAATTCCGGGCTGGTGCTCGAGGCTCTCCACCGACCAGCGGAGGCAGCCAAGGCCTATGAGCGGGCCCTGGCGATCAACCCGGAACAGCGAAACGTCGCGGAGTGGCTCCAACGGGCGCGCACCGCCGCCGCGGCAGCCGTGGGCGAGGGGGCCGCTCTGCGTCCTCCCCGACCCTGGGAGTCGCGGGTCGAAGAGGCCGGCAAGCTGCTGTCCGCCGGCGACCGCGGTGGGGCCCGCGAAGCGTATGAGGCCGCCCTGGCTCTCGCGGGAAACGGGGAGGAGGACGACCCCCTTGCGAGGCTTTCGCGGATGCTCGCCTACTACAATCTGGCCTGCGCGTGCGCATTGACGGTGGACGATCGCAGCGCGGCGGGCACGTCTCCCCCTCCCCCAGCGCCCGACCCGACCGCCCAGCGCATTGACCGTGCCTTCGCGTGCCTCGAGCGCGCGGCCGATCTCGGCTGGGCAGATCGGAAACACACCGAAGAGGATCCGGACCTGGACCGGCTCCACGCTGACCCACGCTGGGCAAAATTCCTGGAACGCTTGGGCCCTGCGAAAAAATGACCGCGCACGCGCAGCGTTCAAGGCCTCAGGCGACGCGGGTCTCCGCTCTTCGCTGGCCGGCCGGGACCAACGGAGCGGAGGCCGGCTGGGGGACTCCCTCTCGTCGCACTGAAATCCTCCCGAGAGTGTTCCCTTGTTTCCGCGGAAGCTACCGGGGAAAAGCCCACCTCCCTCGTGGCGGCACGTCCGCCGGAAAGCCGGAGTCATGTCCGATGCTCGGAAGCCTGAGGAGGCAGGGGCACCCATCCCTCCCCCCGAGCCCGCCAGCTCCCGGCCCCCCGCGGGCACTGCAGCATCAACGCCCCCCACCTCGCCCGGTTCTTCTTCAGCGAGCGCGAAGGAGGACCGGCCGGGCCCGCCGACGAACGACCCCTCGGTGGGCGGTGGCGATGCCAAGGCCGGTGAAAGGGTCGTCTCCTGTCCCAACTGCGGCGCACACGCGCCAGCTTCCGCCAGGTTCTGCGCCGACTGCGTGTACCCACTGGACGCAAAATTTCGGTCTCGTACCGATGGCGCACGCGGGTTTCTGGCACGGCGCCTTCCGTCCTGTTCGCTGCTCCTGCGACTGGTTGCGTCGCCCGTACGCGGGTCATCCGAGTTGAACGCACTTGCCCTCGCCTCAGGCCCAGCGGCGACCTGTGCCGATGCGGGGTTCTGGTACCTCGCCAATCTGCCCTTGTTTACCATCCTGGGGTATGACGCTTTCCTCGGCAGCGCCCGAGTCGCGATGGTGGTACTTCTGTACTTGCCGTTCGAGGCGGCGGCGCTGGCTCTCCTCGGCCTCGTCGTTGCCGAGCCGGAACACGGGTTCGTGCTGCTGGCCGGGCTCTTCCTTCAAGCCCGCGCGATGACGAACTTTCTGCTGCTCGTTTCCGCTTGCTTGTCGCTGGCCTTCGGACTCGACGGGTCCATCGGTTCTTTCGCAGCCCTTTGGCTTGGCCTGCTCAGCCTTCTGCCCTGTGCGGTGGTCGTGGAAAAGGCGACCGATATGCGGCCAAGCCTTGCCCTTCTCATCTTGATTTTCGTGGAGAAGTCAGCAAACCTTGTCGCCCTCACTCTTCTGGTTTGATTCGCGGTGTCTTGCCTCGGTCGGAAAGGGACCGCAGCGCCCTCCCGAGCGCAGTGTCAGTCAGTCGACCCGCCGAACCTGCAGCGCGCGCCTCCATCGCCGTGTGTGACCTGAGGCGTGAGCACGGAGCGTTCTCAATCGATCGGGAGAACCGGTCTCAGCGAAGGCGGTACGCGACCGCGCGCTTGCGGTCGAGCCGGTCGTTGAGGAGAGTGCGCCGGCTCACTCTCCGTACGGCACCTGCGTGTCCTCCGGCCTCGGTCGGCCGGTGGCGGCGCGCCCCAGCACGGCGGCCTGCGCACGCTCGAGCTCCGTCGCCGCGAGCGCCATGCTGCTCGGACGGGCCGCCGGGTCGACCGCCATCAGGTGGTGCACGAGCGCGACCGCCTCCGGCGGCAGCTTGTGCGGGATCTCGTCCAGGCGCGGGACCTGCCCCGCCCTCAGGCTCCGCGCGATCGAGCGCGGATCCTCCCCGTCGAAGGGCGCCTTCCCGGCGAGCAGTTCGTAGAGGGTCGCACCCAACGAATAGATGTCGCTCGGTGGGAGCGCATGATGGGGATCGCGACATTGCTCCGGGGACATGTAATTCGGGCTTCCCAAAAACTCGCCCTTCTGCGTGATCCGCTCTTCCTTCGGATCCAGCAGGAGCGCCAGACCGAACCCGATCACGCAAGCCGTGCCGTCCGTTCGCAGCAGGATGTTCGAGGACTTCACGTTTCGGTGGACGACGCCGTGCGCATGTGCGGCAGCCAGGCCCCGCGCGGCGTCCGCGGCGTAGGCAAGCGCCCGCGAAGTCATCAGCGTTCCCCGCTCCTCCAGGAGCTCTCGGAGGCTCCTGCCCTCGGTCCACGAAAGGACGATGTAGGGGTGGTCCTCTTGCGAGGCGGCGTAGTGGATGCGCACTACGTTCGGGTGCTCGATGCGGCCGATCGCTCGCGCCTCGCGGAAAAATCGTCGGACCAGGGTCGCGTCCGAGGTGAACTGGCGTCTGAGGACCTTCACGGCGACGAGCCTGTCCACCGGGAGTTGGCGGGCCTTGAAGACCACGCTCATGTCGCCATGGTCCAGCCGATCCTGCATTTCGAAGCCGGGCAGCTCGAACCGGTCCAGCACGTCGCCAGGCTCACCCGAGCCTGCCTTCGACGCGGCGGCCAAGCGGACTTTCGGCGGCACAGGCGGTTTCGCAGGCGGGGACTCTTCGGACGTCTCGGTCGCTTGTCGGTCCAGGACTTCGGCGTGGCGGCCCGCCGGCACGGAGAGTCTGGCCTTGCAGTGTCCGCAGACCACTCCCTTCCCGACGCTGCTGCCATAGACGTTTAAGCGTGCCCAGCAGGACGGGCACAGCATGATGCGACGGTGCAGTGCGCTCGAAATCGCGTCGATCGAGTCGGAGGACAGCCACCCGTGCTGGCGCACGAAGTGCTCGAACGGCACCGGCCTCCCGACACAGACGGCCATCTCCGCGCAGCCGGCGCGGATTTCCGTCTCGTCGCAGGTGCGCAAGAAACCGCGCCCCATCGCGTGGGCCAGGAATTCCTCGTCCCCCCTCGAAGCCATGACCCCTCCACCATCAAGAGACCCAAGCAGTTTGCCCCGGACGACGCGGGAACGCCCCCCCCCGGTTCGACGCAGCGCTGTTGCGTGCCGTTCGAATGGGCCTCGGCCTGGACACGCAGGAAACTTGGCTGCCCGTTGACCAGCCGCTGACACAGTCGTCGACTCGGTCACGCCAGTCGTAGCCCATGTGGCCCTTCGCGCGGGCCGGCGGCCCGCGCCCCCAGGCATCGTGCCTGGACTTCGACGACTGGCGACTGGAACGACCCGCTGCGTCGGAATCGGACGAGAATGGCATGAAGGTCGGAAGGCGAACCGGGCGGCCGTACGAAAGCTCACACGAAGCACGGCCGAGCACGCTGATTTTAGCCCTACCCGCGGGACGCAAACAAGGGAATTCAGGCCTCGTTCGATTCCGAGCCGATCCGGTTTGCATGCCAAATTCCGCGACCTGACCTGGGGCGGTCTCGCGGGCATCCGCCTGGAGGCACAAGACCGCTTCGGAGACTTGAGTTGCTTGCGGGATGCCGAGCGGGTAGAATCACGGCGGAGAGGGGCTGTCGGGGATCGTACTTTGTTTTTCGAGCGGGACCCCGCGCCTTCCAGGCTTCGAACCGGGCTCGTGACCAGGAGGCAGCTTTCTTCATGAAGACGACCTTTCGTCTCGCGGCCGCGTGCGCCTTGACGCTCGCCGCGGCCGCGGCCGTTGCCGTTGCCGCCCCGGGCCCGGCGAAACCGGCCGCTGCACCCGCCCCTGCCGATCGCGCGCAGCTTCTCACCCGGTTCGATTACGCGCCGGGCTCCTTCGACTTCACGAAGAAGCGGGAGCTCCAGTTCCTTACCTTCGATCAGTACCGGGTCGAGATGCCCTCGCCGGTCGTCACTCCGGTCGCCTCGAACAACACCATCTACGGCTTCTACTACAAGCCGCGGCTGCCCACGGACGCGGCCGTGATCGTGCTCCCGATCGCCGCGGGGCGCGACCTCTCGCTCGAGCAGAGCGTGGCGATCTACCTGGCGCATCGCGGCTTCAAGGCCTTCGTGATGCCGATGCCGTACCAGCACGAGCGCGGACGGGACGTGGGCACGAAGGACGTGCTCAAGCTCAACGGCGGCGTGGAGGCGCTCAGCAACGGCCTTTGCCAGGCCGTGCTCGACGTGAAGCGCGTGCGCCAGTGGCTGACGGAGAAGGAGCGCGTCCACCCCGGTCGCGTCGGAGTGATCGGGATCTCGCTCGGGAGCCTCGCGGCCTCGATCGCGTACTCGGTCGACCCGGGCTTCCGCGCCGCGGCCCTCGTCCTTTCCGGCGGGGACATGGCGGACGTGATCTGGCACGGGTCAAAAGAAGTGGAGCGGATCAAACGGGACCTCATCGCCCAGGGGAAGGACGAGGCATGGCTGCGCGCAGCCGTGCGTCCCATGGATCCGCTCACGTACGCGACGCGGGAGCGCCGCGCCGGCGTCCTGATGGTGAACGCCGAGGCGGACGAGGTCATCCCGATTGCGGATTCGCGGAAGCTCCGGAAGGCCTACGGCAATCCCCGGATGATGGTCCTGCCGGGGGATCACTACTCGGTCGCGGTCTACCTGCCGGTCATTCTGGAGACCGTGGCGCGCCATTTCCGCAGCCGGCTCCTGGGCCCGCTCCCCCCGGCGGAGGCTCCCGCGGCGTTGCCGGCGCCGGCGACGGCCCCGGCGACAGAAAGGCCGGCTGAGCGTCCGCGCGACCCAGCGCAGGGCAGGGAGCTGTTTCCGTAGAACCGCGGCAACCGTAGGATCGCGCGACGCGTGAGGAACGCCCACTGCTCGTACTGCGGCCAGGCCTTCGATAGGGACCAGGCCTGGCCCCGGGTCTGCGGTCGCTGCGGCGAGACGACCTACCAGAACCCGATTCCGGTTTCGGTGGTGTTACTGCCGGTGGACGGCGGCCTCCTCGCGATCCGGCGCGGGATCGAGCCGGCCCTCGGCAGGCTCGCCCTGCCCGGCGGCTACGTGAACTGGGGCGAGACCTGGCAGGAGGCGGGCGCTCGCGAGGTGCTCGAAGAGACGGGGATCCGCCTCGACCCGTCGGAGCTGCGCGAGTTCCGCGTCCGCAGCGCCGGGCCGGGGCTGGTGCTGCTCTTCAGCCTCGCGGGCCCGCGCCGCGCCGGCGAGCTTCCCCCCTTTCACCCCACGGACGAAACCACCGAGCGCGTGGTGCTCACGGTCCCGCAAGCCCTCGCCTTTCCGCTCCACACCGAGGCGATGCGCGTCTTCTTCGAAAACGGGGGCTCTGACCGGCGATAGCGCACGTGCGCCCAAGGCGAGGTCCCGGCCGCGAGGCTCAGTGCCGCGTCTCCAGCGAGGTGACGCGGACGCGCAGATCGGAGAGCTCGCGGCGCGCGGCCAGCAAGTCCGCTTGGAGCGTGGTGAGGAGCAACCCCGGCAGCGACGCCGCTCGCTCCAGCGAGCACACCCGCCCGTCGAGCCCCTGCAACCTGCCCCCGAGGGCCTGGAGCGAAAGCGACAGCTCGCGCGTGGCCCGCTCCTGCGCCTCCAACACGCGCGCGATCCGGTCCTCCATCTCAGCGACTTTTTTTTCTGTCTCCTGCGAGCGCGCGGCCGCCTTCGCCTTTTCCAGCGCGATGAGGCCGTCCAACGCCTCCCGGCTCAACCACTCCCCGTTCACCTTCGCGTAGCCTTTGGCGCGCATCGCCTCCTCCTCCCGGCGGGCCGCCTCCTCCGTGGTGAGCCAGCGGTCCCCGGCCCGTACGTAGCCCAGCTCCGCCCGCGCGAATTCGTGTTCCGGGGCCAGGGCGAGCACGCGCTGCAGGCAGGCCACCTTCTCCTCGCCGAGGCCCTCCCCCTTGCAGAAACGAGAGAGGTCGAACCAGGCCTGCGCGAGACCCGGCGCGTCCGGCGCCCTCTTCTCCAATTCGGCGCGTCGCTCCGCGGCCGTCCGCGTGGCGCGGTCCCGTGCGGTCTCCTTGCGCGCGAGCGAAGCGATGCGGCTGCGGTCGAACCGCACCCGGCCCGTCACGAGGCCGGTCGTGATTTCAAAGGTGACGGTCGACTCCCCCTCCTCGATCACCTTGCCCTCGTAGCTCGCCCCGTCCTTCAGCTTCAGCTCGTCCGCCCGGCCCGTCGCCCCCGTGCAGGCCACGACGAACCCCAAGGCCAATCCCGCGAGTGCGCGCCGCATGGCTGTTCCTCCGTCGGAGTGTGGATGATTTGAAAGCCGGTGGTCGGATGGTAAGCGCCCGCGCAAAAATAACTGTGCAGACTCCGTCCTCGAGGCTCCTGGGGGCGCGGCCCTCCGGGCCGCGCCCCCAGGCATCGGTCGATCCACGAAAATGTAATGTAATTCTTGCGCGGGCGCTAACCCGGCCGGGACGCAAACACCGTTCCCGCGCGCAGGAACAGCCCTCAAGTCCATGCTCGCGCGAGGCTTGCACCGGCAGGGCGGACGCCTTGCGGCAGCGGAATCGCCCCCGCCCGAGGACAGCGGGTATCCTGCGGAGGACAGGGCGCGACCGGCGGGCGGTCGCGCGGACCGGAGCCGTGGCCTCAACGCCCCTGTCGCCACGCCTCCCAGTCCGGGCTCTCGATGCGCGCACGGAACCGGATCTTCCTCGCCGCCATTTGCACACGAAGCACATAGGTCGCGCCCGCGGGTATCGGCTCCCCGAACTTGGCGGTGTACTCGCCGTCGCGCAGGGCGCCCTCCCCGCCCGCCGGGGCCACCTGCTCTTCGTTCGGCAGGATCAGACAGCGCCCCGCGACCTGCAAGCCGCGCTCGGCCGTCGTGATCGCCGCCGGCGTGACCCGGGCCACCGTCACGCTCCAGGCCCCCTGCGGCCCGTGACGCGTTGCGCCGGCGACCGGCTCGAGCTCCACGTTTGCGAACCCCGCCCCCTTCTCGTAGTTGACGACCGCCTCGAGCGGACCGCTCGCGTCGCCGGCCGCAAGCGCGAGCCTCCACTCGCACGTGTTCTCGTTGAGCGAAGTGGACAAGAGGCGCGTCGGCCGGCCGCCGACCGTCGCGGCGAGCCTCGGGACGTTCAGGAGGCCGCCGTCAGGGCTCTCGGCGGGCTCGAACGCCGCCCACAGCGAGAACCGAACTTCCCCCGCCGCTTCCTTGACCTCGCCGACTCCGACGAGGGCCGGCCCTGCGGCGACCAGGCCCCGGCGCCGCTCCGGTCCCACGCCCAGCCACACGCTCGCGCGCACGTCTTCGATGCACAGCCCGGCACGCGTTCGCAGGTCGAGGAGCGCCGACCAGAAGGTGCCCTCGGCACCCCAGCTCATCCGCCGCTCCCCCGCGGGCCCCGCGACACGCGGCTCGCCCGGGCCCGGACGACGAAAGGGCGACTGCGCCTGCAACGCGTCCAGGTGCCCGCACACGGACCGCTCGGCCACCGGGATCACGACCGGCGTCCCCCGCGCTTCCTGCGCTTCCCGCGCGGCTGGAGTGTCCTGCCCGGCCGGCGACGGGACCGGGAAGCGGTGGATGCCCGAGGAGCTTGAATTTCCGGCGCCGGTGAGGCCGCTGTAGCTGCTGTCGATTCGCACGCGCAACGCGAGTTGACCGGCCTCGTGCGGGAGGGGGCCGGTCGTGAAGCTCAGCTCGAGCGCGTCCGGCGGGGAGGACGGGATCGGCGCCGCAAGCTTGGCGGACCACGGGCCGCCGTCCGCCTCCCAACCGACCACCTCCCCCTCGACCCGCAGGCGATCCCAACGTTGGCTGCCGCGCGTCAACGTCACGACGAGCATCCACGACCCGTCCGCGTTCCGGGTCGCGGACTTCCAGGCAAAAGAGTGTGCGCCCGAAGCCGCCGCGGCGCCGACGCCGGACGGCGGGGCCGGCGCGGTCGCAGGGCGGGACCCTGTTACGAAGAAGATCGCCCCGGCAAGGAGAAGGAGCACCCCCAAGAGGCAGGCGAGCACTCCGGAGGGCAGAAGGCTGTCCCTGGCTTCCATGCAGGTCCTCCGACGGGGGCTGGTGCCACGCTTGGGGAGGCGCTCGTTTCACCAACGTCGGATTGTATGCCGGACGACCGCGACGGGTCAAGGAGGCGGCGCAAACGTCGACCCGGCGGCCGGGGCGGCCGGGGCGGCCGTTACGCCTCCAGCAGTTCTCGCGCGGTCAGGTCCGGCGCCGCCTTGCCGTTCTCCCATTCGAGGAGGCCCAGCTCGGCATAGAACGGGCGCACGCGGTCGGAGAGCAGGCCGATGCGTTTCAGATTGGGAATGATCCGGCGGAACATCGAGCTGCGGAACTGCCGCATGAAGTCCGACCGGAGGATGAGGTCGTTCCAGGCGGAGCGGCTCATGAGATGGGCGTAGTATTCCTCGTAGAATTCGTGGACGAGGAAACGATTGCGGAGGAGGAGGGCGATCTCGAACGCCCAGTCCTCGCGCTCGCGCCGCTCGGAGGGCGAGAGGGCGGTGGTGAAGTGCTCGCGGAGGGCGACGACGCCGAAGTGGACGTGGCGGGCCTCGTCGGCGAGGACGCGCTTCAGCAGCTCGCGGAGGAGCGGCTCGCGCGAGGTGGCGCGCATCGTCCCGAAGGCGCCCAGCGCGAGGCCCTCGATCATGATCTGCATCCCGAGGAACTTCAGGTCCCAGCGCGAATCGCGCATCAGGGACTCGATGACCACGTAGAGGTTGTCGTTGATCTGGTAGAGGCGGCCGAGTTTCTGCGTGAGATAGCGGTGGAATACCTCCACGTGGCGCCCTTCGTCGACGACCTGGGTGGAGCCGTAGAACTTGCCGTCCAGCCACTGGACCGCCTCGGTCACCTGGCAGGCGGCGAAGAGGGCGCCCTGCTCGCCGTGCAGGAATTGCGAGAGCATCCAGGCGACGAGCGAGTGCCGCTGCAGCTCTTGCTCGCGCTTGGGCAGCCGGCGGTAGGCGGGGATCTCGCGGAGCGGGAGCGCCTCGTCGAGGACCAGGGCGTGCTCCTCGTCGTGCGGGTCGACGGGCGTGCTCCAGTCCAGGTCCGTGGCCCCGTCCCACTGGGACTGCTTGGCCACGGCGTAAAGGCGGGCCAGCTCAGGTTGGTCCTGTTCGTATTGCCAGTTGAAGCGCGTGCGGTGGTCGGCGGGCACGTCGGTCGCGCCGCCGGACTTGCCGCGCTGCAAGAGGAAGCCGCGGACGGCGGGGCCGAGCAGGGAGAAAAGGACCCGCACGTTGCCGATTCGCGCGGCCTCCCGGACCGTGTCGGTGTTTTGGACGGCGTTTCGAAGCAGCAGTCGGAGATCCATGGTCACTCTCTCAGAAAAAGCAGGCGAGCGAGGGGGGCGGCGTCGTCGGTCGGCCCCCAGAGGGGTTCGCGCAGGGAACCCGCGACCGTGCGGACGAGGGCGGCGGCGACGAGCTGGAGGATGGCGCCGCGAGCGGGGAGCCGGGGTCGCACGCGGCCGCGACCGGCCTTGCGGACGAAGGCCTCGACCCAATCCAGGAGAGGCGCCACTTCGGTGAGCAGGATGCTCTTCCCCGGTCCGTGGCCGTCGAGCAGCTCACGGAGGAGGACGGAGGCCACCCACGGCCGCTCGTCGAGGAAGGCATGGTAGGCCGACACGAGCTGGTCGAGCCGCACGAGAAACGGCCCCGTGCGCGTGACGGCCGGGACGAGGGCTTCGCGCAGCCGATCGAACGCGCGGTGGACGACGGCGGCATAGAGCGCCCTTTTGGACGCGAAGTGGTAGAGGAGGGAGGGACGCGTGATGCCCGCGGTCGCGGCGATGTCCGCGAGGCGAGCGGCGTCGAGGCCTCTCCGGCCGAACTCCCGCTCGGCCGCGGCCAGGATGCGCTCGGTCGTCGCCGTCGTGATCGTGTTCGCCTTCGGCCGGCCCATCGGTTGCTCCCGCGCTCACCTATCAACTCACGAGTCGATTCGCAGGGCCCAGGATATCGACTCGACAGTAGATTGTCAAGGCCGACGTGCGCGGCGAGACGGTCACCCGTGGAGAGTCCCGCACAAGGGAAGGCTGTTCCACAGCCGGGCGCCGATCGAGCGCAGGGCGGAAGCCCCGCCCTTTCGAAGGTGGGCCGAACGAGTCCACTCCTGCGAAACGGAGCCTCCAGCACCGGGGCGCGGGAAAGGGCGAACTTCCCAATTCTCTCTTTCGCCGGCCTCGAGCCTTTGTGGTGCAGGGCTTCCGCCCTGCACCGACGGGGCCACACGGGTAGAAATCGCCCAGCCGGTCAAATGCGGGCTCAGCTCCTGGGGACAGCCGGGAGGTGCTTTCGACCCCCCGTGCGCGGTCGGGTGCAGGGCGGAAGCCATGCACCACAAGGTCGTGAGGCCTCCGACGGCGGGGATCGTTCCAGCGACTCTCCCGCGCGGAGCTTCCACGCCTGACCGCCGGTCCCCGGGTCCCGAACCTCGCGCTTTGCGAAGAGCCGCGGCGGCCTGTCGGTGAGCCGCCCCCTTCCCGGCACGTCCGCGCGGTCGCCTTGACGGGGCGGCGCGAGGGGCGTAGAATCGCCCGGGTTCACGCCCGTCCTTCCACCCCATCACGGAGGGTCCAGCCGCCCGTGCTCGGCATGCCAGGGAAAAGCCACTCCGGCCCGCTGCCGCCGCTCACGCCGGCGGAGGCGACGCTGCGGGACGACCTGCGTCGCGACGTCGAAGAGCTCGCGGGCCGGATCGGCGAACGGAACGTGCCGAAGTACGCGGCGCTCGCGGAGGCCGCGGACTTCCTCGAGGCCTCCCTCGCCCGTCCCGGCCACCGCGTCGCCCGGCAGTCCTTCCCGGTCGCGGGCCGTCGATGCGACAACCTCGAGGTCCAGGTGACGGGCGCCGGCCGCGCGGACGAGGTGGTCGTGGTCGGCGGGCACTACGATTCGGTGCTCGGCTGTCCCGGCGCGAACGACAACGGGACCGGGGCCGCGGCCGTCCTGGCCCTCGCGCGCGCCTTCGCGGGCCGCGCCGCCCCCCGCACGCTCCGGCTCGTCGAGTTCGTCAACGAAGAGCCCGGCTATTTCCAGACCGAGGAAATGGGCAGCCTCGTCTACGCGCGCCGCTGCCGCGCGAAGGGGGAGAAGGTCGTCGCCATGCTCAGCCTCGAAACGATCGGCTACTACACCGATGCTCCCGGGAGCCAGTCCTACCCGTTTCCGCTCAACCTCCTCTACCCTTCGGTCGGAAATTTCATCGCCTTCGTCGGCAACGTCTGGTGCGCCGACTCCGTGCGGGAAATGGTCGGCTCGTTTCGCCGCCACACCCGTTTCCCCTCGGAGGGAGCGGCCCCGCCGGCGTTCCTCCCCGGGGTCGGCTGGTCCGACCACTGGTCCTTCTGGCAATGCGGCTACCCGGGCGTCATGGTCACCGACACCGCCCCGTTTCGCTATCCCCACTACCACACCGAGCAGGACACCCCGGACCAGGTGGACTACGAGCGGACCGCCCGCGTCGTCGCCGGACTCGAGCGCGTCGTCGCGGAACTCACCGGACTGTCGCCTGCGGAGGGTGCTTGACCCGTCGAGGGACCATGGACGAGCAAGTCGGAAATCCCAAATCCCAAGTCAAGCTCGCGCCCGAAACCCAAAGACGAGGATTAGCCACCGAAGACGCTGAAGACGCCGAATTTCACGACGGGTCGTTCGGCGTCTTCGGCGTCTTCGGTGGCTCGTCCTTCCGTGGGCGGAGCGCACGGCTTCCGAAATCGCGACAAAACTTTTGCACTCCGCGCGCGTCGGCCACTCTTGCTCAAGTGCGAGCAGTGTCAGCTCCAGGCCTGTGTGAGTAACGCTCAGCGGCGCTCGATACCAAATCTCCATTCTCCACTCTCCATTCTGAAATCTCAAAGCTCCCCATGGACTTCATCCACCTCGAATTCGCCCGGCCCGCCCTGGCCTGGCTCGCACTCGCCGCGCTGTTCGCGCTTCGAAGGCTCGGGGCCGCGGAGCGCGGGCGGTGGGGGTTCGCGGCAGCCGGCGCCGCGCTGCTCCTCGGCGCAGCCGGCCCCTCCTTCCTGGCCGGGTCGAATCGGCCGCTTCGCGTCTTCGTCGTGGACGTCTCGGCGAGCGTCGAGGGGAGCTGGCCGTGGGTGCGCGGCCGGATCCACCGCTGGGAAGGGCCGGAGTGCCTCTCGCGCGCGGCGGCCGACGTTGCGGTCGTGACCTTCGCGGCGGACGCCTCCGTCGAGGTCGCGCCCTGCCCCGCCCGCCCCCGCTTCCTCCCCGAGACCCCGCGCCGCGGTCTCGCGACCCGCGCCACCGACCTCGCGGCGGGCCTTCGCCTGGCGGCCGCGCTCCTCTCCGGCCGGCCGGGCGGTCACGTCCTCCTCTTCTCGGACGGGCACGCCACCGGCGGCGATTCGGACGCGGCCGCGCTCGAGCTCCGTCGCGCCGGTGCGCGCCTCGATGCCGTTGCGATCCCAGGTCCGGCCCTTGACGACGCGCGCGTGGAGTCGGTCACCGCACCCGACGAGGTCCGCGAGGGGGAACGCTTCGTCCTGCGCGCGACCGTCCTCGCGACCGCCGCCGGGCGCGCCCGGATCCGCGTCCGGGGCCGCGGCGCGGGCGCCGGGGGCGACGAGCTCCGGGAACTCGGCGTCGCGGAAGTCGCGCTCGAACCTGGGCGGGAGGCGACGGTCGGTTTTCCGCTTCCCCCGCTCGCGGACCCGGTGGGCGAATTCGAGGTCTCGGTCGGCGACACGTCGTTCGACGACGCTTACCCTGAGAACGACCGCGCTCGAGTGCGGGTGCGACGCGGCGGTCGCGCGCGCGTGCTCTATGTAGCGTCGAGCGGCGCCGCCGGCCGGACGTTGCGCGCGTCGCTCGCCCGCCGACCTGCGCTGGTGCTCCGCGATGCCGACGGCCCGATCCCGCCCGCGGGCTACGACCTCGTCGTCGTGGACGACCTCCCGGCCTCCCGGCTCGACGAAGCCTTCGTGGACGCCCTGCGCGCGCGCGTCGAGGGGGGCGGCGGCCTGCTCGTCCTCGGAGGCCGGTCCTCGTTCGGTCCCGGCGGGTACGCGGGCACGCCCTTCGAAGCGCTCCTCCCGGTCGAGTGCCGTCCGTCCGAAGGAGTCTCGCTCCTCGTCGCACTCGATCGCTCCGGGAGCATGGGGGAACGCGCGGAAAGTCGCACGAAGCTCGACGAGGCCAAGGCTGCGATCGGCTCGCTTGCCCGCAGGCTCGCGCCGGCCGATCGCTTCGGACTCCTCTCCTTTTCGGACCGCGTCGAGCCCGTGCTCCCGCTCGGCGCGGCTTCGGCCGCGACTCCCGAAGCGGTCGCCGCGGCGCTTGGACGGGTTTCCGCGGCCGGGCCGACGCGGCTGCTCCCGGCGGCCCGTGCGGGCCTCTCCGCGCTCGCGGGCTCGGCCACGCGCCTTCGCCACCTGGTCCTCGTAAGCGACGGGCAAAGCCCCGGCGACTCCGCCGAAGCGCACGACGCGCTGGCTCGCGACGCGAAGGGGCTGGGCATCGGCATTTCCGTGCTCGCCACGGGCGCGGACCTCCCGGCGGACGTCGAGGCGCGGCTTCGTCGCTTGGCGGAGGGCTCGGCAGGTGGACAGTTCCTCTCCGCCTCGGCGGCCGACTCCCTCGAACCGGCCCTGCGCCGGGCGCTCGACGGCGCGCGCGGCGGCCTGGTCCGCGAAGGGCGGACGGAGGCCCGCTGGTCGGACCCGCCGCCGGCTGCGTCCCTGGAGGACCCGCCGCCCGCCCTTGCGGGCCTCGACCGGACCGTCCCTCGTCCACGCGCGCAGGTCCGCATCTTCGCGGAGGAAGGACTGCCGGTCGCGTGCGAAGGGCGGCTCGGCCTCGGTCGCGTCGCGGTGCTGACGACCTCGCTCGACCTGGAATGGGCGAGTGCATGGCGGTCGTGGCGGGGCCTGGACGCGCTCGTGGACGACTGGCTCCGGCGTCTGCTCGCCGCACGACGCGCCGAAGACCGGCCGGAGGTGACCCTGGAGGGGGATCGGTTTCGCGTGCTGTGCCGACGAGCGCCGGCCACGGAGGTTCGCGGGCTGCTGCACGCCCCGGGGGGCGGCGCGGACCGGGTGCTTTCCCTGCGCGAAGAGACGCCGGGCACGTGGTCGGGCGGGGGTGAGTGTCGCGAGTCGGGGTGGTACCAGGTGCGGCTCGAGCCCGCGGGGGGCGGGGAGCCGGAGGACGGGCAGGCGGTCGCGGCCGAATTCGAAGTCCCCTACGCCTCGGAGCTGCGGCTGCGCCCGCCGGACGCCTCGGCCCTCGCGCGCGTGGCAAGCCTCGGCGGCGGCCGGCTGCTCGAACCGACCGAGCCTCTTCCCGAGGCGCCGCGCGCCGGCGGCCGCGGCCGCTCCGACGCGACCTGGGCGTGCGCGGCGGGCGCGGTCGGGACCCTCTTCGCCGCGGCCCTCGCCTCCCGACTCAGAAAAAAACGCTGAGTACCGCGCCCGAAATCGCCGAGCAATTGGGTCACCCAATTCCGTGGGGCGGTACTGGGTACGGGGAGGGACCCGGCCTGAGCCGAGGGCGGTTTAGACTTCCCTTCGGCCGGTAGACCCACTAGAATGTCGGCGTTCTGAACCGCACGGTTTGAGCGCAGCAGGAGTGTCGGCCATGAAGCGAAAGGTCGCCATCGGCATCGCCCTCGCGGTCTTCCTCGGCGGGCCGTTGGCGCTCATCTCCACCCCGTGCCTGGAGGCCCTCCGGGGGGTGGCGATGAAGCACTCGAAGGACTGGACGACGGCACACACGTGGGTGGAGCGGATCGCCTGGTTCTACCGTTACACGGGCCGCTACGAGGAGGCGACGGTCGCCTACGAGGATTACCTGAAGACCTGGGACACCAACCACATCGACTGGCCCGAAAATAAATTCCTCTACTGCAGGTCCCTGGAGGACTGGGGGGACTCGCTCGACTACAACGCGAGTCCGGAAGTCGGGGCGAAGCGCAAGGAGCTGCGGGACCGCGCGGTGCAAAACTACCTGGAGTTCTCGGCCTGGTACCCGGACGATCCGCGCAAGGCCGAGTCGGACAAGGCGGCGAGCCGGCTCCGGCTCGGGCACTGAAGGAGCGGGTCGCGAAGACTCGGTTTCGTGCGTCCAACGCAAGTCGGATCGAACGCCACGGCAACCACGGATTTCCCAGGGCAGCCGATGGCCGCAACCAAACTACGACGGAACCACAGATTTCACAGATTACACAGATTGCGACGATTCTAATCTGTGAAATCTGTGCAATCTGTGGTTTCGTCGCCCCTGGGATTGCCGGGAAAGCTTGCCAAGAAAACAAGCTTTTGCGAGCTTGTGTCCCAGAGCCGCCGATGGCCGCAACCAACGGGACGAGCCACCGAAGACGCCGAAAACACCGAAAGACGAACCGCGAATTTCGCCAATTTCGCGAAGTTTCTCCACTGGGCGATCGAGGGCGAGACCTGACCTGAGTACCGCCCCACAGAATTGGGTGACCAATTTCCTCGGCGATTTCGGCCGCCTGCTTCGTTGCGCTCGCTCGACGTAGTTCTCCGTTACTACGCCTCGCTCGCTCGCCTCGCGGGCGACCGAACTTGCCTTCGGCTATTGGTCACCGACTTCCGTGGAGCGGTACTGAGGGAACCGAAGGAGGCGCTGAGCCCGCTCCCTCGCGCTGAGCGAGGCCCGAAGGCCGAGCCGCATGGGTCGCGGTTCGGCTCGGCTGCGCCGCTCGATTCGCAAGCGTTCCGTCTTTCGGCGTCCTCTGCGTTTTCGGTGGCCCGTCCTCGCCTTTTGACTCCTAACTTACGGGAGCGAACTCGAAGGTGAGCCGCAACGATCGCCTGGCACAGCCGGGCCCGGCGCGCGCCCGACGCGCGGCCGAGCGCTCCACGGCGACCTGGCTCGCCGTTTTCGTAGTTCTTTTTTTCGCCGCCCTTGCCGGCGCCGACGTCCCCGCCCCGGGGGGCGCGCCGGAGACGGTCCAGTTCTGGGACCTCGCGAAGGCGGCCGGTCTTCCCGGCTTCCTGCTCTCGGCCGTCCTCGTGATCGCGCTCCTCGCCACGCTGGACTGCGCCCTCGCGATCCGGGAGTGCAACTTCTGCCCCCCGGAAGTCGGGAAACGGCTGGAACGACTCTTCGAGGAGCGCCGGTACATGGACGCGCTTTCGTTCTGCCGCGGGGATCGGAGCGTATTGGCGCAGGCGGTCGAGCACGCGCTCCTCGGGGTGGATCACGGCGTCGGACATGCGCTGCGGGTAGCCGACCGGACGATCCAAAGCGCGGCCTTCGAGCTGGGCCGGCGCGCGGGGTATCTGGCGGTGCTGGGGGGCGTGGCGGGACTCCTGGGGTTCTACGGCCTTTTCGCCGGCGCGATCGAGGCCTTCGGCGCCATCGAACGTTCGGCGGCGACGGCGACGGCGACGGCGACGGCGAGCCCCGGCCTCTATGCCCGCGGGATCTACCAGGCGCTCACGGTCCCTCTCGAAGGGACGCTCACCGCGGTCGTGTGCTTCCTCTCGTTCTTCATCTTCGCGACGCGCGCGCGCGGCCTGCAGCTCCGCACCTCGCTCGCGGTCGCCGAACTGCTCGGGCGCCTCACCGATGCTGCCGTGGCGCGCCCGCAGCCGGTCGCGGCCCCGGCCTCGAAGCTGCTGGACACTTCGACGGGCCGCACGGACCCGGCCTAGTGGCCTGTTGCCGAAGTCCAGACACGCTGCCTGGGGGCGCGGGCCTCCCTCCTTCGCTCGCTCGCCGCGAGCTACGGAGCGTAGGCCGGCCCGCGCGAACGTCCGCACGGCGTACGACCCGCCGTGACAGAGTTGACGACTGTGTCCGAAGTTCGTCAACGGGCCACGAGGACCGCCGGCCGCAAGCAACGGGAACCCCGCATGGGCGTCTTCAAGGCGTACGACATCCGCGGGCTGTACGGCAAGGAGCTGGCCGAGCCGCTGGCGGAACGCATCGGGCGGGCCTTCGCGCGCTTTCTCGGAAAGCGGACCCTCGTCGTGGGGCGGGACCTGCGAGTCTCCTCGCCGTCCCTGGCGGAGGCGGCGATCCGCGGGATCCTCTCGACCGGGACGGACGTCGTGGACATCGGCCTCGCAACCACGCCGATGGTTTCGTTCGCGGTCGGCAGGTACGGGTACGACGGCGGGCTCATGACCACCGCGTCCCACAATCCGGGGGAGTACAACGGCTTCAAGCTCTGCCGCGAGGACGCGATCGCGCTCTCCGAGGACACCGGGCTCCGGGAGATCGAACGCGGCGCGCGCGAGGACGCGGCGGCGCCGGGTGGAACGGGAGGCGGCGATGGGGCGGGCGGCCGGGCGGGGCGGCTCGAGCGGAGGGACATCCGCAACGACTACCTGGAGCACCTGCTGAGCTTCGCGCGCGACATCCGGCCATTGCGTGTGGCCATCGACGCGGCGAACGGCATGGCGGCCACCGTGCTCCCCCTCCTCCTGCCGCGGCTGCCGCTCCAGGTGTTTCCCCTTTTTTTTGAACCGGACGGGCGCTTTCCGGGGCACGAGCCGAACCCTCTCCGGGACGAGAACATCGCCGCGCTCGCCGAGGCCGTGCGGCGCAACCGCGCCGACCTGGGCGTCGCCTTCGACGGGGACGCGGACCGCGCGGTGTTTCTCGACGAGGCGGGGCGGCGCGCCACCTGCGACCTGGTGACCGCGCTCGTGGCCCGCGAAGTGCTTGCCCGCGAGAAGGGGGCCGCGATCGTGTATGACCTGCGCTCGAGCTGGGCCGTACGCGAGGAGATCGAGCGCCACGGCGGCACGGCGGTCCGGGAACGCGTGGGGCACTCGTTCATCAAGGCGACCATGCGCGCGCGGAACGCGCCCTTCGGCGGCGAACTGTCCGGGCACTACTACTTCCGCGACCATTTCTTCGCCGACTCCGGGTTGGTGGCGTTCGTGAAAGTGTTGAACCTCGCGGGCGCCGAGGGGCGCCCGTTCTCCGAGGTCCTGGCCCCGCTGCGCCGCTATCATGCGACGGGCGAGCTGAACTTCCACGTGGTCGACAAGGACGCGAAGCTCGAAGAAGTGGCCCGGGTCTTCGCGGCGGGACGGCGGGACGCGCTCGACGGGCTGACCGTGGAGTTCGACGACTGGTGGTTCAACCTGCGGAAGTCGAACACGGAGCCCCTGCTTCGCCTGAACCTGGAGGCGCGGACAGGGGAGCGGCTGGTGGAGGCGAAGGGTCGGGTGCTGGCGCTGCTCGGCGCGCCCGAGGGGGGCGAGGCGCCTGCGGGAACTACGACGGCGTTGTCGCGGGGCAGCCGGCCGCCGGGTCCGGACCGGCCGGGGCCGCAGGGCCACTAGTGGGGCTTCAATCCAGGTTCTATGGGTTCTCGGTGGCTCTCGCGGCCCCGACCCGCCTCGAAAGCCTGGGGGGGAGAACGAAGGCTCAATTCCCAACTCGGGCGAAGGCCCGAAACCCAAACGGACGACGAAACCACCAAGCCACCAAGGCACGAAGACCACGAAGGACCGTCAGTGAGGGGGGTGAGTTTGGCTCGGCCGAAATGCGCCTTTGTGGTCTCAGTGACTTCGAGGAGCCTTGTTCATTGAGCCTTGAACATTTGAATCCGCGACGCACCCACAGGATCGATGTGGAAGCCCCGCTAGTGGCCCGTGGACAGGACTCGGACTCGATCGTCGACCGAGTCACGGCAAGTCCCAGCCTCGGCGGCCGCTCACGCGGCGGAGGAAGCCCGCGCCCCCTTGCATCGTGTCCGGACTTCGTCAACGGCACGCGCGGCATGCGGCCGGGCTTCCGGCCGCGGACGTCCTTCGCTCGGGAGCTTCACGCGGAGCGTCGGCCGCCGGTCGCCGCCGGGAGCTGGACGGTCTCGAACCAGTAATCGTGCAATTTCTTCGAGACCGCGACCAGTTCTTCAAACGTGGTGGGCTTTCGGATGTAGGAAGAAGCACCGAGATCATAGCCCTGGAACACGTCCTCCTCCGCCGCGGAGTTGGTCAGGATCACGACCGGGATCGAGCGGAACTCCCGGTCGGCCTTGAGCTCGGCCAGGGTGCAGCGCCCGTCCTTTCGCGGCATGTTCAGGTCGAGCAGGATCATCGAAGGGCGGGGCGCCGGTACCCCGGCATCGGCAGTCTCCCGACCCCGAAGGTAGTCCAGCACGGCTTGCCCGTCCTCGACGAAGTGAAGCGGCACGCATAGGCCGCTCCGCGCAAAGGCATTGCCGAGCAGCAACCGATCGTCGGCGCTGTCGTCAGCCACCAGGATCGGCCCCAGCTTCCCCTGGGTACTCATTGCAGCCCTCCTCGGAGGTCCTGGAAAAACCAAACCGCTCCCGGTGTCCCTCCGGCAGGCCAAGCAAGCCTGGCCCGCCCGAGGGCTCCCGCCTATTTGCCTCCCGCTCCCGGGTCCGTGGCCGTGGCCGGCGGTGAGGTGGCGCTCCCAGCCCCGGATCCGCCGGGGCCCGCAATCGGCTCCTCGCGGCTCCAGTCCACGGTCAGGGTCAGGTCGCCGCCGGCCTCCACCTCCACCGACTCCTCTCCCTCGCCCCACGTGCCGGTCGCGACCACGTGCCCGGCCATTTCCAGCCGCACCGGCGCCCCTTGCTCGAGCGCGAAAAGCAGAAAGCCGCGGCTCTCCATGCGCGTCCGCGACCCGCTCTCGCCGATCGAGGCGAGGTCCAGCTCGAGGGCGATCCGGGCGCATCGTCGGCCGCCCAGTTCCACGACTTCCGCCAGCCGACAGCCCAGGCGCGCATGCTCGGGGTGCTCCAGCCCGCTGGAAAAATACAGGTCGTTCACGGCCGCCGCGGGGACCTCCCACACCTCCCCCACCGCCACGGGCGTCGCGGGCAGGAGCAGGCCGATCGGCGCGTGTTCGACCCGCCGTAGGACGGCTTCGTCCAGCTCCGACGGCTCCTTCCCTTCGCAGGTCGCCTTCCGGCGCGTGCCGAGGCCTTCGAGGAGAAAAGTGAGCCCCGAGAGCGGCCCGTCCCGGGAGTCGGTTTCTTCGGTGCCGATGCGCGTCGTGGAAGTCCGCTGCATCGGGTAGCGCCGTCGTACGCGTACCGGGAGTCCCTCGGCGACTTCGAGCACCTCGTCGACCGTCTCCTCCTCGTCCCGGGACAGCAGCGGAAACTCGCGCGCCGCGCCGCGCTCACGCAGGGTGCGCTTGCCTCTCACTTCGCAGACCGAACGTTCGACGAGCCGGTCGCCGACCCGGGCATCCTGCCGCAGCAGCAGCCGCTCCTCCGCTCCGGACGGAAGAGCGAGGAGAAGGCTCGGGGCTCCCCCGAGGAGAAGCGCCGCGAGCGTGTGCGTGACGCGTGTCATCCGGTGATCACCTTACCAGCTCCCCGTAGGGCTGCACGCCGGCCGCGAGGGGCATGGGGCCGACGGTTCCCTTCAACCACGCGGAGGGAAGACGGGCAAGCGAAATCGTAGGACCCGGAGGACAGGGAGAGGGAGCGGAGTGCCCCGTCCGCTCCCCAAATTCACCCCACTGGGGACTTGCACCGGACGGGCCCTCTCTGTTATCCTATCCCGCTTCGCCCCTACGCCATGGACCTGTGGGCCTCGTTCGAGCGAGCAGGGCTTCCAGGTCGAGGGCCGGCCCCTCCCTGCGCACGGGGGAAGGTCGGTCCTACCCCCCGCGTTCTGCGCCCCGAAGCTTGCCGCACAAATCGCACGAAGCGGTGAGCACGGAGCGCGGAGGGGGACGCGGGCCGCCGTCGGCGGAGGCGCGGCGAAGGGCAACGCGCGCGCACCACGCGTTCGGTTCTTGATCGCGGCTACCCCCCTGGGTCGAGGAGCGCATGGACCTGCTGGAGGAGAGCACGCTCTTCGGACGTTTGGCGCTCGGGAACCGTTTCCTGACCCAACAACAGCTCGACGACGTGATCGACACGCAGGGGCAGCTCCAGGTCTATCGGCGACTTGGCGACATCGCCGTCGCCAAGGGGTACATGACGCCGCAGCAACTCAAGCAGCTCCTTGACTTGCAAGAGCGCGTCGCTGCGATCAAGTCGCGAGCAGGCGCCGGGGACGGGGACGGCCCGCGCACGCCGGCGGCGGTTTCCTCCGACACGAAGTTCATCCTTCACACCGCGGGAGCCCCCGCAGCGCCGCAGCCCGCAGCGACGCCCGCGAGTGGGACCCTTCGCCCGCTCAGCGGCCCCGCGGGCGGCGCGGCCGGCCCGGGCGCCGCCGGCGCCCGAACGATCACGACCTCCATCCTCCGGCACGACGGGCCCGCAACCGCCGCGCCGCCGATCGCCGGCCCCCAGGGCGCGGTCTCGCCCTCTTCGTCGCACGCGCCCGCGATGAAGCCGATCCCGACCCCTGCCTGGGCTGCATCGCCTGCCGCGGCGACCGGCGCGCCTCCGCGGGTGCCGCCTCACCCGGCCCAGGCCCCGGCCCTGGCACACGCGCATGCGCCCGCTCCGCCGCCGACCCCGACCGCGCCCTTGACGGTGGCCCCGCCGCCTTCCGCGCCTCCACTTGCGCGCGTGCCCGCCCCCCCGTCGGCCCACCCGCCCGCGGCGCCTCCGAGTCCGGCACCCCAGGAGTCCGCGCCCCAAGTCGCCGTCCCGGCGGAGGCCCACCATCCCCTCGCGGACGGGCCGACGGATACCGAGGGGCTCCAGGCGATCCTCAAAATGTCCCGCTACCTCGGGGCCACCGACCTCCACCTCCAGGTCGGCTGCCGGCCCTTCGTTCGCCACCACGGCGAACTGGTTTTCCTCAAGGCGAACCCGCTCACCCCGGAGGAGACGGAGAAGTACTGCCGCACCGTGCTCACCCCTGCCCAGCGCAACCTCTTCTTCCGTGAGTGCGACGTCGACTTCTGCTACGCCACCGAGGGGATCGGCCGCTACCGCACCAATCTCTTCCGCGACCACCGCGGCTTCGGCCTGATCTTCCGGATCATCGCCAACAAGATCCCTACGCTCGAGGAGCTGGGACTCCCCCCGATCGTGACGAAGTTCACGACCTACAGCCAGGGCCTCATCCTGATCACCGGTCCCACGGGGTGCGGGAAGTCCTCCACTCTCGCGGCGCTCGTGGACCTCATCAACCGCGAGCGGAAGGAGCACATCATCACGGTCGAGGACCCGATCGAGTACGTGATGACGAGCAAGAGCTGCCTCATCAATCAGCGGGAAGTGCCCCGCGACTCCAGCTCGTTCGCGCGCGCGCTGCGCGCGGCCCTGCGCGAGGACCCGGACATCATCATGATCGGGGAAATGCGGGACCTCGAGACCATTTCGCTCGCGATCACGGCCGCGGAGACGGGCCACCTCGTGATCTCCACGCTCCACACTCGAAACGCCATCAGCACCGTGGACCGGATCATCGACGTCTTCCCGCCGGTCCAGCAGTCGCAGATCCGGGCCATGGTCTCCGAGTCCCTCCGCGGCATCCTCACGCAATATCTGATCCGGACGGCCAACGGCCAGCGGCGCGTGACCTCGTGCGAGCTCCTCTTCAACACCCCCGCCATCGGCAACCTCATCCGCGACAACCGGAGTTTCCAGATCCGGTCGCAGATGCAGGTCGGCCGGAAACTCGGCATGCGCCTCATGGACGACTCCCTCAAGGAACTGGTCCAGACGGGCACGATCAGCCTCGAGGTCGCCCGCGGGCTCGCGGAGTCGAAGGCGGACTTCGCCCAGGCCGGCGAAACCGGCCACCCGTAGGCTTCCGCCCGCCAAAGCCTCGACCGTTTTGCTTGCGGCTCCCCCTCGTTGGCCTCCCGTCACCCGGGCTTACAGGACGCGCGCATGGCCGCCATCGATCGCCTCCTTCGGCTGCTCAAGGACACCGGCGCCTCCGATCTCCACATGGCGACCGGGCAGCGGCCGAAGCTCAGGGTCCATGGCGACCTCGAGGACATCCCCGAGCACGCCGCCCTCACCGAAGATTCCTCCATCGCCTACCTCCAGGAAATCTGCCCCCCGCACCGGTACACGGAGTGGAGCCAGACCCACGACGCGGATTTCGCCTACTCCCTCGCCGGGGTCGCCCGCTTCCGCTGCAACTACTTCCAGCAGCACAACGGTCCCGGCGCGGTCTTCCGGGTCATCCCGGAGAAGATCAAGACGATCGCCGACCTCCACCTCCCGCCCATCGTCGAGAGCATCACGCTCCTCAAGCACGGTCTCGTCCTCGTCACCGGCCCCACCGGCAGCGGCAAGTCCACGTCGCTCGCCGCGATGATCGACCACATCAACACCACGCAGAAAAAGCACATCATCACCATCGAAGACCCCCTCGAGTTCGTCCACGCCAACAAAAGCTCCATCCTCACCCAGCGGGAAGTCGATTCCCACACTACCTCCTTCCCCCGCGCCCTCAAGGCCTCGCTCCGACAGGACCCGGACATCGTGCTCATCGGCGAGATGCGGGACCTCGAAACGATCTCGCTCGCCCTCACCGCGGCGGAAACCGGCATCTTGGTCTTCGGCACGCTCCACACCAACAGCGCCCCCAAAACGATCGACCGCATCATCGACGTCTTTCCCCCGGAACAGCAGTCGCAGGTCCGCACCGTCCTGGCCGAGGTGCTCAAGGCCGTGGTCTCCCAGATCCTCCTCCAGACCTCCGACGGGAAGGGGCGCGTCGCCGTCAACGAAATCCTCCTGTCCACGAGCGGGATGGCCAACGTGATCCGCGAGGGGAACACGCCGAAGATCCACAACCTGATCGAGGCCGGACGGGGCGAGGGCATGCAGACGATGGATAACGCCCTGATGGCCTACCTGCAGCAGGGGAAGATCAAGGCGGACGACGCTTACGTGAGCGCGCACGACAAGACGATGTTCGAGCGTTTCCTGAACCCGTGAGCTCGCGGGCGCGGTACTCAGGCAGCGCCCGCTTCGCCCACGCGCGTCGAGCTTTCGGGCGCGGTCCCGACTTCGTCACCCCCTGTGCAGGCTCGCGGGCGGCTCCGCCGTTTCGGTTCTCCTGGTGCCTGCCTGCGCCCAGCAGCCGTCGGCCGCACGGGTCCTTTTTCCTTGAATGTTCGCCGCGGACGGGATAGATTGGGACCTCTGGCTCACTCTCCAGGGACTCACTCCGTATCCCAAGGGGACAACTCCGGTTGGGTTCCGGCGGAGGACACGCACAGACCCGGGGGAAACGGGACCGATCGCGGGCAAGCTCTGGGTCTTTCGGGCCCCGAGGGCGGCGCGTCCTGTGACCTCGAGCAGCACACCTGAGCGAGGGATCCACGGATGGATGCCGAGGACAATGCTGTCTTCGGGCGCCTGGCTGTCGGCAATCACATGCTGACCCAGAAGCAGCTCAATGATTGTATCGACACCCAGAAGAAGCTGCCGATTCCTCGCAAACTGGGCGAGATCGCGGTCAGCAAGGGCTACCTCACGATCAAGTCCCTTCGCACCCTTCTCGACTTGCAGCGCCGCGTCCAGGGGATGACCGCGCGCGCAAGACCCGCCGCCTCACCGGGGATCCAGGCCGGCCTCGGCGCGCGCGTGGGCGGGTCGAACGCGGGAACCGGATTGGTTTCGGGCGGCGGCGGCGCGGCGGGAAGGAGGGCCGACCTGCGCTCGCCGTCTCCGCTCGGCAGCGTGGCGCTCTTCGGCGGCCCGGCGCCTTCTCCTCCTGCCCCCATCCCCGCTCCTACGCAAGGGGCCGGCGGCGGCTCGATGCAGATCTTCGCCGCCTCCCCGCTCTTCGGCGGCCCGCAGGCCACGCCCTCCGCGGCGACGCCGGCTTCCTCCCTGCCCGCCCCCTACCCGCCGGCGCCTCCGTACCCCAGTTCCTCGCCGACCGGTGCCCCCTCGCCGCTCGCCGCCCCCGCGCAGTTGTTCGGGACGGGGCCCCAACCCGCCGCTCCCACCCCCCGGGGTCCGACGCGTCGGCCGTTCCCCTTCGGCCCTGCGACCGCGGCAGCCGCCACCGGCCCGACCGACCCCACACCGCCCGTGCTGTACGGGTCGGGCGGACTGCCCCCGCCACGACAGCCCGGTACTCCGTGGCCGAATAGTCAGTTCACCCCGCCTGCCGGCCCCGCAGCGGGGGGCCCTCCCGGCCGGCCGCCCTTCCCCTCGACCGGCTTCCGACCGCCGACGGGCCCACCTGGCTTCCGACCGCCCTTCCCCGGCGCCCGACCGCCTGCCGCTCCCCCGGCGCCATTTGGTGGGACAGCCACGTCCGGTCCGCCCCCGCAGGCAAGCGCCGCGCCTCCCGCCGTGGGGCAAGGTCTCCCCCAGACGTCGACGACCTATCGCTGGTGGAAGCTCCCCGCGCAGCCGCCCGGCTCCGGACCCCGGGAGAGCGCTCCCGCTCCGCTCGCAGCGTCACTCGCGCCGGTGCCCACCTTCGGCTGGACCGGGGCGCCACCCACGCCGCCCGCGCCACCGCCCCCGGTCTCCGAGGCCCCGTTCGATCTCGAGGCCCTCGACGAAGCGGCGGAATCCCCGTCCGTCTCCGTCGCGAGCCCGGCACCCACTCCCGCGCCCAAGCCCGCACCCACGCCAGTGCCAATGCCCAGGCCCTTCGCCCCGCAGATCCGGCCGCCCGCCCCGGCGAGCTTCCCCTGGCAAATCGCACCCACCCCCGAATCGACCCGACGTCAGTCCAGTCCTCTCGGCTTCCTCGCCGCCCTGCGCCCCCGCCCCCTCGTACCGATCCGCATCGACGAAAATGCCTCCGCGCTCTCCAGGCTGCCTGCGGGCTTCACGCTCGGAGGGATCGACGAATTCGACGGCTCCTCCTCGCCGCTCGTCGCCGTCGCGGTGAGTCGGGAAGAAGCACTGGCGGCGAACGCGGTCGTCGCCCTGCTGCCGGCGCCGGCGAGCGCCCCCGTGGAGCCGACGCCGGTCTCCACGCCGCCCGCAGCCGAGGTCGAGACGGCAAAGCCCTCGGGAGACCTCGCGGAGAAGGCGGGAGCGCAGGCCGCCCTGTCCCCAACCTTCGACTTGGAAGCGGAGGTCGCAAGCATCCCTGCGCCGTCGACTTCGACGGCTCCGGGCGGCCCGCCGATCACGGCGCCGAACGAGGCGCAGCCGACGGCGTTGCCTGCGCCCGTCACGGCGCCCGTTACGGCGCCAGGCGCGACCCAGGAGGGAAACCCGGCCACGGCTGCACCGCAGGAACTCTCGCCGACCGCCGCGCCGCCCCTCCCAGTTCCTGCTTCCGCGGCGCCGGCGGCGCCCACGACTCCGACCGACATCGCGAGCACGCCCCCGCTCGCGGTCGCGCCGGCCAACGAGGTCGTGACGCCGCCGCCGCCGGCCGTCGACAAGTTCAGCCCGCCGGCGCCGGCCGCGGAGCCCCGACCCGAGGTTGCCTCCGAGGTCGCTTCGACGGCGCCGGCGGCCGAGCCCATGCGACTCGCATCCGCGCTCGACCGCACCCTCGTGACGCCGGAGCCGGCCGCGTCGACGGCCGGGGCGCCGCCCGGGGAAGCGGCGGCGGTGCCTCTCGCCTCTTCCCCAGTGACCGAGTCCCTGGTCGGACCACAGACTTCGCTCGAACTCGCGCCCAAGCCCATCGCGTTCGCGCCTCCGCCGGCGGACGCCGCCCCCGCCCCGACTCCCGCCCCTGTGCCCGCGCCTGCACTCGAACCGCCGCTCGTGTCGCCTGCCGCACCGGTCGAACTCACGGCGGGACCCGCAGCCGAACCGACGGCAGTACCCGCGAGTGTCCCCACGTTCCAGCCGGCGGAAGTCGGCATCGGCACGATGGTGTCGGCCGCCGCGGTCGCGGCCCCCGCCCTGGTCCCGGCGCCCGCCGTCACCGAGCCTGCCGCCACGCAAGCGCCGAGTTCGCAAGCGCTCGACACCGAGCAAGCCGACCTAAGGTATTCACCTGAGGCCGAGACCGCGCCAGTCGTACTTGCCCCACCGGCCGCTTCGCCATCGGAGCCCTTGGCGGCACCCGAGCCGCCGCCGCTCCGGATCGGGCCGGCCCTGTCGGTGTCGGTCGAGGAAGAGTCCGCATCCACGCCGGCGCCGGCGCCGGCCCCCACGCTTCTCGCGGCAGCGGGCACCGGCACGGAAGCGCCGGTCGACGCCGCTTCCGCGCCCGCCGTGCCGAGTTTCGCGGCCGAAGCATCGGCGTCCGCGGAGACGCCCGCCGCCCCTTCCCTGGAGGTCGGGCGCCTTTCCCGGGCCGCGCCCGAAGTCGAGCGGATCGCCGCGCCTGTCCTCGAAACACCGCCCTCGACCGTCGCACCTCCGAACGGAGAGCTTGCCACGGTCGAGCCCTCGGGGGCATCGGGGTCCTTGCTTTCGCCCGGGCCCGTTGCCGAAACCGCGGCGTCGATTTCGGCTTTGGTCCCGGACGCGGGGACGCAGCCCGCGGAGCCCCCGCCCACGCAGCCGGTGTCCGCACCGCGGATCCCGCCCGCATCGCCGGTTGAGCCGGAGGTCCCGCCGTGGCTTTCGCAGGCGTCGGAGGCCGAGCCGCCCCCCTGGCTCCTGCCCAGCGTATCGGCCGCCGCCCCTGCCGGCACGTCCGCGACCATCGCCGCCCCAGGCGGGGCTGCACCGCCGACCGAACGGCCGGCAGGCCCCTCCCAGGCCCCCGGGCCGGTATCGCCGGCGAGCGAGCTGCTCCCCGCCCCTCCGACGACGCCGGCGCGCGCGCCCGAGCCGGCAGTCCCGTTCCTCGCCTCCGGCAACTTCGGCTCGCTCCTGCGGTCCCCGTCGCCGGGGGCCGGAACGGCTTTCGGGGGAGGGAAGCCTTCGCACTCGGCGGAAGGGCAGGGTACCGCGCCCCCGCCGTGGCTCTTCGGCGAACGCGTCGTCGCGCATGCGATCCCACCCCAACCGTCGTCCGCGAAGCCCGAATCGGTTTCCGGGGAGGCGGCACTTCCGGCGTCGACTTCGCACACGGCACGGGCCGAGCTCCAAGAAACCTCGGGCGGCGGGCTCGAGGGGAGCGCGGTTACGGCCGAGGCGACAAATCCGGCCGCGCGTGCGACGGCACCAACGCCCTTGGAGGCACCCGGCTCGCCCGCGTCGGCGTCGCCGGCCTTCCCCGAGCCCGACCGGGATCAGGACGGCGCCGCGGACTTTTTTTCGACCGAGGTCTCTTCCGAACCCGCGGTCGCGTCCGGTGACGGCGATCGCCCAGCCACATCCGTGGAGGTTCCCGCGATGGGACTCGAGGCAGCATCGGAGGAGACGAGCGAAGGTCCGGGCCGGTCGGCGGCCGACACCACCGGCTCGGCCGGGGAGCAGGCGACGGCAGCGCACGGCGGCGGCACGACCCTCCAGGAGCCCCCGCTCGACCTGGAAGCCTTCGGACCTGCGGATGCGCTTGCAGGGGAGAACGTCGAGACGCCCGACGACGCACCGCCCAACTCCGGCGAACTGGACGAATTCGACCTCCCCGAACCGATCGAGGCCCCGGCCGCGGCGTCGGGTCAGGAGGCCGGACGAACGACGGAGCTCGCGGCCGACCTGGGCGTCCAGCTCGAGGAGTTTCCGGCGCTCGCGGGCGGGGAAGTGCCCACAGACATGGCGGAGGAGTCGAGCGCAGCGAGTTCCGGACCCGCGGAGAACAAGGTCGATGCCGCCGCTCCGGTCGCAACGCCGTCCCCGTCCCCGTTCGCTTCGATTTCGTCGAACGCGGCTGGGGAAACGCTGCCCGGCGGGGCGACCCTCGACGCCGAGTCGCTCGCGCCGGCCCCGACCGCTGCCGCGGGTGCCGGCTCGACGCCGCGGCCCGGCAGTCCAACCTCGGCCGACGAACTCGCCGAGCAGGGACCGGTGTTGGAGACGCCGCTTCCGGAAGCGGCGAAGGCTTTGGACCCGGGCACCGGCGCGGCAGCCGCCTCCCCCGGGCTTTCGCCGGAGCTTCCGACCTCGTCGCCCGCCGGTGCCGGAGCCCCGGTGCTCCCCCCGGTCCCCGCGTTCGCCGCCTCCGCGCCGCCGTCGACGGCCGTGGGAACCCCGCCCCGCTTCGTGTCCGCCCGCCGGTTTCCCCTCCCCACCGATGGGGACCGCCAGAAGCTTTTCTCCATCCTGCGCGGCGCGCGGGACGCGGGCGCGAGCGACGTCCACATCCGGAGCGCCGTCAAGCCGTCGCTCCGTCTGCAGGGCGAGCTGACGCAGATCCAGACGCCCGCGCTCTTCCCGGAGGAGATGGAGCGCTTCGTCTCGGCGCTGCTGACGCCCGAGCAGGAGGCGCGCTTCCACGAGACGAACGATCTCACGCTGGCCTACGAGGCGCCCGAGGTGGGGCGCTTCCGGGTGCAGGTCTTCCGCGACCGGCGCGGTCTCGGCACCGCTTTCCGGGTCGTGCCGGCCAAGTCCCAGACGTTGTCGGATCTGCTCTTGCCCCCCGTGCTCTCGAAAGTCGTCACGCTGCCCGAGGGCCTGGTGCTCGTGACCGGGCCGGGCGGCTCCGGGCGGAGCACGACGCTGACGGCCCTGGTGGACCAGATGAACCGGGAGCGGCGCGGACACATCGTCTCGGTCGAGCGCCCGATCGAGTTCCTCCACGCCAGCAAGAATTGCCTGGTCTCGCAGCGCGAAGTCGGGCGGCACACCGAGAGCTTCGCCCGCGGCGTGCGCGGCGCGGTGCAGGAGGGGCCGGACGTGCTCCTCATCTCCGATTTGTGCGACCAGGAAACGACCGAGCTGGCGCTCTCGGCCGCGCGCGGCGGAGTGCTCGTGCTGGCCGCGATGCCGACGCGCAACGCCACGTCGACCCTCCGGCGCATCCTCGGGGGCTTCGGCCCCGGACGCGAGGCCCTAGCGCGCGCCCTGCTCTCCGAGACGCTGCGCGCAGTGGTCACGCAACAGCTCGTGCCGACGGCGGTGAGCAAGCGGCGCGTCGTGGCGACGGAAGTGCTCTTCAATACGCACGAAGTCTGCTCCATGATCCACGACGATCGCCTCGACGACCTGGCGGGTTTTCTGCAGTCGTCGTCGAAGGCGGGGATGCGTCTCATGGACGACTCCCTGGTGGAGCTGGTCGGCGGCGGTCTGGTCGCGGCCGAGGCGGCGGAGATTCTGGCGACCGACCGGGAGCTCTTCAAGATGGCGGCGCGCCGGCGCTGACGGCCCCGCCCGATTTCACCACGGAGGCACGGACGCTTCACGGAGAACTTTCGCCAGGCTCCTCGTCCTCTCCGTGTACCCTCCGTGACTCCGTGTCTCCGTGGTTACGCTGATCGCATGAGGTAGAGCGCATGCCCGGAATCGACAAGCTGCTCGAGCTGGAGAAGACGAAGGGGGCCGCCGAGCTGCACCTGAGCGTGGGGCAGCGGCCGAAACTCCGCATCCGCGGCGAGGTCCTCACGCTCGCCACGAACCCGGTCTCCACGGAGGAGTCCCTGCGGGAGACGCTGCACGAAATCGCGCCGCCGTTCCGGGTCCTGGAGCTGCGCGAGCGGCATGAGACGCAGTTCGGCTACGGCGTGGACGGCGTGGGCCGGTTCCGCTGCCATTTCTTCCAGCAGAATCTCGGGCTCGGCGCCGTGTTTCGCACGATGCCCGACAAGATCCCCGCCTTGTCCGAGCTGCGTCTCCCGGGCGTCGTGGAGACGTTCGCGCGCCTCAGGGACGGCCTCGTGCTCGTCGCCGGCCCACCTCGCAGCGGCAAGACCACGCTGCTCTCGGCGCTCGTGAGCGTGATCAACCACACCCATCGGAAGCACGTCCTCTGCATCGAGGAGCCGATCGAGTTCATCCACCCGGTGCGCAAGGCCATCGTCACCCAGCGGGAAGTGGGCGCCCACTCGGGCTCGTTCCGGTCCGCGATGGAGTCCGCGATCTACCTGGACTGCGAGGTGTTGATGGTGGGGGACCTGCCGGACCCGGTGTCGATCGCGATGGCGCTCGAGGCCGCGGATCGAGGCGTCCTGGTGCTCGCCGGCATCGTGGCGGACGGCGTGGTCGGGGCGCTGGAGCGGCTGCTCGACCCGATCGCCGCCCCCGCCAAGCCGCGGATGCGTTCCCTCCTCGCGGACACGCTCCGCGGCGTCGTCGCCCTCCGCATGGCGCCTTCGGCCAACGGCAAGGATCGCTTCCCCGTGCCCGAGATCCTCCAGTCGAACCCCGGCGTCGCCGGCATCGTCCGCGAGGGAGACTTTGAGCGCCTGCCCTCGATGGTCAGCTCGGGCCGCGGCGAATGGTACCACCCCGCGGACCTCGCCCTCACCCAGCTCGTGGCCGACGGCCGGCTCTCCGCCGAGGAGGCCTACCTCCTGGCCCAGAACAAGGGGACGTTCGAGCGCCAGGTTTCCCGGTAGTGCCGCGTTGACGAGGTCCACACGCGTTTCCTGGGGGCGCGGGCCTCCGGCCCGCGCGACCCCGCGCAGGGGCTTCGATTCAACAAGCCGAAGTGAAGCTAAAACCGAGCTCTCCGTGCGTTGCCAGAGATCATCGCCGGTAGAGGACGGTGGACTCAGCGCCCGGCCTCTGCGTCTCCGCGTCTCTGTGTAAAAGTCTCCCATTCGCCCCACGCGGCCAGATTGAATTTCAAATTGCAAAAAGTCAAATTTCAAATTTCAAATTTCGCCCGCGTCTGGCTGGGACGCGCAGCCATGATCTAGCCATTTGCCGCCGTCGGTCGAGTTTAGCCTCAGTTCGGGTTGTTGCTTCGATTCCCCAGGAGCGCGGGAACGACCGCTCCCGAAGTTCGTCGACGCGGCATTCCGCCCCCGCGGCGCGCCCGAGAATCGAGACCGCAGTTCATGCCCGATCGCTCCAATCCGCTCATCGTCCAGGGGGACCGCACGGTCCTCCTGGAGGTGGACCACCCGCTGTACGCCGAGGCCCGCGACGAGCTCGCGCGCTTCGCCGAGTTGATCCGCAGCCAGGAGCACGTCCACACCTACCGCATTACCTCCCTCTCTCTCTGGAACGCCGCCGCCACGGGCCTGGCCGCGCCGCGCGCGCTGGCGGCCCTCGACCGCTACTCGAAGTACGACGTGCCGCAGCACGTCCGTAGGGAGATCGAAGAGCAGCTCTCCCGCTACGGCCGGATCCGGCTGGTGAAGGCGGAGCTCAGCGACCTCCCCGGCCGCCCGGGCTTCGTCCTGCGGTCCGCGGAGGAGGCGCTGGTCGCGCTGGCATGGAACCATGCGGAGGTGCGGCCGCTCCTGGCCCATCGTATCGACGCGAACCGGCTCTTCCTGGAGACAGGGATGCGCGGGCCGGTCAAGCAGGCGATGACCCGGATCGGGTGGCCGGTCGAGGATCTCGGCGGGTACACGGACGGCGCGCCCCTCCCGCTGCGGCTCCGCGATCGGACCGCGTCGGGCGGCGAGTTCCGCCCCCGCAGCTACCAGACCGACGCCGTGGACTCGTTCTGGGCGGGCGGCGCGGCCCACGGCGGGAGCGGCGTGGTCTGCCTCCCTTGCGGCGCCGGCAAAACCGTCGTCGCCATCACGGCCATGGCGCGGGCCCAGGTGCAGACGCTCGTTCTCACGACGAACACCATCGCGACCCGCCAATGGAAGCGCGAGCTCCTGGACAAGACCACGCTCACGCCCGAGGAGGTCGGCGAATACACGGGGGATTCGAAGGAAATCCGCCCGGTCACGATCGCGACGTACCAGATCCTCACCTACCGGAGGCGCGGGAGCGAGACGTTCGAACATTTCGGCCTCTTCGATCGCATGAACTGGGGGCTCGTGGTCTACGACGAGGTGCACCTCCTGCCCGCGCCCGTGTTCCGTGCGACGGCCGAGCTGCAGGCGCGGCGGCGGCTCGGGCTCACGGCCACGCTCGTCCGCGAGGACGGGAAGGAGGACGACGTCTTCAGCCTGATCGGACCGAAGAAGTGCGACGTGCCGTGGAAGGTGCTCGAGAAGCAGGGCTGGATCGCGACCGCGACCTGCACGGAGATCCGCGTCGACATGGAGGGGGACAAGAAACTGGCGTACGCCCTCTCCCCGGAAAAGGACCAGTTCCGGATCGCGTCCGAGAACCCCGCGAAGCTGGCGATCGTGCAGGCCCTGCTCGCCCTGCACGCCGACGAGCTCGTGCTGATTATCGGACAGTACTTGGACCAGCTCGTCCTCCTCGCGCACGACCTGCGCGTCCCGCTCATCACGGGCGCTACGCCGACGAAGGAGCGCGAACGCCTCTACGCCGACTTCCGCGAAGGCCGCCTCCGCGTGCTCGTCGTGAGCAAGGTGGCGAACTTCGCGGTCGATCTCCCGGATGCGAGCGTGCTCATCCAGATCTCGGGGACCTTCGGCTCGCGCCAAGAGGAGGCGCAGCGTCTGGGCCGCGTGCTTCGTCCCAAGGGCGACCGCCGGCAGGCCAGCTTCTACACGCTGGTCAGCCGTGACACCAGCGAGCAGGAGTTCGCCAACAAGCGGCAGCTCTTCCTGACGGAGCAGGGCTACAACTACCGCATCCACACGGCCGACGAACTCCTCGCACGGGCGATGACGAAAATCCCAAATCCCAAAGCCCAAATCCCAACCGCCTGACGGAGCTCCGAACCGCGACCGTCAGGGAGCGGTCTCCGCGCCTCCATCCGCTCCCGCGGATTCGACCCCAACAACAAATTTCGCGCCGACCTTCCCAATCAGCAATCGACAATCAGCAAATCTCCATTCTCCATTCTCAAATCCCCCATGCTTCTTCCCCTCACCCTGACCGAGTTGCTCACACGCTGCGCTGCCGACGCGGGCGAGTCCCCCCCGCCGTCGGTCACGCCCGAACTCCTCGCCTTCGAGGCCATCGAGGACCGGATCGACTCCCTCTTCGAGGCGGACTGGTCGCGGCTTGCGCGGGTCGCCCTCGCCGAGCACGGCGGCCTCATGCCGGCGACCCGGTGGCGACCGATCGTCCCCGAGAACCGGCGCGGGACCCTCCCCGCACGGATGGGGCGCGCGCTCGAGGACGCCCGCCTGGGCGCCATCGGCGAGCTGGACGCCGGTCGGGCCGGCTTCGACGCGGGTCCGGAGTCGATCGTGCTCTTCCCCGAGGTCGCCGAGGCATGGCTCCGCGAGCTGCCGCTTAAGGTCCCGGCGGAGGCGCGCGTGGTCGACCGCCCACCCGCGCTCGGACGGCTCCTCGCGGAAATGCTGCTGACCCTGCGCAAGACGCGCCTCTACCTCGAGCGCGGGACCCTCAGCGAATGGTCGGTGAAGCAGGTCTGCGACGGCCGCGAGCAGCCCGACGCCCTGCGGGGCCCCCTCCGCCGCATGTGGCCGACGGTCCTCCAGCTTTGCATCCAAAAGCAGCTCTGCTCCCTGGCGGGCGACGGCTCCCTGCGCCCCGTCCCCGCGGACGCGTCCTGGCTGGACCTCGCGCCCGAGGAACGCGACCGACAGGCCTTTCTGTTCTTTTTTTCGGAGACCGCGGCCCCGTACGGCGGCGACATCCTCGGGCCCCTGCCCGCGACCTTCGTTCGGGCCTTTCGTGGGCTCGATCCGTATCGCTGGTACCCGCGCTTCGCCTTCACCCGGCTCACGCTCCACGCCTTTCTCCGCGAGCGGGCCGCCGGGGGGGCACGTCCGGTCCCCGCGCCTCCCCCTGCGGAGCGCACGGAGGAGTCGTTCACGGGCTCGGAGCTCGTCGAGGCCCGGCTCGCCGCCTGGGTGTCCGAGTTCCTTGCCGCCCTTGGCCTCGTCGGCGCCGCGCTCGACCGGGGCGGGCAGGCCCTCGGCATCCGCCTCTCCCCGTTCGCGCGCGAGTCGCTCGCCGCCCTCCCGGCCTTCCCGGCCCCGCCGCCCACGCCGGCCCCCGCGCCCGCCCACGAAGCGCCACCCGCGATCGAGGTCGTCGCGACGGTCGCGCCTGCGCCGCGCCCCGCCCCGCCCGCCGGGCCGCCTCCGCTCGTGCTGGGTCGCGACGATGGGCCACGCCCGCTCCCGTCGCTCGACGGCCTCTTCACGCCGCCCCTCGCCGACTGCCTCGCGTCGCTGAGCGCCGCGGACCTGCTCGAGGTCGCCGGCCACTTCCGCAAGCATCGGAGCCTCGACGCACGCGACCGCTCCACGCTCATCGCGGGCATCCTCGAGGTCGTCGCCTCGCGCCCGCCCCAGCTCCGACTCTTCTGGACCCTCTCCGAACCCGAGCTGCGCACGCTCGTCCTCTTCGCCCAGCGCGGCGGCAAGCTCCCTCTCGCGGAATTGCAGGCGCGGCCCGAAGCAGCCGGAGTCGAGCTGGCCCGGCTCCGTCGCGCAGGGCTCCTCTTTCCCGCGTCCGGTTCGGGCGCCGGCGAGAGCCTGCTGCTGCCCGCGGACTTCCTCTTCTACGCGGAGCTGCCGCGGCCCCGTCTCGGCCTGGTCGCCGGGCTGGGCTTCTATGACGCCCCGGCCCTCGCGATCCTGCGCGACCACCTCGGCGTCGCGCACGCGGACGACCTTCCCACGACGCGGGCCCGCATCCTCCATTTCCTGGGCCTCCAGGTGCCGGACCTGCTCCGGTCCCTCGAGCCGCGCGGTCGACAAATCCTGAATGCCGTCGTGGAGCGCGGCGGGCGCTGCCCCCTCTTCGAATTCGCCGCCGAACACGGCCTCTCCTCGGCGTGGGTGTTCACGGCGCGCGACCTCGTCGGGACGGCGCGCCGCGGCGAGCGGCCCACGCCCGTGCAGGACCTCTTCCGGAAGGGGCTCCTGGTGCCCGGCAGCGGCAGCGCCGGCGGCGGCCCCGAGGTCGTGGCCGTGCCGCGCGAGCTGGAGCCCGTGCTCTCCCAGGAGGTCCGCGAACGCTGGGAGGCGGAGCGCCGCGAGCTGCTCGCGCGCCTCGCCGTGGAAGCGCCGGAGCCCGACCTCCGGCCGCGCCCGGGCGTCCCGGTCCGCGACTTCCGGCGCGTGTTCCTCGCCGTCGACGCCCTTGGCGTCGCAACCACGCAGGCCGGGGAGCCGGTGAAGGCGGACCTCAAGCGGCTGCACCGGGTGCTCGGGCTCGAGGCCGGGTACCTGGACTCCCTCCTCGCCTTCGCGGCCACCACCGGGCTCGCGGCCGCGAGCTCAGGTGAATACCGTATCCTGCGCGCGGGCTGGGAATTCGCGGCCGCCCCCGAAGACGCACGACCGTCGCTCCTCGCCGCGCTCCTGCTCCGCGGCGGCGACGCGGGTCCGGCAACCGCGGGGGCCGGCCCCGCGCCCGCCGCCGTCGCTCCCGCCACGACCCCTCCGCCCGCGTCCGGCGGCGCCCCCTTCCTTGCGCGGCGCAGCGCACGAACGCGCAAGGCCCTGC
>JACPWG010000085.1 GCA_016197205.1 Planctomycetota bacterium
ATAAAAGTTGTGACATTATTTTGATTGGTTTTAAGAATTGGAAAAATGGTTTCGAAGGTTTTGAATAGTGATTGCTTCACCTTAAATTTTTAAAATTGTCAATAATCAAAAAATAAATTCATCGACGTTATATGCGCCCTCACCTCGCGTCGGGCGACCCGGCCCGCGCTCGGGCGTCCTCGATCGCGGCGCGGATTTCCGGCTCGCAGGCGGGCTCGAGTCGAAGCGCGCTCTCGAGGTCGCCGAGGGCCTGCTTCCACTCCCCGAGCGCATGATGGAGCCGGCCTCGCGCGACGAGGGCCCGCGCGCGGCGGGGCTCGAGGCCGACGGCGCGCTCGAGGTCCTGACGCGCTCCGGCGAAGAGCTCGCCCGCATCGCCGCCGCCCGCCCGCCGGCGCAGGCCCCGGGCGAGCCGTACCCGCCCTCGTTCCGTCCACGCCTCGAGCGAGCGAGGGTCCCGCTCCAGCGCCTTGCCGTAGTCGTCGGCGGCGGCCGCGAAACGCGGCTCGGGGTCGGTCCCCAAGCGCTCTGCCAGCTCCGCCCACAATGCGCGCAGGTTCCCACGATGGAGCCACGCGCGCGGCGTGCCCGGATCCGCCGCGAGCGCCGCGCCGTAGTCCTCTTCGGCCTCGCGCAGGAGAGGCTCGGGATCCTGGCCGGCGCGCATCCGGTATCGGGCCCAGTGGGTGCGCGCGTTGCCTCGCTGCAGCAGGGGAAGCCCGGATCGGGGCTCCAGCTCCTTCGCGCGCGAACAGTCGGCGACCGCTTGCTCGAAAAGCGAGGCTGGATCCTCGCCGTGTACGGCTAGGTAGTTCCCCCACTCGATGCGGACGCTTCCGCGCGAAGTCCAGGCGACGAAGAGACCGGGTTCCATTTCGATCGCTTTCGCGTAGTCCGCGCTCGCGCCCTCGAAGTCGGCCGTGGGATCGGCGCCGTGGTTCGCGCGCCACAGGCCGAGGCCCGCCTTGGCGCTCCCGCGATTGAGCCAGGCGGCGGTGTTGCGAGGCTGGTGTTTCAGGAGCTTGTCGTAATCCGCGATGCAGGCCGAGAGCAGCGGGGTCGGGTCCCGCCCGTGTCCCTCTTCCCAACGCGACCAGACGAGGCGGAGCATGGCGAGCTCGACCAGCACGGTCGGGAGCGGGGCGTCGAGCTCCAGCGACCTGTCGTAGTCGGCGACCGCATCGCGAAGGGAGGGGGATGGGTCCTGACCGCGGGCGAGCCGGAGCGACGCCACCGTCGCTCGAAGGTCCCCGCGCCGCTTCCATGCCCACGTGCGTCTTGGGTCGAGTTCGAGGGCCTTCCCAAGGTCCTCCTCGATCCGTTCGAGCAGGTCTCCCGGGTCTTTGCCGGCTTGCAGCCGGCGTTGGGCCAGGCCGAAGCGCGCCTCGCCCCGCCGTGCCCATGCCTCCGAGGAATCCGGTTCGAGTGCGAGCGCCTTCCCGTACTCC